>CP097899.1:1985000-2585000 GCA_023639215.1 Candidatus Pristimantibacillus lignocellulolyticus
AGTAGGACGTCGCCAAGCGGTATTCACAAAATACCTGTTGCATAATTTGTCGAATGTTGATATAATCAAAACTCGTCAGCGCAACAAAGACGATTTTTCTCTATGAAATGAGACATATTTCTTCGGAAGTATGATCATCATAAAGAAGAATGTTTGTTCCTTGAAAACTGGATAAGAAAGTAATGAAACATCCAAAGCGAATGAAAGTGAAACACGCGAATTTACATTCAAATGTTTTACTCAATAGCGAATATTTTTTTCATCGACGACCTTGTTCCACAAGAACACTTGAGGAGATGAAAAACAATATGAGCGCAACTAGGTTAAGCTAGTAAGAGCGCACGGAGGATGCCTAGGCACTAGGAGCCGAAGAAGGACGTGGCGAACAACGATACTGCCTCGGGGAGCTGTAAGCAAGCTTTGATCCGGGGATTTCCGAATGGGGAAACCCAGCAGTCGTAATGGACTGTTACTTCTAACTGAATACATAGGTTAGATAGAGGCATACCAGGGGAACTGAAACATCTAAGTACCCTGAGGAAGAGAAAACAAAAGTGATTCCGTCAGTAGCGGCGAGCGAACGCGGATTAGCCCAAACCAAAGAGCTTGCTCTTTGGGGTTGTAGGACAGTTCACATGGAGTTACAAAGGTGTAGGTTAGGCGAAGAGGTCTGGAAAGGCCCGCTAGAAGAGGTAAAAGCCCTGTAGCCAAAAGTCGACACTCTCCGAACTGTATCCTGAGTACGGCGGGACACGTGAAACCCCGTCGGAATCCGGCAGGACCATCTGCCAAGGCTAAATACTCCCTAGTGACCGATAGTGAAGCAGTACCGTGAGGGAAAGGTGAAAAGCACCGCGGAAGCGGAGTGAAAAAGAACCTGAAACCGTGCGCTTACAAAAAGTCAGAGCCCTATTTATGGGTGATGGCGTGCCTTTTGTAGAATGAACCGGCGAGTTACGATTACGTGCAAGGTTAAGTTGGAAAGACGGAGCCGCAGCGAAAGCGAGTCTGAATAGGGCGAATAAGTACGTAGTCGTAGACCCGAAACCGTGTGATCTACCCCTGTCCAGGGTGAAGGTGCGGTAACACGCACTGGAGGCCCGAACCCACGCACGTTGAAAAGTGCGGGGATGAGGTGGGGGTAGCGGAGAAATTCCAATCGAACTCGGAGATAGCTGGTTCTCCCCGAAATAGCTTTAGGGCTAGCCTCGGATTAGAGTGTCGTGGAGGTAGAGCACTGATTGGGTGCGGGGCCCGCCAAGGGTTACCAAGTCTAGTCAAACTCCGAATGCCACAGACATGTTATCCGGGAGTCAGACAGTGAGTGCTAAGATCCATTGTCAAGAGGGAAACAGCCCAGATCATCAGCTAAGGTCCCCAAGTGTGTGTTAAGTGGGAAAGGATGTGGAGTTGCACAGACAACCAGGATGTTGGCTTAGAAGCAGCCACCATTTAAAGAGTGCGTAATAGCTCACTGGTCGAGTGACTCTGCGCCGAAAATGTAACGGGGCTAAACACACCACCGAAGCTATGGCATGTACCTTAATGGTACTTGGGTAGGGGAGCGTTGAATATAGGTTGAAGTCAGACCGTAAGGACTGGTGGACAGTATTCAAGTGAGAATGCCGGTATGAGTAACGAAAAGACAAGTGAGAATCTTGTCCGCCGTAAGCCTAAGGGTTCCTGAGGAAGGCTCGTCCTCTCAGGGTAAGTCGGGACCTAACGCGAGGCCGAAAGGCGTAGTGGAAGGACAACAGGTTGAAATTCCTGTACCACCGAAAACCGTTTGAGCAATGGGGTGACACAGAAGGGTAGTGACGCGGACTGATGGAATAGTCCGTCTAAGTAGTGAGGCTTGTCGATAGGAAAATCCGTCGGCTATAAGGCTGGGCTGCGATGGGGAGCGAAAATTATAGTAGCGAAGGTCATGAGCTCCGGCTGTCAAGAAAAGCCTCTAGTTAGGTATAGGTGCCCGTACCGCAAACCGACACAGGTAGGCGAGCAGAGCATGCTAAGGCGCGCGGAAGAACTCTCGTTAAGGAACTCGGCAAAATGACCCCGTAACTTAGGGAGAAGGGGTGCCCCGGTAGGGTTAATAGCCCGAGGGGGCCGCAGTGAAAAGGCCCAATCGACTGTTTAGCAAAAACACAGGTCTGTGCGAAGTCGTAAGACGAAGTATACGGGCTGACGCCTGCCCGGTGCTGGAAGGTTAAGGGGAGTGGTTAGGGGTAACCCGAAGCTATGAACCGAAGCCCCAGTAAACGGCGGCCGTAACTATAACGGTCCTAAGGTAGCGAAATTCCTTGTCAGGTAAATTCTGACCCGCACGAATGGCGTAACGAATTGGGCGCTGTCTCAACGAGAGATCCGGTGAAATTTTAATACCTGTGAAGATGCAGGTTACCCGCGACAAGACGGAAAGACCCCATGGAGCTTTACTGCAACTTGATATTGAACTTTGGTACGATCTGTACAGGATAGGTGGGAGCCTTTGAGTCATGAGCGCCAGCTTGTGAGGAGGCGACGTTGGGATACCACCCTGATCGTATCGGAGTTCTAACCTGCTACCCTGAATCGGGTAGAGGGACCGTGTCAGGTGGGCAGTTTGACTGGGGCGGTCGCCTCCTAAAGAGTAACGGAGGCGCCCAAAGGTTCCCTCAGAATGGTTGGAAATCATTCGAAGAGTGCAAAGGCAAAAGGGAGCTTGACTGCGAGACCTACAAGTCGAGCAGGGACGAAAGTCGGGCTTAGTGATCCGGTGGTACCGCATGGAAGGGCCATCGCTCAACGGATAAAAGCTACCCTGGGGATAACAGGCTTATCTCCCCCAAGAGTCCACATCGACGGGGAGGTTTGGCACCTCGATGTCGGCTCATCGCATCCTGGGGCTGAAGTAGGTCCCAAGGGTTGGGCTGTTCGCCCATTAAAGCGGTACGCGAGCTGGGTTCAGAACGTCGTGAGACAGTTCGGTCCCTATCTGTCGCGGGCGCAGGAAATTTGAGAAGAGCTGTCCTTAGTACGAGAGGACCGGGATGGACGTACCGCTGGTGTACCAGTTGTTTCGCCAGAAGCATAGCTGGGTAGCTAAGTACGGACGGGATAAACGCTGAAAGCATCTAAGCGTGAAGCCCCCTTCAAGATGAGATTTCCCAATTAGTAAGACCCCTTGAAGACGACGAGGTTGATAGGTTCGGGGTGTAAGTGTAGCAATACATGTAGCTGACGAATACTAATCGGTCGAGGGCTTATCCTAACCATCTTTTCAAGCGTAAGCAAGAAAAGTACATTGATACAAGCATCACTTTGGAGTTTTGCCTTTCATATCCAGTTTTCAAGGTGCAAGCCTTGATGCTATGCCTTTGATCTTAATTGATCTAGGATTATTGGTTAACGTTCCCTGATAGCTCAGTTGGTAGAGCACTCGACTGTTAATCGAGTTGTCACAGGTTCGAGTCCTGTTCGGGGAGCCATGCTCTCATAGCTCAGTAGGTAGAGTGCATCCATGGTAAGGATGAGGTCACCGGTTCGATTCCGGTTGAGAGCTCCACAACCAGATGTACACTCAAGTAGGACAAGTTATTGCAAGGCCCGTTGGTCAAGTGGTTAAGACACCTCCCTTTCACGGAGGTAACAGGGGTTCGAGTCCCCTACGGGTCACCATTATGGAGGATTAGCTCAGCTGGGAGAGCATCTGCCTTACAAGCAGAGGGTCGGCGGTTCGATCCCGTCATCCTCCACCATAATAATGGGGATTAGCCAAGTGGTAAGGCAACGGACTTTGACTCCGTCATCACAGGTTCGAATCCTGTATCCCCAGCCAGTATTACTCTCTTAATGAGAGCCATTAGCTCAGTTGGTAGAGCACCTGACTTTTAATCAGGGTGTCGAAGGTTCGAGTCCTTCATGGCTCACCAGTTTATTATTTGTGCGCGTGTGGCGGAATTGGCAGACGCACTAGACTTAGGATCTAGCGGGCGACCGTGGGGGTTCAAGTCCCTCCACGCGCACCAACCACGAAATTCACCACCAGATCTTATCTGGTGGTTTTTTTGTGTCTATCATTATTATATGTTGTGTGATGTATGATTTTCGTATTGTTGTGAAGTTGAATAACTAATTGGATCAATAGATAAATTGCTAAGAGATCATATAAATGGGGATAATGATTGATGTTTGCCAGAAGAGAGTAAAGCATAGTGTAAAGTAACTAACTAAGGTAAAATTTCAAAATAAACCATAAAAATGATGTCTAAACGATCCAAAAGGATGAAAAAGCAGCATTGGACCATAAAAATGATGTCTAAACGAGCCAAAAGGAAGAAAAAGTAGCACTGGACCATAAAAATGGTGTCTAAATGAGCTAATACGAAGAAAAAACAGCATTGGACCATAAAAATGGTGTCTAAATGAGCTAATACGAAGAAAAAACAGCACTGGACCATAAAAATGATGTCTAAACGATCTAAAAGGATGAAAAAGCAGCATTGGACAATAAAAATGGTCTAAACGAGTCAATAGAAGGATAATATCACACTAGTCCACAACAATGTTGTACATATGACTTTACTATGTAGAACACCTACACTCAAGAGCAGGAATAACGTAATAGTTACTGTACATATTAGTCTAAAAATATATAAGAAAATCATTCAAAAAAATTTCTTAGCAATGTTGACATTTAATAAATTATGCTGTAAAGTATTAAGGGTAGTCGATTTGATGTGCGCGTGTGGCGGAATTGGCAGACGCACTAGACTTAGGATCTAGCGGGCGACCGTGGGGGTTCAAGTCCCTCCACGCGCACCATATAACTCTTGTTATACATAATCAAATCATAGGACTTACAATGTGCGCGTGTGGCGGAATTGGCAGACGCACTAGACTTAGGATCTAGCGGGCGACCGTGGGGGTTCAAGTCCCTCCACGCGCACCAACCACGAACTTCAACCATTAGGGATAACCTAGTGGTTTTTTTGTATCTATTCATGTAATATTTCCTTATTACTTGTTCGATTATGCTTATTGATGTGATCGAATGATAATCAAGTCATTCAAATTGAATCCGTATAATTAGAGTTTAGTGACAGAAATATGGTCATCTATAATATCGTTTCTTCCACCAAAATCAGCTATTTTTTACAACTTCCTATATTTACACTTCACATTTTTCCTACTATTGTGTTATTCTTATTTGTTACCTGATTCATATATGGATGGTAGACTAAGGAGATAACATGACATTTAATGATTTGAATATTGCACCCGAGATTTTAAAAGGGTTAAGTAAAGAGAACTATACTACCCCGACACCTATACAAGAGCAGGCGATCCCAGCTGTGTTAGCAGGTAGAGATTTGCTTGGCTGTGCTCAGACTGGAACAGGGAAGACGGCAGCATTTGCAGTGCCAATTATCCAATTGCTAAGCAATCGGAAAAGCAATAGCAATACCGGACGTCGTATTCGCTCGTTGATTTTGACACCGACAAGAGAACTTGCTATTCAGATTTCTGATAATATTAAAGCTTATAGTCTTTATACAGATGTACTATGTACCGCTATCGTTGGTGGTGTTTCACAAAAAGTGCAAGAGCGTGCACTAAATCATGGTGCCGATATAATTATTGCCACACCAGGGAGACTTATCGATCTAATTACGCAAAAACGTGTTGATTTACAATATGTCGAAATATTAGTGCTTGATGAAGCAGATAGAATGCTCGATATGGGTTTTATAAAAGATGTGAAAAGCATCATTGCTAAAATGCCGAGCAAAAGACAAACATTGTTCTTCTCAGCAACGATGCCACCGGAAATCTCTAAAATGGTTAAATCGATACTTGTTAATCCGGTGAAAGTAGAAATTACACCAGTATCTTCTACAGCGGATAGAATCGAGCAATCTATTTATTTGATGGAAAGTGGGAAGAAACAACATCAGTTGAATGATTTGTTACAAGATGAATCTATTGTTTCGGCATTGGTGTTTACCCGTACGAAGCGCGGAGCCGATCGGGTTACGAAAGAACTGAATAAAGTGAAAATTTCTGCTCAGGCTATTCATGGTAATAAATCGCAAAATGATCGACAAAATGCATTAAATAATTTTAAAAGTGGTGCAACGCGAGTGTTGGTAGCTACGGATATTGCAGCGAGAGGAATTGATGTGGAAGAACTTTCACACGTGATCAACTTCAATCTGCCTAATATTCCAGAAACCTACGTTCATCGAATTGGTCGTACCGGAAGGGCGGGACAGAGCGGAACTGCTATTTCATTCTGTGATATTGACGAAATTCCATATCTGAAGGATATTGAGAAGTTAATTGGCAAGTCTATCCCAGAAGTAAAAGATCATGCTTATCCAATGAAGCGTACACCACAGCAATTAAATACAGAAGCGGTCGTTCAACCTGTCAAAGCCAAGTCAAACGCGGCACGAAAGTACAAGTCAGAGACAAACCCTGCACGAAATCCAAAGCCCGAGGTAAGCTCAACGCGGAAACCTAAATCCGAGGTGAACAAGACTGGAAAGCCAAAGTTTGGGACAAACTCTGCGCGGAAACCTAAGTCAGAGACAAGCTCGCCATGGAAACCTAAATCTGAGACGAGCTCAACTGGAAGACCTAAGTTTGGGACTAAAGCGGCAGGAAAATCTAAATCTCCATGGGTTAAAAAGTAAAGCAAGACAAGCGGAGACCATAAGGTTTAGGAAGCATAACCAATTCAGATACCTCCACTGTGTAAAGCAGTGGAGGCTTTTTTATACGAGTTTTCATGCGAAATGAACGATAAGATACGTTAAGGTCATAAGAAGCTTGGTATATTGGATTATTTTTGTAATAAACTTAAAACTTCGATACAATAGAGTAAGGCATAGCCTGAATTATAATTGAGGGAGAGTGCTTGAATATGTATGAAGTTGCAATAATCGGAGCTGGTCCAGCAGGAGCTAGTGCAGCATTATTTACTGCAAAAGCGGGTAAGAAAACGATTGTTCTTGATAGTGATAAAGGTATGACAAAACGCGCTTGGTTCGAAAACTTTTATGGAGTTATGGAGATCTCAGGTCCAGATCTTGTTGAAACTGGGATTAAGCAATTTCAGAAATTTGGTGCAGAATACAAGGAAGATACAGTCGTTTCGATCGAGAAGACTGCTAGTGGAGTAGCATTAACTACTGCGAGTGGTGATAGTATCGAAGCTAAACATCTTATTATTGCATCTGGAATCCATACTGATCTAGCGGAGCAATTAAGTATCGCTACAAAACCAGGTACAGAGCCTCGCATTAAAACTATTTTTGATGTTAATGCACAAGGTAAAACAAACGTTGAAAGTGTATGGGCAGCTGGTACATGTACAGGAGTAAGTGTCCATGCGATTATAACTGCTGGTGACGGAGCAAAAGTTGCTATCAATGTTATTAGTGAGCTGAATGGCGAGCGTTACGTTGATCATGATATGATGAAAGCCTAATGATTACAATATGTCAAAGCATAATGATTATACGATAGAATAATAGAAGAAGAGGGATTGTCTCGATGGAGATAATCCCTCTTTTTATTGCGTTTAAAAAGGCGTGTAAATTCCTTATCGTTGATTTAGTACATATATCGTTATTTACTGTTCTAGAATGGTAGCATTAAAAACTTTAACATATAAGGTATACAAATACTCGAAACGAGATGGTGATATTACATGAACAAATCATTAAAGCCGTTATCGGTCTGGCAAAAGTTTATCAAACAGTGGGACTATCAATTAATGATTTTACCCGCAATTCTTTTCTTGTTAATTTTCAGTTACGGCCCAATGTGGGGAGTACTAATGGCATTTCAGGATTACAACATTTTCAAAGGTTTTTCAGCAAGTGAATGGGTTGGATTCAAACACTTTGATATGTTTTTCAACTCTCCTGAATTTTGGCGCATTATGAGAAATACATTTGTAATTAGCTTTTTGAAGTTACTAGTCGGTTTCCCAGCACCAATTATTTTGGCTTTAATGCTTAATGAAATAGGAAATGTAGCATTTAAGAAAATAGTACAGACGATTACGTACATTCCTCACTTTATGTCATGGGTTGTTGTATCGGGCTTAGTATTCTCTATGCTAGCAGTAGACAATGGACCAGTTAATGATATCCTTCTTCAATTTAATTTAATTAAAGAGCCAATTAGTTGGTTATCCATTCCTGAATACTTCTGGCAAATTATAGTTGGAACAAATGTATGGAAAGAAATTGGTTTTGGATCGATTGTATATTTAGCTGCAATTATTGGTATTGATCCCGCATTATACGAAGCATCAGCAATTGATGGAGCAAGCAGAGTGAAGCAAATATTCACGATTACTTTACCAAGTATTGCACCAGTTATTATGATCTTCCTAATTCTTGGAGTAGGTAATACATTGAATGCAGGGTTTGACGATATTATGATGTTAACCCGTAATTTGAATAATGGGGTACTCATGCCAGTGGCAGAAGTAATAGATACCTATGTCTATCAGATGGGGATAATGAATCAACGATATTCTTATGCAACAGCGGCAGGATTATTTAAATCAATATTAAGTGTGACATTACTTGTACTTGCTAATTCACTAGCTCGTCGCTTTAATCAAGAAAGTCTATGGTAGTGAAATGAAGATAACGAACAAGGAGTGGCACAAATGAGATTATCAGCATCTGATAAAGTTGTACGAACAATAATCTATATTTTATTAGCGATCTTAACTTTCATAACATTTTATCCATTTTGGAATTCTTTCGTCATCTCGATCAACACTGGTTCAGATACTGCACTAGGGGGCCTTACTTTTTGGCCACGAGACTTTACATTAGAAAACTATAAAGTTGTATTCCAAGAAAAAAATATTTACAATGCGTATTTAATTACGATCTTAAGAACGGTTTTAGGTACTTTATTATCAATGTTCTTTACGGCACTATTCGCATATGGTCTATCTAAAAAAGGGATAGTATTCAAACGTTTCTATACGTTATTTGCTATCTTTACAATGTTCTTTAATGGTGGGTTAATTCCATACTTTATCATCGTATATTCATTGAATCTGTATAATACTTTCCTATTCCTATTGTTACACGGAATGATTAGCGTATATAATATGATAATATTCCGAACATTCTTCAGTCAATTACCTGATGGATTGGAAGAATCGGCAAGAATTGATGGTTGTTCTAATTTTGGAGTCTTTTTCAAAATTGTACTTCCGGTATCTGGTCCGGTTATAGCAACTTTGTCGTTGTTCACGGCAGTAACACTTTGGAATGATTGGTTTATTCCGGCAGTATTTATCCAGAATCAGACCTTAATTCCGTTACAAACATTACTCGTACAAATAATTAATGCGGGTACTACAGCTTCGCTAATGACTAATTTGAATAGTTATGCTCAATCTGCATTAGCTAATACGGTAACTGTTAAGGCGTTACAGATGGCTACGATGATGGTAGCGACATTACCGATTATATGTATTTATCCATTCCTACAACGCTACTTCGTTAAAGGGGTATTAATAGGATCTCTAAAAGAATAGTAAATTGCAGCATCTCATTATAATATATGTGACTGCTAAGACAAGAGGTTATACAGACAATGTATAACCTCTCTTTGACATCATGCTACTAGGAGGAATTCTATGTATAAAGCAGTTGTAGTTGATGATGAACGATTTGATCTAGAAGGTCTACGTCAGTTAATACCATGGGAAAAATTAAATATAGAAGTCGTGTGCTGGGAGAATCGTCCGCTCGTTGCTCTGCAATATATTGAGGAGCATAGTATTGATATCTTGATTACAGACATTAAGATGCCAGTATTAAGTGGTTTGGAACTTGCAAAACGTGCGCAAGACTTGAATCCACAGTTAAAAAAGTGTTTTATTAGCGGATATCAAGATTTTCAATTTGCTAAGCAAGCATTAGATTTGAAGGCCGATGGCTATGTGTTAAAGCCGGTAGATGACAATGAACTAATTGCAGTTATTGAGAATATTGTTAATCAACTGACAGAGGAACGTAATCAACAAGAGATTATGGCAGAAACTTTAGTGTGGCGTAGGCAGGATAGTGTATCTCAATTACTCCAAGGTCAAACTTCACGACTATGGACAGAGTCGCTTGCCAAGCAACTAGGTTATCACTATAGATGCAATGGCATGGCGGTCGTTATTATAGAGATTGATAGAGGCATTATTTCAATAGGAGAAAGCGAAAGAAGTTTAAAGCTTTTAACAGAACAATGCATGATCTTTCTAGAACAATTATTCCATCAAAATAACTATACTTTATGGTGTAAATTATCAAGTCATCGCTTAGGATTAATTATTCCATATAGCAATGATCTAGTAATAGAACTTACCAAAATAGTAGAATTAACAGCAGCTATGCAAAAAGTTACGATCACTGCAGGCTTCGGTGATCAAGTGAGTGATGAATTTACAGTAAAACAAGCATTCGAGCAAGCTCAGGAATGCATTCATTATAAAATGTTTCTTGGCAAAAATAGAGTGATTGCACCATCAATGTTGTTGCCAAGAGATGACCAACAAACAAAAGATATTCAACCGATACTAGATCGAATGTTCCAAGCCACAATAAAGTATCAGCTAGTCAATATTTATGATTGTATTGATGAGTTATTTACTGTGGTTCAATATGCTGATCATCCACAAAAAGTTTATTATTTTGCTACTCATATTGCACTAAAATTGCAAAATGATCTAGCACAAATGAATGAAAGTTTTCAAAGTTTACTTGGTTGGGAAAGTAATAACTTGGAGAGAATTGCACAATTTGAAACGATATACGATATACAAAAATGGCTAAGAAGTACATTGTTTGAAATATCAGAAACGTTATATATGCGCAAACAGAAAAGAAATTATAAATTATTCGAAGAGATTATTGTTTATATCGAAGAACGTCTTTCAGGCGAAATTACGTTGCGAGAAGTTGCGAACTATTTTGCCTATTCGCCTAATCATCTTGGTCATCTATTTAAGGAAACGATGGGCTCAACGTTTAATGAATATGTACTTATGCGCCGTATGGAAGTAGCAAAAGAGCTGCTTCGCAATCATAAATTAAAAGTATATGAAGTAGCAGATCAGATCGGTTACAAAAGTCTAACCCATTTTAGTAGAACATTTCGTGAGGCAATTGGGATGACGCCAGGCGAATTTAGAAAGAAGAGCGGATAATATGTATAGATCTGGAAAGCGATATATACCACTTCGGACGAAGCTTCTTGCTTCATATATTTTGCTAATTCTTTTTCCTATTATCATTATTGGTAGTTATACCTACTATAAGACAGCGAGCTCTGCTGAGCAGGAGATGCGCAACAATTTAGCGGTTGCGCTTACACAATATAGAACACAAGTCGATTTTAGAGTGAATGATATTATTCGTAGTTCCGATGCTATATTCGAGGATCAAGTGCTGTCGCGAAATTTATCAGGGTATTATCTGGGCGGGGAACGACATCGGATTATGACGCAATATATATTACCGAAAATGGAATCGGCTGTTTTACTTCCTAACACCGAAGTTATGATCAGTCTATATTTAGATAAACCAACCATAGGAGAGTTTTACTATGAGGAGCGTGAAGAGGATTTACGAGATGGTAGTAGAGTATATGGCATCATGTATTCGTCTCGGATTAAAGACCAGGAATGGTATAAGAATTTAAACCTTATGTATGATGAGAAGTTGTGGGAGCAAGTCGGTGTGGACAAGCAGTACGATAATATATCGTTATTACGTAATCTGATCGACTATGAAATCCTGAAAAAAATTGGAATAATAAAGATAACTGTGAAAATGCGTGATGTATTTGAAGATTTTGATCTTAGTAATTTGGGAGAAGGAACAAAACTAATCGTTGTTGATCATAATCAACAATACTTATATTCAAGTGATATGAGCGAAGAGGAGTATGATCCTAGTCTTTTACAATCTTCCGAGCAATATTTACAGATGACAGAAGATATTGATAGTGTACCCTTTCAACTTATTGCACTCGTACCGAAAAAGTCGTTAAGGGAAGGCTCATTACAAGTTCGAAATATTACGATCCTAATCTGTTTCATTTCGTTACTGGTTGCTGTTCTTATTAGTTTTATCATTTCTAAATTTTTCACACTTCGTTTTTCAAAACTAGTATATTCATTGCAAGCATTCACGGAAGGCGACTTTAACAAGCGAATATATTACAGAGGTCAAGATGAGTTCGGTCAAATATCAGATGCTTTTAATGAAATGGCATCTACTATTCAGAAGCAAATAGATGAACTCTATATTAGTAAACTAGAAACAAAAGAAGCGGAATTACAAATTTTGCATGCGCAAATCAACCCACATTTCCTATACAATACCTTCTCCTCGATTAGTCGAATGGCCAAATTAGGAGAAGTAGACAAATTGAACGAAATGATTCTGAAATTAGCTAAGTTTTATCGTCTAACGCTCAATAAAGGTGAAATGATCATCCCTATCTCTAAGGAAATTGAAATTATTAAAGCATATTTGGATATTCAAAATTTGAAATATGGTGATCGTATAGTCGTTACTTATGAGATCGATGATTTATTATTGGAGCAGGAGACAGTGAAATTTATTCTGCAGCCATTTGTTGAAAATGTGCTAGAGCATGCATGGTATGACGATCAGATTCATATTCGGTTAGCAATTAGTCGTGAAGAAGATCGAATCATTTTAGCAATTGAAGATAATGGACTAGGCATGCCCGAACATACGATTAAAGGAATTATCGGAACGAGTGAGTCAGCAATTGGCTATGGGATACGGAATGTGGATCAACGGATTAAGCTCCATTATGGAGCAGAGTATGGTGTCTATATTGAAAGTGTAGTAGGGGAAGGAACGGTAATTAAATTAATGATTCCGTATGCTCATTGATTTAGTACACTTTTCGTTGATTGCTATGATTTTTTTGAAAATCAAATCCATCTATACTTTGATTAGTAACAGATAATTGTATAGAGAGGGGTAAAATGATATGAAAAACAAAAGAGTAACAAAATTAACACTGCTAGTCCTTCTTACATTTTCTTTATTACTCGGAGCATGTAGCAATAATAGCGGTGGTAACAAAACAACTCCAACTCCAACACCTCAGAACACACAAAATGCAAATAATACAGGAGAAGGTGAAGGGCCTGCAACAGCTACTGATCCTAGATCCAAAGTTATTCCAGTAACATTCTCGCAATTTGTTAACTATGATTGGTATACAGCTCCAACTTGGGAAGAGCGTCCACACGGTGCTTGGATTACAGAAAATCTTCAAGTAACAATGGTTCCAGAGCAATCAAATGGAGCGGCAGCACAAAAGCTTAACGGTATGATTGTATCTAATACTCTACCTGATACTATCGTTCTTGATAAAGGTAAAGATGTAGAACGTCTTGTAAGCGCTGGTAAATTAGTTGCACTTGATCCTTACTTAGAAAAATATCCAGAGTTTGTAGAAACAATTGGAGTAGAAACATTGAACATGCTACGTAGTGAAGATGGAAAACTTTATCAAATTCCTAACTGGTATATCAGTGGTGACAATGGTAACGGTAATGCAGCATATCTTGTTAACAAAAAGATTTATAAAGAGTTAGGTTCTCCTAGTCTTGCTACTTGGACTGAGCTAGAAGCTTACTTGAAACTTGTTAAAGAAAAATATCCTGATGTAGTACCTCTTGATGCGGGTGAAGTTCGTGATGGAGCAGAATTACAATTGCTAGGAATGCTTTATAGTGGTGCAGCTGACGGTAATACACCAACATTTATTTCTCCAGGTGCTGGTAGTGTATTCGGTGTTCCACAAGGTGATCAACTCGTCTCAATCTATGAAGATAAAGGATTTGCAGATGCAGTATTGTACTTAAATCGCTTATTCCGTCAAAACCTAGTTACACAAGATTTGTTCACTCAAACACGTGATCAAATTAACGAGAAACTAAGAGCTGGTAAAGTTGCTGTATTTGCAGCTTATGATTCTGTAGTTGAAGGCATTGGTCGTGAAGCGAACAATATGCTTAAAGCAACTGATCCAGAGGCTGGTTATGAAGTAATCTGGCCTGTACACCAAGAAGGCGTAGATAAAAATAAAGTGTATCCTTCTGGATATAACACTTTAGGTTGGAATGTTAACGTAATTACTACAAATGCAAAAGATCCAGAAGCAATCTTCTCATTCATGAACTGGGCTACTAGTGAAGAAGGACAACGTATTATCTTCTTCGGACCAGAAGGTTTATTCTATGATTCAGTAGAAGATGGCGTGCCAATTCCGAACGATGCTTACATTAATCGTGATCCTAAGAAATATGATGAGCTGAAAATCGGTGAGTTCAACTGGTATGGTAATACAAGTTATATTGACGTAGTTAAAGGTAAACGTGAAAAACTATTACCTGAAGAAGCACAAGATTGGACAACAATTGCTCAAACAACGGTATCTTTCTTAACGTCCCTTAATATTACGGAGTATTCTAACTTAGATCCACTTCCTGATTCTGAAGAAGGTATTATTCTTCAACGTTTGAAAGATTACTATAAGCAAGCAATTCCACAAATGATCTATGCCAAATCTGATGAAGAAGTAACAGCGTTGCTGAAAAAAGCAGCAGAAGAAACAAAAGGACTTGGTTATCAGACAGTACTAGATTGGAAAACAGCTAAATGGCAAGAAAATCGTAACCTGATGAAATAAGAATTAATAGATTATCCCCTCTTGATTGCAGTTAGGAACAAGATATGCGTAAGCTAATCTTCCTGATCGTTAAGAGGGGATTTTATTAAGGAGAGATAATATGAGAATGGTCAAAGTGTTAGATCTAAAGAAGAAGACGATATTTGTGTATGGATTAATCGTTGCTCTAGTCGTAGGTTTATTTGGTCCTGTTCCTATCTCAAAGGCTAATGGAACGTCGTCATTACTTTCTATGAACCGTAGCGCATATGCTTCATCTACTGAAGGAGGTCTTTCTCCACAGTTAGCAGTAGATGGTAATTTAAACTCAAGGTGGTCTAGTAGTTGGGGAGTAGATCCACAATGGATTTATATTGATCTAGGAGCAGCAGCTACGATTGACCGTGTAGCATTGCATTGGGAAAATTCATATGCGACTGCTTATCAAATTCAAGTTTCCAATGATGAATATAGTTGGACTACAATATATGCCACAGAAGATGGTGATGGTGGTATAGACGATATTACACTATCGGGTCAAGGACGTTATGTGCGTATGCTTGGGTTAGAAAGAAATATGCAAGCTTATGGCTATTCTTTATTTGAATTCTCTATTTATGGTACGGGAGGAATTAGTGAGCCAATTAGAGAGTTAGGGCCGAATCTAGCATTAAATGCACCTGCATTTTCTTCTTCTGTAGAAGAGGCTTGGTATATTCCAATTGGTAGCGTGAATCCGAATAAAGTAGTGGACGGTGATCCGAATACACGTTGGGGATCTATTCATGAAGATAAAGAATGGATTTATGTAGATTTGGGTTCAATTAAGCAAATAGGTACGGTGATATTGAACTGGGAGGCTGCCGGTGGCCGCGCGTATGATCTTCAAGTTTCGAATGATGCGAACAATTGGACAACGGTCTACCGTGAGCAACGTGGCAATGGAAGTATAGATGAAGTGCCGCTTTATGTAAGCGCTCGCTATATTAAAATGCAAGGTATTGCAAGACTAACGAGTTGGGGATATTCACTTCGAGAGTTTGAAGTGTATGAATACCAGGCAGGAAATCCAAAGCCGAGTCATCAAATTGATCCATTACCAACACCGCAAAAAGTAAATCTTGGCGGCGGGAGCTATTTGACGAATCAGATTGAGATGCCTCATCCGAAAATACCAGAATATAAAGATGAGTCAATCACTGGGCCGATTGCTAGTAATGACTGGTGGCAATCACTCCTCATTAGTCCATTCGGAGATGCTATCATAACGTTGCCGCTCAAATCACAGTTTTCTAAGCAAGGACTAGGAGTTCTTAATCCTGGAGCGGGTTGGATTAATCAAGATGGAAGCGCTGTCACAGCAAGTGGAGCACCTGATTTATATGTTATGGCAAATCATATTAATGCTGCAAAGATGTCTAATCGTGTAAGCGGATATAGTGATTTTGCTGTTGATACTGTGCTAAGCGATGATACAACAGATAAATTGAAAATAACTTTTGTGAAAGGTTCTCCTTATTTATATGGAAAAGTTAGCGACGCTAACGCATTAGAAATTTACTCTTCGAATATAACAAAGATCTATGATCAAAATGGGGCAACGATACTACTGCAAGATGGTAATACCGTTGTGACGGATCGAATTGGAATTGAAATAACGAACTACGAAGAGCCAGTGAATAGCGCGGCTGTAAAACGTTATTATGGACTATTTCTACCGGCAGGTAGCACAATCATGAAAGCTGGCGGTAAGCTGAAAATACAGTTAGGTAATAATGATCAATATTTCTCACTTGCGGCGATGCCATCTGAGGGAGACCTTCAAACATTTTACGAACATGGTTATGCACATGTTGTAGACACCAACGTTACATACAGCTATGACGAAGAAACCTCAATTATCGAAACACAATTTAATGCCACTACAGCACTTAGAAGATCGGGATTTACCGATCAAACCCTACTCGCACAATACCCACATCAATGGAAAATTACAACGACACCAATGACTACTCTAAAATATCCCTCTATTCGAGGAGAATTGAAAGTTAGTAAAGGCAATACATTTGTAACAACTGATCGTTTCTATGGCATGGTGCCGCAGTTTACTGAGCCAGTAAATGGAGAATATTCGAGAACGGAGTTAATGAAATATTTAGCGCTGTTAGATCAGGACACTAGTTCTAACTTATTTGCAGCTGATGCTTATTGGCAAGGGAAAAAGCTACATCCACTTGCAATGGGTGTATTGATTGCCGATGAGATTGGGGCAACAAATTATAAACAGATTTTCCTAAGTCGTATGAAAACAATTCTTGAAGATTGGTATACCTATACGGAAGGTGAGCCCGCTAATTTCTTCTACTACGAGGATGAATGGGGAACAGTGTATTACAAATTTAGTGAATTTGGAGCTAACAGCGGAATAACTGATCATCATTTTACGTATGGCTACTATGTATTTGCTTCGGCAGTACTAGCAATGTACGACGAAGAGTTTTATGAAGATTATAAGGATATGGTCGATCTATTAATTCGTGACTATGGTAATCCATCGAGCGAAGATCCTTTATTTCCACGATTCAGAAGTTTTGATCCGTATTCAGGACATTCGTGGGCAGGTGGCTACGCAGATAATGCTAACGGTAACAATCAAGAAGCAGCGGGTGAATCTTTATTTGGTTGGGTAGGTCAATATTTGTGGTCAGTATTGACGGAGAACGATGATTTCCGTGATGCGGCGATCTATGGATTTACAACCGAACTGAAAGCTATTGAACAATATTGGTTCAATTATGATGGCGACAATTGGCATCCAGACTGGAAGCATGGCTCAGTTGGTCAAGTTTATGGTTCATCTTATTTCTTCGGAACCTTCTTTAGTGGCGAACCTGTTCATATTTATGGGATTCACTGGTTACCTACAGCGGAATGGTTAACAAGTTTTGGTTTCGATACGACAAAGTTAGATGGAGTCTATAACAAGTTCGTACAGGATAATGGTGGTATTGAACGAGATTGGCAACATATTGTGTGGCCGTTCCAATCTATTAGTCAACCACAGACTGTGCTAGCAAAATGGAATCCTACTGTCATGCAGCAGAATGAAGTATTTAATGCATACTGGTTCGTTAACAGTATGGCGAGTCTTGGTTCGCGTACGAAAGATATATGGGCAACTGGTGGACATAGTGCAACCGTTTACAAGAAAGGAACGCAATATCGGGCACTTGTATGGAATCCTTCTAGTGAAAGTATAACGGTTACTTTCCGTAATACTGGAGGCGTGACTGGAAGTACGGTAGTGGCTCCTAAGTCACTAATAAAAGTAGATCCTACCGTGATGTTAGCACCTGAACTTGATAACAATGCAGGTTCTGGACCAGAGCAACCATCAACTTCTATTAATCTCGCGCTTCAAAAGACGGTGACCGCATCCTCTACCGAAATACCTTTCAATAGTAATAATGCAGTAGATGGCAATGTAGGAACGCGTTGGGCTTCGCAAGCAGGTGTTGATTCACAATCATTGGTTATCGATCTAGGATCGGTACAATCATTCGATCGAGTGGTAATAGATTGGGAGACTGCCTATGCGAAGAGCTATCAACTGCAAGTATCACAAGATGGGTCGAACTGGAATGATATTCATGCAACGACGACAGGAGATGGTGGGAAAGATGAAATTTCACTTACTGGAACAGGTCGTTATATACGTCTACTAATGACCGAACGTGGTACGATTTTTGGTTACTCACTTTGGGAGATTGAGGTATGGAGTGCCACTGGGGTCACTACACCAGAAAGTGAATTAATTTCTAAGGATGCAGTAGTAACGGTATCTTCTGTAGAAGCTCCTTTCGAGAAGCAGAATATTGTCGATGGAAATAACGGAACGCGCTGGGCATCCGCACCTGGTAACGATGATGAGTGGGCTGTGATTGATTTAGGTCAATCACATCACCTTACAGAGTTAAGCTTGAATTGGGAAGCGGCTTATGGGACTGCATACCGAATCTATACGTCACAAGATGGCTTGAGCTGGAATGAAGTATATTCGACAACGACAGGACTTGGCGGAGTAGAAAAGATTCCGCTAACAACGACAGGCAGATATATCAAATTCCAAGGGGAGTCGCGAGCAACAATATATGGATACTCCTTATGGGAGTTTGAGGTTTACGGATACAAATAATCAAGAATTACATGATGAGCTGAGGAGAGATAAAAGTGAGAAAGTCAGTCATAATGTTAACGATTTTTTCTTTAATACTAACGATGTTTTATCCGATACTTACACCTGCTAATGTTGCTTATGGTGCTGGCCAATTAACGAGTGGAGAAACTCCGCGACATTGGGCAGCCGAAACATTGGAGAAATGGCGCATGCTTGGAATTATAGAAGGAGATCAGGCAGGTAACCTTTTACCTGATGGAAAGTTGACTAGAGCTGAGCTAGTTACCATTATTAATCGGATATTTGGATTTTCATCCATCAATCAAGCGGGAGCGCAGCCGGCTGTAGCTTTTAATGATGTTTCCGCTGATGAGTGGTATAGCGACGCTATTCAACTAGCAGTTGAAGTTGGTTATATGCAAGGTTATACAGATGGAACAGCAAGACCGAATCAGAGCGTTACTCGCGAAGAATGTATCGTACTCTTAGATCGAGTGTTCATGTTACTTGCTTCTAATCGTATTGAATTAAGTTTTAATGATCGTAATCTTATTCATTCCTTTGCACAGGAAGCTGTACAAAAGTGGTCATCACTAGGTTTTATTCAAGGCTACGAGGATGGCTCATTCCGCGCTACAGCAGGAATAACGAGAGCAGAGCTAGTGACAATGTTAAGCCGCGTTGTACCTAATCTTATTACGGGTGAAGGAAGCGTAATGAAGAATCAACACTTAACAGGAAATGTAGTTATTCAAGCTGGAAGTGTAGAACTTCATGATGTTGTTATAGAAGGCGATTTGTATATAGCTGAGGGGGTTGCACTAGGGAGCATACTACTCGACAATGTTACGATTACTGGTCGTCTAATCGTGCAAGGCGGAGAGGGTGGGATTACACTCCGTAATGCTCAGTTACAAGATATTATTGTTGTGAACAGACAATATGATGTAAAGATTATTGCAGAAGGGTCTACAGTAACTGGAACTGTATGGGTGAATGGTAGTGTGGAGCTAGATAATACTGCTAGCACTGCTGGTGAAGGTAACTTGGATCAAGTATGGCTTGCGCCAGGTTTATCGAGTGGTCATAACCTCGTCTTTACCGGTGTATTTCAACAAATAGCAACCAATAATTATATTGATTCGTTGCTTGCAGGGCCAGTAGCTACAACTCCGGTCAATATTAATATTCAAGGAAAAATAGAGAAATTTGAACTTAATCAACCGTTTATTCTAACGCTAGCTGAACAAAGTAGACTAACATCATTGATTATTGGTCAGCAGGCTAGAGGGAGCTCGCTATTCGGTAGTAATACACAGTTCGGTAATGTAGATAATGCGGCGAGTGGAGTTAGTTATAATAAGGTTATTCTAGCTGTAGGTAATAATGTAATAGGTGCACTTACTGGTAATACTGGGCCTTATATTCCGCCGGTACAAATCCCATTGAAAGCAGAAGCGGTAAAGGGGACGGTATCTGGTACGACTCAGATTACAGCGAATAATAACGTTGGCCTGCACTTAGCAGTACTTGTTTCCTATGATGGAACAAAGCAGTATAACATTGGTGATCGCGCTCCTACAGGTGGTACTGTTATTAATCCTTATGTAAGCGGCACTAATATTTCTGGTGTAGATGAAGAGATTAATAAATTTATTTATGTTTATTGGTTGAATGCAGAGCATCATATTGTAGAGCTGCAAGTTATTGAATTGACAGAAGAAATGATTGCTCCATCAGGTTGGAACTTAGTATGGCAAGATGAATTCACAGATCCAGCGATCGATACGGATAAATGGAATTTTGTCGAGCAAGGTGATGGATTCGGTAATAATGAGCTTCAATTCTATACGTCAAGAGAAGATAATGCGCGAATTGAAGAGGGTAATCTAGTTATTCAAGCTAAAGAGGAAGCTTATAATGGCATGAACTATACTTCCGCCAAATTAACGACTGAAGGTAAGGCTAGCTGGACTTATGGAAAGTATGAGATTCGTGCCAAATTGCCAGAAGGTCAAGGGCTTTGGCCAGCAATATGGATGATGCCAGAGGATATGGAGCTATATGATACATGGCCTGCTTCTGGCGAAATAGACATCATGGAATTAGTTGGTAACGATATGAATACGGTACACGGCACACTTCATTATGGTACTCCGCATACGAGTACAGGTAATAGCTATCAATTACCTAATGGGGAAAGCTTTGCTGACGATTTCCATACCTTTACGACGGAATGGGAACCAGGTGAGATTCGTTGGTATGTAGATGGCAAGTTATTTGGTGTTCAAAATGATTGGTATTCATTAGGGAGCGGGCAACCAACAGACTTTACGTACCCGGCACCATTTGATCGTAATTTCTACATGCAGCTTAATGTAGCAGTTGGAGGAACATGGCCTGGTTCACCTGATGCTAGTACATCGTTCCCACAACAGATGCTCGTTGATTATGTAAAGGTTTACGAACGAAGTGCTCCATATGCATACCGTGAGGCATCAGATAGTAGACCAGGTCAACGCGATCAAAGCGGTAATACTCAAGGAAAGCCGCCGCTTGCGGATGGCAATTATATTTACAATGGACAATTCAATGCAACGAGTAATGATCATGCAGGGATAGAAGGTGTTACTAATAGTAGCTATTGGAGTCTGCGAGTAGGTGACAATGGAGCAGCGAAAATAGTCAATGATCAAGATGCGATGAAGTTATCAGTGACTAGTAGCGGGAACGCAACGTATTCGACACAGTTGATTCAGCACCCCGTACCTCTCAAGATGGGTCAACGCTATCGCTTAACATTTGATGCGAAAGCTTCTGTTGCCCGAAATATTGAAGTGAAGTTGAGTAGTGGCGGTGAAGGTGGCTGGACAGATTATGCTGTATCAGGATTTGCACTTGATTCAACATGGAATACGAATCAGTTTGACTTCACTATGCAATCTAATACGCATCCAACTGCTCGAATTGAATTTAATGTAGGTGGTGCAACTGGCGATGTATGGTTCGATAATATAAAACTAGTAGAAATCGAGGCAGAGGAAGAGAGTAACAGAGACCCACTTGCAAATGGGAATTATATATACAATGGCGCATTCAATCAAGGATTAGCATCATTAGGATATTGGAAATGGGTGCAAAAAGGTAATGCTGAAGGGCAAGCTACAGTTGGAAAATCTGTTGCGCATAAAGAAGCTAAGCTTGATATTGAGAGTAATAGTCAATTAGAAGAACTTAGCTTGCAACAAGAACATATTTATTTGCAGAAACCTGGGCATTATGTATTATCGTTTGATGCCAAATCTTCAGTAAGTCGAGCAATTGAAGTGAAACTACTTGATAGTAAGCGCAATGAAGTATATTTGGAAACGGGTCCACTTCAATTAAGTAGTAGTTGGAGTAAGCAACAGCAGCATTTTGAATTTGATGTTGTTGAGTGTAGAGAGCTTACACTGCAATTTTTCGTTGGAGGTACACCAAGTACAGTTACACTCGATAATGTGCGTTTAGAAAAATTAACGGTGTATACGGTGAAAGATCCGGTTGTGTTACAGGCTGAGCAATATACGTATAATCAGTCTGCAACGCTAGCTAATGAGGGAATCAGTCGTTTTATGAAACTGACTTCAGCTGCAAAACTTAGCTATATGTTGCAATTTGAGCAGACTGGACAATACGAGCTTGCTTTCCGTGTGCGCAATAATGCGGAATCAACTATTTCCGTCGGAGAACATGACATTGAAATTGCGAATAGTCATGGGCAATGGCAGACCGTCTATTCCGAACCATTGACGATTGAAGCGGGCCTGCAGTTGTTAGAACTGGTAGCTCATAATAATGCAGGTACAATTGATCTTGATTGGTTTGCTATCATTCCTGAAGGAATGTCACTTGAAACCGAAAAAGCTAACAATCTTATTCGTAATGGTAGTTTCATGGATGATCTTAATAGCTGGGAGTTCTGGACAGAAGCAGGGGCTTCCATCAGTAATGATAATGCACAGCTTCGATTGGATATCTCATCGGTTGGTGGTCAAAGTTGGAGTATACTAACGAAGCAATCGGGCATTGCACTGGAAAATGGGAAGTTCTATACCCTTTCCTTTAAAGCTAGATCTTCTGCACCAAGAACGATAAGTGTAGGAATTGAAAATAGTTATAATGCAAGATTGTTGAACGATCAGCAAATTCAATTATCTAAGCAAAATAACGTGTATTCCTTTGATTTTGAGATGTCGGCAGCGAGCGATCTTGGTTCACTTGTGTTTCAGTTAGGAAATATTGGTCAAGCTGCGGCAATAGGTCAGCATCAGGTGTGGATTGATGACGTGCAACTTGTTGAGAGTATTAAAGTAGATAGTATACCGTTCACATTTACACAAGGACAGCAGGAAGGAACGACGGCTATTCAAGCAACCCCAGCAGCTGGTCATTCTTTTGTTGTCATTACGGCAAGCCATTCGCAGTCTGTACCAAGTAAGGAGAGCACAGTTCCTGAAGTAGCGGGCGCGATCTCACCGTACACTAGTGGTTCTGATATTGCTGGTGTGGATGCGAACCAAAATAAACATATTGCATTGTATGAAGTAGATGGTGCTGGCATCGTTACTCGTTTTGCCCAAAAGATACTGACCGAGCAAGATATTAAGCCAATTTCGGTTACAAATCCTGTAGCGTTACTACCCGTGCAGAAGATTGAGCCTGGTAATGCTCATAGCACTACTCAAGTAACAGCAGTAGCTGGTGCAGGTAATCGTCTAGTTACCAAAGTATCTAGTACGCCAATTGCTACGCCGAGTATTGGTGCTATTGCACCTACAGGTAGCACAGTATTGAATCCATATGTAGCTGGATCCAATATCTCAGGTGTCGATTCAGACATTAATCGCTATGTAGCACTATATGAAGTAGATAGTAATCAACGGGTTCAGTCATTCACATTGCTTGAGCTACAATCTTCACAAGTGATGATGAAGGAATGGCATAAGGTATGGGAAGATGAATTTGATGGAACGTCTATTAATCAAAGCAATTGGAACTTTGTGCAAGGCGGCGGTGGATATGGTAATCAAGAATTACAATATTACACAAACAATACCGATAACGCACGGGTTGAAGATGGGAAGTTAATCATTCAAGCGCTCAAAGAAAATTATAGTGGACATTCCTATACGTCGGCTAAGCTTGAATCCTCAGGAAAAGCTAGCTGGACGTACGGTAAGTTCGAGGTTCGTGCGAAGTTACCAATTGGTCAAGGGTTATGGCCTGCGATATGGATGATGCCAGAAGATATGAATGTGTATGGCACATGGCCAGCATCAGGTGAAATTGATATTATGGAGGCGCTTGGACATGAGCCAGGAGTTGTTCATGGTACACTTCACTATGGTGTAGAACATGCTAGTACAGGATACAGCTACACATTGCCAGGTGGACAATCTTTCGCGGATGATTTCCACACATTTACGACAGAATGGGAGCCAGGTGAGCTAAGATTTTATGTAGATGGTATTTTGTTTGCGGTGCAAAATGATTGGTTCGCAATCGATAATAACAATCCTGATGTATTCACGTATCCGGCTCCTTTCGATCGTGATTTCTACATGCAACTTAATGTAGCAGTCGGAGGAACATGGCCAGGTAAGCCTGATGCATCCACTGTGTTCCCGCAACAGATGCAGGTCGATTATGTGAAAGTATATCAGATGGATGAGGAAGATTATCGTACTGTTGAGTACAAGCGACCAGGTCCAAGAGATACAAGTGCATCTATTGGTGAAGGTCGGGCTCCGCTTGCAGATGGTAATTATATTTACAATGGTGATTTCTCAGTAGGTACAGATAAAGCGCCAGGAATTGCAGGGGTAGACAATTCTGCTTATTGGACCTTCAATAACGGAGCTGATTTTAATGCAGCAGCAACGGCAGCTTATGATAATGGCTGGATGAAAGTGAATACAACGAATGGCGGCAGTGCAACGTATGCTGTTCAGCTTATTCAAAGACCACTAACATTAGAAATGGATAAGACGTATACATTAACCTTCAAGGCTAAGGCATCAAATAATCGTAATATGGAAATAAAGCTCAGCCAAGGTGGAGAAGGCGGATGGACGGATTATGGTAGAGGAATAGTAGCATTAACAGCTGAACCTGGGACGTATCAATTAACTTTCAAAATGTTATCAAATACTCATCATGGTGCTCGATTAGAACTTAATATGGGTGGGGCAACCGGAGATGTGTGGATCGATGATGTTGTCTTTAAAGAAGTGAGTGAAGATGTAGTCGTCGAGCGAAATCCACTTGCAGATGGCAACTATATTTACAATGGTAATTTTGAACTGGGTACAAAATTCATGTCTTATTGGAATTTCTATCATAGTGCAGCGACAGCGGCTACAGCTAGTGTTAATCCGCGAGTATATGAGAGAAGCGTGAACGTTCAGATTAGTGATGCTGGGCAACATGCTGATGAAGTAATGTTGGAGCAGCGTAATATTCCACTGGTGGAAGGTCAATGGTATGAGCTGAAGTTTGATGCGAAGTCAGAACAAGCAAGAAATATGACGGTACAATTCAAGGACAAATTGTTACCGCAATCAACAGCAATTACGACGCATGTCGTAGCGTTAAATGAGCAATGGAATAGTTACACTTATCAGTTCCAAATGGAGCAGGGATCAACCTTGAATGGCGCATTACATTTTTTACTGGGTGGCAATGCATATGCTGTGAGTATTGATGCCGTGAGCTTAAAGCAATATTTCCCGCCAATTAGTTTGTTGGTAGAAGCGGAAGGTATGGCTGTTACTGGGGATGCAGCGATTGCTCTGAAGAATGATCAGTCTGGACAATATGTCGCATTCGGAGGATTGTCAGGGCAATTAGCTGGGCAACTGCAAATTTCTGAGTCAGGGCTATATATGCTTTCTATGAAGCTATCAGCGTACCAGAGTGATCGGGCATTAACGGTTCAAGTAGGAGATACAACCTATGAGCTGGATATACCGAACACACATGGCACGGAGAAATGGGCAGTCGCTACAGTTGCATTAGAGCTAGAAGCAGGCACATATCCAGTCATTGTTCATGGTCAATATGTAAGTGTTGATTGGTTAGAGCTTGCACCACAACTTGTGCAAAATGGTCAACTTGCTAATAACACCATTGACGATTGGACACTATGGGTAGGCACAGAAGATTGGGCTGGCTCAGCAAGAGCAACATTGAGTGCTAGCGATCAAGCATTAAAAGTAGATATTCAAAATGAGGGCAGTCAATTTTGGAGTGTGCAATTGAATCAGCAACCAATAGTATTGCAACAAGGGAAATCATATCGACTAACGTTCAAGGCAAGCTCAACGCTAACTCGAGATATTAATGTAGCGGTTGAAATCGATGGAGGGTATCCACAATACATGCTTCAAACGGTAGCCCTTAACGATAAGCTAACGCAGTATACGATTGATTTCACGATGGATGCGATGAGTAGAAATGACGGAAAACTTAACTTTATACTAGGTAGAATATCATCAGCGGTAGGAGCGCATCAGATTGTACTTGATGATATTATGCTAGCGGAGACGAGAGAGAGTGTACCGAGCTTGAATAATGCAGTGCAAAACCTTGCATTAACAGGGACATATTCTTCGTCGAGTGGCATTGCAGCAGCAGCTTTTGATGGAAACATGTCTACGCGCTGGGAAAGTGCCCAGACGGATTCGCAGCATATTGCAGTAGATCTGAAGAAGAACTATATGATTGATCATATTAAGCTGAACTGGGAAGGAGCATATGGTAAAGGATATTTAATTGAAACTTCATTGGATGGATCGAACTGGACGACTGTCTTCAGTACATCACATGGGGACGGAGGAGTAGATGATATCTATGTCACACCTAATGAGGCAAGATATGTTCGTCTAACAGGGGTTGAGCGTGGTACACCGTACGGATATTCATTATATGAATTTGCGATCTATCCATATGATGCAACGTATATGCAGGAGGACTTAACGGCTCCAGTACTGCAAGCTGATTCCACAGATACATTCGTGAAACAGCCGATCACGATTAGCTTTGCCGATGATGAGCACTATCGTAATAGTATATTGTCGGTCACAGTTAATAGTCAGCTTCTGACAAGAGGAACTGATTATGAGATTAAGCCTGGTGGTATTTTGCTTAAGGGGCATCTGTTCCCTGCTTCTGGCGAATATGTAATTACAGTAGATGCGTTGCATTATGAAGAAGCAACTATGTTGCAGTCGATCGACCGAATTCCACCAGATAAGAACTTAGCGATAGGTATTAATGCCTCTGCATCAAGTGGTGATGCAAGTGCTGCGTTCGATAATAATCCGGGGACGCGATGGATTTCAGATGCTAGTGATCCGCAATCGATCACAGCGGATCTTGGCGAAAGCTTCGAGCTTGGTCGAATCATGCTTTATTGGGAAGGGGCATATGGCAAGTCTTACATCATTGAGGGATCTCTAGATGGCTTAGAGTGGGCTCCATTGTTCTCTACTACGCAAGGAGATGGCGGAGTAGATGAAATATTGTTCAACGCTACAGAGGCGAGATATGTACGCCTAGTTGGTTCGGAGCGTGGAACACAATATAGCTACTCATTATGGAGCTTCGAGATCTATCCTCATGATCCAAGTGGACTTAAGCTAGCGCCGGTATTGACACCAACAAAAACAAGCTATACTGCAGGTGATGCGATTACATTACAATTTACAGATTCTCCTTTATATGTGGATGCAATAACTAGCATTCTACTTAATGATGAAGAGATAATGGCTGATGCAGTAATGACTTCATCTTCGATATCGATACCTGCTACCCATGTACCATCTGGGGATATCACCATTACAATTGTAGCAGATGGCTATCGTGACGTTACAGTTAGCGTCCATGTAAGTCCGATCAATGTAGCCTTGGGAGCCCAGGTTACAGCTTCCTCTCACTCTGCAAGTGCAACAGTTATTACGGATGGCAACCTACAAACACGCTGGGAGAGCGAGCATTTAGTTGATCCTCAATGGGTTGAATTAGAGCTGGCATCAGAGTCAGTAATAAGTCAGCTAGTTATCTATTGGGAGGCAGCTAGAGCATCGAAGTATATTGTAGAACTATCTTCAGACGGAATGACTTGGCAGGAAGTAGCGCAGATTAATAGCTATAATGGACTCCAGGATACGATTAACTTTACTAGTACTTCAGCGAAATATATTCGCATTACGGGTACGGAGCGTGCGCTACCTTATGGATATTCGATCTACGAAGTGCAAGCTTATTAATTATAGGAAGTAAAGACTGAATCATTGATAGACTAAAGTGTGAGAAAATTCCTCAGTAGAATTGTAAACTACTGAGGAATTCTCTATAAGTCATACTAATTATAGTAGTAAACGATATAAAACCATAAATATGCAGTTTTGTGAGGGATTATAGGGTAAAAAACTTTTTTTGATTTTTTCGTAATAAACACTTGCATTTCATTTTCAAAGGTGATATATTATTACTTGTCGCCGCGATAACAAACGGCGAAACACAACAAGTAATTAAGTTGTGCGGAAGTGGCTCAGCGGTAGAGCATCGCCTTGCCAAGGCGAGGGTCGCGGGTTCGATTCCCGTCTTCCGCTCCATATTGCGCGGCCTTAGCTCAGCTGGATAGAGCGTTTGACTACGAATCAAAAGGCCAGGAGTTCGAATCTCTTAGGCCGCGCCATTTTCATTACGGGATGTAGCTCAGCTTGGTAGAGCACCTGGTTTGGGACCAGGGGGTCGCATGTTCAAATCGTGTCATCCCGACCATTTTAATAAGCGGGCGTAGTTCAATGGTAGAACTTTAGCCTTCCAAGCTAATAGCGTGGGTTCGATTCCCATCGCCCGCTCCATACCATAACAGACAGACTTTGAGAAATCAAAGTCTTTTTTTGTGTTTTTCTACATGTATTAATATTAATATTAATAAGCTGAAAATTTTGTGATACAAAATTCTAAATGAATGATGTCTTGTTATTTACAATAATTAACTACTATTCTTTACATACTATTGTTAAAAGTGAGCTATTAGCATAAATTTTAGTCCAAGTTGAGATGTACTTCTTTAGTATTATTGTCACTGAAAATCCAGATAACATAAGTGAATTTATTTTGCAATACTATAACTATTGCCGAAAATCGAAGAGTAATTTGCGAATTGAACGCAATAAGAGAATAATAAATTCTTTTGTACTTATTGACATGTTCAAGTGTTCGTTAATTAAGCGTTTTCTATATCAAATATAGGTTAAAACAAGCTTTTTTTTAGATTAATTATGTCGTAAAGGTTTCAATCTAGTTGCATTTTGATGTATAATAATAATAATGTTTTTGTAATTAACTGAGAGTAATCTTACGAATATGATTTATAGATAATTTATTAAGCATGGTTTGTGAGTTTGCTATACAGATCTGTAGGAGGAAGAGTATGTCGGATCAAACTGTAACATCAACAGCGACTAATCGGACGCAATCTAATAACTTGCTTAGACGTGATGTCCGTTACTTAGGCAATATACTCGGTGAAGTACTTGTTCATCAAGGCGGACGTGAGCTTTTAGAGCTTGTGGAGCAAATTCGAGAACAAAGTAAATCACTTCGTGCTCATTTTGACCCTGAATTGTTTGGACAAGTAAAGGCGACTATTTCGTCCTTAAGTTCAGAGAAACGTCATCAGGTAATTCGTGCTTTCGCAATTTATTTCCAATTAGTTAATATCGCTGAACAAAACCACCGTATTCGTAGAAAACGTGATTATGAGTTTTTGGCTGGTGAAGAAGTTCAAAATGGATCTATTGAAAGTGCAATTAAAGTACTAAAGGATCGCAATGCATCTACAGCTGATGTTGAAGAAATGTTAGCGGGTATTTCCTTAGAACTTGTCATGACTGCACATCCAACAGAAGCAACTCGTCGTGCTGTACTTGATATTCATAAGCGTATCGCTGATGATGTCATGGAGCTAGACAACCCTACTTTAACTTATCGTGAGCGTGAAAAACTTACTGAGAAACTATTGAATGAAGTACTTATTCTATGGCAAACAGATGAGCTTCGCGATCGTAAGCCAACGGTACTTGATGAAGTTAAAAACGGACTATTCTATTTCGATGAAACACTATTTGACGTACTTCCTAGCGTATATGAAGAGCTAGAAAGATGTCTTGTTAAATATTATCCAGAACAAAAGTGGCATGTACCTAGTTACTTGCGTTTTGGTTCATGGATTGGTGGAGACCGCGACGGTAACCCATCTGTAACATCTGATGTGACTTGGCAATCGTTGAATCTTCATCGTTCCCTTGCCGTTCGTAAATACGAAGAGCAACTTCGTGGCATGATTGAAATGCTAAGCTTCAGCACAAATCTTGTTCAAGTAACAGATGAGCTTCTTGCATCTATTGCTAAAGATCAAGCACAAGTTGAACTTGCACATATTGATCCATGGAGAAATCCTACGGAACCATACCGTGTGAAAATTAGTTATATGCTAGAGAAATTAGAGAACACAGTGGATCCTAACGAAGCTGAACCTAATTCCTACTATGTAACTCCTGATGAGTTAATGGCTGATCTAAAAATTATTGACCGTAGCTTGCGTAGTCATTATGCGGATTACTTCGCTGATACTTACCTTGCGAAGTTATGTCGTCAAGTTGAGTTGTTCGGTTTCCATCTTATGACGCTTGATATTCGTCAACATAGTCAAGAGCATGAAAATGCGATGACTGAAGTATTAGCTAAGCTTGGTATTGAGGCTGATTACAGCGCATTGTCTGAAGACGATAAAATAGCATTGCTGGTGAAATTGTTAGAGGATCAACGTCCATTAACATCTCACCACCAGGAATATTCAGCTTCAACTCGTGAATGTTTGAATGTCTATGAAGTTGTTGCGAAAGCTCAGAAGGAATTCGGTCAAAACTGTATTTCTAGTTACTTGATCAGTATGGCTGAGGCAGCTAGTGATATGTTAGAAGTAATGGTATTTGCCAAAGAAGTTGGTTTGTACCGCGTGGAAGATGATGGTACAACAGTTTGTACGCTTCAAGCTGTGCCATTATTTGAGACGATCGACGATCTTCATGCAGCACCTGGCATTATGAAGCAATTATTCGAAATTCCATTGTATCGTAAAGCTGTTGAAGCTTGTGGTAACATGCATGAGATTATGCTTGGTTACTCTGATAGTAACAAAGATGGTGGTGCGGTTACTGCAAACTGGGAGCTTCGTGTAGCACTTAACAATATTACTGCTACTGGTACTGAATATGATGTTAAGTTGAAATTCTTCCATGGTCGTGGCGGTGCGCTAGGACGTGGTGGTATGCCACTTAACCGTAGTATTCTTGCTCAACCACCTCATACTGTAGGTGCTGGTATTAAGATTACTGAACAAGGTGAAGTTCTATCTTCACGTTATTCCTTGCAAGGTATTGCTTACCGTAGCTTAGAGCAAGCGACTTGGGCGCTTATAACAGCTGCTCGTCTTGCTAAATACCCAGAGCAAGCTCCAAGTGTGGAAGCTGAGTGGGAAGAAATTTCTGCTTCAATCTCTGAAACAGCATTGCATAAGTATCAGGACCTAATCTTTAGAGACCCTGATTTCTTAACCTTCTTCAAAGAATCAACACCGCTTAACGAGGTTGGTGAACTGAACATCGGTTCTCGTCCATCTAAGCGTAAAAATAGTGATCGTTTTGAAGATTTGCGTGCAATTCCTTGGGTATTCTCTTGGACGCAAAGTCGTTATTTATTACCTGCATGGTATGCTGCCGGTACTGCTATCGCTGAATATCTTGGCGATGACGAGAATAAATTAGCTACATTGAAAACAATGTACGAGAAATTCCCGTTCTTCCGCAGCCTAATCGACAACTTACAAATGGCACTTGCGAAAGCAGATATGTCTATCGCTAAGCTATATGCTAGTATGATTACTGACGACACGATTCGTGATCGCATCTTCACTCAAGTAGAACAGGAGTACAAATTGACTTCTGATCTTATCTTGAAAATTACGAATCAAACGGAAATTTTGGATAATGTTCCGGTTATTCAAGAATCTATTCGTTTGCGTAATCCGTATGTTGATCCACTTAGCTACCTACAAGTACAATTGCTTGCTGAGCTTCGTGCCATCCGCGCTGAAGATGGAGACGATCAAGAGTTACTTCGTGAAGTATTGCTTACGATTAACGGAATTGCTGCAGGCCTTCGTAATACTGGTTAATAGTATATCTTATATAAATGTAAGGGGATGTCCTAAAAGTCATTGCAAAAATGACAAAGGGATGATCCCCTTTTTTTTATAATTCTAGAACCGCTGTATAGTCGATACAATACTCTCTGATTTGCCATACAATCTTTATGCTACTTTATAGTTACATTAAGATTGCTTTAAGGTGAAACCCTCACAATAAAAATATCCAATCAAGAGAAATACTAGATTAAGGATACGGGAGGAACTTTCACTATGGAAAACAATCAATTTGAAGCTTATTATAAAGAGGTTGATCAATTACCGCCGATCGTCGAGAAAAAGAAAATAAATAAGAAAAAGAATGGTAAAGGCGTAAAAACTTATATAGCTGCTTTCCTTGCAGGGGCGTTGATGATCGGAGGTTTGGCTTACACTGCTGATCGTATGAATTTATTCACTGGAGTTAGTTACATTGCTAACCAAGCTGGTACGAATACAGGTAGTACAAGCTTCGGTGATGCTGGATTAGTTACAGCATCTAAATCGACATCTAACGGTAGTACTTCAGATGTATACGCCGAAACATCTCCTTCGGTAGTAAAGATCGAAAACTATACAGAGCCAGAAATGTCTAGCATGTTCGATGATCCGCGCATGTGGCAATATTTCGGTGGTATGTCCGGTAATCAGTATCCACAAGGTAGAGAGGATCAGAGCTCGCCGAATCAACGTGGAGATAATTATGAGTCAGATTCTCAAACAGAAGATGAAAATTTTGATGAAGCTAGTTTACAATTAAGTGGTTCTGGGACAGGCTTTATTGTGGATGCCTCAGGATATATTGTAACGAATGAGCATGTTATCTCTGGTGCTAAGCTAGTTAAAGTATCTATTGATGGTTATGACGAGCCAATGAATGCGACAGTTGTTGGTAGCAGTAAAGAGCTTGATATCGCTGTGTTGAAGGTTGAATCGCCTGATGGAGCACCTCTCCCGGCGTTATCATTAGCTAATTCTGATGAACTAGCCATTGGACAATGGGTTCTAGCTATCGGAAATCCACTTGGCTACGACTCTACATTGACGATGGGGGTTATAAGCGCTAAAGAAAGACCGATTACGATTCAGAATGAAGCAGGCGAGGCTCAAGTATATGAGCATATGCTACAAACCGATGCTTCTATTAACCCAGGTAACTCTGGTGGACCATTATTGAATGAAGCTGGTCAAGTTATTGGGATGAACACAGCAGTCAATTCTGAGGCTCAAGGAATAGGATTTGCGATTCCATCTAACATCATTGCAGAGTATATAAATGGGCTTGTAATATAGTGTTAACAGCCATTTTAGATAAAAAAATTCGATTCGAGCAGAGAATGCTCGAATCTTTTCATGTTTTAGGATAAAATAGTAAAGAAAAGTGCAGACGTACCAAGAGACGTTTGGAGGAATAGTGGAGTGAATCTATTAGAGAGCCAGCTCGTTAAGTTGGCATTAAAGGGCGATCAGGCTGCTTTTGCTGAGCTTGTAGAGCTGTATCAAGAGAAGTTATATCATATGGCATATCGTATGTTGAACAATCGTCAAGAAGCAGAGGATGTTGTTCAGGATACTTTCCTTCGTGTATACAATAATCTTGAGCGTTATGATGTTACGATGAAATTTTCTACATGGATTTACCGCATTGCAACTAATTTAAGTATCGATCGGTTAAGAAAACGTAAGCCGGTCTACTCTCTGGATGCAGAATCTTCTGATTATGAAGGTTTGGATGGTTATTCAATGATTCCTAGCGATAATCGTACGCCAGAATCAGAATTGCTAATTTCTGAAACACAACAAATTATTCATCAAGCGATTGATACGTTGCCGCCCAAATATAAGTCGGTTATGATACTTCGCTATATTCATGAACTCTCCTTGCAAGAAGTAGGGGATATTTTAGACATGCCTGTTACGACAATTAAAACTAGGGTCCATCGAGGCCGTGAGTTTCTTCGCAAAAAGTTGGAGCACAAATTATAAATCATTAGAATAATTAGGTAATATTCTTTTGAAACGTTAATTTTGATGAAACGTATGTCTAATAGAACGTAGTGAAAAAGTAGTGTAAGACATGATCGAAAGAACTAAGAAAGTAGGGCTGGCTGCTATGGAATGTAAAGTTGCGATTCAAGCTATTCATCTATACTTAGACGGTGAGCTTGATATAGATCAATTTAAGCAATTAGAAGCTCACATGAATAACTGTGAGGGCTGTAAGCAACAATATGAACAGCTTGAGAAAACGGACGCGATGACGCAGTTTGCGATGCATGCTCCGGTCATGAATACGGCAAGAAGTGAACGTGATATAGCAGATCTCAAATCTTCTATTCTCGCACAACTACCGACTAAACAACAAACAAGATCCAATGCGAGATTCGTCCGTTGGTTATACCGATATCCTGGCTTAACGGCTGCTGCTATGTTTATAGTAGTGATGTTTATTAGTGTCTTTGCATCATGGGATCAGGATAATAAACTCATAATATCGGGTTCGCAAGAAGATTTACAGTACATTGTCATTAACGGAAATACAGTAATAGTACCAGAGGGTAGTAAGTTGACTGGAGATTTGGTGGTCGAAAATGGTATAGTTGAGGTGAAGGGTGCTGTAGATGGAAATGTTACTGTAATCGATGGAAAGATGGTGCTTGCCTCAACTGGTCATATTGCAGGTCAAAGTAAAATCATTGACCAAGCTTTAGATTGGATATGGTACAAAGTGACCTCATCAATTTCTGGGGCGATTCCGCAATAATCTACAAAAAGCTTCCCTTTTCGAGGGAAGCATTTTTATTTACCCGACAAAAAGGGTTTTATATTGTCGATATAGAAATCTTACATGAAGTGAAATAGGATGTTGTGGTAGTTGGGGGTTGAAAAATGGGTAGTTATTTTATAGATTCTTCTTGGCAGGACTGGCTGAAGGATATTATTGATGTTGGGATCGTAGCCTTTATCATATATAAAGTGATGATACTTGTTCGTGGTACGAGAGCTGTTCAGTTATTGAAGGGTGTCTTTGTACTTGTTGCTACATGGGCAATTAGTACATGGTTCAATTTATATACGCTTAAATGGCTAATGGGTCAAATGTTCAATTGGGGTATCGTGATGGTACTTATTCTATTCCAGCCAGAGTTAAGACGAGCGTTGGAGCAATTAGGACGAGGTAATTTCTTCTCTCGTGGCTCGTCATTAGATGCTGCTGGTCTTAGTGAGCAAATTGAAGAAATTATAAGAGCAGTTCGTACGATGGCAAAGCGAAAAGTTGGGGCACTAATCGTATTTGAGCGTAAAACAGGCGTTTCAGAAATGATTGAATCAGGTATTGCGATGGAGTCTAAAATTTCATCGGAGTTACTTATGAATATATTTACGCCTAACTCCCCATTGCATGATGGTGCAGTTATTGTTCGTGGCAATCAGATTATGGCAGCAGGTTGTTATTTGCCGTTATCAGAGAACCCATTTATTAGCAAAGAATTAGGTACACGCCATCGCGCAGGAATTGGAGTAAGTGAAGTTAGTGATGCAATTTCCTTGATCGTATCTGAAGAGACTGGTCAAATTTCGTTATCACTTAATGGGCTTATCGTACGCGATATTAATGAAGAATCACTTATTTCTAAACTGCATGAGGAATTATCACCACGTGCGGAGGGATTGAAGAAGGAGAGTTCCATACTAGCTTTCTTCAAGAAGATAAGGGGGGATCAGCATGGATAAGTGGCTAAGCCATCCTACTTCCTTGAAAGTTTTATCTTTAATACTCGCAATATTAATCTGGGCAATCGTGCATATTGATCCTGAAACTTCTCCGCAGTCTGTGACGTCTAATACAGATACGAAGATTATAGAAGCAGCGACTATTGTTCCGATTGGTCTAGATACAGATAAATACGTCTTAACAGGTCTGGAACCAACAGTAGCTCGCGTTGTTGTTGAAGGTAGAATTTCTAACTTACGTACAGCTACGAATGATGATTATGTGGTACAACTAGATTTGAAGGGTGTTGGACCTGGTATTCAGGACCTTCCGTTGAAAGTAATAATGCCTGCTGGGATTAGAGAAGTTGAGATTTCTCCGAGCCATGTTACTGTGCAAATCGAAGAACTTGAGACGCAAACGTTAGAAGTTCAAGTCCTTACTCAAGGTGAGCCTGCTGCAGGCTATATTGTAGGTGAATCTTCTATTATTGGAGATTCTGGCAATGTCGTTGAAGTAACCATGCCGAAAGATGATTATGCGCGGCTTGAAAAGCTAGCTGTTACGGTAGATATTACAGGTGCTAGTACAACGGTAACGAACAAGAAAGCTAAAGTCGTCGCCTACGATACGCAAGGGGCTGTTATTCCTAACGTTACTGTTAAGCCTGATACATTAAGCGCTGAGACGATCATCACCTTACCGTCAAAAGAATTACCAGTGCAATTGAGATATACGGGTAATCTTCCTGATGGATATAGTCTAGTGTCTATTAATTCAGCAACGATGGCGGTAACAGTTAATGCACCACAAACAGTTCTTGATGAGATGAATCTATATGATGGCTTCGTACTTGATTTGTCGAAGGTGAAGGAATCAGGCGAGGTGCTTGTAAAGGCTGAGAAGTCTGACAATGACTTAACTGTAACGCCAGGTGAGATTCCTGTAATGGTTGAGATTGAAGCTACCGCAACTCGTATGATGAGCGGAATTCCGGTCACGATTACTGGTTTGGAAGATGATACGAAGGCTACGATATCAGAAAGTTCGAATGGACGTATCGATGTATTACTTGCTGGAGCAAATACTTTATTACAGAAAGTGAAAAATTCTGAAATTAAGTTGTCACTTGATGTTACAGGTCTTGCGATCGGAACACATAAGTTAACGGTAGCTGCAGAATTACCTGCTTACATTCATGCGACAGAGTCTCAGACTGTAACACTTAACGTCACTGTAGTGATTTCCAGTACGAAGGAAGTAGATGCTAGTGGTGGAGATGATGGAGTGGATGGTGTAATTCCAGATATCCCAACTACTGGGACGGATGGAGGTATTAATACTACCGAACCTGAACCCACTCCTGATGGTAATGAGGAGCATTCAGAGTCAGAATCTTCTGGCGGTAATGGACAAGCAGAATAAATAAATGGTTATGCATCGCGAGTTCAGGATGCATGAAACAAACAAAAATATACTAAATATTAATATTAAACATTTAAGGGAGAACAGTTATGGGGAAATATTTTGGAACAGATGGTGTACGAGGAGTAGCTAATACCGAACTAACACCTGAATTAGCATATAAAATCGGTCGTTGTGGAGGTTATGTCTTAACTCGCAGTGCACATAAGCCAAAAGTTATTATTGGACGTGATACGCGTATCTCTGGCAATATGCTTGAGGCTGCGCTAACTGCAGGATTACTATCGATTGGTGCAGATGTAATTTCCGTAGGAGTATTATCGACTCCTGCAGTTGCATACCTTACGCGTGAGCTGGAAGCAGATGCGGGTGTTATGATCTCAGCATCCCATAATCCTGTTCAAGATAATGGTATTAAGTTTTTTGCAGGGGATGGCTTCAAGCTATCTGATGAAACGGAGTTAGAAATCGAAACTTTAATTGATGCAGAAGTAGATGAACTACCTCGTCCTGTAGGAGGAGATGTTGGTTCTGTCGTGAGTGCACACCATTTAGCAGATAAATACTCAGCTTACTTGAAAACAACGATTACAGGTCAGTTTACTGGCTTGAAATTAGTTCTAGATTGTGCACATGGTGCTGCTTATGAATTAGCTCCGCAAATTTTCAAAGAGCTAGGTGCAGAAGTCATTACTGTTGGTGCCCAGCCAGATGGTAAAAATATCAATGAAGGAGTAGGCTCTACACATCCTGAATATGTGCGTGAACAAGTACTTGCTCACGGTGCAGATGTTGGACTATCTTTCGATGGTGATGCAGACCGTCTTATTGCGATCGATGAGAATGGTGAAGAAGTCGATGGTGACTTCATCCTATGTATTATTGGTGATCGTATGAAGCGTGAAGGTAAGTTGAAGCATGATACAGTGGTTACAACAGTAATGGCTAACATCGGATTTTTCAAAGGTACAGAGAAGATCGGCCTGAATACAGCGCAAACTGCAGTTGGCGATCGTTATGTGATGGAAGAAATGCGCCGTGGGGGCTACAATCTTGGTGGAGAGCAATCTGGTCATGTTATCTTCTTAGATCACATCACAACGGGTGACGGTATTATGACTGCATTGCAGCTTGTTGAGACGATGCAATTATCAGGTAAGAAGCTAAGCGAGTTGAAAGGTCTTATGCGTAAATATCCGCAGAAGCTTGTTAATGTGCGTGTTGCTGATAAGAGCCTTTATGAAGGCAATGAAGCTATTCTACAAGCGGTACAAGATGTTGAGAACGAACTAGGTGATAATGGTCGTGTACTTGTGCGTCCATCGGGTACAGAGTCGTTAATTCGTGTAATGGCTGAAGGACCAGAGAAAGAACTAGTTGATGCATATGTTGACCGTATTGCTGATGTTGTTAAGACACAACTTGGATAAAAGTTGACGGCGATATATTCGTTACTTCATAATGTAATTATTACTGAATGATCGATAATGGGGACAGATGATATTAGTCTGTCCCTTCTATTTGTAAAGGGGCATTTATGCAACAATTACAAATGTTTATGCGATTGGATGTAATAAGTTGTTGCGTACGAGCCTGAAAATGAATATGATAGGTAGTATGATTCAAGAAGAGAGTGAGGGTAGATGTTACAAAAACTCAAGCGCCAGAGCTTAATGAGGTAGAGGTAAGTTCAAAAAATGGACTTTGATAACGATGATTACGCTAACGTAGCGTAGTCGACGTCGAATATGAAACGAACTTGGAAAGTACGGTTCGCGTGTACCAGTAACGTACACTTGCGTTTCCTCCTTTCACAAGTAGCGCTCCATCTTCTCGGTTCTGAAAGCCTACCTTTTGAACGTTCATTGTAATAGTTGTTCAAAAAATGGACTTACTTTTAACTATTAAGCTGACGAGGTAAAGGTGTTCGAAATTTCGGCGGGGACCTTTCGGTAACTACAGACAACCGTAAGCTAATTTGCAAACCAATTGGGCGACTGATTGAACAAACGAATTGCTGTCTGACTATAATCAAGTGATCGTTTCACAGTTCTTATACTGTTGTCGCTATGGAGAGCGAGCAGGATAAGTATGCGGATCGCTAGCAAAACATATTGCTGATGGAATTATTCCATGGGTTAGCTTGCTATCGTCTACTGAAACGAAAGAGCCAGTTAGTTATATGGATATTTGCTATGCATTCCGCGCAGATTAACAGTATCGTCATAGTCATAAGTAGATGAGGCACTGCCTGTAAACGATACACAACGCGGAGGTTTATACTATGTGTGGTATTGTTGGATATATTGGTAATGGGGAAACACAACAGATTTTGCTTGAAGGATTGAAAAAGTTAGAATATCGCGGATATGATTCTGCTGGTATAGCAGTATTTACAGAGCAAGGACTTGAAGTTACAAAATCTAAAGGTCGTATTGCTAATCTTGAAGAAAAACTTGAAGATACACCGCTTCTTGGATCAGTTGGTATTGGTCATACTCGTTGGGCTACTCATGGTAAACCTTCTGATGTGAACTCTCACCCACATACAGATAATTCTCACCAATTTTCTGTCGTGCATAACGGGATTATTGAGAACTATCTTGATCTAAAAGAAGAACTTATCGCTAAAGGACATGTGTTTGTGTCTGAAACGGATACGGAAGTTGTTTCTCATCTTATCGCTGAAGAATACGATGGTAACCTTGTTGAAGCAGTACAACGTGCTGTGAAGCATATGAGAGGTGCATACGCACTTGGCGTACTAACTTCTCACGAGCCTGACAAATTGGTCGCAGTTCGCTATGCAAGTCCATTGGTTATCGGTATTGGCGAAGGTGAAAACTTTATCGGATCTGATATTCCCGCAATTCTTGAATATACTCGTGATGTATATATTCTTGACGATGGCGATATGGCAGTGTTGACTCATAAAGGGGTAGAACTATTCAACCTTGCAGGAGAGAGCATTGCTAAAGATATCGTTCATATTGATTGGGATCTGGTGACAGCTGAGAAGGCTGGTTTCGACCACTTTATGCTGAAAGAAATTTATGAGCAACCGAAAGCATACCGTGAAACGATGCTTGGCCGGGTATCAGAAGATGGTAAATCCGTTGATCTTAGCAAGGAGCTTGAAATGAACGATGAATATATTCGTTCTATCTCAAAAGTTCACATCGTTGCATGTGGTACAGCATACCATGCAGGATTAGTTGGTAAATCAGTAATCGAATCATTGGCTCGCATTCCAGTTGAAACAGATGTAGCTTCTGAGTATCGTTACCGTTCACCAATTATTACACCTGATACACTAGTTATCGTAGTAAGCCAATCTGGTGAAACTGCAGATACGCTAGCAGCAATGCGTGAAGCACAACGTAATGGCGCTCGTGTACTAGCGATTACTAACGTTGTAGGTAGCTCTGTAGCACGTGAAGCGAACGATGTAATAGCAACATGGGCTGGACCTGAGATTGCCGTAGCTTCTACTAAAGCATACTCTTCTCAATTGATTGCATTCTATTTGCTTGGTCTTCACCTTGCACGTGTTCTTGGTACAAAAGAAGAAGATGAGCTTACTCATATTATTGAAGGATTAACAGCACTTCCAGAGCAAGTAGAGAGCATTCTAGAGCAAGCTTCTGTATTGAAGCAAGTGGCTGAATCTATGTCTCATCATACAAGTCTATTCTTCATCGGACGTGGAGTAGATTTTGCAGTAGCACAAGAGGGATCGTTGAAATTGAAAGAGATCTCTTATATTCATTCTGAAGCTTATGCAGCGGGTGAATTGAAACATGGTACTCTTGCATTAATTGAAGATGATATTCCAGTTATTGCTTTGGTTACTCAAGAAGGTCTATATGAGAAAACATTGAGCAATATTACAGAAGTAAAAGCAAGAGGTGCACATGTGTTTGCAATAACGAACCAAGGCTTCGAAGTTGAAGTTGCGAAATCCGTAGATGAAGTATTCGTAATTCCAAAAACATTGCCAGTTCTTACTCCAGCATTAGCTGTAGTGCCATTGCAATTGATCTCTTACTACGCTTCTCTTGCACTAGGTCATGATGTGGATAAACCACGTAACCTTGCTAAGAGTGTAACTGTAGAGTAGGTTGTTGGTTAGAGGGGCTTGGGTGTGAAACCCAAGCCTCTTTTTTGTGTATGTCTAAGCCACAAACACTAATGCCCACCAATAAAACCATTAACGAGGCTTTGTACCCAACGGTTTAAGATTACAACTCCTCACACAAAGTCTGTCACTCTTCAAAATAAGTTTGTTACTGAGCCGTCCGATATTCAGGTTTTCTTCTTGATTATCGCTCAATTTTCCTATATTTTTTTTTCAATCTATCCTCAACCAAACGCCACAAATCCCTTGATCTATCAGCATTATCTCAATTTTTTACCCGAATAATCTTTTACTAAGCTAAGCACTTCCCCAATGTTTGCCCTACAAAAAAACTGGTACAATTATGTACCAGTTAAGTGTGCGCAAGTGTAAAGATGGATATGCCTAAAAAAGACACTGATACATACTATCTAAAAAATTCAACATAAGTCTATTACTTTCTTTGAATAAATTGTATGTTATTTATGAGGCCGCAACGCATTATGAATAGAGATGATGGGAGATATTAATATGATTACACTCAGAAAGATCACACTGGAAAACCGGCGTGCCATGTTTAATTTGGAAGTTTCAGAAGATCAACGGCGCTTTGTCGCGTCTAACCTGTCAAGTGTGGCTTCGTGTTATGTTCTGGCAACCAATGGGGGGCATCCAATTCCATTTGTCATCTACGCTGATGAGCAGCCTGTCGGTTTTGTTATGTTGGCTTATGGAATCACTGGATATGAAGAGCCAACTATCGCAATAGACAACTATTGCATCATGCGATTAATGATTGACAAGCAATATCAGAACAGAGGTTATGGTCGGGAGGCTATGAACAAGATTCTGGAATTTATCCGTACCTATCCAGCAGGGCCAGCACAGTTTTGTTGGATCCCGTACAGCCGCGAAAACATCGCTGCGAAAAAACTTTACGAAAGCTTTGGCTTCAGGGAGAACGGTGAAATTTTCAATAACGAGTCAATAACTGTCTTGCAACTCTGATTTTCTACTAAGGCGTAGAAGAATGTAAGATCAAAGGAAGGGCCATCCGCAAAAGGATGGCCCTAAAACTTGCCGTACAGACAGCGCAGAGAACGAATAGAACCGTATCATAAATAACGGTTTTTCGGAATTCCTTACGGGGCATGGATTTTAATAAATGTGTGTAGGGTTGGGAAAATGATATTGTTGAAATGATGCAGTAACATTTAATTTTTTGATTTGGAAAATTCCCGACACACCCTACGGAAAAAAAGAGATATGGTAAACAGGAGGCAGTATTCCGAGTTGCAAGATTATGCACTAAAAATCATCGCTAGGCATTAAAGCCTAGCGATGATAGGTGTAAGTTAAATTATTGAGTTAGTCATGCTAATTTAGTTTTAGAATCCATTAATAATTTCATCAGTATAAGATTATTGATTCAATATTGCACCATCTCCAACGATATCCCCGATGTAATCAGGGGAATATGCTCCTGTATATGTATAATAAGATTTTGTCATTACAAAGTAAATGTTGCCTGTAGGGACATTAGTCCAATCCGCATGTTTCCATGATCCAGTTTTAAATCTCTTCGTCCCTTTACTGACTCCACCAGCATACAGTGTAATATCATAATAATCATATTGTGTACCCGAGTAGACATTAGGAGATTGTACCCAGTCTCCAGATGCAGTGATTCTAATTGTACCAGCAGTATTATTTACAATAGTTGAAGATGTTAAAGTGGAATCAAAATCGAAAGAAAAATAGTAAGGCATGTTTTCAGCTGCTTTTGCATTCAAAAAAGTATTCTCAGTTACTTCTTCAGCCATTGTAATAGATGGGGTTTCAGCATAAACTTTTCTCGCGATCTCAATTGCCTCTAATCTAGTGTTAGGGGCAAACAATTCAATTACATTTCCATTCTCTGCAATGTCTTCTGTTGTCAGTACTTTTGCCGTATCATTAGAACTCTTTGTTTCAGCAAATACAGCATTTGTAGTGAAAACTAGTAACATTACTAAAGAAAGAGTAGCTAATGATAGTCTGCGTAGTTTGATCATAAATAAAATCTCCTTTTTTTATAATAGTATATTACTTTTGTAATAATATACTATTATGGAAAATTTGTCCATATTAATCACCGGTAAAAATTGCTCCAAACCCAATTATTCTACTATTTCCTTTTTCATCAGGATTGTATAATTCCAATTTCAGCATTCCTTCGGGTATATTAGTCCAATCAGAGTAACCCCAAACGCCTGTTTTAAATCTATAAATACCGTAGCTGATATCATCGATAAGCAAATTAACATCAAAATATGACTCTGTATCCCCACTATCCGATTCAATTTCTCCCAATACGGCTACTCTGATATTCTCCTTAGCCACAATTTTTAGTTCAGAGGTATAATTATATGAAGACAGATTAATTTGAAAGTCATATGGAAATACCGTAACATAGCGATTTTTTATTATTCCCCCATCGCCTTCATTAGCCTCTTGTATAAACGGAGTATCCGTGTAAAATTCATCAAGCGTTATTAATTCTTCGTGTGAAGAAACTGAATCGTGCATTATTAATTCTTTTCCAGCTTCAAAGATATACGGTGTCTCCTCATATAGTTTTTCAACGTCTACTCTTTCGAAAATACTAGAATGGATTCTTTTGTATATACTAGAACTATCTAAACTTAACTGTCCTATTAAAAAAACTGCACTAACAAATAATAACAAGAGAATAAAAAAACCAGAACCTATTATTATTATTTTTTTCACTTAAATTTCCTCCATAACTGAATCTGTGATAATTTAATAATATGACTCTATTAAATTAATGGACAATTGCTCTTGTTTCAAGAAATAGAAATAAACGTGTATTGGAACTTCCTTCTTTACTAGTCATCGTGAGAAATTAAGCTATATCGTGATTACAAAACAATTTAATATTCAACTCAATTACCTAGCCAGATTTGGAACGATCACTCACAGTCAAATTGATGTGATGACTTGTTCTGACACGCAGGTTTGTTTGATTCTAATCTGTTCCGCTTGACTTCACCACGAACCATAGTGCTGTATTCCGCTTATCTTGCCACTTTCGTGAAGTTGGTTTAATGTATATTTACAACCTATGTCGTGAAAACCGACTATTCAATGTATAAATTCCATAATATGACGCTTAAAGGAGATTGGGAGAATAGGAAAAATCTAAATTAAGTCAAGAAGGTAAATGTAATTTTATCATAAAATTCTATTAATTTCCAATATATAAATATACTTCATGACTTCTGCAGTTCAAGAGCTAGAGAGAAATTAGATGTCTATGTGAAGTGTCTTTAGTAAGTAATTTATTACTTTTTTAAGAATCTTCCGAAAAGAGGGGGATTAAAAAAGAATAAACTTTTTTGGCTAGGTAAGCAGGCTCCGACTTTCTTTTCATGGTAATTTCTAGTGGTTCCAGACTTTTTATCACCTGACAAACCAATAAAAAAGTATGGAACCGATAAATACAGTCCTGATGACAATAAGTCATCAGGACTGTATTTATAACTAGAGAAGGAGGTGTCGACTTTTCCACAATTGGAGAACGGATTAAAAAGTTGCGAAAGATAATACATAATAAGTTCAAAACAGATTTTTACTGGTTAGTTTACGAAGTAGAACGATCACAACATTTTGATGTTAGCAAGGGATTGAGCTAGTTAAGAATCAATTCATTTTACAATTTAGAAGGCTAAAGCTAGAAGACCAAGATGAAATTCTTGAATTTATTAATTTAAAAATAAATCGGTATGATAAAAAGAGATTATAACGATTGGATTATTCAATGAAAATAAAGTATTGGACTGAAAAATGAAGGTGTAAGCTGTAGACGCTACATTAAGCTAACGAGCAGGATAGAGGACGGTAAGGTTGTTCTCGAACAGAAGAACAAATTAATGATATGATGTTGTAAATGGAACAGGCTAGTCGAGCCTATTTTCTAATTTCGTGAGGGAGTCGATAAATTGTATGGGAAATACGAATCAATGGGATGCGGAATGGGAAGTATCAGAAGAATTAGCTCATAAATTAATAAGCAGTCAGTTTCCGCAGTTAGCTTCACAAAGCATACAAAAACTAGGATACGGCTGGGATAATACTGTTTTTCTTGTCGGGGGTGAATATGTATTTCGCTTTCCAAGAAGAGAAGTTGCAATTAATCGTTTAAGGATGGAAGGAAAGATACTACCTAAGCTTAAAGATTATTGTTCCATTGCATATTCTTTACCGCTATTTTTTGGGGAAGGGGATTATAATTATCCTGCACCTTTCCTAGGTTACCCCTATTTATCAGGAGAGTTTCCAATCGGATTAACTGATAAGCAACGTGCGTTATCAGCAACAACGCTCGCGCAATTTTTAAAAAGCTTACATGCATTCCCTGTGCAAATTGCCCAAGAAAATGGAGTTCAACATGACCATAGAGATTTGATTGATATTGCAATGCGTAAAGAAAAGTTGCATAAATTCATTTCCGACCTTGCCCCTCATTTTAGTGAAGAAGAGTATCGTGAAATATCAAACTATTTGGAACAGATTGGAATTGAAAAAGTGAAACCCAAAAACGTATTCCTTCATGGAGACCTTCATTTTAAAAATATGCTGGTAGACGAGAATGGAATAGTTTCAGGGATTATCGACTGGGGGGATATCAATATCGGACATCCTGCTTGTGACTTGAATGTCGCGTATAGCTTTTTGCCTCCCGATGCGCGTTCAGACTTTTTCAAAGAATATGGGGATGTCGATGAAGAAACGAAGATATTAGCTCGATTGATAGCCATATACATTCCCATTTTGATCATGATGCAGGCAATTGATTATAAAGATGAAAAGTTGGTTGCTGAAGCAAAAGCGATCATAAAACGTGCTCTCGCTGTGGATTAAGATCAATCTCGGTGAACAGTATCACATGTATTTACAGAATGCGGACCCTTAAGAGTAGGTTTGGTCAGTCTTTATGGAGCATATTGTGTAAACAAGCTTATGCGCGCTTTTTTATTGTTATACAACATATGGATCTGGTTTGAAGGACAGACTCATTCTTTAAAATAGGGCGTAATCCCTCTTGAATATAGACTTTCCACTAACTTGAAAAATTCTTCTGACGATAAATCCTTTTGACGCTGGAGCCAAAGTCGAAATAAAGAAAGGGAAGTTGTCAGGTAAAACTCAATTAAGTAAGGCGTTAAGGAATGGTTTTGCGGAACGTTCAATTCTAATTGATTTAAAGTGATTTCTTGTTTTAAGCGTTTTAAAAAACGGGCACTTCCATAATCACCTAAAAGGGCACTAAGAACCAGGAGATGTTCTCTTTTATCTAGGCAATAGAGCGTTTCTTGAACCGTATGTATCGATAGTTCTTTATTCGCCAATTCTTTTTTCATTTCATTCAATAAGTCATTTTCAACAGAGTCTAACAATTCGTAAATGTCAGTAAAGTATTGATAAAAGGTGCTGCGGTTATATCCTGACTTATTCGAAATTTCCTGAACCGAAATTTTCTCAATTGGCTTTTGGCTATATAATTCACAAAAAACTTCTATAAACTTTTGTCTTGTTTTCTCCGTTATTTGGGGTTGCTTTTTCATGTGTCCCTCCTACTAGCGAATAATAATATCATCCGACAAATAATAAAAAACTGATGGTTGATCAAGGAATAGTGAAGATTTATAATCACATCATACAACATGTTGTCGGATAATCAAAAGGAAATGTTATATAGTAGGGGTGGTTTGAATGTCAGCAAAACAAGATAGAATTTTAATTTTTGGTGCAGGTGTCATCGGGAGCATGTACGCAATTAAGCTTATTGAAGCAGGGTTTGATGTTAGCCTGTTTGCACATTCTAATAGATTTAAATCATTAAGAGAAAATGGCCTACAATATAAAGAAAAAGGTGTAGTTAGATCGATACAAGTGAATGTCATTGACACGCTCGAAAATGACGATGTATACGATTTTATTTTCGTTACCGTTCGTTATAATCATTCCGAATCAGCGTTGTTAACGCTAAAAGATAATCAAAGCAAAAATATAGTTACGATGATTAGTAATTCAATTGGATTTTCTTCGTGGCTGGATATCGTAGGGGATAGACTTTTACCAGCTTTTCCCGGCTTTGGCGGACAGATTAAAGATGGAGTATTGCATGCTCGATTTCTACCAAAGATTATACTGACGACTGCATTTGGCGAAATTAATGGTGTAGTGACAGATCGCATAGAAAACCTCGCAAAAATATTTAAAATAGCAAAGCTTCCCTACGTTATTAAAAAGGATATGCAAGCGTATCTAATCACACATTCCGTATCAGACATTGCCATGTTGAGCGTTTTGCATTCTGAGAATAAGATAATTGTCAAAAAAACAGCACGCAAAATAACAGTCACTTTAAAAGCGTATCTAAGGGCAATACAAAAAGCAGGCGTTTCAATTGATCCACCAATGCTTAAAATGGTGCTTAAATTTCCAAACTTATTATTAGATCTTTTCTTTATGACATGGCTACGAACTAAAATGGTTAAGGATATGATGTTGCAGGATTATGCGAATAATGCTAACAATGAGATTGTACAGCTGAGTAATGATTTAATGAAATTTTTAAGTCAAAATGATATCAAATCGGAAATATGAAAATCGAAATATATAGTTTTTTCGTAGCATCCTTGACTTTACTAACGGGAAACGATAAATGAACAACAACAGCGGCAGTCTAAGACTTTATTTATCAAGTCTTAGACTGCCGCTGCTTTATTTTCACGGAACTTCATCAACGTAATAATCGAGATCATCGAAAAAATAGAGTGGACGGTTCGCATTAATTGGGTAAAATACCAACAACAAAAAAACAAGTTTAATTATTATAAGTTTACATCAATATTTTTCGACATTTTATGAAAAGCACTCTAACATTTAATAATTCTTAATATAAATCGTCATTCTAGTTAACTTTTGACCTGTAGACTACATGATGTAGGAGAAATAAGCTAAATAATTCTTTTAAGAGGAGGGAAGTAGGTAACTACAGATTCCATCTAAGAGATGCGTGAAGCCAACAGCTATGAGTGATTCTATGAATTATTTTGCTGGAAATAGGGTATTAAAAAAATGAAGGTGGAGAGGTGCAAAAATGTCTTTTTCGAAAAATTTTAACAAAAAATGGATTAGTTTGATGTTGATTATTGCAATAGTAGTCACAACATATCTTCCTGCTGGCTTGCTTCCAAAAGCTGCAGCTGCAAAGGATTCAGTAGTGGAATGGACTTTTACATCCAACGATAATTTAAAGGCTACAGAAGGTAATGATGCCAATAAGGGAATTAGCTTACTTTCAATCAGCAATAATAGAACACTTTCCTATACAGCTTCTAATAAAACATTGTATACAAATGGTTGGGATAAACCAGATGGTTACTGGCAAGTGAAAATTGATACTACAGATTTTACAGATCTAGATTTAACATATAAAGCTTTTGGGACAAGTACTTCCCCAAAAGAATTTCAAATTCAATACAGTTTAACAGGTAATGACGACGACTTTCATTCTATAGCTAATGTAGAGCTTACAGCTGCTATCGCACCTTACGGACCTTTTGCTTTACCAGAAGTGGTTGAAAATCAGAGCTCTGTTTATATTCGTTGGTTAAATACTTTTAATACTTCCATTAGTGGACCACCAGCAACTGTGCAATCTGGCGGAAACAGCAGAATTGCAGATATTCAAATTCAAGGAATTTCACAAGCTGCTCCTGCAGTAGCAAAGGTTGAAGCTAGCCCTGCTTCTAATGCTTGGCCTGCTGGCACAGAAATTAAATTGAACTCAGCAACTACTGGAGCTTCAATTTATTATGCTTTTGATAGTGAACAAAATCCATTCTCACTTTATTCAGAACCGGTTGTATTAACAAATGATGTTTCGATTTATACTTACGCAAGCTTTGATGGATTGGCTAATAGTGTAGGTTCAATATTTGATTACACTTTATTAGAGAAAACAGATATTTCAGCAGCACGTTTAAGCCCTAAAAACCAAAATGTATGGACAGAAGGTATTATTTCACATATCGATGGAGCCAAAACATACATTCAAGATGAAACTGGCGGCATTGTATTATATGGTATGAATATTCCAGATGCTAGTCTTGGTGACAAGGTCAGTGTACAAGGAGTTATGGAAATTTACAGTGGTTTACAAGAATTGAAACCACAAAATGGATTAACTTCTAAGGTTTTAGAGAAAAATGCAGGTGTACCTGAAGCAAAATTAGTGACAGCAAACGATTTAACACCTGCAAATGGTGAGCAGTATGAAGCACAGCTCGTTTATTTAGAAAATGTAACCATTGATCGTAAATCAGGAACAGTATTTAAAGCGCAGCAAGATGGTATAGCAGCAGAATTCGATATTTATTCCAGTTTATCTAGTTTGCAAGAAGGGAAAAAATTCGAAAAAATAATAGGGGTTATTGAGGAATATAACGGTAATTTCCAACTTATCCCGTTAAACAGCAGTTCATTAATTGAGAATAAGTTTTCTGTTCAGGCAAGTCCTGATGCAGGAACAATAGCAATCGGAAATGGAGTTACGCTTTCAACACCAGACAATGAAGCGGTTATTTACTATACAACAGATGGTTCCACACCAACTGAAAATAGCTTAAAATATACTGCGCCAATAGTGGTGAATGAAGATACAACGATTAAAGCTATTGTAGTTAAAGACAACGTGCTTAGTATCGCATATGTATTTGAATATAAGGCAGTCAAAGCTAATCCAAGGATTCATGATATTCAAGGTACAACTCATACCTCTCCATATTTAAATCAAAATGTTAAGGATGTAGAGGGCGTTGTTACACAGCTTTCCTATCAATTTGCTACAGGCGTTTATCGTGGTTTTTATATTCAAGATATGGAACCAGATAATGATGATAGAACATCTGAAGCGGTTTATGTGTATTCAACAAATGAAGAAATGAAGCCTAAGGTTGGAGACCTAGTATCTATTTCAGGTAAAGTAGAAGAGTATAATGAAGGTCTAGCTACTAACTTAACAACGACGCAATTAACAAATATACAAATTAATATATTATCTTCTGATAATGATCTTCCTGAGCCAATCTTACTTGGTAAAGGCGGACGAGCACTTCCAACTTCCATTATTGATAGTGATGGAATGACTACATTTAATCCAGATGTAGATGCGATTGCATTCTATGAATCACTTGAAGGTATGCATGTAAGGTTATCAAAGCCTACTATTATTAGTCCATATTGGACAAGTGGTTATGGCAATTCTATGCTTTATAATATTCCAACACGAGTAGAAAATGAGGAAGAGGATGTACTGACACCTGCTGGTGGTTTAATTCTGAAAGAAGCTTTAAACTACAATCCTCAAAGATTAATTATCGCTTATGGAAACCCTGGAAAGGAAGTAGGCACTGGTGATGTGTTTACCGATGATGTTATTGGAGTTGTAGGCTACAACAATGGAAACTTCAAAATTATTCCAAGTAAAGGAAGCTTACCAGAGATTGATAATAGTACATTTGAAAGGGAAACAACTGAGCTTGAAATTGACCCTAACAAGTTAACGATGGCAAGCTACAACGTTGAGAATTTTCATCCTAGTACTCCACAAGAAAAGATTAATAAGATTGGTGATTCGATTGTAATCAACTTAAAATCACCTGATATTATCGCATTGCTTGAAATTCAAGATAATAATGGTCCAGTGGATAACGGAGTTGTTGCAGCAGATAAAACTTATGAAACCATTATTAATGCTGTCATTGCTGCAGGAGGACCGGCTTATAAATATACTGATATTTCTCCACAGGATAAGAAGGATGGCGGCGAACCAGGCGGAAATATTCGAGTTGGTTTCTTATACAATCCTGATCGTGTAAAAATGACGGATAGTGTATTAGGACAAGCAGGAACAGCTACTACAGCAGTAAGTTATAATGCTGAAAATGATAATTTAACTGTTAATCCTGGACGTATCGACCCAACGAACACAGCTTTTAATGCTTCTCGAAAACCTTTAGTAGCACAATTTGAATTTAACGGAGAAAAGGTTATTGCCATTGTTAATCATTTTAACTCCAAAGGTGGAGATAATGGACCATTTGGTAACATTCAGCCTCCTGTACTTTCAAGCGAAGTGCAACGTCATAAGATTGCGAATGTCGTAAACGGCTTTGTGAAGGATGTTGTAACAAAAAATAGTGATGCAAATGTTGTTGTAATGGGAGATCTAAACGACTTCCAATTTACAGAAACATTGAACATTCTTAAAGGAAATGAAATAATCAACTTGATCGATACGCTTCCGATTAATGATCGCTATTCTTACACCTATGACGGAAACTCTCAAACTTTAGATCATATTTTAGTAAGTAATAAATTAGCTTCTGCAAGTAAAGTAGATGTTGTTCATATTAATGCAGATTTCCCTCTTTCTAGAGGACGTGCTTCAGACCATGATCCATTAATGGCTCAAATTGATCTTAAAGATCAAGCAGTACCAAGTGAAGACTTCCAATTACGAGTGTTGCATACAAATGATACACATGCACGACTAGATAGCGTAGCCAAGCGTGTAACAGCAATTAATGAGAATAAAAATGATCATAGTATTTTACTTGATGCAGGTGATGTATTCTCAGGTACATTGTACTTTACGAAGTATGAGGGCCTTGCTGATTTAGAGTTTATGAACATGGTTGGTTATGATGCTATGGTTCCAGGTAACCATGAATTCGACAAAGGTCCAGAAGGACTGGAGCGTTTTATTAAGGAAGCACAATTCCCAATCCTAAGCTCCAATATTGATTACGGTGGAAATGAAGGGCTAAGCAAGTTATTCAAAAATGAAATTGGTGGTTTAAATAATCCAATCGAACATGCACATATATACCCATCTATTGTGATTGATGTCAATGGTGAGCAGGTAGGTGTGTTTGGATTAACGACAGAAGAAACCGTAGGGATTTCTTCACCTGGTAATACCCTTGTATTCCAAGATTACATTGCGCGTGCAAAAGCAACTGTAGCTTCCTTACAGGAACAAGGTATTAACAAAATTGTTGCCCTCACGCACCTAGGCTACAGCTTCGATGAAATTTTAGCAGATGAGGTTGAAGGTATTGATATTATCGTAGGTGGACACAGTCATACGCTTCTTCCAAAACCAGTCGTGAAGCATGTGAATGGTGAACCGACGATTATCGTACAAACGGGTGAGTATGGCGAAAAGCTTGGTGTTATTGATGCAACATTCGATGACAAAGGTGTACTGACATCATGGGACGGTAATCTACTCCATGTAGCAGATTACGCGGAAGATGCCGTAGCGAAAGAAAAGCTGCAAGGCTACAAAACAAGTCTCGATGAAATGATGGCTGAAGTTGTTGGACACTCTTTAGTAGAACTCGATTACAATGCTATGTTTGATGGCAAACTGCAGCGCGCAGTACGTCGTCAAGAAACAAACCTAGGTAACTTGATTACCGATGGTATGGCTGCAGCGATGAAGGAGAAGATTACATCGCTACTTCCTAGCTCAGAACTAGCTGAAATTAAAGGATACATCGCTTTGCAAAACGGTGGTGGTATCCGTGAGGGAATTTCATCGGGTGACATTACACTAGGAGAAGTAAGAACAGTATTGCCATTTGATAACAGTATCGTAGCTGTGAAGGTAACAGGTACGGAATTAATTGCAGCATTAGAAAATGGTGTATCTGGTTCTCCAGCGGAATATGGCGGCTTTGCACATGTATCTGGAATGAAATATACCTACGATTCAACAAAAGCGAAGCAAACTTTAGATACACAAACGGAAAAGATTACGTTTAACGGTAATCGCATCGTTGAAGTTCAGATTAAAAATGAAGATGGCACATATTCTAAGCTTGATCCGAATGCATATTATATGCTAGCAACAAACTCCTTTACAGCTAGTGGTGGAGACTTCTACTACGCATTAAGAGATGCAAGACAAGACGGAAGAATCTATGAGCTGTTCATGCCAGATTATGAAGTGTTCCTAGCGCATTTAGACAGAGTAGGAACTATTGATATTGGTCTAGAAGGACGTATTACTGATCTTAAAGGTCAATCATTACCAGGGACTGGTGGTAACGGTGGAAACACCGGTGGAAATAATGCTACACCAGAAACAAAACCTGGAGAGTCCAATCAAGGTGATGTTGTTACAGTAATAGTGCCTTCTGAAAACATTAGCAAAGAAACGAATGCACAAGGCAAGACAGTAACTACTGTATCTGTACAAGCAGATGCATTAAAAGAAGCGATTAAGCAAGCTGAAGTTGCTGGCAAAGCTACGAAAAAAATTCAAGTGAATATTGCTAATGTGACGGATGGAATGATTACAATTCAGCTTCCAGCAGCAGCTCTAATCGATGCCAAAAAGGATACAATCATTTCTGTAAATGCAGGTAATTACAGCTATGATCTACCAGTAAATATTTTAGCGATGGAAAAGCTAGCAGAAGAGCTCGGAGCTAAAATGGCTGAATTAATCATTTCCATAAATATAGAAGTAATGACGCAAGATAATACAGATAAGTTAACTCTAAAAGTTGAAGAGGCTAATGGTAAGCTACTACATGCACCAATTGAATTTACCATTATGGCTCAAGCAAATGGAAAGTCTCATGAAGTTAATGGGTTTGGTAATATATTTGTAGAAAGAAGTATTACTATTGGAAGCTTAGTTAATCCTTCCACTGCAACGGTAGTATCATATGATCCATTAACAGATCAACTTACATTTGTACCGGCAATATTCGAAACAGTAAATGGAAAAACAATCGTTACGGTTAAGCGTAATAGCAACAGTCAGTACGCAGTTGTATCCTTCAATAAATCGTTTGAAGATATGACTAAGCATTGGGCAAAGGCTGATGTAGAGCTTTTAGCTTCTAAATTTATTGTACAAGGAAAGTCTGAAACAAACTTTACTCCAGATCAAAGTATCACAAGAGCTGAATTTGCAGCATTACTTGTTCGTTCGCTAGGGTTGAATGAAGACAGCTCTGCACTAGCGTTTAACGATATTGATGCTAATGCATGGTATGCAGGTGTTGTAGGAGCAGCAGTAAAAGCAAAATTAATCGAGGGATTTGAAGATGGTTCATTCCGTCCAGAAGCACAAATTACTCGTGAGCAAGTAGCTGTTATGATAGCTAGAGCTCTTGCAATGACTGGTAAGCTAGAAGAAGCAGGTAAATTAGATGCAACTGCTAAATTTGAGGATGGAGCATCCATCCAAGCATGGGCAAAAGATGCTGTTGGAATTAGTGCTTCAGCTGGTATTGTTCAAGGTAACGCAAATCAAATGTTTGCACCTGCAAAAAATGCTACAAGAGCAGAAGCAACAGCAATTCTGAAAAGATTGTTAAGCTTTGTTGAGTTTATCAATAGCTAATAAAGTATAACGACAAGCCGAACTGATTTCAGGTATTTCTTCCTGATTTCGCTCGGCTTTTCTTTTTCCCAGTATTCCATCCCAAGAAATCTCACCTTGTTTTAAAATATTCCATATATTACAATTATTATATTCTTTCAAATGGGGTGAATGGAATTGGCTTTCCGCATTGTTCGAAGTAATTAGTTTTCGGGCTGGAGAAAACGCGTACCAGCTAAAAAGGGATAAATATGCCCTTTTCGAACAGTGCAGGTGTCATTCCTTAAATTAAAGTCAAGAAACGAATACTGTGACTTGGCTTTTATCATTTGAAAGGTGGTTTCTACATGAATGAATTAGAATATAACAATTTTTATGATAAAGTAGGTAAAATAATTGGTTGGGACTTTAGTGAATTACAGGTAACATCAGAAGGGATAGGCTGGAATTTTTATGAGGAAGTGATAAGAAGGTCTAAGGGCACGGATGTTCTTTTAGACTTAGGAACAGGTGGGGGAGAGAATTTATTATCCATCGCTTCATCATTTCGTTCTGTGGTTGGGATTGATTTATCTAGTGGAATGATGGAAACTGCAAAATCAAACTTGGATAAAACCAATGTTTCTAACGTTCAATTCTTACAAATGTCTTCTGAAGAGTTGCAATTCACTAATGATTTCTTTGATGTAGTCACTTGTTGTCACGCTCCATTCTTTTCAAATGAAGTAGCGAAGGTATTAAAGAATGGTGGGATTTTTTTGACACAGCAAGTTAGTGAAGCGGATAAGCTAAATTTAAAAACGGCTTTTGGTCGTGGACAGGAGTTTGGAGTAGTCGATGGAACTTTAAAAGCGGCTTATGTAAGAGAACTTAAGGAAGCCGGTTTTAATTCAGTTGAATCGTTTGAATACAATGCTGTAGATTATTATCGCAGACCAGAAGACCTTATATTCTTACTTCAACATACGCCAATAATCCCCCACTTCGGCCATGAGAAAAAGGACTTTCAAATTCTAAATGATTTTATTGAAAATAATCGAACGACAAAGGGAATTTGCACTAATTCGAAAAGGTTCTTAATTACAGCTGTAAAATAGATTGCTATTTAGTGATAAAGCACACATAGAGCGTTATCACTAAATATAGACCGAGAAAATAAAGAATAGAAAATCGACTATATAGACTGAAAATAGTACCAGCGTTTTCCATGGATATCTCAAATGGGATTGAGACGGCAGAAACTAAACATTACTTTACTTTAGATTACAAATGTTGTATGCTGTTTCCATCATACGATTTTAATGAAAGACATACTTTTACGAGGTGTTTTATGAGTGTAGTAGGTTTGAAATAGGCACAACTTAACAAGAAATAATGCTATGACTAGGGCTGGTTGGACGTTTTTCTCAATCCTATGTGGTAGATTATTTGAGTTACCTATGAAGATACCTACGATACATGATAAAGCATATGTCGATGAAAAAGCTAATCACAGCGAATGATGATTATTTCAATTGCTTGTGGTAGCCTTAATTTGTTGATTGTTCGATTATGCCAAATACATGTTACGAAGCTGTGGGTCTCCTGCAGCTTTTTTTTGTGCTTGTTTAGACATAAACATTGAAATCTTATGATGTAGGGCTCTTCATCATGATAATAAATTATGAGGAGAATGAAGCGATGAATATAAGTACAATGGACAAATTACAATATAACGAACTGAAGGAATTGGTGAAAACCTACTGCGTGAGTAGTCTTGGAAAACAGTTAATCGATAAGCTTGAACCAAGTTCGAATATCAAGGTCGTTAGGCTCCGCTTGAATGAAACGACAGAGGCTAGAGCGATTTTGGATACAGAAAATCATATACCGTTACTAGGGATCTCGAATATCGAGTATATGATGGAGAAGCTAGAAAAAGGAATGGTACTAGATCCTTCAGAACTGATCGCCGTTGGCGATTTCCTCCGAGGTTGTCGGAAAATTAAGCAGTTCATGATGAAGATGAGTTTCTACGCGCCCAAATTGAGCTCTTATTCATATTCGATGGTAGAGTTTCTCGAGATCGAGGATCGCATTCACTTTGCTATTAAGGGGAATCGCGTAGATTCGGGTGCGAGTAAAGAGTTGAAGCGTATTCGCAAGCATATCGAGATTACCGAATCGAAGATTGAGGAGCAACTGCAGAAATTCCTGAAAAATAGTGCGAATAAGGAGTACATTCAAGAATTTTTTGTTAGTAAGAAGAATGACCGCTTCACAATTCCGATCAAGGCGGCGTATAAGAATCAGGTAGCGGGATCAATTATCGAAGCATCTTCCAAAGGTTCAACGGTGTTTATTGAGCCTTTGACGGTAGCGAAGCATAATGCCGAGTTATCAGGATTGAAGGTAGAAGAAGTAACAGAGGAACTACAAATATTAGCGGAGCTGTCGAACCTTATTTTTGAGCAGATGCATCCGATAATGATTAATATTGATTTAATAAGTCAGTACGATATGATTTTTGCCAAAGCGAAATATAGCAAAAGAATCGGTGGGGTCCAGCCAAGAGTTAATGATCATGGATATATTAACTTTATCGAGTGCAAACATCCGCTACTTCCTGACAACGCCGTTCCATTGCAATTCGAGATCGGGGATGATTATCGCAGTCTAATCATTACAGGTCCGAATGCCGGCGGGAAAACCGTTGTTTTGAAAACGATTGGACTGATTACGCTCGCAACGATGTCGGGTTTCCACATTGCTGCGGACTCTGCTACAGAAATCGGTGTATTCGAGAAAATATTCGTGGATATCGGTGATAATCAGAGCATGGAGAATGCGTTGAGTACCTTCTCATCACATATGAAGAATATTTCCGAGATTATGCGTCAAGCAAATCGGAGCACACTGTTGCTATTCGATGAGATTGGCAGTGGCACGGAACCGAATGAAGGAGCAGCACTCGCAATCTCGATTTTAGAAGAATTTTATCATATGGGGTGTATTACGATAGCGTCTACGCATTATGGTGAGATCAAGCAGTTTTCAGAAATGCACAGTGACTTCATGAATGCAGCGATGGAATTCAATAACGAGACGCTAGAGCCGCAATATAAGCTTATTATTGGTCAATCCGGTGAGAGTAATGCGCTCTGGATTTCGAAGAAAATGAACTTGAAAGAGCAAGTTCTAGAGCGTGCGAAGTACTATATGGAGCAAAAGGACTATCGTATGGATCTCCTTCACGAGAGTAAAGTAACAAAACCAAAAGTTATAGAAGAGGTAGCTGACAGTTTGATCGAATATTTCATGGGAGATAAAGTAAGAATGCTAGAGAATAATGACTCGGCTCTCGTCTATAAAGGGAGAGATTCACGTAATAACTTGACCTTGTTCTATCAAGGGGGGTTACTGGAAGTACATGCGAAGCGAGTCATGTTAGAGCTTCGGGCAAGTGAGTTGTATCCAGAGGGGTATGACCTGAACACGTTATTCGTAAGTTATCAGGAGCGCAAATTCCAGCATGATATGGAAAGAGGATCGAAGAAAGCGTTGCGTCAAGTGCAGAAAGAGATTCGCAAACAGCGTGACTAAGCATGAATAAGAATGTTGCTAGCCGACCGATTTTCGGGATTACCTCCTGATTATTGCTCGGCCTTTTTTTAGCTAGCGACACTTGTGAAATTAGGCGTGATTTACATCTTTTGGGTAGGATCGTCCATGCATTAAGTAAAATTATCCATCTATTTATATGAATAAATCGAAGTTTATTCATATAAATAATTAACCTACCACTACAAGTTACCGTATTTAACATATTTAGATAATATCATCCATAAAGTTGTTTCTTTTATTGATTTATTAACATTTAATAATGGTATAGCATTAATTGATAGCGCTTTCACTACAAAGGGGGAGAGATAGCAGTACTTGAAGCGTTATCTGATTAAGAAGAAAGGAAGGAATAGAACATGTTGTTTGATAAGAAAAAAGTTTACAGACGCAATCTATTCTCCTAACAAATGAATCAATAATTTGGAAAAGTACATTTGCGAGCTCTTACTTGTCTTGTAAGTCAAAAAAATCCCCAATATAGGAGGAATAATTCAGTGAGGAAAAAAGGTAAAAAGATATCCAAATCATTGATTTGGGCGTTGGTTTTGTTGATTTCTTCAGGTCCGGTCATGAGTTCTACAGGAAGTGTAGCTTATGCTACAACAGGAGAAACTGGCAACTTGCCGATTGTGGAACAAGAGAAAACAATTGAAAGTATTACTGCGATTGCGGTTAACACTACTGTTGGTGAGCCACCGGTGCTTCCTGAAGTAGTGCAAGCAGTATACAATGATACAACCACTGCAGAGGTTGCAGTGAACTGGGACCAAATTGATGCTTCAAGCTATGCACAGGTAGGTACGTTTAACGTCGCGGGAAGCGTAACAGGCACGACTATTAAAGCTCAAGCTGCAATTACGGTTGTTGAACAAGTTGAAACTACAACAGACATCGATAGTTTTCTAGATGATCTGAAAAATAATGTTCCAAGCGGTCAAGTAGCGGTTTCTTATACGAATAATTATCAGTCTATGGAACCGGAAGCGATGACTTTTGTTAAAGGAAAAGGAACAGCTTCTGTAAATAATGGTTTAACCGTAGCATTTAGCGATGTAAGTGGTGGAGCTGTTGCAACATGGGATAAAGCTCCTTGGTTATCTGCGGGAATCATTGATACAACGTTGCGCTACACAAGTGGAACACAAGGCAATGTTGGATTTGTTATAGGTTCTAAAGATAGTCAAAAAGGTATCTCTATTCGCTATGATAGTGGTACAGACTGGGTCATTCAGAGTCCGGATGGTTCTGACCCCTATAAAGTATTCAAAGGACCAGAATTATTAGTAGATACAGATTACCGAATCCAAATCGGATTTAATGGAAAAAGGCTATTAATTATTGTAGACGGCGAGACTTACTTCGATGAGGTTACAGATTTGTTAAGTCAATCTACTGGAATTGGTCAGGTAGGTCTATATAAACGTTACGCGACTGGTAGTGTTACGATTAAGAATCTACGTATCGAAGGCGTAGGTACGAAGGAAAAACCTTCAAACGTTGTTGATTACATTCAAGATTACGAAGATCCTAACTATGTTCCTAATTGGTCAGGACTAAATGCTCAAGTCGTAACTGATCTTACAGGTAATAAAGTATTATCCCTAAAAAGAGGAACTGGCGAACGTGGTGTGGATTTGAATTCACCACAAATTCAAGAGGGTACGCTTTCGTTAGATTTCAAACTGGTTAATCCGGCTAAGTTAGGTAGCGGACAAGGATTTGCTTTTGGCTTTAGAATGAACGATACAGCAAGCATATTTAACGAAATTGGGGTTGACCCAAGCCAATGGATACCAGAGTCGAATACGGGTTGGGGCTCTAAGTTAAACATTCCTTATCCGATTCAAGGTAGATGGAACAATCTGATGTTCAATTTTAAAGGAAAAACGATCACAGTTTACATGAATAAGAAGGAAATTGGTGATATTCCTTTTGATAAGTTTTCAGACGTAGCAGGACGCTTTGGTCTTCGCATTCGAAGCTCTGTAGAATTGCATATCGATAATGTGCGATATACGAATCAAATTATTGAACCAAAACAAATTGTTCAATACAGTAACGACTTCCAGGACGGAATTACTGGAAACTGGAGTAACGGTGCTACATCATCGATTATTACAGAAGGTAACAACAAAATTTTGAAACTTTCGAATATCAATGAAAGTACGTTGAATATGGATGCGCCATTATTGCGCAGTGCTACTTATATGTTGTCCGTTAAACCTGAAACTAATCACATTGGTTTTGTTATCGGTAATGATGCTCAGGTTAAATATGATGGTGCAAAGTGGATTTTGAAAAAGGGTAACAACAGCATTGACTTTGTTGCATCTGGTAGTACGGATTCAAGTCCTAAAGCTTATAGTTGGAATAAGGTTGGTATCCAGTATTCTGACTCAGCTGTAACTCTTAGCATTAATGGCGCTGAATTAAGAGCAAGCTTACTTGCTGGCGAGCAATTCGGAGAAGGACGTTTTGGGGTAATGGCTCAAGGTTTTGTATACGTCGATAATATTCTGTTTACCGAAGAATTTATCGATATGGATACAACCTCTTCAAATGCTGGCAAAATGAGCTATGAAGAATATTACGAAGGTCAGTCATTGACTAACTGGGAAGGCTTTAATGGTGCGCCACAGATTACCGATGGATACTTGCAAGGGACAATTGATGCAGGGAAAACGGTCATCAATAAGGATGTAACAGCAGTACCAAACGGGATCTATCAATTGAAACTACGTGCAGATGAAACTGCAGGGGTTAAATTAGGAAATATCGCTATTTATGCAGCTAGTCCAGGACAATGGAAATATCAGCTTGATGGTAGCAATGATCTTGTTGATATTGGCAATGCTAGTTTAGTGGAATCAGGTAAAGACTACACGTTACGTGTGCAAATCATAGAAAAACAATTAAGTTTATATGTTAATGGTATTTTAGTTGGTAATGCATCTGTTGTAGACGGATACTTACCAGGGGAATTTGGAATTTATAATTCTAGTAACCGTGCCATTCAGGTTAAGATAGACGCACTAACTGCAGAAGAGATCCGAATCTATGAACCGGATTATACGACACATAACTGGGGACCTCTCGATAGCAGTCAACCATCAGTACTAAGTCATGGTGAAGGTGAAATTCAGTTGAGTATGCCAGGTGTTGTAGTAGCCGTGGATAAAAATAGCCTAACGTTCGTTGATCAGAAGGTTTCCTTTGATTTCAAAACGAATGTATCCGCTGGCTCAGATGGTGGACGTTATGGCTTTGTAGTAAGAGGATCGGCTGCTGACAATTATGTGTCAGTTGTGCATGATATTAATGGGAATTGGAAGTTAACAGCAAACGGCAATGAAGTTTTCTTCCCGAATACTTATGAGATGAAAGCAAATACGTTCTACCGTATCAATCTTCAAGTGGTAGGAAAAACTGTTAGTTTCACAATTACGGATGTCGATGGTGTGATAACGGATATGGGTTCAGTATCTGAAGAAGAAATGACCTTACAACCAGGATGGTTTGGACTTCGCTCTTGGTATGGATCTAAGGAGATGACGGTTAGCAATTTGAAAATCGTTGAATTGGAATCGTTGCCTAAGCTTCAAATTGCTTCCGAAGTAGATATGATTAACAAAGATGGTTTGGGAGTTACGGTATATAAAGATTTCCCAGGCATTGTCGAATATCAAGTCGGTGATCGTAAGCTTCAGGCTAACGTGGAGCAAACGAATAGTATAAAGATCAACAATACAGAATATGTACCACAAACCGTCTCTACCAAAGAGGGGGATAACAAATATCTGTATACGATGACAATTGATGAGATTGGCGTCGTAATTGATGCACATATTGAAGTGAAAGAGAACCATGTGGTTCGTTTTGCAATCGATAAAATTACAGAAAAACCAGACGGTGTTGTCGTTCGCTCGGTACAATTGAACAATTCCCTAATCCATGTAAATAGTTCTATGGATGACGCTACGTATGCGTGGAACAAATCCGATGGAGCATGGCACGGACTTACGGAAGATATCGTTGAAAATATGTCGCTGATGAAGCAGAGCGGTACTACTGGAGTTACCATGGCTATGGTCAGTGCAAATGGTTTGGGAGCATCGGTAGAGAACAACGTATACAGCGGTGGTAACAAATTGATTGTGGATACTGAGAAGAAACCACTTGTCAATAAAGTTACAGTGAAACCAGGAACTTGGACTTATCGTCATCTGCAAAGTAATGAAATTGAAGAGTTGCCTTGGTACGAAGTTGTCGTGACCGGAGACCAGAATAATGATGGTAAAACAGATTGGCAGGATGCGGCTGTCGCTTATCGAACATTTATTTTCGATGAACCGTTTGGCGCACAAGATATTAAGAATAACATGATGTACATTGCTTTCAACTTTGCAAGCCAAGCAAATGATCCGTTCTTGAACACATTGGATACGGGAAAGGTGCTATACAATTATACAGACGGATTTGGCCAAATGATTCTTCACAAAGGCTATCAAGCTGAAGGGCATGACGATGATATTCCTTCCTACTCTAATATTGGCGTAAGACAAGGTGGATTGAAAGATTTCAACTATTTGATCGATGAGGGGGATAAGTACAACCTCAATATAGGTGTCCATATTAATGCAACAGAATATCAACTTGATGCGAATGAGCTAAACTATTCTGACTTAAATGGTGCTGCAACTAATAGATTGTCAAAAGGTTGGGATTGGATCGACACGGCTTACTATGTGGATCAGACAAAGGACGTTTTAAGTGGTAATCTGAAGAAACGATTTGAAAATCTATATAATTTGACGAAAGATCCTACTAACCCGAATGATCCTGCTTTAGATTTCTATTATATCGATGTTTATACGGGTAACGATTATAATGCTCGTAAGTTATTACAATATGCTAATGATCTTGGACTAAAAATAGGAACAGAATTTGCCGGCCCATTAGAACCAGGCTCAACCTTTGTTCACTGGGGTCCGGACTTAGGATATCCGAATAAAGGAAATAAGAGTGTCCTTTCAAGAATGGTAAAAAATAATCTAGATATCTTTGTAGGAAATGCATTGTTTAAAGGTCAGAAAATACCTGTTGTAGCTACTTGGGGTGATTCCAAACCAGATATGCAACAAGGTGTAACTGTATTTTTCAACGAAGTATTACCGACTAAGTTTATGCAACATTATGGCGTTCTGAAATATGAAGAAGATCAAATTACTTTTGAAAACGACGTAGTTTCAAAAAGAAACAAAACGACAGGTATGATTGAACTGTCCAAAGACGGAAAATTAATCTCTTCTTGGGCAGATTCTGGAACGACTACTGATGAAGCAGTCCGTCATACGGGCGAAGCAAATTCTTTAATTCCTTGGACTTGGGATGTTAAGGATAATACAACTCTAGGTATCAATGACGGAGCGAAGCTATATCACTGGAATACAAAAGGAAATGTGACGACTTGGGAATTAACAGATGAGTTTAAAGATGTGAAAGAATTCAATATGTATGAGTTAACTCAACAAGGTAAAGTGCTTGTTGACAAACTTGTTGCTGAGAATGGATCACTAACGATTACCCAAGCTAAGAAAAATACGCCATATGTATTGTACGCAGCATCTGCTAATGCGGAAAATATAGTACCTGCTGCTGGAAACTGGGGAGAAGGCAGTTTAATTAAAGATTTCGCTTTCAACTCAGAGGCGTTCAATACTCCAGGTTCATGGACAGTTGATGATTCTAGTAACATTGCGATCAAGGTAGTACCAGGTGATGTTGAATATGATACAACTAAAGAAATGAAAAATTCGAACTGGAATAGATACGCAGAAGTTGGAAGTAAGGCAGGCGTATTGTCACAAGAAATTACTGGTTTACAGCCTGGTCAGGATTATACTGTCGGTGTATGGACGTTGACAGAGCCGGGAAGAGAATCTTCACTTCAAGTTACAGTCGATGGCAAAACCTATACAAGTGTTGTTTCAGGGATAGATGGTACTCATCAATCATCCTTTAAGTATGTTGGTACGAAATGGCAACGGATGAACGTTGAATTTAAGGTTCCAGCTGGAGTTACTACTGCATCAGTGAAGCTGGTAGCGGAAGCGGGAACAGGTACTGTACAATTTGATGATGCCCGTATTTGGGAACATGTCACAGTTGAAAAGGATCCTACAAATAAAGGTTATATTGTGTACGAGGATTTCGAAAATGTATATGAAGGTTGGGGACCGTTTGAATATGGCGGCGGATCATTACAAATTCATATTGCAAGCGACCGAAGCAATCCGAATGATAATAATCCAATCGTTTCGAGATCCGAAAACAAAATTGGTCCGGTAATGACTTGGGTTCTAAATGGAGAAAATTCGTTAAAGCTTAACGAAACAGATGTTGGTAAATTAATTAAAACGAATGAGTCCAGTGTGAAATTGGAACCTAATAATGATTATGATTTAGGATTTATTTATACGTCGGAAGCGTCCGCAACTTATGAAGTTTCGGTAAAATCACGCAGTACAGGAGACATTGTACTTCAAGAAACGCTTACTAAACATGCTAATCCAGGTAATAAAGCTGGAGAAAATGGTGGTTACATCCGATTCCAGCAAAACTTTACGACTGGGAATCAAGATGATTACCAAGTGATTTTCAAATTGGTATCAAAAACAACGGGTACAGCTACTTCGGATTATGCATTAATTCTAGATGACTTCTATATTAAAGCTGATGATGTAAATATCTCGAAGGAACTTCTAGAGCAATCCATTGCTGATGTTTTAGAATTGAACAGCTCGGATTATACATCTGAATCATGGGCAAATGTAGAAGCAGCTCTTGCTGAGGCTGAGGAAATCTTAAATGATGCTAAAGCTACAGTTATCTTGTTAGATCAAGCAAGATTAAATCTTGAACAGGCAATAAAAGGTCTTGTATTGGTAGCAACTATTGTGGAAATCGAGAAAGTAACGGTTGATACAGAAGTGGGCTCAGCACCGAAACTACCTAGCGAGGTAAATGTGACTCTAAGTAATGAAGTGACGAAGAAAGCTTCGGTTGTGTGGGAAACGATTGATTCTTCTAGCTATGCACAGATCGGTACTTTTGAGGTGAAAGGGTCAGTTGCTGGAACGGATATAAAAGCAATTGCAACTGTTAATGTTAAGGAGAAAGATAGCGGCAATCCGGGTCCGGGAACGAATCCAGGAACAACACCTACTCCGACTCCAACTCCGACACCGACTCCAGATCCAGGAACTGGAACCAATCCGGATCCGGAAACGGGTACACCAAAACAATTTGAAGATACTGTAAATCACTGGGCAAACAAAGAAATTAGTGATTTAGTGAGCAAGGGTATCATCAAGGGCAAAACAGATCAGAAATTTGAGCCTAATGCTACAGTAAACCGTGCTGAAATCGCAACTATGCTAGCACGAGCATTCGGTCTTGAGCCAAGTGGAGCAACAACATTTAATGATGTTCCAGAAGATAAGTGGTATAGCGATAGCATTATTGCCGCGACGGAGGCGGGATTGTTAAAAGGATACGGAGGTAATTTGTTCGGACCTACAAATTCTTTAACTCGTCAAGAAATGGCAGTAATTATCGTAAGAGCACTTGAAATGAAAGGGAAGTTGCCAGATGTATCAGATAATATCGATACTACAACACTTGCTAAATATAAAGACGCAGATCAAGCTGCGCTATGGTCTAAGCAAGCATTGGCTATTTCTATTGAACTCGGTCTAATTCAAGGAACTCCGGATATGAAACTTAATCCTAAAGATAATCTGACGCGTGCAGAGGCAGCAGTCTTATTTAGCAGATTATTGAAGTATTTGTCCTAATAGATTGTTTGCTAAGTACACTTAGTACAATCTCAATATGAAAAGCGAGCTTTGGATGCAAATCCAGAGCTCGTTTTTTTTCTCGGATTTTTCAACTTTTATCACCAAACGGCAAGAATGGTAGGGCAATTTTCATTTATAATAATGATATACTAGCCGTAATAAAATTTTTGTTATCGGAGAAGGAGAGGTACTGATTTTGAAGAATAATATCATTGAATACTGTTTAAATAAAAACGGAGCGATTAAGGAATATCCTTTCGGACCCGAACCAATGGTGATCAAAATTGCAGGCAAAATGTTCGCGCTTATTTTTGAGAATAAAGGGGAAGATTCATATATCAATTTAAAGTGCGACCCAGTGATTGCGGAAAATTTGAGAGAGCAACATGAGAATGTTAGACCAGGGTACCATATGAACAAGAAACATTGGAATACAATAACAATGGATGGTTCTTTACCAGAGTCAGATGTTTTTGCAATGATTGACCACTCTTACGATATGGTTGTCAAAAAACTTCCTAAGAACCTTCGAGAATCTATACTAGAAATGAACTAAAGAGCATCCTGAATATTCCCATTTATAATAAATGCATATAATATTTATTCTAACGAAAGTTACACGACGGATAATATGGAGGAAGAACAATGGAGATATTAGAACTACCAATTGAATTTGAATTTAATGGACAAAAAAATTGCATTTATCCTAGCTTAATTATATTGAATAATGAATTAACTTTAGTTGATACAGGATATACAAATTTTCTAACTTTAATTGAAAATGAGATAATGAAAAATGGATTTCAAATGAAGTGTTTGAAGAATATTATTATTACTCACTACGATGATGATCATATAGGTTCCTTATATGATTTCAAAGAAAAGTATCCTTGGATTAACATTATAGCTAGTGATATTGAATCGAAATATATTAGTGGTGAAATGAAGTCAGAGAGATTGGTTCAAGCAGAAGAAATGCTAGAAAATATGCCAAATGAAGAAATAGAATTTGGTAAATGGTTTGTACAGCAATTAAACAATTTGAAGCATGTTGCTATTGATACAAAGGTATGTGATGGTGATATGATTCTAGAAAATAAATGTAGAATTGTCGCAACGCCAGGGCACACTTCTGGGCATATTTCATTATATTTTCCAAGTATTAATAGTGTAATTACAGGTGATGCAGCTGTTCATGAGAATGATGAATTGGACATTGCTAATCCAGACTTTTGTTTAAATGTTGAGAGTGCTGAACTGTCTTTGAAAAAGCTTGAAAATCTTAAAGCTGAAACCTACTATTGTTATCATGGTGGAAAATACTTAATGCAAAATAATAATTAATGTAGGGGGAGAACAGAATGGAAGTTTTCGCAGAGTATTTAGAGAAAATTGATAACCCGCAACACCGTGAACGAATGGAAGAAATTTTCACGTGGGTGATGAATACATTTACAGAATTAGAACCGAAAATTGCATGGAATCAGCCTATGTTTACCGATCACGACACGTTTATTATTGGATTTAGCATATCTAAAAATCATATGTCTATTGCACCTGAAATTCCTGGAATTAATCAATTTTCAAACGAAATTGTACAGGCAGGTTATGATCACACCAAAAATTTGTTCCGCATCAAGTGGACAAGTCCGGTTGATTACACATTACTTAAGAAGATCATTGAGTTTAATATTATGGATAAGGCAGATTGTAAAACTTTTTGGCGTTAATAATTAATCTTATAAAACAACTTTTCTGTACATGAAAGGGGACATAACAAATGAGTCAAGAAGTAAAGGATTTTATTGAAGCATTAGAACCATGGCAGTGTGTACTATCTACTAATCTTCGTGATGTTGTAATTGAAGCGATACCTGATGCACAAGAACGTATGCAATATAAGAAACCCCACTTTTTGAAAAATGGAAAATACGCAGCTGTTATATCTACCTCCAAGGATGCGGTCAGTTTTACGATTTTTAATACATCTGAATTACAACTTCCAGAAGATCTGTTCAGTGGACCGGTGGAACGGAGGACTTTGAAGCTAAGAAAAGGAGACACGGTTGATGCTACTCAGTTAGTATCTTGGGTCAGACAAGCTTCAAGCTCACTTTAGTGTTATCGAAAACATACTTAAAGAACCATAGCGTTAACCCTGATTATGTTCTTATTGAAATACTTTAATAATTTGATAAGTTTCGAGTAAGCTCCTCCCCAGTTAACGCTGGTGGGGAGCTTATTTTTATATGTTATCGGATGATGTGGTAGCATTACTTTAGTAGTATAGGTTTTTTGGCAGAGTGATACTCTTATGTAGGGTATCAGATTCATATTTGAAGAAAATATTGAGACAGTTGGTTGTTGCGGGGTTGGTAACATCAAGTGCTTCTAAAGATGGCGGGTATCAATTAGCACGATCAATTAAAAAAAGTTTACTTATCTGGCCTATTAGAAGAGGGAAAGTTTGAAAACGGTTGGATAGAATGGGATAAGGAATAGATATGACCTATACTTTCACATTTAGACAGTTTGAAATGATGGGTTAACAGTATTAATAATTAACTTCATAAACATAAAAATCCGAACGTAGTTGTAACATTATAACTACGTTCGGATTTTTATGTTTCAGACGGTTCAATTCGGTGCAATCACTTCTTTGAATTTAAATATTCTAGAAATATTCAGTGAAACTAAGCCTTCTAGGGATGATGTGGAGTCAAAGTTTTGTAAATCATTGTAATAAAATTCATTCAATTGTTCACGAGTTATTCGAAGCGTTTGATCCCCAATATTATATTGAACCCAGTCTACATTCTGTACTAACGTTATTAAATAAGTAGTATTATAAACCATTTGTGTGAAGCCTTCATTTGTAGTTGGATTGACACTAGAAGAATTATAACTAACTAAGATACCGTAAGGCTCTTCTTCTGTAGCTAGTTCAAAAGAGGTCAGCGATCCACTCAGTGGTAAGCCATTAAGAATATGACTAACAGCACTATTGTCACCTACAAAGCTGTTCTTATATTGAAATAAATCAGTATTTTCTGTTGATTGATTATTGCTTTGCGAACAGCCACTAATCATGAATAGGCAGATACAAGCAATCCATATAAGTCTTGATGATTTTATATGCAAAGGTATTCCTCCAAGTATGTTTGATAAATATAAGTATACAACTTATTTTGGACAAACTTTCTTAGCAAATATGTGAAAATAGTGATTTTTATTTGATATTAACAACAAAATATTATACACTATTTATCATTCGATCAAACTAGTTTAATTAAACTAGTTTGAATGTACTGATTATATTTGAAGAAGAGAAGGGAATCATATTATGAAATTTACACAGTTCTTAAAAACAAAAGGTGCTATTGGATCGATCTTTATGGGGATTTTCTATGCGGTTGCAATGTTAGGAATTTTCTTGCCAGGTTATACGGCAATTCCAGTCAATATCGATCAATTACCTATTGCGATTATTAATGATGATAAAGGTGAATATGGTGAAATGATCGCAGATCAGTTGCAAACAAATTTGCCATTCCAAGAAATAAATACGTCTATAACAAACGATCAAGCAATAAAACAATTAGAAAAAAATGACTTAGCTTTAGTAGTACACATTCCTGATACATTCTCTGAGGATATGCAAAATGGGGAAGTATCATCAAGCATTGATTTCACAGTTAATGAAGCAGGGGCAACAGTTGTTTCGTCAACGATGACATCTGTTGTTAATGAAATCAACAATCAATTAAGCTCACAGTTCTCACAGCAAACTGCTCAAGGCATTCTAATGAACTTTAACGTGCCAGAAGCTCAAGCTGCGGAAATGGCAGAAATGATTGAATCTTCGTATGTTGGTAACTTGGTGAGCATTAATGAAATTCCTGATGGGATGCATAATAATATGCTACCAATGTTTTTAACAATGGCTGGTTATGTAGGAGCAATGATTGCAGCACTGCAATTAGTAGCGGCATTTAAGGAGAGTCGCGGGAAAGCAAGCAGAAAAAAATTATTCCTTTACGTACAATTAACAGCATTAATAATTGCTGTATTGTCCTCATTAGCTGCAATGGGGATAGCTTATCTCGTAAATCAACCAAGCGGAGAACTTTTCTTTAGTATGTTTGGTCAACAAATCTTAAACTATATCGTAGCCTTTAACTTTACTGCGATGTTTGTTTTCTTAATCGGTGAAGGTGGAATGATATTGAACATTCCAGTGCTATTAATGCAAACACTTGCGAATGGTGCCACAATCTCACGTGATATGATGTATGCACCGTATGAGTGGATGAGTTATATTTCACCAATGTACTATTCTGTACAAGCGTACTACGCAAACTTATTTGGCAGTAATAGTGCATCTCCGTATATATGGGGAATGGTAGCTGTCGGATTAGGTGCGATGTTAATTAATGCTCTCATCATTACATTTGTACACAAATCAGTGCCAAGGGTGAACGAAATAACTGCGAAAGAAACAAAGAATGATCCAAAGAATGTGAAGAATAGTACTGAAGTAATGGCTTAGTTTTGCTACAATGAAGGTAATACTTGCCGCGAGGTAGTTTTTTACCGAAGGAGCGTAAAACATGGCAATTCAAATTTTTATCTTGTGCAGACTTATAGAGGGTAACAACTATCCTTATAAATTAAAAAAACAGCTCTCAGAGACCATTCCACTTGCTCGACTCGGTGGATTAACAGAAAGCAAACTATATTATAATTTTGAATCCTTAGTAAAACAGGGGTTAATTGAGCCCGTAGAAATTATTAAAGAAGAACATCGACCAGATAAACAAGTATTCGCGATTACAACAAAAGGGCGAGAAGCACTACCGAAAAAGATTTATAAGTTGTTTGAAAGTGCACAAGTGATCAGTGAAATGGTGGTTGGGTTAGTCTACATTAATTACGTGGATCGGGATAAAGTAGTAGCAATACTTGAAAAGAAATTATCAAATTTCAAGGAACGTTGGGGACAAATTGCTAAATTAGCTTTATTGACACCAGTGGATCATGAAAAAGAAAAGATTTTAGACTTTGTTGGAGAATATGCTTCTAGTAGGTCAGATCATACCATTCATTGGCTAGAGCAGTTAATTAAACTGCTTCAACAAAGAGAGATATAGAAGAAACTACAAAGGGGCACTTAAAGATAATTTATCTTTGAGTGCCCTTTATTCATTAATCTTTACTTAGTTCACATTATCAGTAGCTACTTAATCAATTTCTATTAGTAAGCAGTCCAACCTGCATCAGCAGCAATTACCTGTCCATTCACGAAGCTTGACTCATCAGAGCCTAGGAAAAGTGCAAGTTGTGCAATTTCATCTGGTTGACCAACGCGAGGCATTGTGCCATTACCAGTCATTTGGCGACCTGCACCAAATTGAGAAACACCAGTCATAGAAGATTGAATATTCGTCATTACGCCACCTGGAGCAATTCCGTTACAACGGATACCAGAATTAGCATACATATAAGCAGTATTTTTCGTTAAGCCAGCAACGGCATGTTTGGAAGCAGTATATGCTGCACCTGCACGAGCTCCACGCAATCCACCAGCAGAAATGTTGTTTACGATAACGCCATGGCCTTGCTCTAAGAAAATGTTCGTAGCGATACGCATTGCACGCATAACACCAGTCGTATTTACAGCAAATACGCGATCCCATTTCTCATCACTAATTTCACCAACTGGTTCCATACCGTCCATAATACCAGCATTGTTTACAAGAATATCTAGTTTGCCAAATGCTTCTTGCGTTTCAGCAAACATACGCTCTAAGTCTGCTAATTCGGCTACATTTGATTGGTTAGCGATTGCAGAACCGCCATTAGCATTAATCGCTTCAGCTACTGCTTTAGCACCTTCAAAATTATAGTCAGAGACAACAACTTTAGCCCCTTCTTTTGCATAAAGCTCTGCGATAGCTTTACCCATACCTGATGCTGCACCTGTTACGATAGCTACTTTGTCTTGTAATCTCATAATATATTCCTCCTAAATTTTTTGTAGCTCCCGTGGATAACCTCTTAGTGACAAGAAGTTACTTCGAAAGCACAAACTAGAATGTAGTGTATGTTATTGTACATCTGTATAATAAAATTATAGTATATTAAAGTAAGCGTATTCAATATACAAAATCCCCTCAAATTGTATGATATCCAACAGAAACTTCAAATATGTTCGATAAAGGAGAGAGTATATGAATAAAAATGATTTACGCATTGTAAAAACAAAAATTAATATACATCAAGCATTACTCAATATATTGAAAAATAAAACATTAGCTCAAATAAAAGTAACCGAGCTTTGTAAAGAAGCAAGTATTAATCGTGGTACTTTTTATTTTCATTATGAGGAAATAGGAGATGTCTTTAAGGAACTATTTGAGAAAATCATGTTAGATTTGCAAGACTCTTATAATGAACCTTATCGACATATTACTGTTCTAAATGTTGAAAAGCTAGATCCTAAGACAGTAGGTATTTTTCAACATGTAAAAAAATATGAGCAATTTTACAGAATTGTATTATCACGTGAAGTATCGACTACGTACTATTACATGCTATTTGATGAAATTCGGTCTAATTTTATATCTGATAAAAATACGCAAGTTCATGGAAAAGTTAATGACTATTTCTATTCGTATACAGCCAATGCGTTTATTGGGCTTATCATTGAGTGGCATCGTCGTGATTTTAAGGAATCTGTTGAGGAAATGAATGTGCAGTTACTTAATATTGTTAACTTGAAAGTATAGAATTAAAGGTGCTAAATGCATCTGATCCGAACGATTATCTGGATATATTGTAATTTACTATAAAGATATTATGAATGGAGCATTTTATGAAATACGATATTATTATGTTCGACGCTGATGATACACTGTTTGACTTTAGTATATCGCAGGACAATGCACTACATCATACATTTTCCCAGTTCGACCTACCTACGGGTTTCGTCGATTATGAAGCGGATTATAGAGAGATTAGTAGAGTATTATGGAGAGAATTAGAGCAAGGACTTATTACGACAACAGAACTCGGAGTAGAGAGATTTAGACGGTTATTCTTTAAACATAACCTTGCTATTGATGCACATAAGTTCGGCACCGCTTATCTTAATAACTTGGGCAAAGAATCTCATCTTATAGAGGGTACAGAAGAACTATTTACACAATTACCGGCTTGTCGTCTAGTCATCATAACGAATGGGTTCACAGTGGTGCAGCGATCAAGAATTGCTAACTCTCCTATCCGTAATATGTTTGAGCATATTATTACTTCAGAAGAAGCGGGATACCAGAAGCCTGATGTAGCGATTTTTGATTATGTATTTGCTAAGCTTCAAATTACGGATAAGTCTAAAGTGTTAATTGTCGGTGATTCTTTAACATCCGATATTCAAGGGGGCATCAATTATGGAATTGATACATGTTGGTTCAATCCTAATAGCAAGGAAAACAAACTTGCAATTAAGCCGACATATGTAATTCATGAGCTTATGGAACTTGTGAAAATAGTTGAAGGCTGAACTTATATCGTTCCACCTGTTTGTTAAGACTACAATGGAATGATAGCAAGTAATTAGAATGATAAGAGGCTGTCCCAAAAGTCATAAAATGACTAAGGACAGCCCTATTTTCAGGTGATGGAAGTTAGATAGAGATTAAATCTTTAACCGAGAAATCAATTTTTATCGTATGATCGCAATGTGGATTGTTATATTTAATTTGAGCTGTTTTTTGCTCAATATTAAAGTACCATCCATATTGACTTTGCTTCCACTGATCTTCATCTAAATATCTTTGTATGATATGATTTCCAAGTGTAATTGTGACTGGACTAACGTCCTTACAAATGAATTGAATCTCATAGGTTTCAATTGAAGATATAAAGTCACCTTCAGATTGGAAGGAAATTGTAGACTCATTACCAACTTGTAAAGAAATATTCGTTTTAACATACTGTTTGTCTGTATAGGATAGTGACATTCCATCATCATCGTAGTAGACGAACGTTCCATCGTTGGAGCCTTCAATGAGTAACTTTAAATGGTTAATATTATCATGATGAATATTGTTAAGCTGATGAGCTAAAGGAATAATACCCCCACTGCGAATGAACATCGGGATGGAGTCAAGCTGAACAGGAATTTCAATAGTTTCGCCTCCAGCATATCTCTTCTTAGACTTCCACTCAATCCAATCAGAACCAGAAGGTAAGTAAATACGATGTGTAGTTACACCTGGATCAACAACATTGGCTACTAATATTGAAGATCCTAGCATAAATTCAAAGCTCTCATCCCATACTTGTGGATCATTTTCAAATTCATAAACAAGAGGTCGCATCATTGGAGATCCTATTGTAGATGATTCATATAGTAAGGAATAGAAGTACGGTACCAATTCATATCGAAGAGAAATAGCGTCTCTAATATATTTTGTATAGCTTGGATACATCCAAGGCTCGGTCACTGTATTATCTGTATTAGATGAATGGATAGAGAATCTAGGCTGAAAAATGCCATTTTGTACCCATCTGACAAATAGTTCTGGTTCAGGGGCTGGTCCATAGAAACCTCCAATATCACAGCCTTGATTAGCAACACCTGAAAGACCTAAACCTAAAATTAAAGGAATATTGAATTTTAGACTGTTCCAACTTGTTAAATTATCTCCAGCCCAGGTTTGAGCATATCTCTGAATACCTGCATATCCAGCGCGGTTTACAACATAGGGCCTAATATTCTTATCATGTTCTTGAATAGCCTCTACAGCAGTAAGTGCCATTAAATTGGGCATAACTGATGATAATGCAGATATAGGCTTTCCTAGACCTTCATAATGACACTGTGCGTTAGATTGCTGGATTTCATATTCATTATTATCATTCCAGATGGCAGTTACACCATGATCCAGTAATTGATGTTTTACATATCCCTTCCACTGCTCTCTGGCTTCTGGATTTGTAAAATCAACAAACGAAGCTGGTCCGCCCCAATAGCGGTCAATGACAGGCTGATCGTTATTTTCGTCCTTAACAAACAATTGTTTCTCCGCAAATTCTTTGTAGTGAGGGTGAGTTAATAGCATACCGGGCTTAATATTAGGAGATAGCGTCGCTCCATGCTGCTCAGTTGATTGAACAAATGCTGCAGGATCAGGGAAGCGATCATAATTCCAATTAAATACGTATCGTTTACCATCTTCACCTGTTGTGTACCCTGAGGACATAAAGAAGCCATCACACGGAATTCCTTCAGCTTTACATTTATCGAGAAAGCCAATAATAGCTTCATCTGAGCGCGTTTCTAGTTCGGTATAGAACATTGTTGAGCCTAAATATCCTAATGAATACTTTGGTGTTAATATACTTTTTCCTGTTAGATCAGTATACCTTTTCACAACTTCTTTAATGGTCGGACCGTTAATAAAGAAGTAATCTAATTCGCCACCTTCGGTGGAGTAATAAGAATATTTTGGCCAATAGCCACTACGTTCGGAGCCAACATCAAAGTTAGAATTATAGGTATTATGATAGAACATTCCTGATGCGGTACGTTGTTTACTATTAAACTTGATATAGAAGGGTATATGTTTATAAAGAGGATCAGTGCTTTCAGAATTGTAGCCAATCGTATCAACATTATGCATACGAAGTCTACGGTTTTTCTTATTCAATTGTCCACTTTTTTCACCGAATCCATAGTAATAATCATCATCTTGCAAGGAAGAATAGTGATATTTTCGACCCAATTCATCCTGAACATAGCTCTTATTAGCAATATCCTGATGTAGTAATTGACCATTCATATCCTCTATCACAATAGCAAAGGGTGCTTTGTATATTTTTACGACAAGCTTGTTAGAAGACCAGGTATAATATTCATCTAGTTCCTGTAAATCAATCAACAGGGGTGTTACTCTAGTTCTATCTTTAATTACATGGTCCATTTCATCTTCCCATGCTGTCATTATTAAAGAGTAAGACGAATCTTTAGCGAAATCTCTCTCAAAACTACAGCGAATACGTAAGATGTCGTCTGTTAATGCAAACATTTGAAACTTAGCGGCATCAGTTATTAATTCAATGAAATTCGAGTGGTTTTTTATCTCTAATAATATTGTGCTAACCTGCATTATGTTTGCTCCTCTCTTATCTTCTGAATTAACACATAGTTGTTATTTCATTCCAGAAGTAGCCATGCTATTTACTAAATGTTTTTGGAAAATTAGGAAGACAATTAATACTGGAATCATAGTAATGACAGACATGGCAAGCAAACTGCCCCAATCCACGTTAAACTCTCCGATAAAGTTAGACAAAGCAAGCTGAACAGTATATTTGCTCGGATCACTAATCGCAATTAACGGCCATAGGAAGTCATCCCATCTCCACATGAAAGAGAATATTGCAAGTGCTGCGAGTATCGGTTGACATAATGGCAAAATAATTCTCCAATAAATTTTCCACTCACCTGCTCCATCAATTCTTGCAGCTTCTAGTAACTCATTTGGAATAGTGAGTAAATATTGACGAAGCATGAATACGCCAGTTGGTGTTGCAGCGGGTGGGATAATTAAGGCTAGCAATGTATTATATAATCCTAGAAAACTTAATACCTTGAAAATAGGAATCATAATCACTTCGAGTGGAATCATCAAGGTGGAGATGAAAGCTAGTAATATGAAAGTACCACCTTTGAATTTATACTTTGCTAGGGCATATCCAGCCATCGAGTTAATAAGCAACAGTAATATAGTAGAAGTAATCGCTACAATCGCGCTGTTAAGAAAATATTTACCGAAATTACCTTTTTCGAAGGCGTTAACAAAATGCTCTAAAGTAAATTGTTGTGGTAGAAAAGTAGGTGGGAACTGATAGAGTTCCGTATTATTTTTAAATGAAGAAAGGAATATCCATAATACAGGAAATAACCAAAGGGCAGAAAAAGCAATTAATAGAACATAAGTTAGTGTTTTTTGGAATTTTGAAGGTGTCATTAATTTTCTCCTCCTTTAGTCAGTTTGAACTGTAGAACGGTGAATATTGTAATAATAATAAACAGTACTACGGACATAGCACTAGCTAATCCCAATTCTTGTTTAGCAAAGCCTGTTTCATAAATGTATTGGACGATATAAGTTGTAGCCTTGTTAGGACCGCCACCTGTTAAAGCGAACATAAGCGGATATGCTTTGAATGCTTCAATCATGGATAGCATAACGACAAGTAGAGTAGTAGGTTTTAACAACGGTAAAGTTATATGGAAAAAAGCTTTTACTTTAGATGCACCATCTAAATGAGCTGCTTCATAAAAGTCTTTAGGAATAGCAAGCAAGCCTGCTACAAATAGCACCATAAAAAATCCTAACCGTGACCACACTGCAGCGATAATAACAGCCACTTTAGCAAAAAAGGGATTAGCTAAAAATGTAATTTGTTCATAGTCAAATGCAACCATTACGGCATTGATAATGCCTAGTTCCCCAAAAATCCATCTCCATGTTAAACCAACAATAATAAAGGAAATCATGGTTGGCCAGTAGAAAATAGCACGGAAAAAACCTTTCATTATTACTTGTTGAACAAGTAGAATGGCAACTCCGAGTGAGCATGCATAAATTAACGGTACTACAATAATTGCGTAGGTTAAGGTTTTTCCTAAAGTTGACCAGAATTTATCATCAGTGAAAATATATGCATAATTGTCAAACCCGCTGAATTTCATAGGATTCAAACCATCGTAGTTATGAAATGAATAGATTACTCCAAGTAAGGTTGGAACTACTATAAATACAGTAAAGATCAATAAATTGGGCAGTACAAATAAATAAGGAGCGATTTGTAGTTTTCTCTTCTTTTTAGTGATTAGATTAGGTTGTGAAGCAATAGACTTAGTTGACACTTTACTCAAACCTCCTCATTATCAATGTTAGGGCTACATAGCGAAGGTAGCCCTAACACTTTTAACTTTTAACTTTTATTTTGCATTTGCAATCGCTTCGTTAATACGATCGTTAATGTCATTAAGCATTTCTTCTGCTGTTGCACCTTCAGCAAGAACCTCAACTAAACCATCTTTCAGATCAGAACTGAATTTAGGAACAATTGTTTGTTTTGACCAATCTTCTGCAGCAGCGGGAATCGTATTATTAAGCTCATCTGCAAATATAGCAAACATTTCTTTACCGAACGCATAGTCCAGATCAGCACTGTCTTTACGAGGGCTCATAAATAGTGATTCCTGATTGAATTTGGAATTAACTTCTTTACTTGAAAGATAAGCAATAAAGTTAGCTGCTTCTTCTTCAACACCTGACTTTTGGAAAGCCATTACAAATTTGCCGCCTGGTACGGAAGAACGGTTTTTTGCTATTGGCATATACGTAACGCCCCATTCAAAATCAGTAATATCTTTATAGTTACTTACCATCCAGTTACCAGAAAGGTGAGCAGCAACGGTTCCTGTGCGGAACAAATTGTTTGGATTTTCTCCACCTAGCCATATAGACTTAGGAATGATGCCATCATCATGCATTTTTTTGAAGTAATTAACAGCTTCAATACCGGCTTCGTTGTTAATCGTTCCTTCTGTTCCTTCAGAATTAATCATGCTACCGCCAAATTGATACAGTAGAGTAGACCAACGATGCGGTGTGAAATCCCACACTAGACCATATTTTGCGTCAGACTTTTCCATTACTTCTTTTAGTGAAGCATTGAATTCATCCCAAGTCCAAATATCGTCGCTAGAAGTAGGAACAGCTACACCTGCTTGATCAAACAACGTTTTATTATAGATAATTCCGTTTGCAGTAACATCCATTGGAGAAGCTACAACTTTATTATCGATCACATAATAAGGCTTAATCGAATCGATAAACTGTGATGTGAATGTGTCAACACCATCAAGCTGTTCACCTAAATCTACCGCGAAGTTGGAGAAGGAACCAATCTCAGTAGTACTGATACGTGCTAATGCTGGGGGTTTACCACCAGAAACCATTGTTTTTAACTTTGTAGATAGATCATTGTAAGCGACTTCAATTAGCTGAATATCAACATTAGTATTTTCTTTTTCATAGTCGGCAATAATATTCTCCATAACTTTGCCCTCATCACCATCTGAGAACCATACAAAATCTAACTTAACGTTCTTCTTAGACGAATCACTACTATTTCCTTCGGTGTTGTTAGTAGATCCACAACCAGCTACAACCAAACTTAGAACTAAAGTAAACACTAACAATATCAAGCCTTTTGAATTTAATTTCATAATTTTCATCCCCTTAATATGTTTTCACTAGCTTTTCGAAAAGTTTGTGGTGAGAAACCTGCATATTGTTTAAATGTTCTACTGAAATGAATGGTGGAATTGAATCCAATCAATTCACCTATTTGATTAATTGAACGTTGACTCTCTACTAATAATCGCTTGGCTTCATCTACACGTTTACGCATAATATAGCTGTTAATAGTGTAGCCTGTAACTTCCTTAAAGCAATGGCACATATAATATTTACTAAGATGTAGATTAACCGACATGGTATCCAAGCTTTCGTTCTCTTTGTAGATTTGATTCACATATTGCAAAATACGTTGAACCGTCATTTGACTGTTAGTTGGTTGAGATGATGATGTAATTTCTACAAGATATTTTGACTTACGATAGATATGAATTAGAAACTGAGTTAAAGATGATTTGAGCATGTAGTCATAGCCTACTAATTCTTTTTGATTTTCGTTATACAGTGTTTCGAAATATCTCTTGATCTCTTCTCTTTCTTCAGGTAACCATTGAATGCGTAAACCGTTAGGATTTTCAAATACTTTAAGTAGCTTTGAATACAGTTCAGCAGGTAATTCTTCTTCGATGAATGTGGGTAAGAAATTAATGTAGCTTCTTACGTACTTCACATCATTGGAGGGGTTAACCCTATGGATAGTTTCTCCACTAAATAGCAACATATCCCCTGGTAGTAAGTCATAGATAGTATCACCAATAATATAATTAGCTTGTCCTTGAATAAAGTAGAAGATTTCTAATCCTTTGTGTGTGTGCAAGGGCCACTGATATTGCCATTCATCGAAGTGTGATCGCACATAAATTTTGTTATTACTAAGAGCAATATTTGTTGGTGTATGAATCATTAAAGAAATTTGAATCCCCCCTGATTTTATGATGAATGCAAGAGATATATGGATTTTGTTAAGATTAATTAAAATATTAACACATATATTTGTAAGCGCATACACTAATATTGCTACTAACTTAACCAATATTGCTGAAAATATTCATGAAATACTAGGGCAATATTAATATGTAATCGTAGATGTTGTTTAAGCATCATGCAAAATACATCAGAGGACGAACTAAAGAGTCGCAACCTAAGATATCGTTAAACAGCGAAAAGCATCTATAGAAGACTCGTAGTTGACGAGTTTTCTATAGATGCTTTTTCGTTTATTATTCAACCGATTAATCGATCTTTCTTACAGCGAACCATAGTTCAACGTAGTTAATCTCATCTTTGCCACCATAGATTTCGAATTCCATGCCATCAACTTGTTCATAGCCCGCCGTAGGTAACCATTCTGAGTAGAATCGTCGGTATAACGTCTCGATGGCGGTATCAAATGTATCCCATGTGAATGGATCCGAAGGGAATATTGCCCAAGTATGAGATGGGATTGTGACTGTAGTATATCCCTCTGTGTTACTAGACGGATTGTTGAAGGCACAAAGCATATACGGGAAAGTATTATCATCAGTTTTTCTGTAGCTGCAGAGGGCATGCACCTTATATAGATCCTGACTTACAAAAGCAGGTAGGTCACCTGCATTAGCAGCAAGTCTCTCAACTTCACCATTTGCATGACTTTGCCCCCAGAACTGAGCAGGCGTATCTATTTCTTCGCTGCCTCCGCTTGCTTGAAACACTCTTTCCATGCCAAACACCTGAAAAGACTCCTTTGTCTCGATACGATAATTCATCGCTTCTGCTCCTTTAATCGTAATAAGGAAGGAGAGCCTAGGATAAGCTTTGAGCGCAATTCCATCTTGGCGGGCCTTTGTAGGAGTAACGCCATGCACTAATTGGAATGCTCGAGCGAAAGAAACCGGAGATTCGTAGCCATATTTCAGAGCTATATCGATTACTTTACTGTCATCACTATTTTGGAATTCAAGTGCAGCTAACGTAAGTCGTCTACGTCGAATATATTCCGCAAGTGTTACATTGGTAATGAATGAAAACATTCTTTGGAATTCATGCGAAGAACAGCAAGCTCTATGAGCAACTTCCATTAATTCAATCTCTCCACATAAATTCATCTCGATATAATCCATCGCCCGATTCATTCTCGTAAGCCAATCCATCCCATCCCCTCCTCTTAATAAAAGTATAAAGAAGCTAAAGCATCGTCTCGCAACTAATTGTGCACAACTAAGTTGTTATAGATTCTACTGTATTATTATCACCATATAATTTATTCAAATGGTCCACATGATTTACTCCCCACTCATGGATTGCCTGTAAAGCAGTACTCATGCTTTTTCCATATTGTGTAATAGAGTATTCAACCTTTGGCGGAATTTGGCGATACACTTCGCGATGTATGATATCGTGATATTCTAATTCTCTCAATTGTTGGGTTAGCATTTTTTTTGATATGTCGGGAATTGCTCGTTGCAATTCACTGAATCTCATTGTGCCATTGGAGAAAAGTTGATACAAAATAACAGGTTTCCACTTACCAACAAGAATCTCTAAGGCGGTTTCTACTTTACAAGTATCGGACATTTCATATCCTCCTACAATTTTTCTAAGCATACTAGTTAAGCTTCCACGTACAGAAAAATACATCGGAAGTATAAACATATGAAACGAATATTGAATCAAGAAAGTAGGTTACTTTTTGGAGACTAGGTGAATTTAAAGTGCCTACTTACAATAAATAAACTTTGAGATTATTATAATACCGTGAGGAAGATGAATACAAGAGAACGTTATATCAAATAGATCTCATGCATATATTTAGATGTTTAATATGGGTTTTGATCTATTAGCGAGTAAACATAGAATCAACAAAGGGAGGTATTATGTATGAATATTGCATTATGGATCGTACAAGGACTTTTAGCTTTAATGTTTATTGCGGCTGGTTCGATGAAAGCTTTCCAGTATGAAAAAGCAAAAACTTCTTTGCCTTGGGTGAAAGATTATTCCAGAGGTTATGTCGCATTTATAGGGATTTCAGAAGTACTGGGTGGAATTGGCTTGATCGTACCTTTTGCTACCGGAATAGCATCTGTGTTAACATCGATTGCAGCAATTTCGCTAGCATTTATCATGGTTTTGGCTGCGGTGTTCCATGCTAAACGTAAAGAATATCCAGGAATGGTTATGAACATGATATTACTTGCGTTAGCCGTATTTGTAGCAATCGGTCGTTTCTAATTAGTTGCTTCAATAGTAGAAGAAGACTGAAAAAGCATAACATTCCTGTGCAGAAGAAGTATCGTGGATTAGATCATGGCGTTTTCCCGATTATGATGCATGCTTTCCCCGAAGCTGATATTCCGATTGTACCTGTTTCAGTTAATCCATTTTTACCTGCTAGGGAGCAAATTGCGATTGGTGAAGCATTACAAGGATTAGATAAAGAAGGGATACTCGTCATAGGAAGTGGTTTTCTAAGCCATAATTTCAATGAATTCGACCGCGATAAGGATGCACCTATTAAACCGTGGGTATTAGAATTTAGAGATTGGATCGTAGAGAAAGTGATAGCTAGAGATATTGAGTCCTTAAGTCGTTATGAAGATCTCGCTCCTCATGCTAAGTTAGCGGTGCCACGTGCAGAGCATTTTGTGCCGCTATTGATTGCACTTGGAAGTAGTACTCCAGATGGAGAGATTAGCGTATTATTTGATACGATTGAACATGGTAGCGGAACTACGCTTAGTCTTCAGTTTTAAACCTAGTGAGAAGAGGGAATAATCCTGCTTCTCACTAGGTTTTTTTGTTGTATCTTCTAGAATAAAGTACTGAAATGCATTTACAAATCGGTTATATTAAAATATACGGTTATTATTTTCTAATGCATATATGAAAGCAGTGAATAATATGAAATTAAAGAAGTCTATAGTACTACTTTTTTTACTATCTATCATTTTGGTAGGTTGCGCATCTAAGGATAATCGAATAGTTTACAAAGGCGAGAGTGAGAACTGGCTAGGTTCGTATACTATCAGCCAATCACCTAATAATGAATATTTTAACGTAGAGTGGCAATTCATCTATATAGGAAAGAGTAAACCCAAAGATAGTCTAATGACCTATGAGATTACCAGTAAACATGTGAATATAAAAGATGATGTAAATTTATTAGGAGATAGAATTAGAAATTCAAGTTCAACTTATAGCTATGATGAAAATGAATTAATACATGTATTAATTAATATCGATGGTAAAGATGAGTCATTGATTCTCCAACACAAATAACATCTGCAATCTGTAGTCTGATTTACATTATGAAAATGATATTCAATAATTCTCGAAAACTTTGCTGCAAATATTTAGATGAAGAATGCTATGGTATGATAAATCTAACCAGAACTTACATAATAAAGGGGGAGCGGAATGACTCATATATTATACATAGAAGATGAACGAGAGATTGGTAGCTTAGTATCTCAGCAATTAGTTGATCGGGGTTATGAAGTGACGTGGTTACAATCAGGTGAAGGTGCAGAAGGTCATGTGAATCAAGTAGATATCGTTATTCTTGATGTAATGTTGCCAGGATTGGACGGTTTTTCAATTGGCAAACGATTGAAGAGGGCAAGCGATTCACTGCCTATTTTAATGCTTTCAGCTAGAACGGCGATGGAAGATAAGATCGAAGGACTCAGCTTTGCGGACGACTATATTACGAAGCCATTTCATTTGGATGAATTGGTTGCGCGGATTGAAGTGTTACTTCGTCGTTTTCAGAAGCAAGAGCTAACGTTGATCATTCAGCATTTACACATTAATACAAAAGATATAAGTATTACGAATACGATAACTAACGAAGAAATTCAATTGACAGGTAAGCAATTTTTGTTATTCCAATGCTTTATTCGTCATCTTAATCAGATATTGTCTAAAAACCAATTGTATGAACAAGTATGGGGCGAAACTTATATTGAGGGTGATAAAACGTTAATGGTACATATTCGCTACCTAAGAGAAAAAATCGAAGTAGATCCTTCAAACCCGACAATTATTGAAACAATTCGTGGTATTGGATATCGGGTGAAGCAATGAGAAAACTATTCGGATCACTACAAGCAAAATATATGTTGCTTATCATTACTGCACTTGCCATTGTACAATTTGCATATTTATTAAGTGCAATGCTTATGTCAGGCATACAAAATCAATTCGAGACTAATGATTCTGCTGCAGTTTACTATGATGAGGTAGAGCATAGCTGGCATAACGATATTACTCGACTTACAGAAATAAATAGCGAAGCAATGAGTCGGATGTTCGAGAAGTGGTCTATTACGTATCCAGAAAGCTCAATGTTTTGGGTAGATGAGCAGGGAAACTTAGCTAGTAGCTGGCAAGTTTCTTGGGATATACCTAGTTATTGGACAAGTTCGTATACGGTGTCCTTTATGAAAGAGCGCTATGGTGGTGATCCGTTTACTGTCGTTTCGGTAGTAGGAGATCAGGCTAAACGAGGATTTGCTGTATTAGAAATACCGCGCTCGGTATTCAACCCACCATTAATGAAAATATATGATCAGTATGGACAGTGGCTTATTATCGGTGTGGTCTTAATTATTACGCTGTTCATTGTCATCTCCTATTTGTTTTTCAGAAGTATTCGCAAACGATTACTACATTTGCAGAAGGCGATGAATAACCGTAATGGCGATGGACTCCCCATTCCAATTGCAATTAGTCGTACAGATGAGATTGGCCAACTGGAGAACGCATTTAACCATATGGTTACGGAACTTAATGAAAGTAAACTTCGCGAACAGGAAGAGGAACGCATTCGTCAGGAGCTTATTGCTAATTTATCACATGATCTGAGAACACCATTAACGAAAATTCAGTCCAATGCGTATTCATTAACAAAGTTAAATTTACCAGTTGAAAGTGAACAAGCAGTACACTCGCTGCAACGATCGGTTGAGCAAATCGATACATTAATAGAAAATTTAATGTCGTATACGCTTTTAATGAGCCATAAGTATCGATTAGAGATGAAGGATGTTATGATGATTCGTTTCTTACGGGAGCATCTAGCTACTTGGTATGCGACCTTTGAGAAAGCAGATTTTGAGATTGATGTTTCACTTGACGGAATGCCAGAGTTTGTCTGGAAGGTTGATCCGATATGGCTAGGGCGAATTATGGATAATCTATTTCAAAATGTACTACGACATGCGAGTAGTGGGCGATATATTGGTCTAAAGGTTGAATCAAAACATGGCTATGATGCAATTATTATTGTCGATCATGGTGGTGGTATGGATAGTCCGTCTAATGAAAGTGGAGCGGGAATTGGTCTGTCCATCGTAGATATGATGGTTAACGGCATGAATTTGGTATGGTCTATGCAGTCTGATGAGCAAGGATTAACAGTAGAGATACGTAGAACACACCAGTAGTTAATAGTGCTAATTAACTAATAGTGGGAGTGTGAAATGTGAAAAAAATATTATTGGTTTGTATTATGATAATGTTGATGCTAGCATCGGCTTGTGGAAATGTTGAAATGACATCAACTTCAAATACTTCCAGTGAGCCTAAACCTGAAACGGATGAGTCTATTATTCCAAAAAACACATCCGAATATTGCACTGTAGGACGTATAAATTTGGATAGTGAAACTGAAAAATATTTCTATGGAACTTGGAAAGTTGAGAAGCTTTTAGGATTTGCAAATTCATATAATGATGCTTCTGAATATCCAACAGGGCAAAAATTTATTGGAGATGAAATTATCATTAAAAAAGACTTTTTTTCATCAAAAGGACTTAAAAACTATAGTGATTATCAATATGAACAAAAAAATCCATTATATGAGATTACAGCGACATGTTATAACTCTGACTCTTTTTATAGATTATATAAAATAGATATCCCAGACTTAAATATAAATGATGTAATAAAAGCAATAGATATTAACATACCTGTAAGTCTAAGTTTTTTAGCTGTTAATAACGATAGGCTTATCCTGTTATCAGAGGCAACTATTTTTGAGCTTGAAAAAATTACTGATTAAATGAAAATGCCTGTGAATATAATTTTTCAAACAAGAAAGGTCACCCTTTAGGGTGCTGCACCCCAAAAGTTAGATTTTAACTTTAACTTTTAGGGGTCACTACCTAGGCTGACCTTTCTTGTTTATGTCGTAAAACGATTAAACAATACTTGATATTTGTGAGTATACATACTGCATTTTCAGCGAGTTAAATCTTGAAATTCATGGTGGTCCATCTATCCGAACATTAGAAAACTATATATTAATGCATTGAACTTCCCAAGTTCGCTTTTTATTCGAAGTCGAATAAGCTTCGAAGTCAATTATCGTAATCAAAGCCCACGTTTTAAACAAAATTTAACCTTTGGCAACACCTCCCTTTAACCTTGACTCTCTATACTCAAATATGAGGTGAGAGAAATGGAATATATTATAGAGACAAAGCGATTATCGAAATCATTTGGAAAAGAACGAGCAGTAAATAGTATAAACATGAGGATTAGACAAGGTGAAATCTATGGGTTTCTTGGTCCGAATGGTGCGGGTAAGACAACGACGATCAGGATGCTACTAGGGTTAATGAAGGCATCATCGGGAAGTATTCAAATTTTCGGCAAAGACATTACGAAAAATAAGCTGGAAATATTGCGAGACATTGGTTCACTAGTAGAGAACCCCTCATATTATCCACATTTGACTGCATATGAAAACTTGGAAGTCATACGTAAAGTAATCAATGTACCAAAAGCACGTATTGATGAAGTATTAGAAATAGTAAGGTTAACAGATGTGAAGCGCAAGAAGGTCAAAGGATTTTCACTTGGAATGAAGCAAAGATTGGGAATCGCAGCGGCCTTATTACATCAACCTAAACTATTAATTTTAGATGAGCCTACGAATGGTCTTGATCCAGCTGGTATTATTGAAATTCGTGAACTTATTAAAAGTTTACCCTCTCGTTATGGGATGACTGTACTTATCTCAAGTCACTTATTATCTGAAATTGACCAAATGGCGACTTCGGTAGGTGTTGTGTCTAAAGGTGAACTTGTATTTCAAGATTCAATTGGACAAATGCGTCAAATAGCTAAAGCGAAAATCATTATTCAATGCAGTGATGTTATGCAAGCAAGTCAACTGCTGAAAGGTATAGAAATTCCACTCGAAGTTGAAGAGGACAGCATTCATTTGCTTGAGCCAACGAATGAATGTGTAGCTAATGTAGTTAGCACCTTAGTTCATAAAGGGCACCAAATCTATCGTGTGGAGGAAGTAAAACGCTCACTAGAAGAAATCTTCCTGCAGATGACTGAAATGGGGCAGAGACGATGATAACCCAATTGTTAAGTGCCGAATGGCTGAAAATTAAGCGCAAAGGGTTATGGTTTCTAGCATTGTTGGGACCAGTTGGCGTTGTTGCTCTACAGATGGTCAATTACGGTGTACGTAAAGACTATTTGTTATCGCAAAGCGATGATGATTGGAGCTATTATCTATCTAATGTAGCAGGATTTACTCCTTTGGCGTTAGTATTAGGCCTTGTTATTCTTACTTCGTTTATGGCTAGTATCGAGAATGAAACAAACGCATGGAAACAGTGGATCGCACTGCCAATTTCAAAAATGAGCGTTTATGTTTCTAAATTTATTATTGTAGCTATTCTTTTATTTGTTTCGTCTTGCATCCTTGCTATCGTAACATTACTGTATGGCAGGACATTGGGGCTTGGTGAAAATATCCCATGGTTACAACTTCTATCGAATAGTTTCTACCCATATCTAGCATGTTTAGCTTTAGTTGGACTTCATCTGTGGTTCGCTGTCATTATACCGAATCAAGGCGTTACAATTTCTATTGGCATTATGGGTGTGATTATATGTATGATGTCTTATTATTTGCCTGATTGGGTCATATGGAAGTGGCCAACGTTAATGAATGATTGGAATAATCCATTGATTAATGTAGCTATTGGTGTAGGCACAGCAATCATTCTATTAGTTATCGGTATGTGGGATTTCAATAGAAGGGATGTGGCCTAAGTGGGAAGATTGCTACTAGCAGAATGGTATAAGTTAAGAAAGACAAATATTATTCCATTCATACTAATCGGGCCAGCACTTGTGTTAGCTATTGCATGTAATGTCGAGTTAGATATGGAAGGTACCGAGAATTTTCAATATATTTATACTTCAATGATGGTTAACTTAGTGTATGCTGTTATGTTTCTGCCGCTTATGACGGGTGTTCTAGCTACTATTATATGCAGATATGAACATCAGGCGGGAGGATGGAAGCAATTATTCGCTTTACCAACGACGAGAGGAAAAGTCTATGTTTCTAAATTCGTAATCATTATCAGCATTACCCTTATTATGCAGTTGCTCTACGCACTAGTATTGCTTTCTGTCGGGTTAATGAAAGGTTATGGTGAACCTTTCCCGATGGTGCTTATTGTGAAGAGTATATTTGGTGGCTGGGTAGCGACATTACCACTCATTGCTCTGCAATTATGGCTATCTACTTTATTCAAGTCGTTTGCTGCACCTTTTGCAGTCAATGTTATTTTTACTATTCCGACTATTCTCGTTATGAATTCAGCGAAAGTTGCTCCTTATTATCCTTGGGCACAGCCCTTTGCGATGATGTACATTGCCGAGGATAAGCAGGATGTGTTTTTCATCCCATGGGAGCAACTCTTAACTGTAGTAGGTGGGAGTTTTATACTTTTCTTTGTCCTGGGTTATATATATCTACAAAGAAAAGAAGTTTGAGAGGTAGTTCAAAACATGCACTCGTGATCACGATGATTATGCTAACGCAGCACATTCGACATCGAATATGCCCCCCCATCGAAAGCCTGCGTGTGCTCACGTACACAAAACGTACGCTGTGCTACTCGTTTCCGCTGTGGGTCATCTTCTTGGTGCTGACAAGCGGATGTTTTGAACTTTCATTGTAAGAGGTAGTTCAAAACATGCACTCGTGATCACGATGATTATGCTAACGCAGCATATTCGACATCGAATATGCCCCCCCATCGAAAGCCTGCGTGTGCTCACGTACACAAAACGTACGCTGTGCTACTCGTTTCCGCTGTGGGTCATCTTCTTGGTGCTGACAAGCGGATGTTTTGAACTTTCATTGTAAGAGGTAGTTCAAAATGGGGGCTTTGATAACGATGACTGGCTCCGAAGTGGATTCGACATCGAATATGAATTGAACATGGGAAGAGAAGTAGAAAGACAGGTAATCACGCAGGTGATTCCTTGTCTTTTTTTGCAGTATTTTGCGATATGATTCCACAGAGTTTCCAGTTTCGTCAATTTCCGGGGAAATAATGTAGATGATTTTTCTAGTAAGTGTTCTCTTATTTGTGCATAATTAAGTGAAATGAGTAGTGTGACAAAGAAGAGATTAACAAGATTACCTCTATATGAGAAGATAATATTTAATAGAAATGAGAGAAAATCATGAACAACATAACATTTGAACAGATACATATATTGGGGCATTTAATTAAAGAAAATGAAATTTACCGACAATACCATTACCCAGAAATGCTAAATCGCTATGATAGCAATTTTATAGAGTGGATGAAGATGCCGACATTAACACAATTTCAAGATGTTGAACAATCATTAAAAACTTTTCATCAAGCGAATAATCAGCAACATATTAAATTCATTTTCCCCGCCAATGAAAAGATCTCAGAAGAGATTACGAAGTACTTAACGACAGAAAGCTATACGATTGGCTTTTTAGAATTGTACGCGATTCAACCAAGTGTGTTCACAGTTGCGAAAAATGTAGCCATCGACGTTGAGCTCGTTACAGATTCTAATATAGAGCACTTTTTGAAGCTGCAATATGATGAAGATTTGAAGTATGGTGAGGGCTTTGCCAAAGATAAGCAGCATTTACTCCTACGTCAATTTCAAGATAGAAGTAAGCAGCAAATCATTGCATACTATGACGGTATCCCCTCTGGATCAGCCGAAATTATTGAACAAGCTGAAACGGTAGAAATTGATAATTTATTTGTAATCGGAGAGTTGCAGCGTAACGGCATCGGTGGTCAGATTCAGCGATTTGTGATGGATAAGTATGAACATAAAACTGTTATTCTACTTGCAGATGGTGAGGATACAGCGAGAGAAATGTATCAAAAGCAAAATTATGAATATCAAGGATTCCGATTCGAAGTGTTGAAAGTTGAAAATTAAAGGTTTTATTTTTAATTTATAGTTACAAGGAAACAATGACTATGATATGATATCGAAGGCTGTTCAAGATAAGCCATATATAATTCTAAATAACATATCATTTTAATTAAAGCCGGGGGCAACTATGACAACACATTCAAATCAATCGGTAAAAATCATGACAGCAGATCCAGGAGCAATTGGCCTATTTGGATTGGCAATCGTAACACTTGTTGCATCTTCGCAAAAGCTTGGAATAACTTCAGGACTCAGCTTCGTTATTCCATGGGCTATTTTTCTAGGTGCATTCGCCCAGCTCTTTGCAGCAATCCAAGATGCGAAACATAATAATACTTTTGGTATGACAGCTTTCGCAGCTTATGGCTTTTTTTGGCTTGGGGTGGGCAGTAGTTGGTTAATAAAGCTAGGAGCGTTCGGTCCAATATTAATGGGCGACGTAGATAGTAAACAATTAGGATTTGCGTTTCTGGGTTATCTAATTTTCACTTTATTTATGACGATCGGTGCGATGGAAACACATAAAGTACTCTTTATTATTTTTGTGTTAATTGATTTTCTTTTCATAGGATTGACACTTGATGCATTTGGAGTCGCACCTCATATATTCCATACGCTAGCGGCTTATGCTGAGCTTGGAATTGCTATCATGTCATTATATGGATGCGGTGCATCTGTACTAAATATTCATTTTGGACGTACGTTCCTTCCACTTGGTTCACCATTTGGTATTTTTAAAAAGTAAATAAGGTAGCTAATTTTGCTTAGCTACGTTAAAAAACCTCTTATGTCCACTAGTAGTAGACATAAGAGGTTCTTTTCTATATGTATAGCAAAAGATCACTTAGCTTAAGAACTTTACAGACCTATAGCAATAATAATAGTGAAACCATTAATAAGACCGTGTACGATAATTGCGGGCCAAATTGAACCAGTGCGTTCATAGATCCAAGCTAATACTAATCCGTCTAAAAAGTTTATTGGCATCGTGTTAGTTGTTGGATAATGAGCGATCATAAAAATAAATGCACTTACAATCAATCCTCCACCAAAGCCAATCCTATTTCGAAGCCAGCGATAAATAAAACCACGATAAAATATTTCCTCATAAATAGGAGAGATGACTGCTGCCGAGATCAAAGCAATAGCTATTGAGAATGGGCTAAGATTTTGCATAAGACTTTCAGTTTTACTATTCTCTGTTGGATTACCAAGATAGCTTGTAATAACTAATATTACAGTTCCAATAATCATTAGAAAAGCCGTGGTCAACAAAATAGTTTTCCAATGTGCCGTCGGAAAGCGACGTAATCCTAATTCACCCCAAGTTAGACGTTGAGGATAAATAGCAATAAAGTACACACCGAGCATTAAAACGATAGCTATCGTTAGTCCCGTTAACGTTCCAGAGTATAGCGTGTTATCAAACCAAACATTATATACGGATTGTATATAAGTTTTTACGAAAAACATTACAATAATAAATTCAAGAAAAATAACACAGGCGAAAGTTTTCCAGTTCCAAGGATCATCATTTCTCAGTTTTGTAGTTCGTTGGGGCAATAATGTCATCGTAAGTTCTCCTCTATTGTTCATGATATAATACGACTATACTAGGTGACGTAGGGGAACCTGCAAGCTAATTTTGGAGGTAAGTATGAATTACTGGACGACAGGGCAAGTTTCTAAGCAACATCATGTTTCGGTGCGTACACTTCGCTATTATGATCAAATTGGTTTGTTGCAGCCAAGCTATAAGAATGAGATTGGACGACGCTTTTATTCAGAAGAAGATTTGTTTACTTTAGAGAAGATAACAGTTCTAAAATCTCTATCACTATCACTAGAAGATATTCAATCCGTACTATTAAACTTTTCATATCGAGAGATTTTGGTGGCACATTATAATCATTTACAAGTTCAGTTAGCTGATCTACAGCAAAGCATTGCCAATACTACCTCGTTAATTAATATTGCTGATATAGAAGGTGAACTTAGCTGGCAACATATTTCACATCTCGTCGAGAAGAGTAAAGATAGAGAACATCGATGGACAGATTATTTCAGTAAAGATGAGAATATTATCCTTGAAAAAACATTACCGAGTATAGAGCAGAACAGTTTACAAATACAACAATACATAAGGCTTATTAAGCAGATTGAAAAATACATGGCATTAGGCATTCCTCCAGAAAGTAAAGAAGGACATGCTATTGCGGAAGAATTAGTAATGATGTCCGATGAAACCTTTGGGGGAGACCAAGAACTAATAGAAAAGTTTTGGGAGATACGTAAGAAACCAACCGAGGAGACAGGACTATATCCTGTGTCGCCTGATGTCATTGATTTCGTTGAACGTTGTATTGTAAATTGGACGGAGTTGCATCAACCATAGTAACTTCAACAGTAATAATCTGATGGAAGGTACCTAGCTACTTAATAAGTAAAAAATGATCTACTTCGGGTGTAATTTTTTATTCGGAAAGCAATAATGTATAATGAATTAATGATCGAAAATCAGCTTTTATAAGGAGTGGTGTATGATGGGTAGACTAACAGGTAAAGTTGCGATTATTACAGGTGGAGCACGCGGTATGGGTGAATCTCATGTAAGAAAATTTATTGCTGAAGGTGCAAAAGTAGTAATTACAGACCTAAATGAGGAAAGTGGTAACGCACTTGCAAATGAATTAGGTGAAAATGCTACATTCGTAAAACAAGATGTTACTAGTGCTGCTGATTGGGAGAAAGTTATTGCTGAAACTGAAAATGCTTTTGGTCCAGTAAATATTCTAGTTAACAATGCTGGTATTAGCATGAATGTTTCTATCGCAGACATGACAGAAGCACAATATCGCAAAATTGTGGATATTAATCAGGTTTCTGTTTTCCTAGGCATGAAAGCTGTTCTTCCTTCCATGCAAAAAACTGAGAATGGCTCCATTGTAAATATTTCATCAATGAATGGTCTAGTTGCTGGTGCAATTGGCTACACTGATACGAAGTTTGCGGTTCGTGGTATGTCCAAAGCTGCTGCAATTGAATTTGCTAACTATGGTATTCGTGTAAACTCTGTTCATCCAGGTGTTATTGAAACTCCAATGGTTACACAAGGTGATGCTGCAGAAGTGATTAAGGAATTTGCAAAACATATCCCATTGAAACGTGTTGCGCAATCAGAAGAAGTTTCTAACCTTGTATTATTCTTAGCTTCAGATGAATCGAGCTATTCAACTGGGTCAGAATTTGTCATTGATGGTGGCTTAACTGCGAGATAATCTTTGATTATCGAATAGTTAGTAATCGTTATATACTTAGATCACATATAGCCGAGTAATTTTCAGGTTCGTATCTGAAGATTACTCGGCTTTTCTTGTGTAATAGCAGATAGCACGGCATATAATAACTCAATTATACAAAAAACCTCGTAATAAAAGAGGGATATTTTGTTATATATAGAAGTGTATTGTAGTTACATGTTTCGGATTCATGTAAGCCAGAAGTATGGCTGATCATCCAAACGTCTAACTGAAAATAAGAATGTAGAGGAGGAGTTTTATATGAAAATGCAGAGTATGGTTATTTTAAATAGATGTGAGGAATTAGGGAAAATTCGAGGAGGATTAAGAAATGAAGCTAGAAGATTTGGGGTGGAATCCCTACTTTGAAAACCAAATAGCGGAGAAAAATTATTCGAGAAATCAGTTAGGTCGTGTCGTTGCTGAATATAAGCATTTGTATAAAGTCCATTCAGAGGATGGGGAATATCTTGCAGAAGTAACTGGCAAGTTACGTCATCAGGCGACTAATCGAGCAATGTTTCCTGCTGTTGGGGACTGGGTTGTTGTAAGAGAGCTTGTAGGTGAGTCGAAAAAGCTAATTCAAGAGATTCTACCTAGGCACAGTAAATTTTCACGAAAAGTAGCAGGTGGAGTTACTGAAGAGCAAATTGTAGCTGCTAATGTAGATACGCTGTTTCTTGTTAATGCGCTTAATCATGATTTTAATGTAAGAAGAATTGAACGTGCCCTTATTCTTGCATGGGAAGGCGGAGCACAGCCAGTTATTATATTAAGTAAGGGTGACCTATGTGATGATATAGCCTCCAAAATTAGTGAGGTAGAGTCTGTAGCTTTAGGTGTCCCTACTCATGTAATTACGGCAATTGAAGAGGATGGTTGTGAGGCAGTTCGTCAGTATATTCAGCCTGGTAAAACGATAGCATTGATCGGATCATCGGGAGTCGGAAAATCTACTTTGATCAATCGAATACTAGGTGAAGAAATTCAACGAGTCAATGAAGTACGCGAAGGCGATGACCGAGGCAAGCATACGACTACCCATCGACAACTGCTGCTTATTCCTGAAGGTGGAATAATTATGGATACACCAGGAATGAGAGAGCTACAGTTATGGGATGCAGATGATGGTGTTACAAGTACGTTTGAAGATGTTGATAATTTAATAGCACAATGTCGATTTAACGATTGTAACCACAATAATGAGCCTGGTTGTGCTATAAATGCAGCGCTATCCAGTGGTGAGTTAGCACAGAGTCGCTATAATAACTACTTGAAAATGAATCGAGAACTAGCGTATATCAATAGCAAAGCATCTGATAACTTAAAGCATGTACAGAAGTCAAAAGGGAAACAGATTAGTATGTTTTTGAAAAGTAAGAACAAGGAGATTTACTGAACGGATTAAGCATTAGGGAGGGGAAAAATATGAACCATAAAAGGTACATTGTTACTTCATTTATTGGATCGTTAATTTTATTACTCTCTTTTTTTCTTGGCATATTTACAATTGTTATTATGATATTTCCGTTCGTTTGGTTTTATATTTACCGTATGTTAGATAAAGTTGGACGATCTGATACGCAGTAGAGAACCAACCTTAACAAAAAAGTAATTAATGCGATCAACATAATAGATGTTAAAAAGAAGTGTATCCATGTTAATGTAATGCAGCCCAATTGTTAATACCGTTAACAATTGGGCTGCATTTTTTTATGATATAGGTAATGTAATCGTAGACGTTGTACCTTTTCCCAGTTCACTTTCAACAGTAATCGTTCCACCATGCATTTCAACAATCTTTTTCACGATGGAAAGACCTAATCCATTGCCACCTTTGGAGCGTTCTCTTGCATGGTCTGCTTTGTAAAAACGCTCGAAAATATGAAGTTGGTCTTGCTTTGCAATTCCAATTCCAGTATCTGTAATAAGGATAATAGCTTGCTCTTCTGCTTGTCTTAAAGAGATCGTTATCGTCCCGTCAGATGGAGTGAATTTGATACTATTATGAATAATGTTAGTCCATACTTGGCTCATTAGATCCTCATCAGCAATGATTGAGACTTTATCCAATGAGATATCTAATACTAAGTTTTTCTGTGTCCAATTCGGTTCGCATGCCAAAATAATCGATTTAATTTGCTGATTGAGAAAATAGTGCTTTTTCTCAAAGGGATGTTGATCAGATTCAAGTGAAGTTAGTTTCATTAGATTATCACTGAGTTTAGATAGTCGTCGGCTTTCTGTCTCAATAATATTGAGATAATGACTACTTTCTTCGGTAGAAAGGTTATTATGTTGTAATGCTTGGGCAAACCCCACAATAGAAGTCAGTGGTGACTGGATTTCATGAGAGACATTTGAAATGAACTCTTGACGTAAATCTTCCATTTGCTGTAATTGCTTCGTCATATGATTGAAATGGTCTACTAGTTGAGTTAATTCACTTCGTTGGTTGACCGAAAAATCTAAAGATACATTGAAATCGCCACTTGCTACTTTACGTAAAGCGACATTAATTTCTTGATAAATGTAACGATGCTTATTGCGTGTGAATAAGTGAATGATTCCACTGAGTATGAACATCACGAATATGCCGGTGATCGTCATTGCGACAAAGCGTACATAGTCTGACATCTCAATCTGAATTTGCTGAACTAATAGGTAAGCGATTGAAAAACTCGCGATAATAAGGGAAAAGAAGAAAATCTGCATGAGAATATGTTTAAGGACATTTAAGGTTTTCATCCGATCAACTCCAAGCGGTACCCTAATCCCCAAATCGTTGTAATTCGAAAGCGGAATTCTTCCTCAGGAAATCGATTTCTCACTCGTTTAATATGAACATCAACGGTACGTTCATCGCCTTCGTAATCATATCCCCAAATATCTTCAATCAAATCTTCTCGGGAAAAGGTTTTTCCTGGATAACTACCGAGCTTGAACAATAATTCGAATTCCTTCAATGGAATGGTATACTGCTGTTCACGAAAGGAAATCTCATGCGTTTTGCGATTCATGCTCAGTTCACCAATTTGTAGCGTTTGAGAGATGGTGAGATTATAACGTTTCAGCAAGGCTTTTACACGCATGACTAATTCGATAGGTTCAAAAGGTTTTACGAGATAATCATCAGCGCCAAGATTGAAGCCTTTTACTTTTTGTGAAGTCTCACCCTTCGCTGTCAGCATCAATATTGGAATATCGCTAAAGCCTCGAATCTCCTGACAAAGCTGCCAACCATCCATATTAGGCATCATAATATCAATAATCGCTAGATCGATCTTTTTCTTTTCAAGTACAGTCATCGCCTCAATACCATCAGCAGCTTCGTAAAGGTCAAACCCTTCTTTTTTCAGAAAGAACTTTAATAGTTCACGGATATGCGCATCATCGTCTACAATTAAAAGCTTTGGCATCCTTCTTCATTCCCTTTTGACCAATTAGGCTATTTCAAGTTTGTGCAATTGTTGATTAGCAAATTCACGGTATAAGTCATGTGATTCATATAATTGTTCATGCGTCCCACTACCAGTAATAACACCCTTATCAAGGAATATAATCTGATCAGAATCAACAACAGTGGATAGACGGTGAGCAATAACAATCGTTGTACGACCTTTCATCAAGTCGTTCAAAGCTTGTTGTACTACATTTTCTGACTTGCTATCTAGACTTGATGTTGCTTCATCGAGCATTAATATTTTTGGATTTCGTAGGAATGCACGTGCTATGGCAATACGTTGTCGTTGACCACCAGATAGTTTCATTCCTCTTTCTCCAACTTCGGTATGATAACCGTTCGGAAGCTCAGCAATAAATTGATCTGCATATGCCATTTGTGTAACTTTTTTAATTTCATCATCCGTCACTTCGCGTTCAATACCGTACGTAATATTATCTCTAATTGTTCCTGCCACAATAGGGCTTTCTTGTGAAACGTATCCGATCTGAGTTCTCCAAGATAATAGGGAGAAATCTTGAATTGACTTACCACCAATGGAAATTTTCCCGTCATCAGGACGGTAGAAACGTTCAAATAGCGAGAATAGTGTCGTTTTACCGCTACCACTTGGACCGACTATCGCAGTTACTTTACCTGCTTCTACGTTGAAGGAAATATCTTTCAATATGTGACTATCACTATTATAGCTATAATTAACATTTTCTACTTTAATGGTTTCATTCATATTACCCACTTCAGCTGTTGCATTAGGCTCTGCATCCGATTCTAAAATAGTGATAATTCGTTCCGTAGCACCTGTAGCTTTCTGGAATTGGGTGAAGAAAGAAGCCATTTGTCCCATCGGCATAATGATTTGGAAAAGATACATAATGAAAGCAACTAAAGCGCCAGCAGATAGTGCACCAGAAGAAACGCGCATCCCACCGTAACCTAATAGTATAACAAGTAATGTCATCATAACTAGACTCATAATTGGTCCGATAGTGGATTGAACTTTTGCTTCCTTTAGACCAAAGCGAAACAGATTTGTAATGCCTCTTTTACCATTGTTGTATTCGATATTTTCAGCATTTGAAGATTTTACAAGACGAATTTCAGACAATACTTGCGTAAGAACAGAAGTGAATTTTGCTGTCTCATCTTGTGTATCTTTTGAAATTTTGTACATCATTTTACCTAACGGTACTAAGATTAAAGCTGCTATAGGAATAGCGATGAACATCATTAATGTCATTTGCCAATCGAGTATGAAAAGTACGATAATCGCACCAATAATAGAAATAGTACCAGATACAAAGTTTGATAAATGTTGTGAAATTAATTCCTTTACGACAGCTGTATCATTAGTCATCCGGCTAACCGTTTCTCCTGATGCGTGCTCATCGAAATAGCTTATCGGAAGCACAAGCAGTTTCTTCCATAATCCATCTCGAATACCTGCAACGACGGATTGACCGATTCGATTCAATAAATAAATCGAGAACCCACCTGCTAATGCTTGTAAAAGAATTGCAACAGCTAACAGTGAAATACTACCAGCATTTAATGAGCTAATCGAAAAGTCGTTAATGAGATCTTTGGTGAATAGTGGTACTAATAATCCAACACCTGCAGTAGATAAACTTAATATTAGAGCAATGGATATTAATAATTTAGATGGCTTAGTTTGCCCGACTAACTGCAAAAATTGCTGCCATCCTTTTTGTTTTTTCTGTTGTGTCATAATATTACTTCCTCTCTTTTCGTTTACAACATGAAGTATAATAACAAGTTGTGAACTGAATATGAACTGGAATGTTCGTTAGTTCGACTATAAACTATAACCTTACGTCAAGCTCAAGTATAAAAGCAAAAGATATATTTTAAGGATTTTCATATGAAAATTCTAGGGCCCATTAGTGTATCTTATCATCCCTCTCTTGAAAAAGCGGCTGAAATGTGTATAATTTATCGTAAATGAATATTCAAAATGTTTTCTAGGGTTCCGCAGCAGTATATGTTGGTCTGGTCCGAGAGAAAACTCACAGCTATCGCTGTGTCACGGAAGGATAAAAGCCTGGGAGAAACTGTTTATACAGTTGTCTCCCGGGCTTTTTTTGTTTTGTGGGTAAAATAAAATCGGAGGTGTTCATACAATGAATTCGAATTGGGTTAAAGTGTTTATTGCTGCTTTTTTTGAAGTGTTTTGGGTTATCGGATTAAAACATGCACACGACTTTTGGACTTGGGCAGGTACAATTATTTCAATTGTTATTAGTTTTTATGTACTAATTATGGCAGGACGAAAACTTCCCGTGGGAACGGTATATGCAGTTTTTGTTGGTTTAGGTACAGCTGGAACGGCAATTTCTGAAGTTATTGTTTTTGGAGAACCATTCAAATTAAGCAAAATGCTACTAATCTTATTGTTACTAGTAGGTGTCATTGGTTTGAAAACAGTCACCAAAGATAATGTGCAGAAGGGAGCTGAAAACTAATGGCATGGGTATCGTTAATTTTAGCAGGATTATGTGAGATGTTCGGTGTTGCTATGATGAACAAATTAAACAAGGATAAAAACTGGCAATCATTCGTACTATTATTCGTTGGATTTGGTTCAAGTTTTCTGTTTCTCGCTTATGCAATGAAATATTTACCAATGGGGACTGCTTATGCCATTTGGACTGGTATTGGAGCTTCTGGAGGAGCAATTCTAGGTATGATGTTATATGGTGAATCCAAAGATTATAGAAGAATTATTTTTATAGCAATGATATTAGGTGCAGCAGTTGGGTTAAAGCTTGTCTCATAACCGTCAATGTTATAAATAAGATATTATGTACTGTAGATCAAGCTCATAATAAGATATCAACTGTTTACTTAGCATAGCTAAACGGACATTAGGTACGTTATTTCTCATTACGGGTCATTTTCTATACAATGGCAGACATTGAGTACCTTATATGCTTCACATTACCTTCAATTATCGTTTTTCGAGAAATTAAGGTCTCTGCTGTCCGCTTACACCAAAATAGATGCAGATATTGCTAATTAGCGTACCCTATGTCCGTCTATTTTCGTCGATATATATTTTTGCTGTTGGGCCATATATGTTTTTATATATAGCGTAAGCCCTATAGTATAATATAGGAAAAGCGAAACTAAATGGAGGCTTAGCTATGGCAGAACCACTTAAAAATATGTACAACGAAAACTTTTTGCAAGAGTTTGGTAGAGTTATTCAAGCGACCTATTCACCATTTTCAATTGATGCTTTTGTAGGTAATGTTTTGGTAGATGAGTGGGAAGGACTTGCACTGAAAGAAAGAATTCGTAAAATTACTTTATCACTTGGAACATGCTTACCGGAAACATATGCTGATGCCATTAACATATTGTTGGTTGTTAATAAATCATGTAGTGGCTTTCCTTATCTTATTCTTCCTGATTTCGTTGAAGTATATGGGCAAGACGTTGAGAATTGGGAGTTATCTATGTTGGCATTAGAGAAGTTCACTTCTCAATCTTCGGCAGAATTTGCAGTTAGACCATTTATTATACGTGATCCAGAGCGGATGATGAAACAGATGATGGAATGGTCCAATAGCGCTGATGAACATGTTAGAAGATTGGCAAGTGAGGGATGCAGACCAAGGCTTCCGTGGGGACAAGCACTCGTCATGTTCAAAAAAGATCCAGCGCCCGTTCTTGAAATACTGGAACAGTTAAAGAGTGATTCATCGCTCTATGTACGTAAAAGTGTCGCTAACAATTTGAATGATATTGCCAAAGATCATCCTCAGTTAGTTATTGAAATTGCTCGTCGATGGCTTGGACAAAATAAAGATACGGATTGGATCGTTAGACATAGTTGTAGAACTTTGATTCGAAAAGCTGATCCTGAAGTACTCTCTTTATTCGGATATGCTGAATCTTCCGATAAGTGTGCGCTCATCGAGGATGCTGTGCTTGTGGTAGATCGAGCTACGTTATCTATTGGCGAAGAGTGTGTATTAGGATATAAGCTGCTTGTAAGAGATGGTGATCCTGTTCGCATCAGAGTTGAGTACGGAATTGATTTTGTGAAATCAGGTGGAAAAGTATCTCGTAAACAATTTTTGTTATCTGATAAAACGGTAGTAGGAGGGACTCGTCTTCAGGCTAATAGAACTCATCGTTGGTCTGATCTAACTACACGACGTCATTATCCGGGTAAACATCGCATTGTGCTATTGGTTAACGGCTTAGAGGTTGCCGCAACTGAATTGCTACTTAAAGTGTAAATTAGTACGTAATTGTAATTCAATCTCAACAGACTAAGCAAAACCCTCAAATAGTAAACACTTTATTAAAAGTGAAGCTATCTGAGGGTTTTCTCTTTTTTGTAGCGTAAAATTGACATGCATATCACTCATCTCACAACGGCATAATACTTATGGAGGTGATATTAATGAGTAATACCAACGTGCTTACAATTGATGCCAAAACACTAGTTAAGGCTTGGCAAGATGCTCTTCCTGAATTTATTAAGCCATCAGGTGAATGTTCAATTCAAGCGGATGAAAAGTTTGCTGATACGTTATTGATTCACATTAAGGATGATGGTCGATCTCACTATTCCTTCGATTTTAGAGTGAAGTATGTCGATGATCGTGAGATTCATGTGGAATTCATTGATGTAGAAAAAGCGAATGTACATGCAGATGAGCAAACAGAAATTATTCAATCATTAGTTAAAGATTATACAAGACACATTCGTGAATGTGCACAGAGTTTGAAGGGAGTGACCAAACAATGACCAAATCCATCCCAGGAATAGATAAGAACTTGCAAAATGTTGTGAAAGAACTAGAAAAACCTGATCTAGATGCACATGGTAACCAACAATTAAATCAACAGCATATGGACAATTTGAATGGTGACTCGTTGCACTATAACAAAAAGGCATATGAAACGGAACAAAACGAATAGATGCAATTAATCGTTTGAAGGGAGAATTACGATGAATAAAGATAAAAACGCACCAGCAAATCCTCATTATGCGGACACTCATGCCAAACCATCTAATCCTGGTAATGAGCCACTTTCAGGATCTAAGAAAGTGAAAAATAAAAATCACTCTCACTCAGCTCCCTCAGAGGGTGCAGGACATCACTAATTTAGTCTTTGTCGTAGCGAAAGCAAAAAGCTAGAAATTCATAAGGTTTTAACAAGAAAACCGAACTATAACGAAATTACTTAAAGTATTTCGTATAATAGTTCGGTTTATTTATTAGCTGATAATCAATTGTGCCATCCTCATAAATAGTGAAAGGGGGTGAATGAAAGATACATATTGCAATAAGGGGAAAATTTGGTATAATAAAATTAACCGGTGGTCAATAAAGGAGTATATCTAGTGGCAGCACGAAAAAAAGTAGTAGAAGAACTCACGAAAGAAATCATTATTGCAGAAGCTAATCGACAATTCTTAAATAAAGATTATCATCACGTATCGATGAGAGCCATTGCGAAAGAACTTGATTGTAGTCATGGTGCAATATATTATCATTTTGCCAACAAGGCAGAATTATTTTATGCAGTCATTTCACAGTATTTTGATGAAGTGAATGCGTTATTGAAAAGTGCCTTCCTTGCAGAAGGAGATTCTCGATCTAAAACAATGGCAGTGTTTACTGGTTTTATTGAATTTGGTTTGAATCATCAGAGTCAGTATCAATTTATGTTTATGATGCGCAACAATGAAGTAGATCCTCTTGCGCAAAAAGCTGCTAATGAAAGCTATGAGCAATTTGCTCAAACGTTACAGCAAATTCATCAGCAGAAACTATCAATCGCTAAAATATATTCAGTATTTATTTCTTTACATGGTTTTGTTTCATTTTTTCATGGCGGAGTTGAAAATTATAATGAAGCCAAGGAAACTGCAATCATGCATTCCAAATTTTTATTAGATGCTCTAGAGTAGGTTCTAGAGCTATTATTTTCGTGATTATTGACCAGTGGTTAATTAAAGGGAAAGAGGTGTTTTCGATGATGAAGGTATTAGTAGCAGGAGCAACAGGTGGTATTGGTTATGCATTGGTCCAACAATTAACGAAGCAAAATATTGAAGTTGTAGCTTTTGCGCGTGGTGCGGATAAACTACAATCAATGTTTGGTCATAATACGCTTGTAACATGTGTAGCTGGAGATGTATTGAATGTACAAAATTTACTTGATGCATGTGTAGGGATTGATACGATGATTCATGCGGTAAGCTTCCCATATCAACAATGGAATGAAACGCATATTCCATGTTTAGTTAATATGTTAGAAGCTGCAAAGATAAGTGGAAGCAAATTTATCTTTGCTGATAACATCTATGCATACGGCAAACAACCTCAAGCAGTAGTTGAAGATATAATAAAAATGCCACATACGAAAAAAGGGAAACTTCGATTGCAAATGGAAATGTTGGTCCAAGAAAGTGGAATTCCTTATTTAATTGCACATGTACCAGATGTATTTGGGCCAAATGCGAAAAATACGATACTGTATGGCACATTGCAAGGAGCTGTCCAGAACAAAGCTGCTTATTTTGTAGGAAGAACGAATGTAACACGTGAGTTTGCTTACACTATTGATGTAGCAGAAAGTATAGTCACCCTTGCCCTTAATCCTACTTCATTCAATCAACATTGGAACATACCAGGTTGCCTGAAAGTAACAGGAGAAGAGCTAGCGGAATTACTACAACAATTAGTAGGATATCGTCCTAAGATTCGTGTGGCCACATCTACGCATGTTGCTTTTCTAGCATTGTTCTCCTCTTTTATGCGTGAGCAAAAAGAAATGATGTACCTAACAGAAACGCCTGTCATCCTGAACTCGGCGAAACTAGAAAAAGCACTAGGTACTCTTCCTTACACGAATCGGATGGAGAGTTTGAGGGTAACGATGGACTGGATAAAGAAAAACGCCTAATATATATATAAAGGTAGTTCAAAATGCGGACTTTGATAACGATGAGTATGCTGATGATGATTAATCGACGTCGAAGATGTCCCCCATCGAAAGCCTGCGTGTGCTCACGTACACAAAACGTACGCTGTGCTACTCGTTTTCGCTGTGGGCCATCTTCTTGGTTCTGAAAGCCCACATTTTGAACCTCCATTATAATATGTAGTTTAGAATGTGGACTTTGATATCTATGAGTTTGCTTCGTCGTATATTCGATAAATAATAATAAGTTACAGATAGAGGGATTAACGATGAATTGGATTAAGGTAGAAACGATGGAGCAATTGAATGAAGCGATTGCTATTAGATTTAAAGTGTTTGTTGATGAACAAGGTGTGGATGCTGAGATTGAGAAAGACCATTATGACAAAATTTCTGCACAGTGTACGCATGTTCTTGTGATGCATGATGGAGTACCAGTTGGTACTGGTAGAATTAGTGGCAAAGATGGTGTTGGTAAAATCCAACGTGTATGTGCACTTCAACAAGCAAGAGGATTAGGTGTAGGAAAGTGTATTATGGACGCGTTAGAAACGATTGCACGCGAAAAGCAGTTGAGTAGCGTTAAGTTAGGTGCGCAAGTACATGCTTTACCATTTTATGAGAAGCTAGGATACTCCGTTATATCGGACGTTTTTATTGAAGAAAATATCCCTCATGTAACGATGCAAAAAGAATTAAAATAGGTGATCGCACAAGATAACACTGTTAATTTACAATAGATAAAATTAGATATTAATGTAACTTTAGATGTAACTAAGAGGTGATCATATGTTTTTGCGTAGCCTTGAGATTATGAATAAAACGAATATCAATAACTATCCATTTACCATTCCAGCTATTAGAAGTTTAGGAGCACTACAATTTGAGAAAAACGTAACTTTCTTTGTAGGAGAGAATGGTTCAGGGAAGTCAACGATACTTGAAGCAATAGCGTACCAGTGTGGCTTCAATACGGCAGGTGGAAGCAAGAATAACAGCTATGAGGTAGATGCTTCACACTCTGTGTTGGGTGATCATATGCGGTTATCTTGGATGCCCAAAGTTACAAATGGTTTTTTTATGCGAGCAGAAACGTTCTACCATTTTGCTTCACACCTTGATACGATGCCGGAGAGTTTGCGACATTATGGTGGTCGCTCTTTACACGAACAATCACATGGAGAAGCATTTTTATCTCTATTCAGCCATCGATTTGGTAAACAGGCAATATATATATTGGATGAACCCGAAGCGGCTCTTTCACCTGCGAGACAGTTGGCACTATTACGAATTATTAGAGAGATGGAGAATGATACTCAGTTTATTATAGCTACACATTCTCCAATCTTACTTGGCTATCCCAATGCACAAATACTGAATTTTGATGCGCAACCTGTACAGAATATTCGATATGAAGATACGCTGCATTATATTATAACTAGACGTTTTCTTGAAAATAAAGATAAGGTATTAAGTGAAGTATTTGATGACTAATTCTCCAAGCTATAATTAATCAGATTCCCTAGATTATAAATAGCTTGAATTCAATATATAAGTATATTATTATATACTTATATAAAGGAGTGGGATGATGGATAACGTACTATTAGAGAAACAACTAAAAGCTGTAGCAGATATTAATCGTTTGACATTACTTAGTTGCTTAAAGAAAGGCGAAGTCTGTGTATGTGACTTGGTTCCCGTACTAGATATATCGCAACCAGCAGTAAGCCAACATTTGAAAAAGTTAAAAGAAGCAGGAATTATTACGGAAAGAAAGCTTGGCACATGGAAACATTATCGTCTGGTGGAAGAACAAACAATAGTTATGCAATCCATCTTATCTCAATTAGATGAAAGAGATGTATGTTCATGTGAGTCGGGGTGCGAAGCAAAGTGAGTAATAATGCAGGCAGTAAACAGTTGTCCGTATTGGATCGTTACTTAACGTTATGGATTTTCATAGCAATGGTCGTCGGTGTAATCATTAGTCTACTCGTACCGAATGTTAATCATTTATTGGATACGGTGACAGTAGGTTCAATAAATATCCCGCTAGCGATTGGACTTATGATCATGATGTATCCACCTCTTGCTAAAGTGAAGTATGAGGAAATGTGGAGAGTATTCAAGGATGTAAAGATACTTATTCTTTCCCTCGTTCAAAACTGGATATTAGGTCCATTTCTTATGTTTTTCTTAGCCATTCTTTTTTTACGTGACTATCCACAGTATATGGCGGGCCTAATTATGATTGGCTTGGCTAGATGTGTTGCGATGGTAATTGTATGGAATGATTTAGCCAAAGGAGATAGAGAATACGTTGCAGGTTTAGTCGCATTTAATTCGATATTTCAAATATTCTTCTATCCAATATTAGCGGTACTGTTTCTTAATGTGATGCCTGGATGGTTTGGAATAGATAACTTCTCCATTAGCATTTCAGTATGGGAAGTTGCGAAGAGTGTACTCATTTATTTGGGAATACCGTTCCTTGCCGGATTTCTAACTAGATATCTTTGCTTGAAGAAGATGACAGAAGAACAGTACAAATATAAAGTACTGAATAAAATCTCTCCTTTAACGTTATTATCTTTACTATTTACGATTGTGATGATGTTTTCGCTTAAAGGTGAAACGATTGTTGAACTACCGCTAGATGCTGTGCGGATTGCTATCCCACTTATTATATACTTTATTATTATGTTTGCAGTATCGTTCTTTTCATCCTGTAAAATAGGTGCTAATTATCGAGTCACGGCTGCTTTATCATTCACAGCTGCTAGTAATAATTTTGAATTAGCGATCGCAGTAACGATTGCAGTGTTCGGATTACATTCTGGAGCCGCATTCGCTGCAGTAATAGGACCGTTAGTTGAGGTACCGGTATTAATTTTACTTGTAGGTGTTGCGCTTCGCTGGAAACATAAATACTTTCAAACTGAACGATGAAAGGAGAATTAATATGAAAACATTATATTTTTTATGTACGGGTAATTCATGTCGTAGTCAGATGGCCGAAGGTTGGGCTAGAAAGTATTTACCAGCTGATTGGGTCGTTAAAAGCGCGGGTATTGAAGCTCATGGTGTTAATCCAAAAGCGATTAAAGCTATGAATGAAGTAGGTATTGATATTACGAGTCAAACTTCCAATACAATTAATGAAGAGATTTTAAAGGCTGCGACATTAGTCGTTACATTATGTGGTGATGCTGCTGATAAATGTCCTTTAACTCCAGCTAATGTTCAACGTGAACATTGGGGCTTTGATGATCCTGCCAAAGCTATCGGGACAGAAGAGGAGCAATGGAAAGTATTCCAATCAGTTAGAGATGCAATTGCTGAGAGAATACAACAATTTGTGTTAGAACTTAAGTCATAATGATGGTTTTATTACAATGATTGCTGTGAACTCAATGATATAGAGAAGGAGACTATTTATGAAAATAAAAATAAATAAGCCGATTAATCTATGTTGTTCATCGAATGTAAATGTAGCAACAAGTTGTTGTGATACATCCGAAGAGACATCTCCTCATAAAGATCTGCCTATTTTAATTGTTGGCGGTGGTCCTATTGGTTTAGCAGCTGCAGCCCAGTTAACGGTCAGACAACAAAACTTTATATTAATAGAAGCGGGTAATACGATTGCGCACAATGTGGAAACATGGCGTCATGTGCAATTATTTTCACCGTGGAAATATAATTTAGATGAAGCTGCAAAGATATTGCTGCAAGAAATGAATTGGAATGAGCCGTTAGAAGATGAGGTACCAACAGGCTCGCAATTAATTGAACAATACTTGACGCCATTATCGCAGCATAATCGTATTTCACCATATATTCAGACCAATTCTACAGTTATCTCCATAGCGAGAATGGATAACGATAGAATGAAGTCAATGGAACGAACTGTGCAACCATTTGAAGTCTATGTAGAGAACAACGGTAAGATTTCAAGTGTTGTTGCTAGAGCAGTCATCGATGCATCTGGCACATGGGGAAATCCTAATCCCGCAAAGTCGAATGGAGTATGGTTGCCATCGGAAAAGCAACTATTAGATGATATTGAGTATGGAATACCTAATATAGCGAAGGAAAAGTCATTGTATGCAGGTAGAAAAATTGCTGTTATAGGTAGTGGTCATTCTGCAATAAATTCACTGATTCAACTTTGTGAAGTAATTAAGGAGTATCCAGATACAGTGATATATTGGCTTATTCGCAAAGAAAAAGTTGAACATGCATATGGTGGAGAAGAAAAAGATGAATTAATGGAACGTGGTAACCTTGGCAAACAGATACATGAATTAATAGATAGTGGTAAAGTAGAAGTTGTTAACCCATTTTTTGTGAACCAAATTGAACGAAGCGAGAAAATAATGATACACGGCACTTGGAAGGATGAAGTGGCAATACTATCTGGATTTGACAGAGTAATAGTTAATACGGGAAGCAGACCTGATTATACTATGAATAGTGAATTAAGAATTGCCATTGATGCTGCTACGGAAAGTGTATCATCACTTGCTAATCTTATAGATCCTAATATGCATAGTTGCGGAACTGTACCAGCTCATGGAGAACAGTTACTACGTCATCCTGAGGATAACTTTTATATTGTGGGATCAAAAAGTTACGGTAGAGCACCTACTTTCTTGATGGCAACAGGCTATGAACAAGTCCGTTCTATTACTGCCTATTTATGTGGAGATATAGAGGGTTCACAGCAACTTCAATTGGAGTTACCAGCAACTGGAGTTTGTTGTCTAAATCCATAGTATAAATTTAGTAAAACACCAACTACTATAATAGTTGGTGTTTTGTTATGATAAGGATATTAAATGCCATTGACGAGTCTTTCGAGAAAGTCAGATAACACTGACCACAAGTTGGAAAGGAGTCTTCATGCATAGCTATAGTTTTCTTGAACATCTCATGTTTCCACGAACATCTCTTAATAGGCAGAAGCTCAAGCGAGAATTAAAAGGGAAGACGGTACTTATCACTGGAGCAAGTTCTGGAATTGGCGAGCAACTTGCTTATATGTTAGCTGATATAAAGGTTCAACTCATCCTTGTAGCTAGACGCGAAGATAAGCTTCAATCAATGAAGCGGAAAATTGAGATGAAAGAGGCTACGGTCAAAATATTGTCAGCAGATCTAAGAAATAAAGAAGATACTGAGCGGGTAATAACCGTTCTGAATCTGTTGCCAGATGGGCTGGATATCTTTATTAGTAATGCTGGACATTCGATTAGACGACCAATTCTTCAATCATTGAAACGATACCATGATTTTACGCGAACGATGGCAATCAATTATTTTGCTCCTGTGGAGCTCATACTATCGATTCAGCCGCTCCTTGAGCAGAAGCAAGGACATATTATTAATATTTCAACGATCAATACAATGTTGTACCCATTCCCTCACTGGGCGGCCTATCAATCATCAAAAGCTGCTTTTGACATCTGGCTAAGGTCTGCTGCTCCCGAACTCAACAACTGTGGGATTTCAACCACATCGATCTATCTTCCTTTAGTTAGAACACCTATGATAGTACCAACCGTATCTTATGAAAAGTCTCCTGCCATGTCTCCACAACATGCGGCAGCGATCATATGTAATTGTATGTATACAAAGAAGAAAACATATAAACCATGGTGGTTAATTATTGGACAGCTTTCCTCTGTTCTGTTTAGTAGATGGTTGGAAACTTACATTTCAATCAAGGTGAAGAAAAAAGGGGGATAGAACATGAGAATATATAAGCTTTTCTATATATTTTATAACATTAAACTTTTTTCCCCTGTAGCGATCTTTCGATTATTTAATAACATTAATAAATACGGTGTTAACCTAATAGCACTGCTTTCTTTCTCTGCAAAAACATACGGTGACAGAATGGCTATTGCCGATGAGCAAGAGACGTTAACGTATCATCAATTGTTCACTCAATCCAAGCAACTATCGTTAACTATGCGAGAATATTTTGAGCTTACAAAGGGCAAAAAGGTCGGTATTTTGTGTAGAAACCATACTTCATTAGTTAAAGCTATTTATGCAGTTTCATATTCAGGTGCCGATCTCTATCTATTAAATACAGACTTAAGTAAGGATCAGCTACATAATCTACTGGATCGTAAAGATTTTGACCTCCTTATCTATGATCACGAGTTTAGTTTAATCGTTGAACAATCCACATACAACAAAGCCAAACTGCTAAGTTATGATGAAAAATTACCAGCCATTAATAATTTACAGTCTAAGTATAATCACAATCATAATATCCGTACTAGCTCAGGTAAATTAGTCATATTAACTGGTGGAACGACAGGAAATGCGAAAGAAGCATTACATAAGCCATCCCTATTCAACTATTTAGACCCGTTTGTCGCGTTACTTTCAAGGCTGAAACTTATTAAGTACGATAATGTATATATTGCTACACCTATATTTCATGGATATGGAATAGCGATTTTGCTTATGTTTGGAGCTATAGGAAAGAAAGTCATTATCGAGCGTAAGTTCAATGCCGAGCGAGCATGTGAGTTAATTAGCAAGCAACAGGTACAAGTGATATCAGTTGTTCCACTTATGTTACATAAAATGTTGATGACTAACGCTGAGGCACTTAAATCTCTTACATGTATTGTGTCAGGCAGCGCAGAGCTTAATCCAAAGTTAGTCAAAGTAACGATTAATCAATTAGGAAATGTATTATACAATTTGTATGGAACCTCTGAAGCAGGCTTAACTGTTATTGCAAAGCCAGAGGATCTAGTCTATTCCCCTAATACGATAGGTAGGAAAATAGAGGGCGTTCCGTTGAAGATTTTAGATGAGCGATATAGGGAAGTGGCAACTGGTACAGTAGGACAACTGTGTATTCGTAATAAATTTAGTAGAGGAAGTGGCAATTCATCTTGGATTGAGACGGGTGATCTAGGTTATCAAGATGAGAGAGGTTATTACTTCTTAAGTGGCAGAGTAGACAGTATGATCGTTTCGGGGGGAGAGAATGTCTATCCATTTGAAGTAGAGCAAATCTTGCTTACGCACCCCGACGTAGAAACTGCGGCATTAGTTGGCATTAGCGACGAGCAATTTGGTCAACGGTTGAGGGCTTATGTTCAGTTGATCCCTTATGCTGCAATGACAACAGAGGAGTTACAAGTTTGGTTACGCTCGAGGTTAGCACGGTTTCAGATTCCGAAGGAAATTATCTTTGTTGAAGAAATGCCCTATACAGCTATTGGGAAGCTGGATAAAAAGCAATTGCAATAATAGATAAGATAAACTAAATAGTGATGTTGAAGAAAAGTCTATTCGCGGTCATATTATGATCCTGTAATAGACTTTTATTTTATCTTTATTTTATGGAAAATTAAAAATAACAAATTTTGATACTCATTTGATGGTTTTTTACTGTTATATATTATATATCTGTTATATAATAGATATAACAGATATACAATGAGGTGTTGTGATGTTCTCTTATTTTTATCTCAAATATAGGAATTGATTTTGGCTTATAAAGTTTATCTTGTTCGGATCGTTAGCGGTTTCCAAGTTGTAATATGCTGAGAAGAGCAGAAAATAGAACTTAAAAGAAGTAAACCATTAGTTGATTAAATCCACTGAAGTACACGAATACTCGTTAGTATTACATTAAGTAATGAACTAATATGTAAATAGAAGATTATGCTTCCGAAGTAACTTTTCGAGGAGTAGAAGTTGCAATAATTACACGAAAAGTTGTAGGAGGGATACGATGCAAAACTTTCAATTCTCCAGTATCTTTGTACAAAGAAGAAAAGAGATGGGCGTTACGCAACAACAGGTAGCGGGGTATGTCGGAGTATCAAAGGCTGCAGTTTCAAAGTGGGAGCAAGGATCAAGTTATCCCGATATTACCCTGCTTCCAAAGTTAGCGACGTATTTCAACATCTCCATTGATGCCTTACTTGGCTACGAACCGCAAATGACAAAGGAACATATCCAGAATGTATATGCACAATTGGCAAAGAAATTTAGCGAACAACCTTTTGAGCAGGTTCAGTTAGAAATAGAAGAATTACTTTCAGAATATTACGCATGTTTTCCATTAATATTACAGATGGCTCAACTGTACTTGAATTATTACCAGACTTCAGAAGATCCACCTAAGATATTAGAACGAGTTTTACTGCTATGTGAACGAGTTATTGCATTAAGTAACGATTATAAACTTGCACATGAAGCAGAAATGATCATGGCTTATGTGATGTTACTTACAGGCAAACCTGAAGAAGTACTTCTTATTTTAGGAGATGACGTTAGCGTGCACTATGGTAAAGAGCAGCTTATTGCTACAGCATTAGGTATGACTGGTCAAACCGAGAGAGCAAAAGAAATAATGCAAGTCAGTATGTATCAATATATGCTCGGTACAATTTCCAGCGCTACCGAAAGCTTATTAATGGAAACAGATAATATTAAACACTATGATGAAACGGTGCATCGGATTGAAGCGATGCTAGAGCTATTTCAAGTAAAACAGTTGAATATTAATGCTGGATTAGTTTTTTATTTGAAGGCGGCAATGGGTTATATTATGCAGCAGAGAAATGATAAAGCATTAGAGATGGTCAGAAAGTATTATCGAAGCTGTTGTGATATTGAGTTCCCACTTACACTCCGTGGAGATAAATATTATTACTTACTAGATGAATGGATTGATAGAAATATTAATCTAGGTTCACAAGCACCTCGTGATGAGATGTCCATTAAGAAAGATTTGCTTGGTAGTATAAGTAATTCACCTCTATTCGAAAGCTTGAAAGACGATGAGGAATTTACAGCGATAGTCGCTAATTTGAAGCATTATTTGAAACTATAAGTCAGGTTTAGAAAAGTTGATTATGCTTACGATGTGATTTTTCATTTGCGAGAAGATTATCTAGATGAAAATGAAAAGTTTAGGAGGAATTATTATGCAAGAACTTATGGATATCCCTTGGGCTCTGATTGCCCCAGTGCTTGTCATTCAGCTTATCCTTATGGTCGTTGCGCTTATTGATTTACTGAAAATTCATGCAACGAGAGGTCCGAAATGGTTATGGTTAGTGATCATTATTGTAGGAACTTTATTTGGATCTATTGCTTACTTTATCGTAGGGAGAAAACAATCATGAGTTTACTTCGAGTAGAAAACCTCACCAAAAATTATGGAATCAACACTGTAGTTAATAATGTTAGCTTTACGATAGAACCATTTACTTCAACGGCGCTTATTGGTCCGAACGGAGCGGGAAAAACAACGACAATGTCGATGATTACAGGATTATTGCATCCTAGCAGTGGGAAAGTAATGATTGAAGGCAGTAAAGATATCCGTGAAGCTATCGGATTTCTGCCACAATACCCGCAGTTTTATCCGTGGCTCTCAGCGCTAGAATATGTGGAAATGGTAGCCAATCTAAGTGGTGTAGCTGCGAAAGAAATTAGAGCTCGCAGTATGAAGACACTAGAGTATGTTGGACTTGGTAAAGTCGTTCACAAAAAGACATCAACATTTTCAGGAGGGATGAAGCAAAGATTAGGAATTGCACAAGCAATAGTACACGAACCTAAACTTCTCCTATTAGATGAACCTGTATCGGCTCTAGATCCGATTGGTAGACAGGAAGTTATGGATTTATTGAAGGAAATTCAGCAAGAAACGACGATTCTTTACTCTACGCATATATTGCATGATGCTGAGAAAATGACAGACCAAGTGCTGTTCTTGAAGGAAGGAAAGCTAGTTGAGCAAGGTTCTTTAACGGACATTCAACGAAAATATGCAGAGTCTAAATATTTGATACAGTTTGCTAGTGAGCAGTCAGCGACGTCGTTCTGCAAGAGTACGAATGGAGACTTAGAACAGCAAGGTGTGTACGTATATGTCAATGCCAGTGAACAATTCCCATCTATTTCAGCTGTCATGCAACAATTACTTACTACACAAACTGATATTGTAAAGGTCGAGCGTGTCGTAGCTAGCTTAGATCAAATCTTTATGAAGGTGGCTGGTGTAAGTGAGGCAATTTAATACGTTGTTGAAAAAGGAATTTTTAGATTGCTCGCGCAGCTTTAAGTTAATATGGATCCCACTCGTATTTATATTGCTAGGTGTAAGCGACCCATTAACGAATTATTATATGAGTGATATTTTAGCTGCGGTAGGAAATATGCCAGAAGGTTTTGAGATGATGTTTCCAGAGCTTAAACCAGCAGATTTATTAGCTGCTTCGACTGGACAGTTTCAACTCATTGGCTTAATAATACTAGTTGCTGTCTTTGTAGGATCAATTAGTAGAGAACGACAAAATGGTACTGCCACATTACTTTATGTACGTCCTATTTCAGCAACTGCGATCTATATGAGTAAATGGGTGATGGCTTCCGTTGTAGGTATGTTAAGCGCATTGCTAGGTTATGCTGGTAGTATGTACTATATTTCAATTTTATATGGGACGGTTGATTTAACTGATTTCATAGCTATGTTATGTACTTATTTTGTATGGATTATATTTGTTATGGCATTAACTGTAGCGTTAAGTGCAGCATTCCAAACGAGTATAGCTTTAGCGGTAGCGATTTTCGCTTTGCCAATTGGCCTTGTTATAGATTCAATAATCGGTGGCTTTTGGCATTCTACGCCATGGAAATTAGCTGCTTATGGTGTCGGTTTTGTTGCTGAAACGATAAATATGAGTTACTACTGGAAGACACTATCGATTACACTTATACTAACGGGTATTTTTGTTGTGGTAGGTATTTTTGCTACAAAACAAAATAGGCAGTTGACTAAAGTATAGTGAGAACTGTAGTGCTCAACGATATAGCATAAATTGAATACACATGGAATAAAACAAAGAAACTGACGTTGGTAATTCAACGTCAGTTTCTTTGTTTTATACGAATATCAGTCTAGAGCTATAAGTAGATTATAGCTGGTTACGATGTTGTGTTATTCCGACTTCGGAATGAAATTAAAAATCTCTCCTGTTTCAAACGATTCAATTAAGCGTAGTAGCCAATTGTAATAGTTCAATGCATCAACTATTTTTTCCTCATCGAGCGCAATAAGTTGGCATAATACTTGATCATCTGCTTCTTGCTGCTTTATATTTTTTATTTCAATTAAAGTTTTTTTCAATACGGAAGAATTCATCTCAACAGCTTTACGCCATTTGATGGAAAAGAAATCAGTGAAATTCTGATGCCAATCAGGTACCACCTCATAAAGATCTTTCCGCGAGCCTTTTCCCCATACTTTATTAATCATCTTCAAATCAGTAAGTGTACGCATTCCAGTACTAATAGATGTCTTGCTCATGCCCATAGCCTGGCTCATCTCATCCAATGTTACAGGAGAACGGTTGAAATACATATTCCCATATAAATGACCAATAGAAAGTGTAATACCATACAAATCCATATTTTTCCCTATAGATTCTATGACACGCTGTCTGATCTTATTGATATGCACTTGTTGTTCATCTGACAGCTGTTCTAAATCTTTCATAATAAATTGCCCTCCTGCGGACCAAAATAACATATAAGAAACACTTTAAGTACAAGTTCAAAAAAGTGGCTTTTAGAACCGAGTCTGTTCGAACTTCTGATACAACTTCTTATCAATTAGTTTTAGCATTATGTCCTTGAGAAGTAAAGAACCATTTTATAACCAAATTGTAAGGAATACAGAGCATACGGCAATAAAAGTTTGTAAAGTTAAAACTGTTCGTACGTTATTAGCTTATACAAGCTTTGACCAAGTATACGCACAACCAATACAATTATGAAACAAGAGGCGATCGATAAGATCATCAAGGGGGATACAATGTCAATAATTAAGGTGAACAAATTAACCAAAATTTTCGGTACTGATACGAAGCGGGCCGTTAAATTATTGAATGAGGGTTGGAGTAAAGACCGGATTTTTCGAGAAACGAAGCTAACTGTCGGAGTTAACCAAGCGAGCTTTGAGATAGAGCAAGGACAGATATTTGTTATTATGGGTTTGTCTGGTAGCGGAAAATCTACATTGGTTCGACTTCTTAATCGACTAATTGAGCCAACATCAGGTGAAGTTCTTTATAATGGAAAAGATATTTTGAAGATGAATGCAGAGCAATTGCGTCAATTTAGACGTAAAAGTATGGGAATGGTATTTCAGAAATTTGCATTGTTTCCACATCGCACCATTATTCAAAATGTAGAGTATGGCTTAGAAATTCAAGGGATTGCAAAAGCTGAGCGCCATGAAATGGCGATGAAAACATTAGAACTTGTAGGATTGAAGAGTTGGGCAAACAGTTATCCGGCAGCATTATCTGGAGGTATGCAACAACGTGTAGGATTAGCTCGTGGCTTGGCTAATGATCCTGAAATACTACTTATGGATGAAGCTTTCAGTGCACTTGACCCGCTTATTCGTAAAGATATGCAAGATGAACTTCTTGAGCTTCAATTGAAAATGAAAAAAACGATCATATTTATTACACATGATCTTGATGAAGCTTTAAGAATTGGAGATCAGATTGCATTAATGAAAGATGGGCAAATTGTACAGATTGGATCACCTGATGAAATTCTAATGAATCCAGCTAACGAATATGTAGAACGATTCGTTGAAGATGTCGATTTGTCAAAAGTACTTACAGCAGCACATATTATGCGTAAGCCAGAAACATTGAGTATCGACCGTGGACCTCGTGTGGCATTACAGATCATGCGTGATAGAGGGGTATCTAACCTTTATATTGTTGATAAAGGGTTGAAGCTGATCGGAGTTATTTCTGCTGAGGATGCTATAGAAGCAGTAAGAGAAGGGAAAACTCTTGAGTCTATTGTTCAACATGAAGTTCCAAAAGTTAGTCCGGATACGTTGTTGAATGATTTGTTCGAACTGATGGGTGGAACGAGATTACCCGTAGCTGTTGTTACAGATGATGGCAGGCTGAGAGGGATATTAATTAAGGGAGCTGTTCTGGCTGCACTTGCAGGTAGTATGGTTCCAGAGGCAGGTGAACAACAATGAATATTCCAAAAATCCCAGTAGGCGATTGGATAGAGACATTAGAAGCATGGTTACAACTACATTTCGGTTTTTTCTTTGATTTTGTCAAAACAGTTATCGGAGGAATCGTAAGTGGACTTGAATTAATATTACGAGAACCACCTGCGCTAATTATTATCGTAATAATTACTGCATTGGTGTGGTGGCTTGCCAAATGGAGACTCGGCGTATTTGCGCTAATCGGATTACTATTTATAGTCAATCTAGGTTATTGGGATCCTGCCATGCAAACATTAGCACTTGTACTTACCGCAGCACTGATTTCCATCTTGCTCGGTGTACCGATTGGTATTTTAAGTGCAAATTATAAAACAGTGAGAAAAATTATTACACCAATTCTTGATTTCATGCAGACGATGCCAGCATTCGTTTATCTGCTACCTGCGATTACATTCTTTTCAGTTGGTGTTGTTCCAGGTGTTATTTCCTCGATTATTTTCGCGATTCCACCGACCATTCGTTTAACGATATTAGGGATTAAACAGGTGCCTGAAGAACTTGTGGAAGCGGCAGATGCATTCGGTTCTACTTCTGCTCAAAAATTGTTTAAGCTACAATTGCCAATGGCACTTCCTACTATTATGGCAGGGATCAATCAGACCATCATGTTGTCGCTTTCGATGGTCGTTATTGCATCGATGATTGGAGCGCAAGGTATCGGTACAGTCGTATTCGCTGCAGTTACGCAAACGAAAACAGGAGTAGGATTTGAAGGTGGACTCGTTATCGTTATTCTAGCTATTTTGTTAGATCGCGTTACGCAAAATCTAATTAAGAAAAAATCTAAATAAGTTAAATTTTAATAAAAAAATCTAGTTTCAAAAAGCGAGCTTTTTGTACTTTATCTTAAAGGAGAACATAATGAAAAAGAATTTAAAATGGATAGTTACAGCAACAATGATTCTAGCTTTACTTGTAGGATGTAGTAATAATGGTGCTCAAACTGGAGATAATAAGAAAATTAAATTGGCTTATGTTGCTTGGGATTCAGAAATTGCCAGCACTTACGTAATAAAGGAAGTATTGGAACAGAAACTTGGTTATAAAGTAGATATGCTTCAGTTAGATGCAGGACCAATGTTTGCAGCAGTATCTGAAGGTAGTGCGGATGCGTCACTTTCAGCATGGCAGCCGATTACACATGCGGACTACATGGAGCGTTATGGAGCCAAACTAGTTGACCTGGGATCGAATTTAGAAGGAGCGACACTTGGATTAGCCGTTCCTACTTATATGGAAAATGTAAATAGTATTGAAGATCTAACGAACAATGAAATCGGCGCATTAGTTGATCATCAAATTATCGGGATTGAACCTGGTGCTGGTCTTATGATGGCATCCGAAAAAGCACTTGATGAATATGGCTTGCGCAAAGATTGGACATTACTTGCTAGCTCATCAGCTGCGATGGCTAAAGAGTTGCAGAATGCTTATGCTGCAGAAAAACCAATTGTTGTAACAAGCTGGACACCTCACTGGATGTTTGCCAAAATGGATTTAAAATTCCTTGCAGATCCTAAAGGTGTATACGGTGCTCAAGAAGATATTCATACGCTTACTCGTCAAAACTTAGAAACTGATAAGCCAGAAGCTTATCAATTGCTTAACAATTTCCACTGGACACCAGAAGAAATGGCAGAAGTTATGGTAGCAGTTATTGATGGTGCAACGCCAGAAGAAGCAGCAAAACAATGGGTAGAAGCCAATGAAACACGTGTTAATGAATGGCTTGCAAAGTAATTAGCGTTATCTAATCACATATAGTCTCTAAAACATTAGCCTCATGAAACTTAATTGTTTTATGGGGCTAATGTTTTATCTTTTTTTGGAATAACTGTAACATTATTAGAAGTTAATCGTGTTAAGCTATAGTTGAAGAAAAGGGGGCACTATGAACAAACGATATGCTTTGGATGAATTGTATCGGCGATACGTCAAATCCCTCTATTTTTATTTGTACAAATTATGCGGTTCCGCTAGCTTAGCAGAGGATTTAACGCAGGAAACATTCGTAAGGGCCACAATACATATTCATACTTACAAGGATGAAGAGGCAAGAGCATGGCTATTTAAAGTGGCGCGAAATGTATATCTTGACGAATGGCGCAAACAGCAAAGATATAGAAAAATACCGTTTCTCTCTTCATTTATTAAAAGAGAGGATTCGATCAGCCCTTATGGATTGCCAGAAAAGAGCTTACTAGAGAAGGAACTAGCGCAGCAACTTGAAGATTTATTACAATACTTACCTGAAAATTATCGATCCATTATATATCTCAGAGAGTATGAACAATTTAGTTATGCAGAAATTATGGATGCTCTGCAGATGTCCGAAGATCAAGTGAAAGTAACGTTACATAGAGCGAGAAAACGATTAGCCGGGCTCGCGATGCAGAAAGGGTGGGATTATGACAGAGTGGAATAATAAGTTAGAGAAAAAGATATTATTTAAATCTAGATTTACATTAACGTTGAAAATAGCGCGTATTTTAATAATTTTCTTTATTATTTACGGGATATGGAGCAGCGTAATTTATCTTATTGTAGATTTGAAAAACTACGCTAAAGAAAATCAGTATTTCACCCAGCTTGCGGTTGAGTGGCAAATGCCTAATGTTAAAGGAAACCAAGTCCACATGATTAATGATGAGAAGATCTCAAGGATGGGAACACAAACATTTTCGTACAGTTTATTAAAGCGTGTTGGTCATGAGGATATTGTTATTGGAGAAACTGAAGTAACGAAAAAACTATTAAGTAACTTATCTAAAGTAGAGCATTCAATTCCTAATCAGCACCCAAATAAGAGACTTCACTTTTCGTTACCAGAAGATCCACGTAATAATCAGAAATTAACGGGTAATGCTGATTCGAATGTGTGGGAAACATTAGAGATGTTACCAGAAGGAACAGTAGGAGAACTGGCATTCTCTACTAAAAGTTTTATGGATGCTACACAATTATTAGATTTAGTAGAGGATTATAATATCGATGTTTTATGGATGCCTCTTTATACAGGGGAACTTGTAGATTATGAGGTTGGTTACACGTCTAGCGATGATTTAATTATTATTAATGGAATAATTGGGTTAACGGGTGGATTTATAGCATCCGATGATTATATGTCTATGTCTTCGATAGAGATCATATCTTCAGAGTCAGTAGCGAAAAGTGAGCAAATGATGCTGTCCAATATGGAGAAGTTACTAGCTAAGAAAGAGAACTATTATCAAGACCTTCTAGGTTTTTATCATCTACCAGAAAAATATAAATACATTAAAGAAAAAGGATTTACAGTATATGGTGCAGTGGTGACAGGACCAGTGAAAGAATTATTGAAGCTACAGGATGCGACGTTTGTCCAAGGAGAACAGCTCGGAGAAGTTGAACTGTGGAATTGGGATTTATCAAGATAACAAATCACTACAGAAAAGGAACTATGATGATGAGAACTAGCATAATCTACATTATAAAATTATTCGTTGTTATCAGTTTGAGTATTATTGTTGTCTCTTGCTCAGCAAAAGCGGAGCATAATGAATTATCCTCTCCAATTGAACCGACACCGAGAATAACTGATGAGCCTTTCAGTGAAGAAACTAACGAAAGTAAATCTTCGCAACTTCACGAACAATCTACTAAGGAAGTGTTAACTGATCTAGAAGAGGCAGAACTAGACGATAAGTTAGATAATAAACCTGATTCAAAGTCAGAGGAAACAAACGATAAAGCTAACTCTGATGAAGAAAAATCAGAGGAAGACAGTGCAACCAGAGAAGAAATTTTCAGTGAAGTCGTTGTCAAACTACGTAACTTGCCTAAAGGCTTTGTCTACTTGGATGAAGTGATACCTACTGCCCAATTTGAAGTACGCTATTATAGTGATTATAACTTTGTAGGTACACAGATCGATGGATATTTAGCACCGCTAGCGATTGGCACAAGTGAGATGGCTGAAGCTCTATTGAAAGTGAGTAAAGAAGTAGAGCCGATGGGATATCGACTTCTTATCTACGATACGTATCGTCCTGCGAAAGCAGTTCAGCAATTTCTTGCTTGGTCTAAAGATACGGATGATATAAGTATGAAGGAAGAATTTTATCCTAATATCAATAAAGCTACTCTGTTCAAATCAGGATACTTATCGAGTAAGTCAGGGCATTCACGAGGCAGTACGGTAGATTTGACGCTAATCCATTCGGATACTGAGAAGGAAGTAGATATGGGTAGTCCTTATGATTTGCTTGATGAAATTTCACATTTCTCAACTAAGCTAATTACAGATGAACAGGCCGCTAATCGCCAATTGTTGCAAGATGTTATGGTGAAATATGGATTCAAGCCATATCGTAAAGAATGGTGGCATTATGTATTGAAGAATGAGCCTTATCCAAGCACATACTATGATTTCGATGTTCAGTAGAGGGTATAAAATCAATATTCTGTAGGTAGAACATATATGATGCGAATGGAGTTGAGCGAATTGGAACAACGATTGCAAGTGTGGACGATTACCATTGTTCTCGGTATTATCGTTTGCGTACTAATGGCTGCATGGAGTCCTTGGTTAACCCCAGCTATTTCGCAAAAGTTAGTCGTCAATAAGATTGAGAAGTTAACTGCAAATGTAAGTGACGGATGTGGTATTGGTTGTACCGACTGTGGTACTAACGAAGTGAAGAAGGTACCTTTCGGAAGCGAAGTTGTGGTGGAATATAATTGTGGAGGTCCTCTACCCATTGATGAACATAACCCCAACCGTACAACGATTGCATATGTATCATTCATTGGTTATGTCGATGCTAAAGAATTTGTGCATTAGTTGTCATCACTTGATTGGGACTCGGAAGACAAAAATGTTACAATAGCTATAATGTCTTATTGTCGCGTTATAACAACAAGGTAAATACATAGCTGAATAAGGAAGGTACTATTACAATGAAAATAAGTAAGAACAAACTTATCTTAACGATAATATTAGTGTTCACATTTATAGTGTTTGGGATCTTTATGCTTATCTTCTTTATGAACAGACCTACACTTGTATTAAGTGATATGGTCAGTTACGCCCCAACTTCAATTGAGATTAGTACAGTAGAAGATACAAATAACAGAGCTTCGATAACGGATAATGTTGAAATTGAAAAATTCCTTTACATGATAAAAGCTCAAACTTGGGATCACAAATCTGATATTACATATAATAGTGAATCAGAAGCTAATTTCATGTGTGTTCCATCGTATTACGTACAGATCAATAAGTATCAAGTCGAGTTGTTATGTAAAGATGAGATTCAAGGCTACGGTAAGATTGATTATAACGGTAAAGAGTATCTATACACGATCCCATTAGAAGTATATACGGAGATCGAAACTTTTCTAGACAGTCATAAGGAAGTCGCATCAGGGTAGCTATTACCCTATGCGTCTTTTTTTGTTAAAATAATTAATCTCATATCGTAAGTAAAATACATTATAATGATGTGAGATGCTTATACAATTACATAGCTAGCAACAGGTGCCATTGATGATCAAGAAGTTGATCTATCGATTGGTTAAAAGGGAAGTGGGTGTAATTCCCACGCGGTCCCGCCGCTGTGAAAGAGTAGTCTATACGATATACCACTGGGAAACTGGGAAGGTTGTATAGATGATGATACTTGAGCCAGAATACCTGCCTGATTGCTTTCACCGATTTTCTACGAAGGATAGGAGGGTGTTTAGTTTGCATGCAATAATTTGCATTCTACTTAAATAGATCTCTTAACGATTTTGTTAAGGGATTTTTTATTTTCCATATATGTAGTTAATTTCAGCAATAAGCGAGGGTATGTAAATTATGAAATATAGTACATTCTCAACTTATCACCCTATTATTAATTTCACCTATTTTGTAGCGGTATTGTTATTCAGTATGATTTTTATGCATCCCATATTTCAAATAATATCGCTTATAGGCGCGTTTGTTTATTCAATCTTATTGAATGGGAAAAAGGCAGTATTATTTAATTTTGTATATATGTTACCGCTAATGGTAGTGATGGCCATCCTTAACCCAACATTTAACCATCAAGGCGTAACGATCTTATTCTATCTTAATAATGGCAATCCCATCACTTTAGAGTCGATTCTATACGGGGTTGCTATGGCTTGTATGTTCATAACCGTAATCATCTGGTTCTCTTGTTACAACGCGGTGATGAGCTCGGATAAATTTATCTATTTATTTGGTAAAGTCATTCCTGCATGGTCACTTATTTTATCAATGTCTTTAAGATTTGTTCCACGCTATCGTGAACAGATTAAAATAATCTCTAATGCTCAAAAATGTATCGGAAGAGATATTTCGCAAGGGAATTTGCTGCAAAGAATAAGAAATGGATTAACGATTCTATCGATTATGACGACATGGGCGCTTGAAAATGCGATTGAAACAGCAGATTCTATGAAATCGCGCGGATATGGTTTGCCCAATCGAACTAGCTTTTCTATCTATCGTTTTGATCGAAGGGATCAGAAAGTATTGGTCATTATGCTGTTGCTTATTGCAATGGTGATGTTCGGGGCAGTGACAGGAGAAAATAGTATTCGTTATTTCCCATCTATTAAATGGAGTGAGATGACAGCAAGTAGCGTGATGATATATATATCGTATTCGTTGCTATGCTTCATTCCTGTCCTATTACATATTGCGGAGGAATGGAAATGGAATTATATCGAATCAAGGAACTAAATTTTTCATTCCCTGAAGGAAGTAAACAGATACTAGCGGATATTAATATGAATATCCAAGAAGGTGAATTTATCGTGTTATGTGGACAATCTGGATGTGGTAAAAGTACTTTTCTAAGACAGCTGAAACCAGTCCTAACCCCACATGGCAAACGTACTGGTGAAATTTTATATCGAGGCGATGTAATAATGGATATTGATCATCGTACTGTTACATCAGAGATCGGGTTTGTACAGCAAAATGTTGAGAATGGCATTGTGACAGATAAAGTATGGCATGAACTTGCTTTTGGTCTTGAGAGCTTAGGTTATGATCAGTCTACGATCCGCTTGCGTGTAGCGGAAATGGCTAGTTTCTTCGGTATCCAGCATTGGTTTCATAAGGAAGTATCTGAATTATCAGGCGGGCAAAAGCAGTTATTGAATCTAGCGTCTATTATGGCAATGCATCCTTCAGTTCTTATATTAGATGAACCAACATCTCAGCTGGATCCAATAGCAGCAACAGAGTTCTTAACGACATTAAAGAAAATCAATCAAGAGTTAGGAACAGCTATCGTCATCTCCGAGCATCGATTAGAGGAAGTAATGCCTTTAGCAGATCGCATTATAGTAATGGATCAAGGACAAATCATCGTTGATGATACTCCTCGCCAAGGAGGACATCGATTAGCAGCAATGAACCATCCCATGTTCGCATCCATGCCAACTCCGATGCAAATACAAACGGTTGTTGAGTCGCAAGCAGAACTATCTATGACTGTAAAGGAAGGTCGTCAGTGGCTAGATCGTTATGTAGCAACTCGAACTGGTGTTGATGGTAAGCGAGTCTCATTTGTGAAAAGTAATGAAAGTAATGCTCTAATCAATACAGATGAGAGTACTACTCAATTGAGTAAGAGCATGAATTCAAGTATGAGACAGATGAATAAGAATGAGAATAAGTATGAGACAAATAAAGGAATTAAGCGCAAAAGATTATTCAGTAAGGCAAGAGCTGATCAACAGCTTCCAGTTATTCAGTTCCAAGAGGTATGGTTCAAATACGACAAACATGGTTCAGATGTTATTAAGGACCTTTCTTTTTCAGTTAAGCAAGGTGAGTTTTTCTGTATTGTAGGTGGTAATGGTGCTGGAAAAACATCAACTTTATCACTAATTAGTGGCATTCATATGCCTTACCGAGGCAAAATTATGCTTAGCGGTAAAGACATTCGCAAATGGAGTGAACGGGACAAGTTCAACAATTATTTAGGAGTATTACCACAAAACCCACAGACGTTGTTTGTAAAGAAAACAGTTAAAGACGATTTGTATGAAATGTTACAGCAATCTTCATTGACAAAAGAGCAGCAGGAACAGAAGGTTAATGAGATTATTCAATTTGCCCAGCTAGAGCATTTACTATCTATGCATCCATTTGATCTAAGTGGAGGAGAGCAACAACGTGCTGCACTTGCAAAGGTTCTTTTATTAGAGCCAAAGATTTTACTGCTCGATGAACCAACTAAAGGCTTAGATCGTTTCTTCAAGACGAAGCTAGCACAATTCCTCAAAAAACTTAACGATCAAGGTGTAACGATCGTACTTGTGTCTCATGATATAGAGTTTTGTGCAGAGTATGGAGAAACTTGTGCTATGTTCTTCGATGGCAGTATGATTACAACGAATAAAGCGAAGCCGTTCTTTGCTGGAAATAGCTTCTATACGACAACGGCAAATCGCATGACAAGGCATGTGTGGGATGATGCTGTAACGATAGAGGATGTGATTATACGATGTCAAAGCTTAGTATAAACAATGAAAGTAAGCTTAACGAATCCGATCAACAGAAACTTAGGCTGAATGACCAAAGCAAGCTTAGTCGTAGAACATTGATCTCAGCTGCATTAATACTTATTATTATTCCAGCTACAATTATGCTCGGAGTGTACGTGCTAGATGATCGGAAATATTACTTTATTAGCTTACTCATTATTTTGTATACGATGTTGCCGTTTGCTTTACGCTTTGAAAAGCGCAAGCCACAAGCAAGAGAATTGATTGTTATCGCAGTACTGGTTGCTATTGCTGTAGCGGGAAGATCAGCTTTCTTTATGGTTCCCCAATTTAAGCCTGTAGTCGCGATTGTCATTATAGCAGCAGTATGTTTAGGCGCTGAAGTCGGCTTTCTTGTCGGAGCGACGGCTGGATTTGTCTCAAACTTTTTCTTTGGACAAGGTCCATGGACTCCTTGGCAAATGTTCTGCTTTGGCATTATCGGATTTATTGCGGGTTTACTATTCCAAAAAGGGATGTTACAGAAAAATAGGCTGTCGCTTTGTATATACGGTGGATTAGCAACTTTTATTATATACGGAGGAATTATTAACTTTGGATCATTACTGATGGGAACTTCACAGTTCTCATGGTCAGCATTAGCAACTCTTTATATATCTGGATTTTGGTTCGATCTTGTGCATGCCGCCGCGACTGTTATTTTTCTATTGTTATTATCAAGGCCGATGATTGAAAAGTTGGAGCGGATTAAAGTGAAATATGGATTAGTGGAATAAATGATTTATCTAGAAAAAAAGTAGCACTGATTATTCAGTAGCTACTTTTTTTTCTATTTGCTTAGCTTTGAATAGAAGATGTGCAGAACCCCATTGATGAATCGTATCAAGTATCGGATCAAGTGAACGCCCATACTCTGTTATTGAATACTCAACTTTAGGGGGTACTTGAGCATATACTTTTCGATGCACAATATATTCTTCTTCTAGATCGCGAAGCTGCTGAGTTAACATTTTCTGAGTAATACCTGGAAGATGACGACGCAATTCATTAAAGCGCATAGTTCCATGTTCAAGAAGTAATAATAATATTTTCGGCTTCCATTTACCGACAATGATTTCTAACGCATCGTCTACCTTGCAAGCTTCAATCAGTTTTTCCATGTGATCTTATCCCATCTTTCTAGTTATTTTACAGTATCTTTTAGTATACTATACTACTTCAAAGTGCGTACTATCTAATTGATTATACATGATGCATAATTGACCTAACAACAGGATGAAAGGAAGAGGAAAATGGAAAAATATCGTATTGATCGAAGCAAAGGAATTGAATTTGGTTTATACACATTAGGAGATCATATTCCGAATCCAGAGACGATGGAGCGTATCTCAGCAAAGCAACGTCTTGATGAGATTATCGAGCTTGCAAAACTTGCTGAAGAATTTGGTTTAGATGTATTTAGTGTAGGTGAAAGTCATCAAAAATATTTCGCTACTCAAGCGCATAGTGTTGTTCTAAGTGCCATTGCGCAAGCGACTAAAAATATAAAATTAACAAGTTCTTCAACGATTATAAGTACATCAGATCCAGTACGCGTATATGAAGATTTCTCAACGATTGATCTTATTTCAAATGGGCGTGTAGAGATTGTTGCTGGACGAGCATCACGAGTTGGCTTATTCGAACTTCTTGGATATGATTTGAAAGATTATGAAGGATTATTCGAAGAGAAGTTTGAGCTGTTAAAGCTGATTAATGAGAATAAGATTGTAAATTGGGAAGGAGAGTATCGCGCACCGTTAAAAAATGCGGAAGTATTACCTCGTCCACTGCATAACACGTTGCCTCTATGGAGAGCGGTAGGTGGAGCGCCGGGTAGTGCCATTCGTGCAGGGAAACAAGGCGTTCCAATGATGCTTGCAACATTAGGTGGTCCTTCATCGAACTTCAAAATAGCAGTTGATGCTTACCGGAAATCTTTAAGTGACTCTGGATTTGATCCAGCAGAATTCCCTGTTGCAACGACAGGATTATTTTTCACAGATAAAGATTCACAAGTAGCAATGCGTCAAGCGTATCCGGGGGTAAATCTAGGTTTGCAATTAGTAAATGGACATGGTTTCTCGAAGCAACATTTTGCTCAAGCACAAGATGTTCGTGATGCTTTAATGGTTGGTAGCCCACAGCAAATTATTGAAAAAATCTTATATCAGTATGAACTGTTTGGACATCAACGTTATATGGCACAAATGGATTTTGGCGGTGTACCATTCCCATTACTTGTGAAAAACCTTGAGCTAATTGCCTCAGAAATTTTACCTGCGGTTAGAAAGTATACAAAACAATAATTCGAAATTACTCATAACAAAAATAATAAACCAACAAAAAATAGGAGTTGTTACGATGAAAATAGTCGGATTGTCTGGTTCTATTGTTGGCTCGAAAACAAAAACGGCGATGCTTGTTTTTGAAAAAACACTTCGCGATAAATATCCGGACGCGGAGTGGACGCTTATTGATTTGGCGGATTACAATGTACAATTTAGTGATGGACGCAATTATTTGGAGTATGAGGGAGATACAGCGTTCGTTACGAGAACGTTGATGGATGCAGATACTATTGTTATAGGTACGCCGATTTTCCAAGCGTCACTTCCAGCTACCTTGAAAAACATTTTTGATCTATTACCGATTAATGCTTTTCGGGATAAAATAATAAGTTTTTTCGTTACAGCGGGATCCTCTAAACACTATCTAGTGGCTGAACAACACCTTAAGCCAATACTAGCTTATATGAAGGCTCAAATTGTACAGACGTATGTTTTCATAGAAGATCAAGACTATATGAAGAAAGAAATTGTTAATGATGACGTATTCCTGCGAATGGAACGACTAGTTGAAGATACAGCTAATCTGACAGCAACGTACAAAATCATTAGAAAGCAGCAAGAAGATCAATATGACTTCTAACGATTAGATAATAGTTAACAATGTAAACAACCACTATTTATGCTAAAATTAGCACAAATAGTGGTTGTTTTGTTGAAATGGTTAATTATTATACAGGTCATGTGTATAGTAATCTATAATGTATGGTAATGGTAATGATGCTAGAGAGGAGCAAATGTGTGAACAAGGAACAGCTAAAGTTGATGTGCCAAGCACATCCAGGAGTTACATATGATTATCAAATGGAGTGGCAAGCTGATCGATTTTTTATCGGTGGTAAGATGTATGCGATGATTGGAACAGATGCGAAGGATATTTCTATTATTACGATGAAATGTGATCCTGAACGTGCAGAAACTTTAAGGGAAACAGTAGAAGGAATAGTCCCAGGATACTACATGAATAAGACACATTGGAACTCGATATACTTTGATGCGAATGTATCATCTGAGATGATGGAAAGCTTGATTAAGCATGCGTACGAGCTAGTATTCAACAAGCTAACGAAAAAGCAAAAACAAGAGATTGTTGGCTAATAACTTAGACATTAACTAGCTATGGATACTGAGCCTCACTACATTAATTAGATTATAATCTAATTAATGTAGTGAGGCTTTTTTAGAATTTATCTATAAGATGATCTTAAAGTAGTGGCTTCTTGATAGATGATTCTAGGATAGAGTGAAATGAAGGGTAAAAACGCCCTTCATCGGGCGCAACTAGTGGGATAGAGTGTAATGAAGGGTATAAATGCCCTTCATCGGGAGCAACTAGTGGGATGGAGTGTAATGAAGGGTAAAAATGCCCTTCATCGGGAGCAACTAGTGGGCTGGAGTGTAATGAAGGGTAAAAATGCCCTTCATCGGGAGCAACTAGTGGGATGGAGTGTAATGAAGGGTAAAAATGCCCTTCATCGAGCGCAACTGATAGGTGGAAATACCGTTTGGAGACTCTTGTAATGGCAACTTAATATTTGTATTGTTTGTAATATAATGTAATTGAATTTGTTACTCGGACCACGTTACATGCGAACAGTAGCGACTGATTATAAAAATAATTTCGGATTATGTCACAATCGATGCATTCGAATTGTTATATAGGTGAAATGATTACACACGGAAAGGAGAGTACATAGCATGAGTGAGCAGAAGCAACAATTGAGTTCTGAACAGATAGAAAGTATTGTGCAGGTGGTACAAGCCGGAGATAAAGAACAGTACCGTTTGCTCGTGATTCATTTTCAGAGGCAAATTCATATTTACTGTTATCATATGTTGGGCGATGAGACGGATGCAGAGGATGCTGTGCAAGAGATTTTTATAAATGCATATCGCGGTCTTGAAAACTATCGTCCAACGATCTCATTTTCATCTTGGTTATACAAAATAGCACATCATCAATGTATTAACATCATTAAACAACGTCAACGCAAACAGGGATTGGTTGCTTTTCTTAAGCAGGAGAGTAAGCACGCAAATTTAGATTATAGCTCAAAGTTAGTTGAAGAAGTATTAGCACCTTTGTCAATACCAGATAGACAGTTACTGATACTTAAGACGGTTGAGGAGCGTAGTTTTGCAGATATTTCAGAGATTATGAACATATCGCAACAGAATTTAAGGAAAAAGTTCGAGCGGCTGAAGAAAAAAATTCAAGCAAGAAGTAAACGAAAGGGGTTATCGTATGAAAAACAAAACGTTCTCCTCATCGACAAAAACGTTGAATCAATTTAAAGTTGCTGCCGAGCATAGTACTCCGAAATACATTGATTTTTCTAATCGTGTAATGGAGCAGCTAGATAATGATGTCACCTCCCAAGGAGGGAGTGTACGGTCAATGTCAACATCTAGATACATAAGAAAACCTATCTTTATGATAGCTGCAACACTGATCATTATTATGCTTAGTGGCTTTGGTTATATGAAATTTGGTTGGGGGTTATCATTAACTGACCAAGAAGGCAATGCTGTGATGAATATTAGAACCGGAAGCGGAGAGGTGCGTGACGAGGAAAACAACATTGCAAATAAGGTAAAGAGTACACTTGCGGTTAATGAAGGGGCAATGATTGTTTATGGTAGAGAGGCTATTGATGCAGCAAAAAGTGGCGAAATACCGATCAATTACACCTCAGTAACAAAGGGAGAAATCTTTACTAATGTGAACAAGTTATACTCCCAATTACAAGGAGTAATGAAGGAAGTGACTTTACCAATGGAGATCAATGATGCAAAGTATGTAGAATCAGAGTTAGCATATTCTCCTATAAGCAAAATTAACCCAGTTGCTAGTCTTTGGCAAGAAGTGACGGATAAAGAAAGTCATATGTCATATGCCTATCAGTCGACTGAAATGACGGATCAAATTTTAACGTTACAGAACCGTTACGAACAAGGAAATACAGAGTATCTACTTGATATTAGTCCGAGTGATCAACCGACAGCTGATTTTTATGTGGATAAGGTATCGTCTTCAAATGTATATAGGTTGGCAGGAGTAGCAGTATATCGTACTTCTATTGATGGTAAGGAAATGTTGATCTGGAATCGTGTAGTTGATGGGGGTAGTTTGTTATATTGGCTTTCTAGTGATTCTGCTAACATCAAAAAAATGAAAGCATTCGCTGAAGAAGTGATTAAAAGTTACAGTAGCATCAAGTAAGTAAGGATATTGAGCTTCGCTCCAATAATTAGATTACAATCTAACTATTGGAGGGAGGTTTTTTTTGTGAATAGATCATTTTCATTAATGCCCTCTATTAACCGCATTCAGTAGCGGAGAGAACTAATCGTAAGTGGAAAGAGGACCAAGACGATTGAAACAACGGTATATTCTCGCAGTTTGATACTAGCACAACAACAATTAGTTCTTGGAGTGTCTTATTATTCTCGCTATATGATACTAATTAATTCAGAAATCATATACAATATTTACAAGGTGCATATAAAATAGTGTAAGGAATAAGTGTATGAGAGGTGAATGATGGAAAAGGGTTTTGAAGTATTTGATTATGTACATCTGAATTGGCTTATCGCTATCGTGATAATAAGTATATTAATTACCTTCATTTATACTCGATGCTCACCATTACAAAGAGACTGGATGCGTAAAGGGATTGGCTATACACTGCTCATTGCAGAGATATGTAAAGTCATCGTAGTGTTAGCTACCGGGCGGAATCTATTATATTATCTCCCCATTCATTTATGCGGTCTTGCGATTTTTCTTGTTTTATTGCATGCATATCGCAAAAGCACAATGATTGCTGAAATATTATTTAGCTTGACGATGCCCTCTGCTTTCATTGCACTCCTATTTCCTGGGTGGGCAAACGATCCTGTAATGAGCTTTCTTCACATCCATTCCTTTGTCTATCACGCTTTAATACTAACGTATCCGATTATGTTATTAGCTACTGGTGAAATGAAACCTAGAATTCGTAGATTATGGAAAGTTATATTGTTCCTCATTATAACTATTCCACCTGTGTATCTCTTTAACAAGATTTACGAGACGAATTATATGTTTTTAAACTGGCCAATTGCTAACTCACCACTTATGAGTATTCAGCAATTTTTTGGAGAGAGTAGATATATATTGGGTCTTGTGGTTGTCTTGCTTGCCGTGTGGATTATTCAATATAGTCTATGGGGGCTATGGATTGTAGCAAGAAAAGCAAAGTAATAATGCATGTTGCCTAGTAGACTCTGGATTACTTGGTTTGTAATATGGGTTAAAGCTCTAATTTTTCATAAGAGTGGAGCGTAATTTCATAAAAATCAAAAAAACTTTGAAACGAGATTGCCGATTTCTACGTATTAATTGAGTACATCAACAATGATGTTGAAATTTCAAATATAGTTAAGGAGGATGGGTAATGGGAAGGATACGCTTTACAACAACAGGCTAGCAAATATTAATGGGATATGTAACATACCGCATGATTTCGATATGAGCATTGACTATTTGCTAGGAATACTTGCAATACCCATTACGTTTATTCCTTAAGTAACATATGTCATCTGCAATATGATCGAATGAAGCAAGTAGGATCATCATATTGTGGGAGGTGGAGTCTTACTATTATAGTAAGACGAAGAATTGACTCTAATTAACATTACTATATTTATTGTGCTTATTATATTTACTGCATTTTTTGTGGCAACTGAATTTGCCATTGTTAAGGTTAGACAGTCGAGAATTGATCAGTTAGTCGCTGAAGGTAAAAAAGGTGCGGTTTCTGCTAAACATGTCGTTTCGCACTTGGATGAATATTTATCTGCCTGTCAATTAGGTATTACAGTTACAGCGTTAGGTATTGGTATGGTCGGAGAAAAGACCTTTGAATTTATATTACACCCTGCATTCGAAGCATTGGGGCTTTCAACGAACTTAATTCATGTATTTACTATCGGTACAGCATTTATGATGGCTACATTTTTACACGTAGTTGTTGGTGAACTTGCTCCCAAGACAGTAGCTATTCAGAAGGCAGAAGCAGTAACTTTGCTATTTGCTAGACCAATTATGATTTTCTACAAAATATTGTTCCCGTTTATTTGGTTCTTGAACGGTTCTGCACGTGTCCTTGTCGGGATTTTTGGTTTGAAACCAGCAAGTGAACATGAGGTTTCTCATACACAAGAAGAAATTCGTATGTTAATTGCTGAAAGTAATAAATCAGGTGAAATTAACAACAGCGAGATGAAATTTGTTAATAATGTATTTGAATTTGATGACACGTTAGCTCGTCAGATTATGATCCCTCGAACTGAAATCGTTGGATTCAATGTGAATACGAAGCATGAAGATGTTCTGAAGCGAGTTTCTCAAGAAAAATATACACGTTATCCTGTATACGACGGTGATCGTGATAATATTATCGGTTACTTCAATATTAAAGATCTACTTATTCAACGATTGAATAATCCAGCTATAGAATATAAATTAGCGCATTTTGTTAATCCAGTTATTAATGTCATTGAAGCTGCTCCTATTAAAGAAGTTCTGCAAAAAATGCAGAAGGAACGTATTCAAATGGCAATATTAGTGGATGAGTATGGCGGTACTTCTGGATTGATTACAATCGAAGATATTATTGAAGAATTGGTTGGGGAAATTAGAGATGAATTTGATGGTGATGAGATTTCTCATATACGTAAAGTAGATGAAGGTCACTATATTATAGATGCAAAAGTGCAACTTCATGAAGTTGGGGAATTACTAGAAATATCGTTAGAGAATGAAAACGTAGATACACTAGGCGGCTGGATTTATACCCAAAATGCTGATCTAGAGAAGGATATGATCATTACTCATGGAGGTTATCATTTCTCTATTAAACAGAAGCGAGGTCTCGTTCTGCAGTTTATTGAGGTGAAGAAGCAGTCAGCGTCAGAAGTAATTGAAGATTTAGTTGTGCAGAAGTAATATGAAATTACTCCAATCATGTTGATATTTATTGTCATTAACCATTGCGAGTATGCACTTTATCAATGAACTAAATAACATGAAGTAAACATTAAGGATTGAGTTCTGTCTTGTACAGAGCACAATCCTTTTTGTATTAAGTTTCTTTTATTGATATTTAAGAAAAGAGTCGATTATAATTGATAGTAATAATAACCATATTTGGTATATAAAATGGTTAGGTAGAGGTTGGTGACCATGAAAAAATGGGTTAATTCAGGGATCACTTTTTTGATTGGTGCAGTCATCGTCATATTCATTGCAGTAAATCTAATGGGTGTATTGTTCTTTGGTTTATTATGGTTAGATGATATTTTCTGAATGAATGTATTCCTATTATTGCTGGTGTAGAACGGAGAGTTAAGATGAAGTTAAGTCGCTATGTAGTGGGAACACTGCTATGTTTCATTCTGACATCTTGTAGTACACAATCATCAACTAATAATACATTTGTTGCAAGTATATATAACGTTAATCTGGATGACTCCTTACAAACATTGAAAGAGATTGTTGATCAATCAGATTACATCGTAATTGGAGAAATTATAGGTTCATTGATGAATGAAGAAACTATTGATCAAGTTTCAATTAAAGTACTTGATCAATATAAAGGAATGGAAGATAAAGTAGGTCAAGTGATGAACATTCATTCAACAAAAGTGTTATCACATGAAGGAATGGCGTATCTTCTATTTATTAGCGAAAATAAACTAAACGATAATGGAAATATACGATATGAATCTCATGCTCATCCTAATCCGATATTGAATAATAGATTCATTGACGGTCCCTTTAATAATATGTCATTCAAGGATATTAGAAGAGATGTTATTTGCTGTGTGGAGAGTGTATAATTGCATAATGTTTAGGTGAAATTAATGTTGGATTGCAAAGCTCTGCCTGCATAGAGATGGAGATTATTATGAATATAAGAACTGAGAATAAGAAGGATTTTAAAGAAGTCTATCACTTAAATTATTTAGCATTTGAACATAGAGAAGATGAATCAAAATTAGTTGAAAGAATTAGAAATTCTGATGAATTTGTTTCTGATCTTTCCATGGTGGCTGAAGTAGATAATGAAATCGTTGGTCATATTTTGTTAAGTAAGGCAGTAGTAGAAGATCAAGATCAACAAACCGTAGTTATTGCCCTAGCACCAATAGCAGTTAAGCCAGGTCACCAAGGGCAAGGGATCGGTAGAATGTTAATTGAAGAAGGAACAAGACGTTGTAGAGAGTTAGGTTATGGTCTTATTTTGTTGATCGGACATCCTACATACTACACAAAATTTGGATTCCAACCAGCCAGACAATTTGGACTAGAATTGAAACAATTCGAAGTGCCTGATGAAGTATTTATGGTATATGAAGTGTTGGATGGACAACTACAATTGACAAAAGGTGAATTGAAATACTCAGCAGCATTCTTTGGTTAAATTGAAGAGAGGATTAATATGACCAGCTCGTGAGTTCATATCATTTGATGATCATTTTATAGAGGTGGAATCGACAATGCGATTCCACTTTTTTTGTTTTAGAAACTAGTTATGTCCCAGTCTCTTTTTATATGCAATTCTAAACATTTCACTAGTTGTTTTATTTGATTTTTGACATGCTGCAATAAGTATTTGCCAGCATTCATATAATACATTATAATATAACCAACGGTTAGTAACCATTGGTTATAAGGGGCGATATAATATTGGAATCATCATTACAAGCAAGAGAACGCATATTAATTGCTGCGCAAAAGCTATTTGCTACAAAAGGATATGAGCAAGTAACAGTGCGTGAGATCGCAAAGGAAGCAAATTGCTCACATACAAGTATCTATCTCTACTATCAAGATAAGAGGGAGCTACTTGCGCAATTAGCGGAAGAACCGCTAACGAAGCTAATACAACAGTTTGAGTTTATTCTTTCTGGCGAAGACGATCTAGCTAGGCAAAAACTTGTTGAAATTGCAATAGTATATGTCAAGTTTGGCATGTTGCATCGTAATTTGTACCAGACCTTCATGACAATTGAGGCAGGGCGTGTAGATGAGCCAGGTTCAGATTGGAAGCTTAGTATGCTACGCCAGCGAATTTTTGCGCTATTACAGACTTCAGTTAGCTCGCTCTTTATTCAACCTGAGGAAGCACAAATATTAGCGTTTAGTAGAATCTTATTTTATCAATTACACGGTACCATTACGACATACGCTAACTCTGTAGAAGATATAGAGCTAATTGAAGAAAGGGTACTGCCACTTGTTGAGATGAGTGTTACTTATTTAATGAATGGAGTGAGTATATATGAAGATAAGTAAAATATCACCCCATATTTACAAGTTAGAAAAATGGTTAGTTATTAAAATAAGTATATGGTTAGTGGTAAGTGAAGAAGGGGTATATATTGTAGATACGGGCATTGCTTCAATGAGTAAAGCAATTTTAACAGAAGCAAGAAAGTTAGGTAAGATTAAAGCGATCTTGCTGACTCATGGACATTCTGATCATACCGGTGGTATTCACAATATTTTGAAGGAAGAGAAGATTCCCGTCTATGTTCATCAGGACGAGATCAAATATATGGAAGGGAAAGAACCTTTTCCAAGGAGAAAGAAACCAGAAGTTCTTGTCCCTCCGCAACTAGTACAGCCATTAGAGGAGAAGGACGGCCAGTTATTGCCTTTCGGTGATTTTATTCCTTATCATACGCCAGGGCATTCTCCGGGGCATGTTGTTTATTATCATGTTAAAGACAAGGTGCTTATTGCTGGAGATCTATTCACTTCCAAGCGAGGAGAGCTGGCAAAACCGATGGCCATGTTTACTGCAGATATGACAGAAGCGGTCAAGAGTAGTAGAATTATCGCGCAGTTAAAGCCGCAACTTGTGACAATTTGTCATAGTAATGATGTAAGTAATGCGGCATTGCAACTAGATTCATATATAGGTAAATATTCTAAAAAGTACACATAAGCATCAGTTGATTTCTCAGTAATAGTCTTATGATCGAGTAAATAGTATGCTTGGAAATTAACGATGTATATATATTTTCTTTTAAGCTAGACCTGCACTTATTGGGGTCTAGTTTTTTTGCTATCTGAGTCTAGATGTCCGCTACATTCAAAATAGTTGCAGTTTTATCTAATTAGTATATCGTAGGTCCGTTCAATTTTTATTATGATCTGGTTTAGGTTTCTAAATCCTTTTTGAAAAAACATGAAACCAAGTTGCTTTAAACTGGGTATTATTGTAACATATCTAATAATTTACCAAAACTATCCATAAATTGTTGCACTAGGTAAATTACTAGAATCAAAAAAAAGAGATAGATAGGGGAGATGAAACATGTCAGCAATTGAACATACTTTAACGGTTAACAATGTCACTAAAAGCTTTGGGGTAGGTACAGGACAAGTGAAAGCTTTACAAGGAGTTTCTTTAACGCTCCATAAGGGAGAATTCGTAGCTGTAATGGGTACTAGTGGTTCTGGGAAAAGCACACTATTAAACATTATTGCAGGGCTTGAGAAGCCTAATGAAGGAGAAGTTGCATTACATGGTATTGTTCATAAAGATATGTTCACCGAACCTGCTGCAACACAATTCCGTCGTGAAAATATTGGATTTATTTTTCAATCTTTCAATTTATTATACAATATTTCAGTAGAAGAAAATATTGCATTGCCATTATTGCTAGATGGTACTTCGAAAGAAATTATGGCAGTAAAGGTAGCAGCTATGCTAGAGAGAGTAGGGTTAACCACTTGGGCGAAGCAACGACCATTCCAACTTTCTGGCGGACAACAACAACGTGTAGCCATTGCTAGAGCATTGATTAGTGAGCCACCAATTCTACTAGCCGATGAACCTACAGGTAATCTTGATGTGAACACGTCTAAAGATATTATGCGTGTATTAGTAGAAATGAAGGAACAACTAGAACAGAGTATATTATTAGTGACGCATGACCCCTATATCGCTAGCTATGCTGATCGTGTCTTATTCTTTCATGATGGACATATTGTGGAACAATTTAGCTGTCAACATGATGACACGGATATCGGGCAATTACTTGCTATCTTCCAGAAGGTAATGGGTGTACGCCTATGATTAGTTCAATTAAAGGTCTTGCTTATCGATTTCTGATGGGTAATAAAACATCATCGCTATCATCTCTTCTAAGTATTGTTATATCTATTACGTTAATCATTTCTATGGTTATGTTTGTAACGAACGAGCGACAATCATTTCAAGATCAGATGAAAAACTTATATGGTGATATGGATATGTTAGTTGGTTATGATCTAGAGCATCATAAAATTATAGATGAGACAATGTTGAAGGAGATTCACAATGTCGACAACAATATGACGATTTCACCAGTATTACTTACTAATACGAAGGTAGAGTCGATTAAAGATTCGATCTATACTGTTGGGCTAATGAATGATGATCTAGTTAAAAGCAGATATAAGCTTAGTACTAATTTAGATAGTAATGGCGTTGCGATGAATGAGTCATTGACGACAGCATTGCAGCTAGAGATCGGTCATACGGTTAATATTGATGGACTTCAATTCAAGCTTCAAGTGATTACTGCTGATGTACCCGGTGCGAGGCTAGATATGGTTTTACTACCACATGAGGTTGTAAAAGATATGATCTACAATAAGCAAGGGGTAGTTAATGAAGCTAACTTTGTATTAGTACAATTAGCTCAGAAAAACTTATCTGACGTAGTATCTTCATTGAAGTCGATAGATTCCCAATTACGAATAGATGTTGTAGAGCAGGATGAATTTTACGAGCAAAATTTACAAGCGATGAATGTATTCATTATAGTGATGTCGCTACTTATTCTGCTCGTGTCCATATTGTTCATTATTTCTAACAGTGAAGCGTTTTTATACAAATATCGTAAGCAGATGGCGGTTATGCGTTGTATTGGTGCTACCAATAAACAATTGTTCAGACTTATCTGGCTACAGTTATCATTTATCGTTATTATCGGTGGTTTACTTGCATTCCTCTTAGCGTGGAGTATCCATATCTTTGCACCACAGTTAATTGGGAATATGTTCTCCTATGAATCTGAGGTTTCATTTCATATGGGTAAGGCATTAATAACGACGGTCGCTGCAATGATCTTTATTCAGCTATTCATGATTATTCCTGCGTATAGTAGCAATAAGATATTACCAATGCAGCTCATGTCCACTAATGAGCATAATGCCAGTAAATTATCTAAGCGCAGAATTAGCCTTATCGTATGGTTAGGTAGTGTGGCATTACTAATTTCCGGGTTTTTCTTCTCAGTACCCGAAAGTGAGTTAGTGAGATGGTATCTCTTTTTAACAATATTCATTACGATTAGTAGTTTTCGATTGTTCCCTGTCTATTTTATTAAATTAATAAATATTATTTCTCCCGTAGTAAGAAAACGGATAGGTAATCTCCCATATGTCTCCTTGCAAAATATTGTTCCGCAAATCAAGAAAAATACATTTGCTACGTTACTAATTAGTGTAATGGTTATGATCGTTTGTATTGGTTCTGTCTTTTTTGAGACTGTGACTAATGGTGGAGAGGAATATATTCGACAAACCTATGCTACGAACATTAATGTAAGCTTGCGAGACCAGTCGACACTCAAGATAGATCCAGAACAATTGAAGCGGGAAGTTACTTCATTGACGGGGATAGACGAAATTGTCGTAGTAAATAACTACAATAATTTTGAAGTAACCGGTAAGGAAGGGGTTCGACATAGTTTCGTCTATAAGGCCCTGGATCTACAGATGCTTGATCATATGAACATTATGGAAGTACCTAACCAGGAGCAATTACAATCACATGTTATTATTAGCGAGAATTTTGCTGCGAAAAATGGCTATAGAGTAGGAGATCTTATTGCAGCAGAAATGTACTTGAACGAGGAGCAAGGATATGAAGTAGTGGACAAAGTGATAGTAAGTGCAATTTATGAAAAGCTACCAGGCAGCTATGCTGATATGTATGTTGACTTAAGTGCAACATCTTTCATTCAACCACATACGCAATTCGATGAGTTATGGTTAAATGCTCAAGATGAAACGTTGGTGCTAGAACAGTTGCAGGAGCTACAGCAGATGTATCCAGCACAGCTACGCATGAATAGTTTAAGTAAAGAATTAGCGATATCGGATAAAATGAAAGATGAGCGCTGGTCAATGTTCGTTGCTACTTTAACGATTATGATGGTTTCCGTTATTATGGGAATATGTAATACGCTGTTCCAGAACATTCATAGTAACCGTCGAGAGTATGCAGTCATGAGAATTATTGCAGTGACGGAGCGAGGGATATCATTCATGATTACGCTACAATTTATGCTATATATTCTATTCGGAACTTTACTGGGACTCATTCTGGGGACACTTGTTGTTTCATCATTAAGTAGAATAGATGAAGGTGTGCAAATTTTAATCAATCTAAATTTAATTGCATGGAATATAGCAATTCTTATCGTAGTATGTATGCTCATGCTTATTCCTTTCATTCGTCATATTAGAAAGCAAAGCCTAATTAGCGAATTAAATAGTAACTAATTAAAAGGCAAGGAGGCTGGAGCTATAGGTTGACTATAGCATATAGCATCCTTGCCTTTATTGATTCATCTTTGCCGATAGTGGTGGTTGAAGATTTTAATGTGGTTACATGTTACTACTTTCAGATCCAATGCTACTTAACTTTGAGCAGTATATTTTTTCACAGCGGGAATAATATCACGACCAATAAGTTCAATGTTTTTCATTACTTTATCGAATGGTACACCACCGAAATCAATTTGCGCCATAAACCGTTGCTGACCGAATAGTTCATATTGATATAGTAATTTTTCAATAATTTGCTGCGGACTACCGACCATAAGCGCATCACGATAGTCGATTGCTTGATCGAATTGTTGCTTTGGATATCCACTTCTTCTAATAGAAGTAAAGCCGGCATTAATATACGGATAGTATTCATTCATCGCGTCTTGTGAAGTTTCTGCTGTATAAAAGAGGCTAGTTGTTGCGATGGGTAACTGACTAGCATCATGACCATTATTCGTTGCAGCTTCACGATATGCTTCAACGGAAGCTCTGAAATTAACGGCAGGACCTCCAAGTGTAGTAAGCATCATAGGTATTCCAGCTTCTCCAGCTTTAATTGCACTTGCAGGAGGACCGCCAACTGCTCTCCATATCGGAAGATGACCATTAACAGGCTGCGGTAAAATCTCGGCACGATGTAATGGTGCACGGAATTGGCCTTCCCAGCTAACAGGACCAGTTGCTTCATTCAATTTCACTAGCAATTTTAATTTCTCTTCGAATAGCTCCTCATAATCGTTCAAATCGTAGCCGAACAAATCGTAGGCTCCAACACGTGAGCCACGTCCAGCGACAATCTCTGTTCGACCACGAGAGATTAGATCCAATGTAGCAAAGTCTTCATATATACGAACAGGATCAGAGACACTTAATACAGTAGCTGAGCTTGAAATTTTGATTTTGCTCGTAGCTTGTGCAATTGCTCCAAGTACAACGGTATGAGCTTGCGTTGTAAAATATGTTTGATGACTCTCACCAACAGCAAACACATCAAGACCAGCATCCTCGGCAAGTTTACTTGCATCTATAATTTCATGTAGACGTTGCTGAGCACTAATAGGTTGATTGATCATGGAATGTGTCATATGATCCCCCAATGTGTAAAGGCCAAACTCCATGCCGCTTTTTGGTTCAATACGATATTTTTCCATAATAATAACCTCCTAAAACTTTTTATTAACTTCTAGACAAACTTCATTGTGAATAAAAAGTAGCTTCGAAAGCATAAACTAAAACTTTTTATTATCTACTTGATAAAACGAGACTCAATAAAGTGTGCGGTACGAGTACACCAGCGGTAGTCGTTTGGCCCTAAGCTTCAAATAAAGGTTCGAAAAGTGGGCTTTCAGAATCGAGAAGATGGAGTGCTACTTGAGAAAGGTGGAAGCGCAAGTGTACGTTATTGGTACATGCGAACCTACAATGTTTCTGCAAGAAACATACATCGGAAGCTTATACTAGACTTTCCAAGTTCACTTTATTTTCGATGTCGAGTACGCTACGTCAGCATATTCAACGTTATCAAAGCCCATTTTTTGAACTGCCTCTTATAGCGGTGATAATGATGCTTCTATTTCAGCGCGTCGCGCTTCAAGAAACGGTGGTAAGTCTAGATGTTTGCCAAGCTCTGAAATGTCTGAGTCCACCATAAAGCCGGGACCGTCCGTAGCAAGTTCAATCATAATGTTGTTGCGATCACGGAAATACACACTTGTAAAGTAGTAGCGCTCAACGACACCGGTAGTAGAATAGCCTAGACCTCTAATTACCTCATTCCATGCTGCAAGTTCCTGTTGATTAGCGACACGAATCGCAAGATGATGGACACTTCCTTTTCCGGGGCGTTCACGAGTTCCCTCTTCTTGAGTCAATACGATTTCTCCCCACTGTTCGCCTTTTATAGCTTGCAATATGGCACTTGACTCTGAGCTTGATTTAACTGTGTAACCAAAAGTATCTCGGAATAATTCTGTCGTTGCATTCAAGTTGCGAACGGATATACCAATGGGTCCCATTCCAAGAATATGATGCTCTTCTAGTACAGGGGAGTCAGCCCAATAACGCCAATGTTCAGGAACGTCTAATCCTTCATTACTCAATAGAACAAGGCGTAGTCCGTCAGGATCTTGGAAGTGCAGTGCATCATATCCGTTATAGGTCGTAATGGAGTCATGTGTTACTGCCATATCAGTTAGTCGTTGCTCCCAATACAACAGACTATTGTATGAAGGGACTAACAATCCGATCAAGTTAATTGCATTAGTGCCTGGTTGTGTATGTCCTGCCATCGGCATTTCGAAGAAAGTTAGTTCTGTACCTGGGCTTCCAATCTCATCGCCATAAAATAAATGATACATATCTGGTGAGTCTTGATTGACAGTTTTCTTTACTAAACGAAGTCCCAATATTCCTGTGTAGAACTGCATGTTTTTTGCTGCATTTTTAGTAAGCATAGACGTGTGATGATGACCCAGTATTTGTGTCATATAAATCGCTCCTTTAACTGTTTGTTATTCAATTGATTAGTCAAGTGATGGGTATAAAGCAACTACGATAATGGTGGTAATTGCTTATTTTCGCTATTTTTATGAACCTTCGTTAGAAGGGAATACAATGTTTTTAATTCTTCATCAGTTAATGCTTCTTTGAAAAAAGAAGTTTGAAAGGCAAGTTGTGCAGGCATAGCTATATCTAGAATATCCTTACCTTTATCACTTAATACAATCGTTTTTGTCTTCCAATCTTGCTTTCGAGTAATGTATCCATCTTGCTCCAAGCGAGCTAACATTCGAGACATTCCTCCTTGCGTAACAATGACCTTTTCAGCAAGCTCAGATTGAGTTAATGGTTGGAAGGTACGTATTTGCATAAGGACATCAAATTGAGCTGTAGTTAGCTGAAATCTTTTCAGAAAATCATTCGATAATTGATTACTCTGATTACTAAATCGCATTAACCTTAACCACGTTAACGACCCAAGAGTATGCTGATCCATATAATCACTCCTAAAACTTTTCATATCATCCAGTGTTACTTCAATGCAAATGAAAAGTTACCTCGGAAGCATAGGCCAAACTTTTCATATGATCCAGTGTTACTTTAATGCAAATGAAAAGTTACCTCGGAAGCATAGGCCAAACTTTTCATATGATCCAGTGTTACTTCAATGCAAATGAAAAGTTACCTTGGAAGCTTAGGCTAAAACTTTTCATTTCATCCGACTTACCTCTATGCAAATGAAAAGTTGCATCGGAAGTATTGGTTGTTTTTGTTCTTAATATCACTTTACTACGCAAGTGATAGAAAAGCAAGAAAAAAATCTTAAATTTAAGATATTTATTTACACGATTACTTTGTGATCCACGATGAAAGCTAAATACAACAATAATCGACACTCAGTAGAGTACTTCATTCCATATATTAGTTCAATTATCTAAAGATATTACAATTTTTAATGCAATTAAATGTAAAATGGTACGATAGTTACTTTTTTTGTGATAAAAAATACAACATAATGTAATAAATACTGGTTAAATTATGAAATAAAAAGGGAGTGGAAGAAACTAATATGTACAAAAAAGTAGAGAGCGAGCTCGAACTTGCGATGTTTAATGGCATTTGGACAACGGTATGGAGAGAAAAAGGATTTGATTTAGAGTTTAGTGATGAGATACTTGAACAAAATTTAATTTCGACAAAAAAAGGAGAATTTGTCGGAACTGCAGAAATAAAGCCATACATAGCTGATGAACACCACAAAATAAATCAAATCGTCCCTTTTCATAAACATCCATGGATCTCTGAATCTAATGGAGGCGTAGGGGAAATCGATAAAATTGCATTATTAAAAACATTTAGAGGTAGAGGAGAATATATTGCTCTAATTCTCTCATCTATTGTACATAGTTCAGCACAACTTCAATTAAAATATTTAATTTCATTAATGGAACCGATTTTCATGAGAGCCTTGCGAATTACTTTTAAGGTTCCTCAACAGCAAGTAGGAGCAAAGATGTTCTATAAAGGTGATTACGTTATTCCTGTTATCTTTGATATTGGTTATATCGTTGAACATACAGAAGAATTTTCGTGGTATGTTAATCCCGCGGTAATGGAACATAGTTATTAATTTGAGTAGAGGCGGATGAGAAATGAATCAAGGACTAACAGAATTAGACAAAAGGAATCGATTGTTAGTTGGTATTATGTGGGCGGTTCTTGCACTAGGAGTTGTCACTGATATTAGTATTGGACTAGGGTGGCAAATGATTTTACTACTTATTGTTATTGGTTCTATTATGAATACTATTGCAACAGTCATGACTTTTATTAAACCAATAAGTGCTTATGTAAAGTATGTTTTACCGTTTGGGCTTAGCTCAATTGTTACGGTATTAATCGTATCTGACCCCCAGCCTGTAATAAGTACTTATTTTCTTATATACGTAAATCTAGGGATAATGACGCTGTACTCTGACTACCGACCACTTATTCTGACAGGAGTTTTAGGTGGAGTAGTTACAACTTACATTTACTTAGATCCCGTGCTACAACAAAGATTATTTCCTAATGAATCATTACTATTCCTTTTTTTATATTTATTTTTTGCAACATTGGCTCTTTGTGCATCGGCACAATTTACACAACGATTGCAACGTGAAGTCATCAAAAATGAAGCAGAGGCTGTTCATGCAAAAAATTTAGCGGAGCAACTTATTGAGAAATTGAAAACTTCAATTTTGATGCTTAATGTATTTAGTTCCTCGCAGAAGGAGCAGGTTCAGACGGCTAGCTCTATTTCTAAGGAAGTAACGACGACTTTTGGAGAAATGACCGTATCTGTTGAACAGCAAACGAATCATATTTTATCAATCAATGACTCAACTCAACGAATTGATCTCGATATTAAGGAAATGGCTGAGAGCTCTGCATTAATGAAGGAGTATGCTCAAAACAACGCTAATTTAAATGAAAGTAATACGATAAAAATGCAACAAGTCAGTGATGAGATGAAGCAACTTCGTCAATCAACCGAGCACACATTAGTGGAAATGAAACAATTAAGAGCGAAAAATGAAAATGTTAGTGAAATTGTTAATACGATTAATGAGATTGCAAGACAGATTCATTTGTTAGCATTGAATGCTGCGATTGAAGCAGCTCGTGCCGGCGAACATGGCAAAGGATTTGCTGTCGTATCTGGTGAAGTAAGCAAGTTAGCAGATCATACAAGACTTTCGGTTGAAGAAATAAGTGAGCTACTATCGAACATTCATCAAAGTATTGATTCTGTATATCAATCTGTTGAGCAGGGAAATGATTCTGTTGTTAGAAGTAATGAATCTCTTCAAAGTGCGAATGAAGTGTTAGAACTAGTGCAAACAAATACAATACTTTCTACTGAACAAACGAATAAAGTAACAGAATCAACAAAGCGTCTTGGAGATCAATCCTCAGTGCTTGCACATAGTATGAATAGTATTTCTGCTACGACACAGCAAAATATGGCTGCTGTTGAAGAAGTTAATGCAAATATGGAATTACAATATGCTAACATGGAAAGTATGGTCGAACAATTTGAACAGCTAGATCAATTACTTCATGAGCTTAAAGAATTAGTTGAACGTAAATAATATTATCAATGACCACATACTAACTTTAATGGACTGGGAACAACCTACCTTAATGAGTATGTGGTCTTTTTTTCGGTGGTTGTAAGAGCGATAAGAGGACATATAATATGCAATAGTGACCAAAATAGGAAGTTGAGTATATTCGATTGAAATTCTGCAAAACCTACTTATAAGCTAATATGCACTATTCATATATAAATAGTTAGAATATTTCCAAGATTAAGTTAATATCCAAATTAATCAAATCAAGCAATAAGTTGATATTGAACTGCATTCTTAAGAGGACTACAATAGGGATGTGAACATTCGAAATGCCCAATACATCATAGGAGATGATCTACATGAAAGCATTAAGATGGCATAACACTAAAGATATCCGTTTGGAAAATATCGAAGAACCTGTTGCTAAAAAAGGCGAAGTGAAATTGAAAATACAATGGTGTGGGATTTGCGGTAGCGATTTGCATGAATATACTGCTGGTCCTATTTTTATACCTACTGATACTCCGCATCCTCTAACAGGAGATGCTGCACCAATCGTAATGGGTCATGAATTCTCTGGAAAAGTAGTTGAAGTTGGTGAAGGAGTTACTGATATTGAGATCGGTGACCGAGTCACAGTTGAGCCTATTTATTCATGTGGAAAATGTGAAGCATGTAAACAAGGTAAATATAATCTATGTTCTCTAATGGGCTTCTATGGATTAGCAGGTGGCGGAGGCGGTTTCTCTGAATATGCATCTGTTCCAGCTCATATGATTCACAAACTACCTGACAATGTATCTTTCGAACAAGGTGCACTTGTAGAGCCGTCAGCAGTTGCGCTTCACGCTGTGAAACAAAGTAAAGTCAAGGTTGGCGATAAAGTAGCAGTGTTCGGGACAGGTCCTATTGGTTTATTAGTTATTGAAGCATTGAAAGCTGCAGGTGCAGCTGAAATATACGCCGTTGAATTATCTTCTCAACGTCGTGAAAAAGCGAATGAACTAGGTGCGATTGCTTTGGATCCAAGTGAAAGTGATATCGTTGAAAAACTGCATCAGCTAACAAATGGTGGAGTTGATGTATCATTTGAAGTAACAAGTGTACCTCAAGTACTAGTTCAAGCAATCAATGCTACGAAATTCAATGGTGAAACCATGATCGTAAGCATTTTCGAGAAAGAAGCTTCCGTTCATCCACAAAATATTGTAATGAAGGAACGTACAGTTACAGGTATTATCGGTTACCGCGATGTCTTCCCTGCTGTTATTAGCTTGATGGCACAAGGATATTTCCCAGCGGATAAATTAGTAACGAAACGTATTTCACTTGATGAAGTCATTGATGAAGGTTTTGAAGGTTTATTGAAAGAGAGAAACCATATTAAAATTCTCGTCAAAGCGGAATAGTTCTAATACAGTTCAGAAAAAATGGGCTTTACTAGTTTGAAGCTTAACATAGAAACTTCTTCTGCCGAGTATTTATTGGATAGTGGCTTCGCCATAGCAGTCCGATAGATGCTCGGCTTTTTTGCGTTTAAGTATAAATACGATAGATATTATAATATATAACGATTATGTGTCTAATATGGAATCGGTCAATCCTTATGATATTATTAGGCGAAGCGCAGTATTTAGTTTGTAGATATTAAGGAAGTAACTGCGTAGCCATCGTATATTACGAAATATAGGTGAAGTAAGGATCGAAAGCCAGCGATGAGTACAGAGAAGTTATTAACGGAAGCTACTACATTTATTACAACAATGTATAACGAATTACGATATAGTCCTCAGCAATTAGAAGAACGATTGACATCTATTTCAGCAAGTATTTCACAGAACGGAAGTTATCTTCACACAGATGATGAACTCCAATATGGTTCGAGAGTGGCGTGGCGCAATAATAGTCGTTGTATCGGGAGATTGTTTTGGAAGTCACTTATTGTTGCAGACTGTAGGCATGTAAGTGATCCAGATCAAATTTTCGACGCGTTACTCAGTCATATTGAGCAAGCTACGAATGATGGTCGAGTGCAGCCGCTTATTACGATCTTCTCACAAAGCAGTGCTGAGCTTACTGTGAGAATATTGAACCATCAGCTCATTCGTTATGCTGGTTATCAGATTGGAGACCAGATCGTTGGAGATCCAGACTCTATAGCTTTTACAACGTTATGTATGGAACTTGGTTGGCGTGGCAAGGGGACTGCTTATGATGTGTTACCGCTCGTTATTCAAATCAATAGTGAGCAAACTTATTATCGTAGTATTCCTCATCAATATGTTAAAGAAGTTAAGATAGAGCACCCTAGTCTTCCTTGGTTTCATGAACTTCAATTACAATGGTACGCGATACCGATCGTGTCTGATATGGAATTAGAAATAGGTGGCATTCGTTACACAGCAGCCCCTTTTAACGGCTGGTATATGGGAACAGAAATTGCTACTCGTAATTTTGGCGACGTGCATCGCTATAATAAGTTACCGATCATTGCAAAAAGTATGGGGCTAGATGTAAGTAGTAATCTAACGTTGTGGAAAGATCGAGCGCTTGTGGAATTGAATGAAGCAGTAATCTATTCCTATAAGAAAAATAAAGTTAGTATTGTGGATCATCATACAGCATCAGAACAATTCCGATTGTTTTGTGAACAAGAACAACAGCAACAGCGCGAAGTGAATGCTCGTTGGTCATGGCTTATTCCTCCTATGTCTCCTACAACAACGGTAATATGGCATACACGATACAATGAAACCGATACGAATCCTAATTATTATCGTAAAGCACAATGTCCTTTTCACAAATCATAACAATAATGAAAAACAAGAAAAATTCCTCTATTGATAATATCGAGGAGTTTTTCTTGTTTTTAAAGTATTTTATTTATCACTAAATAGTATAATATACTAATTAATATTATATTTATGAAAAGAATGGTTTGTAATTTGTTATTTTTTGGTTTATAATACAATGAATTTATTGCTATTTTTATGGGGATAGACCGTGAAATTTACAAATATGTAAAGGGGATAAATCTAGATGCCTCCACAAACCTTAAACTCTCAAATGTATAATGAAATGATCAAATTAAGTTACCTAAAAAGATATGAAAATGTTGATACTAAAGAAGTATACGGCAGGATCTTTAAGAAATCAGCCCAATTGGAACAACAACTTAAAAAGGATTTATACGATTTTAATGAAGAAGAGCTAAGGTTATTCGTGATGCAAATATTGCAACCCAAAACGAAAGAGAGTTCACGTTCTATTTATTCGACGATATCATCATATTTAGAATGGTCGATTAGTGAAAATTATTCACAACATATCTCAAATCCATGGAAAAAACGTGGACAAGATTATATATACGGATTAGTTATGCATGTGAAAAATTACATGTCATATGATGAGAAACAACATATTTTAAGTAAATTAATTAATGCTCAAGATAAATTTATTATCGAAGCGCTATGGAATGGTGTGCAGGGAGATAAACTCATTGAGTTAGTTACATTAATGATGAATAATATTAACGTTGAATCACGTACCATTGAACTTATGAATGAGAATAAAGATAGAACTAGAGAATTAATAGCGTTTGATGATCAACTTTGTAATTTTGCCATCCAGGCAAACGCTCAGCGACTGTATATTAAGAAGAATGGTCAATGTAGCGAGAACACGATATCAGAAAGTGCTGAACTAGTAGAATCTAATTATATAATAAAACGCTCAAACACAAAACATAAAGGTGATAAATCTTATACGACTCATTATACTGTATACAATCGTATAGAGATGTTTCGTGAGTTGAGAGATATGGATAAATTCTCTAATGTGCTTGTCACAAAAAATATTGTTAGGAGCGGTATGATCTACCATGCTTTATTGTTGTACAAGCGTGATGGGGTATTAGGTCGAAATCAAATTGAGGAAATTTGTAATCGCTTCAATGTGAAATTCAAATGGTCGATGAAAGATTTCTTGAATATTGATCATCTTACTCAGTTATATCCTGAAGAAGTAAAAGAGTTAGCAACGGTATAATAATATCTCTTATAACAGTAGTACATAGTATTCAATATAGTTAGTAGATCACCGTTATCAATAAGCCAGTTACGTATCGTAATTGAACTTAATAATCGGTGATCTACTTTTTTTTGAGAAACCAACGTATGAGGCAATGGATGAATAATATTACTAAGTATATTTTTTGCAGTATTATAGGTATTCTATCTCGATCATAGTATCATTATATTGGGGGTGAATTAGAATATGTTGGTTGGATTAATACTATTCGTAGTTGCAGGCATTGCTGAAATCGGAGGTGGGTATTTAATCTGGCTATGGCTAAGAGAAGGTCGTCCTACTTACTTTGGAGTTCTTGGTGGACTTTCTTTAGCGTTATATGGAATCGTTGCAACATTTCAAAACTTCCCGACATTTGGACGAGTATATGCTGCTTATGGCGGTGTTTTTATTGTGCTATCTGTCTTATGGGGATGGGGAGTAGACAAGAAAATGCCGGATTTATATGACTGGTTAGGTGCAGCGATATGTGTCGTAGGCGTTAGCGTAATGTTGTTTGCACCAAGAGGGTGACAGTAACCAAGGTTCATATTCAATTAATATTAGAGCTAACTTATTTAACAAACTTATAAATATATTTAATTTTAAAAGAAGATTCTTTAGATTGTGGGGTACTCATGAGAGGAAAAAACAATATACACTGGTTGTAATCGGTTACATTACGGTAGTAAGTATGAACACGTCATCCATGGCATCTGCTAATGCCACGTATATGAAGATAGATCAGCATAGATTATTTTTGAGATGCTACTACTTTTAATTATAACTAGCATCTTAAGAAGCCCATAATAAGGTTTTAGGGGGTTACATATGTATAAAGTATTAATCGTAGATGATGAAATTTTCGTTCGTAAAGGTATTATAGGATTAATGGATTGGAATAAGCTGCAATATGAGATATGTGGTGAAGCGGAAAATGGTCTTCAAGCAGTGGAAATGATCGAACTGTTGAAACCAGATCTAGTTATTGCTGATATTCGTATGCCGATATTAGATGGCCTAGCTTTAATTAAAGAAGTTAAGGAAAGTGGTAAACACCAACCAGTATTTATTATTGTTAGTGGATATCATGATTTCTCTTATGCAAAGCAAGCCTTACGCTATCTGGTATCAGATTATATATTGAAACCCGTCGATGAGAAGGAATTAGAAGAGACATTGCGTCGCGTAGCTAGTACATTATCAAAAAAGAGATTAACGACATTGACAGGTGAAAAACCGATAATAGAATCAGTTATTGAGACGTTATTAAATATAGAGTGTAGCGAAGAAGATGCTAAACAACTAGCGGAAGCACTGGACATTCCAGTTATCGGAAATTATTGTTATGCTACCGTAGAAGTACATGATTCTCAGTTACGCAACGGTGACTATAATCATGTGCTTCTTAGTCAACTGGAAAATTTACTGTCCGACATTACAGAAAAAGTAGACTATCATATACCTATTCATACACAAGCGAAAAATCAATTCGGTTTGATTATTCATACCGATAAATTAAAACAAGCATTGATGTCATTTACTCCAGAAGATGCATTGCGATTGTTACAGTTAGCGATTGTGAAAGGGATGAAAGTTCCTATAACGATCTATGTAGGGATAGAAGTTGATCGTCTGAGTACAATTACAAACTCTGCGACTACTGCGAAAGAAGCAATAAAATATAAATTTGCGGAAGATGGCAAGAACGTTATTTTCTCTAATGAAGTTAGCCGAACGGCATTGTATTATTTTGATGTTGAGACGTCTATTCATAACAATTTACTTGAACAAATTGAAGAGAATAAACATGATGCATACGAACAAACGATTGATCAAATGTTTCATCAATTTAGAACTATGCGTTTCGCGCCTAGTGCAGTTGCGAATACGTTGACCCGTAGTACCATCGGAGTTATTAATATTGTTCGTCAAATGGAAGGCAAGGAAGAAGAACTTAAGTGGCTACCTGAAATGTTAGATTGGCAGAAAAAGTATAGCAGACTGTCTGAACTACAGGACGTTTTCCTTAGTTTTGTTAGGGAAGCTTCTCAATATATATTGGATCGGCGCGGGGAACAAGGGAAAGGTAGTATAGAGAAAATTAAGAAGTATATTGATAATCACTATACTGAAAATATTAATTTAAAAGGAATTGCAGCTAAGTTCTATATGAACTCAGTCTATCTCGGGCAATTATTCAGAAAATCTTATGGGGCGTATTTCAATGAATATTTACTCGGTATTCGCGTAGAAGAAGCGAAAAAATTACTAAGACAGACGGATTTAAGAATGTATGAGGTCGCAGAAAAAGTTGGATTCCAAAATGCAGATTATTTTGTAACTCAATTTGAAAAATTAGAAAAAATGACACCTACCGATTATCGTAACAAAATATTAGGCAAAAAATAACTAGGTGGAGATTACAGATGCGAAGATTTCATATTAATAATCTCAAGCTTAGAAACAAGCTTGTATTGATTTATATTCTATGTGTATTTATCCCGATTTTGTTTGCCAATGTGGTGTTTTACAATGTGACGACAAATAATATTAAGAATCAAAAAGCGGTAGATGCGGAAATCGCATTAGAGCAATTGAAGAATGAATTAAAAGTTGTGATTGAAGATGCGGCAGGTATCGCCTACCTGTATTATATTGATCCTGTTCTAAATAATCACTTGAATACAAAGTATAATTCATATGATCAATATATTGAGTCGTTAGCTTCGATAAAAAGCATATTCAATCGTTCAGATAAAGAATACCAGACAATTAGTTCGGCACTTATTATGACGAACAATACGTCTATATTGTCTTCAGGTAACATTGTTCTAATGGATGAAGATATATTACGCTCACAATGGTATGTGGAGTTTTCTGAAAATGTAAACTCATATTCATATTTTTATGTTACTGAAAAAAGTATTAGCATTATTCAAAATCTAGATTATGAACAAACGGGGACGTTTGAACATCTTATTAAAATTGATTTGAATATGGAATATGTTAAACAACTTATGGATCTCTCTAACTTCCAAGGTAATGTTTACTTTGCGAATGATGAAAACAATGTGCATTATAGCACTGACCCAGAGTTAGTATTGACGGAAGGTCCAGTCGTTTTGTCAGAAATTAAACAACCAGAGAAAGCACTTACGTTTCTCAAAACTTATACTAACAACCGCTATCTTGGAGGATGGTCATTGTTTGGCGTGATAGATGAAGAGAAAATATTGTCTGAAGTACGTCAATCAGCACAGTTTATTGTTATTTTAGCAATCATTAATTTTGTAGTGCCAACGATTATCATTACGATGATTTCAAGTTCAATTCATACTCGAGTGAAAAAAGTACTAAATCATATGAAAAAAGTGAAAGGGAAAAACTTTGAACAAATTCCTTATGATAGCGCTCGGGACGAAATAGGTGAATTATCAGTTGAGTTTAATCGAATGATTGACCGGATTGATAACTTAATTAATGATGTGTATGTTGCTGATATTCAGAAGAAAGATCTTGAGATTAGACAACGACAAGCACAGCTGCATGCTCTTCATAGTCAAATTAATCCTCACTTCTTATTCAATGCGTTAGAGACGATTCGAATGCGAAGTCTTATGAAGGGAGAATCAGAAACGGCTCGAACCATTCAAAATATGGGGAAAATATTTCGAAAGTCGATCTCTTGGAAAAGAAGCTTTGTTACGATTAGTGAAGAGATTGAACTTATTGAAAGTTTCCTGGAAATTCAGAAGTATCGCTTTGGGGATAAGTTACAGTTTCAAATTACAGTAGAAGATGCTTTAAAGGAACAAATAATTCCTAAAATGACATTTTTACCTTTTGTTGAAAATGCAAGCATTCATGGCATTGAAAGCAATCCTGGAATAGGCCTAATTACAATTCAAATTGCACATGAAGCTCAGTATATTGTTTTTGTCATTTCTGATAACGGTATGGGAATGACTGAGCAAAAGTTGAATGAATTAGAAACCTATTTCAGTGATGATGAGCAGATGGGTGATAATGTTGGAATGAAAAATGTATTTACTCGTCTGCGTATTGTATATGGGGATGAATTTACTTATAAGATGGAAAGTGAAGAAGGATCGGGAACACGTATTATGTTAAAACTTCCAATGAAAGAAATCGAATAAATAGTAAATACTATAATAATATTGATATTTTATACATGTAAATTTTATAAATACTAAAAAAAGCATAGATATTTACTTAAATAAGTAAATATCTATGCTTTTCAAAGAACGATGTAAAGTTTATTGGGTAACGAGATAAACATATTCGAATTATAATGAAAGTGCTTACAAAATATGATTGCTAGAAGGGGGAACAAAGTTATGACCCAAAGAAAGTGGTTAAAGACAGGTCTAGCAGTAGTAATGGCATCAGTAATGATTATTGCGGGCTGCGGAAGTAAGGATGCGAACAACAAAGGAGCGAACTCCTCAAATGCAGGAGATGATACAGCACCAGTAACGTTTACTTACTTCAGCTTTAGTAGTAACAAAGACATACTTGCTAGCGACACAACAATCGGTAAGAAATTACAAGAACAAACGAATGTGGATTGGAAGATGGAATTTGCGGTAGGAGATATAAGTACGAAATCTGGAGTAATGATTACAGGTGGCGATTATCCTGACGTTATCGTTCCAGAAGGTGAAATCGATAAATTAATTGATGCGGAAGCTTTCCAACCATTGAACGAGTTAATAGAAAAATATGCTCCTAACATTAAGCGTGTATACGGAGACTATATGGACAAGTTTACAGATGAAGATGGAAATATCTATGTTCTTCCATTCTCTGCTAACCAAGGCTACATTAGTGATCCTAATATTTCTCAAGGTGCTTTCTGGATTCAACGTGGTGTATTGAAAGAGTTCGGATACCCAGAGATTAAAACTTTAGATCAGTATTTTGATCTACTTGCTCAATACAAAGCGAAATATCCTACTGTGGATGGTAAAGACACTATCGGATTTATCACTTATGCAGGTGTGAAAGACAACTTCTTCACGATTACTAATGCTCCAATGCACTTAGCTGGTTACCCTAATGATGGTGGTGTAACTATTGACATGGAAACTCATGATGCAAAAGTATATGCGGCTAGTGATATTGAAAAACCTTGGTTACAAAAGCTGAATGAAATTAATGCTGCTGGATTATTTGATCCTGAAACATTTACAGCTAACAAAGACCAATACCTTGCGAAATTGACTTCTGGTCGTGTTCTAGGTTACTTCAACTACGGCTGGCAAGTTGATGATGCAACAAACAACTTGAAAACTGCAGGAAACGATGATCTTCGTTATGTAGCACTTCCAATCGTATATGATGAGTCCGTTACAGATCAATACATTGATCCACCAGCGTTTGTTAACAATCGTGGTATTGGTATTTCTGTAAGTGCAAAAGATCCAGTACGTATTATTAAATACTTCGATAATCTTCTAACAGAAGATAATCAAAAACTAGTTCAATGGGGTGAAGAAGGCGTTACTTACTCCGTTGATGAGAATGGTCGTTACGTAATGAATAACGAACAAATTGCAAACCGTAATGACAATGAATTCAAACGTAGCTATGGTTGGTCATATTTCGAGTACAACTGGCCTCGTTATGGTAATAGCTCTGTGTTCGAAAATGGTAACTCTTATAGCGTAGGTAATCAATCTGAAGTAGCGTTTGCAGGATATACAGAAGGTGACCAAGCGATTCTTAATGAATATGGCATTCAAACATTTGCAGAATCATTCTCAGCACCACAAGATCGTCCTTGGTACCCAGCATGGAGTATCAACAAAGAACAAGGATCTGCTGAACAGATCTTCGAACAAAAATCTGGAGATATTCAACAAAAATACTTCCCTAAAATTGTATTATCAACTCCAGATAAATTTGAATCTGTATGGAATGAATATGTTGCAGAAATCAATAAGCTTGATGTAGCTGGCTACGAAGCGTTTGTAACAAATAAAGTTAAAGAGCGTGTAGCTGGTAACTGGTAAGAAGATACAAATAGATGGAAAAGCGTAGATTAATCTTCGCTTTTCCCTTCTCATAACAGTAACTCATTAACTCACGCAACTTTGTTTTGCCGGAAGGGAGACTAATCAGGTGGAGAAACATACTCAACTAACTGTAACAGCTACTGGTAACTCGCGTTTTCAAAGATATATGAAAGCATTGTCTAAGCAAAAAATGCTAATGCTAATGTCTCTTCCTTTTCTTATCTGGGTGTTTATTTTCAAATATGTTCCACTTTGGGGCTGGACAATCTCATTCCAAAAATTCAGACCATCAAGAAGTTTGTTTGAGCAAGAATGGATCGGATTAGATAACTTTAAGTTTCTATTCCAAGAAGAAGCTTTCTATCGTGTATTACGAAATACACTAGTAATGAGTTCTATTAACTTAGTGTTAGGATTTGTAACAGCAATTGTTCTGGCATTATTACTTAATGAACTTAGAAGTATTATGTTCAAACGTACAGTACAAACCATTAGTTATTTACCTCATTTTATTTCTTGGGTCGTTGCGGCCAATATTGTTCAATCAGCATTAGCACCAGAAGGTATTATAAATATTTTAATGTTAAAAATGAATCTGATTGATCAACCTGTTTTGTGGCTAGGTAAAGGTGAATACTTCTGGGGTATTCTAGGAGCTACAGAGGTTTGGAAGAGTGTTGGCTGGAATACGATTATCTATCTGGCAGCAATTACGACGATAGATCCTTCACAATATGAAGCAGCGGAAATCGATGGTGCAAGTCGTTTTCAACGTATTTTGCATATTACACTTCCAGGCATGAAATCAGTTATTGTAATCTTGTTGATCATGAATCTTGGGCATATTCTGGAATCTGGATTTGAGCCACAGTATCTGCTAGGTAATGGTATGAACGTGGATTACTCCGAAAACCTTGATATATTCGTTTTGAAATACGGGATGAACATGGGTAACTACGGTCTAGCGACAGCAGCCGGTATGTTTAAAACCGTTGTCAGCTTCATATTCCTCATGGTAGCTAACTCGGTAGCGAAGAAGCTAGGCGAGAGTAGACTGTACTAATCATCACGTAAGGAGGCTATAACGATGGCAAAATCCAATTCATCACGTAAAGTGTACTCAACTGTACCTGATAAAATATTCGATACATTTAATATAATCTTTATGATAGCTATTATGATTGTTACACTCTATCCATTTTTAAATATGTTCGCACTATCCTTTAATGAGGCGAACGATTCTATTCGTGGGAGTATCTACATTTGGCCACGTGAATGGACTTGGGCAAACTATGAATATGTTTTCAATGAATCATCTATTTTTGGAGCGACATTAATATCTGCTGCACGGACTATTCTAGGTACAGTGACTTCCGTATTTGCAACAGCGATGCTTGCTTATACGATTAGCCGTCCAGAATATCTACTCCGTAAATTTGTAACGATTGTGTTCATTTTTACAATGTACTTCAGTGGTGGGCTAATTCCTAACTACCTATTAACGAAACAGTTAGGATTACTAGACTCCTTCTGGGTATATATCATTCCAGGTCTAGTCGGAGTGTTCAATATGATTGTTATTCGTTCCTTCATTGAAGGTTTGCCTGATGGTATTATGGAGTCAGCAAGAATTGATGGAGCAGGAGAATTTACAACATTTATGAAAATTGTTCTACCACTTACTGTTCCAGCATTAGCTACTGTTTCTTTATTCGTAGCGGTATACCAATGGAATTCATGGTTCGACGTATTCCTTTATAACTCATCAAATATAAATCTTAGTACATTACAATATGAGTTAATGAAAATACTTTCAACTTCAACGACATCAACAGGTACAACTGCAGGAGATGCCTTTGCTAATGCGCAAGGTAATGCAACAGCGGTAACTCCAACTTCTATTCGTGCAACGATGACGATTGTGGCAAGCTTACCGATTATTATCGTATATCCATTCCTGCAAAAGTATTTTGTGACGGGGATGACGGTCGGTGGCGTTAAAGGCTAATAGGAGCTGACTTTAATAACGATGACTAACAGAAAGTACAATAAACTCACATGTTGCACGTGTATGAATAAGAGGATATCATCAAAATAGATTAAAAATATACTAGAGCTGTGTCCGTCCGATAGATTTATTCGGACTTAAGACACAGCTTTTAGTACTAGAGAGGATGAATAGGATGAATAACAATGGTTACCACGCTTGGTTAAGATATGATGCAATTGAGGATCAACAATTAATAGAAACATACCGTAAGTTTGCAAATGAAATCATTATTGCGCAGCAAGATGGAGCAGGTCCTATTCAATCAGCAGTAGCAGAGTTACAATTAGCTATTCCAAAGCTTGTTGGTATTACACCAACAGTTACTGAAGGTCAAGCAGTTAATGACTCTTTTCTAGTTGTTGGTACTACGGATAGTTTATCGTACATTTCAGATAAGATTGTTGGACCAATTGCTGCATTAAGTAGTGACGAAGGTTATATTATTAAAACAATAAAGAGTGATCAATTATCGTATATTATTGTGGCTGGTACGACAGAAAAAGCGACTTTATACGGTGTTTTCCATTTACTTCGCTTGATGCAACAATGTGAAAGTGTTGAAGCATTGAATATTCAAGAAGCTCCAAAATATGAACTCCGCATGATTAATCATTGGGATAATATGGATGGTAGTATTGAACGTGGTTATGCCGGTCAATCTATTTTCTTCCGAGATAATGAGTTGTTGGTAGATTCACCTCGTGTTGTTGACTATGCTAGATTAATGGCTTCGATCGGAATTAACAGTATTGTCATTAATAACGTTAATGTTCATCGCCATGAAACATTTCTAATTACTCAGAAATTATTACCAAATGTTGCCCAATTCGCAGCAATTTTTCGTGCATACGGCATAAAATTATTTCTTAGTGTCAATTACGCCGCGACCATTGAACTTGGAGAAGTAGACACGGCTGATCCTTTAGATGAACGTGTTCTAGAATGGTGGAAACGAAAAGCAGCTGATGTATACGCAGCAATTCCGGACTTTGGTGGTTTTCTAGTGAAAGCGGATTCAGAGAATAGGCCTGGTCCATTCACATACGGAAGAGATCATGCAGACGGTGCGAATATGTTAGCTATGGCATTACAACCATTCGGTGGTTTAGTTCTATGGAGATGCTTCGTTTATGATTGTCATCAAGATTGGCGAGATCGTACAACGGATCGTGCGAGAGCAGCATATGATCATTTCAAACCACTTGATGGTCGTTTCTTAGATAATGTTATTTTGCAAATTAAAAACGGCCCGATGGATTTCCAGGTTCGAGAGCCAGTTTCACCACTTTTCGGTGCAATGGAAAAAACCAACCAAGTGATGGAATTCCAGATTACTCAAGAATATACAGGTCAACAACGTCATGTGTGTTACCTAATTCCACAATGGAAAGAGGTACTACAGTTCGATACTCATCATAAAGGTGAAGGTAGTACTATACAAGAAATTGCAGCAGGTAATGTTCATCCTTATTCACATAGTGGTATCGCTGCGGTAACTAATATTGGAGATGACGACAACTGGACTGGACATCATCTATCACAAGCTAATTTATATGGTTATGGCCGTCTATTATGGAATCCAGAACAATCTAGTGAACATATTGCCCAGGAGTGGACAGCATTAACTTTCGGTACGAATCGACAAGTACAACAAATGATCAACACATTCTTAATGGAATCTTGGTCTATCTATGAAAGCTATACTTCTCCACTAGGCGTAGGTTGGATGGTTACACCACATTATCATTATGGTCCAGATATCGATGGTTATGAATATTCCAAATGGGGAACTTATCACTTTGCCGATTATAAAGGGATCGGTGTAAATCGTACAGTTACCAATGGTACGGGGTATATTGGACAATATGAACATGCAAATGCACAAGTATATGAAGACATTAATACTTGTCCGGATGAGTTGCTATTGTTCTTCCACCATGTACCATATACTCATGTGCTTCACTCAGGTAAAACAGTTATTCAACACATTTACGATACGCATTTTGCAGGGGTAGAACGAGTCCAGTATTGGATTAATCAGTGGAATGAACTTAATAAAGTAGTTGATGGCGAGCGTTATGCACATATACTAGGTAGACTTGAAGTGCAACTAGAAAATGCGAAGCAATGGCGTGATATTGTAAATACTTATTTTTATCGTAAATCAGGTATTGAAGATGCAGCTGGTAGAACGATTTACTAAATAATAAAAAGTTAGAGGAGTGACTTACGTGAACAATATTCCAAAGCTTTGTGAAGTATATAATGAGTATTTTGATATTGGTGCAGCAGTGAACTTGGAGACTATTGAAGGTTCTAAGAAACTACTAGCTACACATTTTAATAGTATTACAGCAGAAAATGATATGAAATTTGTTAGTGTTCATCCTAAAGAGAATAGCTATACATTTGAAGCTGGAGATAAATTATTAGCATTTGCTAAACAGCATAGCATGAAGATGAGAGGTCATACTTTAGTTTGGCATAATCAGACGACGGATTGGGTTTTTGAGGGAGAGGATGGGGAACCGGTATCTCGCGAATTATTACTAGCCCGCATGAAATCTCACATTGATACTGTTGTGGGTAGATATAAAGGCAGTATCTATGCTTGGGATGTTGTTAATGAGGTTATTGAAGATAAGAGTGATGTGTGGCTTCGTGATTCCCGCTGGCTACAAATTATCGGTGAGGATTTCATCGAGTATGCCTTCCGCTATGCACATGAAGCTGATCCTGATGCGCTATTATTCTACAATGACTACAATGAGTGCAATCCGGAGAAGCGCGATAAAATAATTAAATTAATAAAATCGCTTCAAGAACGTGGCGTTCCAATTCATGGAGTTGGTTTACAAGGGCATTGGAATCTTTCAGGTCCAAGTATTGCGGAAATTCGTGAGGCAATTGAGAAGTATGCAGCTTTAGGTTTACAACTGCAAGTAACGGAGCTTGATATTTCTATATTCGATTATGAAGATCGACGGACCGACCTTAATGCTCCTACAGCAGAAATGTTAGAAAAACAAGCAGATCGCTATGAAGAAATATTTAATTTGTTCCGTGAATATAAAGATGTTATTACTGCTGTAACATTTTGGGGTGCAGGTGAAGATTACACTTGGCTTGATGATTTTCCAGTTAAAGGTCGTAAAAATTGGCCGTTTGTATTTGATGAAAACCATGAACCGAAATCATCTTTCTGGCGTTTAGTAGACCATTCCAAAAACTAAAAACTGTTCCAATCGGAGACCGCTCCGAAAACTAATAACTGTTCCAATCGGAGATCGCTCCGAAAACTAATAACTGTTCCAATCGCCGTTGTCCTCGGATTTATTGATATAGCATAAGAGGTATAAATCCGAGGACAAAAACGACCGCTACCGCTTTTCCACAAGTGATTAGTTTTCTCCGCTATGCAGAGGGTATTAGTGATTAGTTTTCTCCGCTACAGGTGGGAAAATGAATAAAAACAAAACATAAATCATGTAATTGCAATGGAGCTCATACGGGCTCCATTGCTCTACCTGTAATTCTTCCGATGGCATATCAAGAAGCAACGAAAAGTTAGGTAAAGCTTACGATGTAACTTTTCGTTAGCAAGGTCGCATATCAAGAAGCAACGAAAAGTTTTTAGGAGGATATAAATATGACGAGATCCATTCAATATACGAACCCTGTTCTTCCTGGGTTTTATCCCGACCCAAGTGCGATTCGTGTTGGTGAAGATTATTATATGGTAACAAGTACTTTTGAATACTTCCCGGGAGTGCCGATCTTCCATAGTAAAGATCTTGTAAACTGGACACAAATTGGCCATGTACTTACAAGAGAGAGTCAAGTCAATTTACTTGCTCGTAATAGCTCAGAGGGGATATATGCGCCCGTACTTCGTTATGACAATGGCTTGTTCTATATGATTACAACGGATGTATACGGCATAGGGAATTTCTTCGTAACAGCATCTGATCCTGCGGGTCCGTGGAGTGATCCAATCAATATACCTTATGGTAATATCGATCCTTCCTTATTCTTCGATGACGATGGTAAAGTGTATGTATCTGTTCAAGCTGGATTTGGTAAAACCTCTCATATTATTCAATATGAAATTGAGCGTGAAACGGGTAAGGCATTAACTGAGCCTGTTGTTGTATTTGAAGGTGATGAGGGCCCATGGGTTGAAGGACCTCATTTATATAAAATGAATGGCGTTTACTATATGATGACTGCTTCTGGTGGTACTGGCCCGATGCATCGTGAAATTATTGGTCGTAGCAATCAACCTTATGGCCCATTTGAAATGTTAGATCATCCGATTCTTACACATAATGCAATAAAAGATCATCCGATTCAGTATACTGGTCATGTTGAGTTAATAGATGATATTGATGGTAACTGGTGGGCGTTATTTCTAGCGGTTCGTCTGCGAAATGATCGAGGAAGTGTTTTAGGTCGTGAAACATATCTAGCACCAGTAACTTGGGTAGATGGCTGGCCGATGATCGATAATAATGAAGGACATGTAGGTTTAGATATGTCTATTACCGTCCCAACATTAACAGCGCGTGAAGATGTCGTTATGCAAACGGCACTAGATAAAATAGTAACTACATTCTCGGCGAAACAACCACTCGATATGAATTGGATATATACTCGAGTGTTACCTTCTGAATCTGTAGTTTCTTTAATAAGCAACGATGGATATCTAACATTAGTCGGTAATGAATATAGCTTGAGAGATGGACAAAGTAATTTGTTCGTTTGCCGTCGCCAACTTCATCATGCCATGCGTATTGAAACTTATGTGGAGTTTGCTCCAGTTGTTGATGGTGAACAAGCAGGTATTGCGGCGAGACTTAGTGATCATACGTTCTACTCAGTTGGAGTCAGTCAACGAAATGGGCAATTCGGAATATCTGCTATTACGATGAAAAATAAGGAAGAAGAAGTTGGATTCGTAGCTGTTGCCAAGCAACCAGGTATATGGTTAGCTGTTTCTTCTACTGAAAGGCAATACGATTTGCAATATTCACTTGATCGTAAGCAATGGCATACAATCGTAAGTGCTAATGCTAGTGATATTTCACCAGATTCTGATGGTTCATTCACCGGAGTATGTGTAGGAATGTTTGCTAATGGAACGAAGCAAGGTGAAGCTGCTCCAGCTAAATTTGAGTATTTCCATTACGAGGCACAATAACGAATTAAATAAAAAAAGGAGTATTCGTAACGTTACGAATACTCTTTTTGATATGTTCTATCTATTTCATAATAGTTAGAAAGGGTTAACGACGTGGAAGAAGACGTTCGGCGATGCCATTCTATAATAATAGCTACACCAGCCGGCACCTTTGTTGTTGAATTGATTCGAGGAGCTGTATACTAACCGCTCTTCCTCGAGTTCCTCAATTCTTTCAATTCTTCCATCTACATAATCGAGAAGTCTTAGTGCCGCTGTATCGAGTCGGTTCATAACTCCACCGTAGCGAATGTCGAGAACTTCCCAGCCGAATGGCTTGAACATGTGTAGCCATTGACTGCGATGGGCTCCACGTAATTCGCGAATAGACTCTGCAATTGCAGGGAGTACATCTGTCGCTACCTGCCTTAACGTCACAATATCATTGGAATCATATGCCTGTTTAAGTTGTATCCCGATCTCGCTCTTACGTTTTAGCACGCTACATAATTTCTCGGGTACTTCGAACAAGTAGTCCAGCTCAGCAGACTTATCACGTCTATTGTGTATATTTTGTTCCAGCTGCTCATAATGTTTAGCCATATCCAAACCTTCGATCTGTTTGTCGAAGAGTCCGAGTAGCACATCCTGATAAAGTAGAAATTTCGATGGATTACTCTGCACATGATTGTCAGGCTCAGCTCCTGGCGTTTCATCCAAATATTTAAGCTGTAGAAAAGCATCTGCTTCAATGCCGGTACACCATTTAACTCGCTTAGCTACACGTTCGCGATCCGGTTTCTCTTCTGAATAGGCATGCTCCGCATAGAGCTGCAAGCCAAGAAGCGCTGCGAATGGGTTGCCTTCATTTCCGTCATCGCCCCACATTGTGGCATATACCTCGCGGATTCCTTCTTGTTTGCACACTTGTAGCGCGGTGTCGGATGCAGTTAATGACAAACCATAATTGACACCGAATGTATTGAATATCCATACAGCACCGGCGAAAACTAGATTGCAACCGAGTGGACGATGCTTAGCAATAAGGTTTTCATACTCATGTGTTTTCGTATGTGCATAATCCCAATAAACCATGTCAACATTTTTAGGGATACGCTGTGCCATTTCCTCAGGAATCTTAGTCTCGCTATCGTAATATTCGTCGCCTTTGTCAGAAGCAAGTTTGAGAAACATATCACTCCACATCATTGGCTTTAAGCCGTGACGCTGCGTACAAGCAAGCACCTTCTCCAGATGTTCCGTCATAATATCGAAGCGGTTTCTATATCCGTTGCGATCCAAGTACTTTCCTCGGCCAAGCTCCTCGGCCTCATCCATACCAATATGAATTTTTCGGCTACGGAACGGAGCACTGATCGTCTCTATCATTCTCTCAATCAATTGATCTGTATGATCTTCCCCGACGAGTAGAGCTCCTTTAGTATCTTTATAATTCCATACAGGCTGCCACTTAAGGAACTCTTCGAGATGTGCCAGCGTTTGAATACTCGGAAATGCCTCAATGCCGAATTGATCAGCATAATCATCGATTTCCTTCAACTCTTCTTGCGTATATCGACCCCTCATATAGCCAAAATAAGGCTCATTTTCGATGGCATACGTGTCTTCCATATACAGCATTACAGTATTTAAGCCCATTAACGCCATTTTACGAAGCATAAATTTGAAGCTGTCTAATGTGAGCACTGCATTGCGGGAAAGATCGAACATCGGTCCAATTGTATCGAACTGTTGCTTCTCCCGAAGTTCGAACGACTCATCGCTATGACTATGCTCTAGTAGTAGACCGAGTCCGCGATAGAATTGATGCTTTTGCCCATATTGAATATAGGCTTTGCCCTGCGTCAAACCAACCATTAATTCGTCTTCGCTTGCCGACAGACTGACTTCAACAACTAATCCATCCTCAGCAAGAGTGTATTCAAGCTCTTGGGATAATGCCAGAATACCATCACGTAAAGCGTCTACATCTCCTGTAAAGTGCAAATTCATCGTATAACCTCCCAAAAATAAGTTTCATAATTAATAACTCGCAAATAACATTATAACGTTATAACGTATTTATTCATTTCTATGCTATCCTATCTATATAGTTAAATGCAATACATTTAAGTGAAATTTCTGTGTTTAGCCATTTGCTAGAGCTATTCGCTAGAGAGAGTTATCGTAGCATTCTTTACCAGCGATTATCGATTCGAAAAGGACTAGCTCATCTTAGTAGACAGTTATCCTCAATATTTAAACTAAGCCAGTAAAGTAAAACACCAGTTTATATAAATCATCATTGCAAAGTATCATTTATTGTTGATTAGGCAAATAGTATGTGCTGCGTATCTGCCCTACAATATTAATATCAACATAGTAGCAAGGGGGATACATATGTCGCAGGTAACAACTAAGCAACAGCATGCAACGTCACTTCAACAACAACCAAAACGCAAACCAAATATATTCATGCGCTTTTTCAAGCAATGGGATATTCAACTAATGGTGTGGCCAGGAATTTTGTTGATTTTTACAATTGCATACATACCTATGTACGGAGTTTTAACTAGTTTTATGGATTATAACATCTTTACTGGTGGAAATATTTGGGCCAATCCCTGGGTAGGATGGAAGCATTTTGAGATGTTTTTCAATTCACCGGAGTTTTACACTGTGATGCGAAATACAATCGTAATTAGTCTTTTAAAATTTTTCATTGGCTTTCCGGCACCTATTATATTGGCGCTTATGCTCAATGAAATTCGCCATATGATGTTCAAAAGAGTGGTGCAGACCATTACGTATTTACCGCACTTTTTATCTTGGGTTATTGTAGCAGGTCTTGCAGGATCATTGCTCTCTACAGATAACGGTAGCATTAATATATTGTTAAGTTCGATAGGTGCAATTAATGAGCCGATTAACTTTCTTTCAATACCAAAGTACTTCTGGACGATACTAATAACTACGAACGTATGGAAGGAAATTGGTTTTGGTTCTATCGTATATTTGGCAGCAATTGCCGGTGTTGATCAGCATATGTACGAGGCAGCTGATATAGACGGAGCAAGTAAGTTCAAACAAATATATCTCATTACTTTACCTACAATTATGCCAGTCGTCGTCATCTTCATGATTCTTTCAATTGGAAATCTACTAAGTGCTGGCTTTGAGGATATTTTACTACTAGCAACCAATCCAGTGCTGAGACCAATATCTGATGTTATTGATACATACGTCTACCGAGTAGGATTGTCGAATTACCGCTACTCCTACGCAACAGCGGTTGGTTTGTTCAAAGCTGTCATAAGTGTTGGATTGTTAACGATGGCTAATTATATCGCCCGCAGATCAGGAAACAGCTTGTGGTAGTATGCAAAATTGACAAACAGGGAGGCGAAACGCATTGGTGCGATTAGGCTTTAGTGACAAGTTTATGATGATTTCTATTTATGTATTTCTTACAGCATTATCTTTCAGCGCTCTTTATCCATTCTGGAACGCTTTGGTCGTTTCGTTCAATACGGGTGTTGATACTTCAATGGGTGGAGTTACTTTTTGGCCTAGAGCCTTTACACTTGAAAACTACGAGATTGTTTTTAATGACAGTAGACTTCTTAACGGGTTTTTCATCTCATTCTCTAGAACGATCGTAGGTACGGCTACATCGATACTTATGACTGCTATACTAGCTTACGGTATGACCAAGAAAAATCTGATAGGCCGTAATCAATACATGGTATTCTTTATTATTACAATGTATTTTAGTGGCGGACTGATCCCTACATTTCTATTAATGCGCTCCCTTGGTCTAATGAATAGCTTTTGGGTATTTATTATTCCAGGGCTAATCAGTGTATGGAATATGATTATATTCCGAACATTCTTTAAGAGTCTTCCGAATGGGCTAGAGGAATCTGCACAGATCGACGGATGCACGAACTGGGGAATATTATTCCGTATCATATTACCATTATCGGGGCCGGTTATTGCAACACTTGCTCTGTTCACAGCTGTGAATCATTGGAATGATTGGTTTTTACCGAGTATTTATATCACCAATGAAAAACTCTTACCGATTCAGACGATGCTGCGACAAATATTGAACGCTAACATCGTAACTGACCAGGTAGCACAGCTAGATTCAGCATCACAAGCACGTATGGAGGCGATGAGAACGGTCACTTCCAAATCGTTAACGATGGCGACGATGATGGTCGTCACGTTGCCTATCATTATGGTGTATCCATTTGTACAAAAGTATTTCGTGAAAGGCGTGCTAGTTGGCTCGCTAAAAGAGTAGTACTTCCGAACGGTTTAAGGCGATATCTGCTTTGGACATATAAAAAATTGATGAGAGGGGTAGTAAGACATGAAGAAAGTTAGAAAACCGATGTTACTAATGGTATTGGCTATATTTGCTCTAGCTACAGTATTGGCAGGTTGTGGAAATGGTTCAAACAGTGGGAACAATGAGCCAAAACCTACATCCACGAATAATACTCAGGCAGCGAACAATACGGCAGAGGAGCCAGCATCAGATGTATGGGAGCTAGGTTCAGAAGCATTAGAATTCAGTATGTATGGTCACTATGACTGGTATGATGTACCTGCATGGGATAGCACAGTTGCTGGTAGATGGATTAAAGAAAATAAACTTGTAAATATTATTCCGGTATCAGCTGGCGGAAAAGCTGAGGCAAAATTGAGCACAATGATCGCTTCTAATGAATTACCAGATGTAATCTGGGGTGAAAGAGGAGTAGATGTGAACAGACTTTATGAGGCTGGTCAGCTTGTAGCGTTCGATGATTATCTTGATAAATATCCGAATTTGAAAAAATGGATGGGCCCAGATTTGAACTTACTTCGTCACCCTGATGGGAAAATTTATCAGTTCCCGAACTGGTATACAGGGCAACCATCTGGTACATCAGGCTATGTAGTTAACAAGAAAATTTATGAAGAATTAGGTTCTCCAAAACTTGAAACAACGGATGACCTTTATAGTTACTTAACTGCAGTTAAAGCGAAATATGGCGACGCAATTATTCCATTCGAACCGCATCGTGCAGAGGATATGCAAGGTCTTGGCGTATTATATACGGCATTCGGTGAAAATGTTTCTTATAGTTATTTGAACCAAAATATTCGAGCAGTACCGGAAGGTGATAAATTAACTTCTATATTCACTAACGATGTATTCCGTGAAGCTCAGAAGTATATCGCTAAATTGTTTAGAGAACGTCTAATTACTCAGGATGCCTTCACTCAAACTATTGACCAAGTAGAAGAAAAGGTTATGCAAGGACGTGTAGCAGTATTTGCAGGATCTAGCCCTACTACGATTGCTTCACAAGCACATAATGAAATGGTTAAGACTGATCCCAATTCTGGTTATTTCATGATTTGGCCAATTCATAAAGAAGGTTTGGATAAAAATAAAATTTACCCAGGTTCATATACTAGCTTAGGCTGGAATGTTAGCGTTATTACAAAAGCAGCAGAAGATCCAGAGAAAATTTTTGCATTCTTAGATTGGTATACAGGACCTGAAGGACAATCGTTATTATTCTTTGGTCCAGAAGGTAAAAACTGGAATGGATTTGACGAAGATGGTCATCCAATCTTTACAGGAGATTATGATGCAGAAGAAGTAGCGAAATTGCAAAAAGATCATGATCCTATTATGTGGAATGGTAACACAGGCTACATTGACCCTGCAAAAATGAAATATCAAGCAACTCTTCCTCCTGTAGAGCAAGATTGGAATGCACGTTATCAAAGTGAAATCACTTGGAAAACGTCTTCTAATGCAACGGAGTTCATCAACATGATACCACAACCGGACAGTGAACTAGGAATTATTAAACAAAGTGTAGATGATATTTTCATAGAAGCATATGCGAAATCAGTTATGGCAGCTAGTGACGAAGAAGTAGATAAAATTCTTGATAAGGCTGAAGCAGATGCACAAAAAGTAGGTTACAGTAAACTTCTTGAGTTCCGTACTGAAAGATGGCTAGAAAACAAAAAGTTACTTGCAATAGATTAAAATATTAATATCCATTATGTTACTTAAAAGAGTATACTATCCATAGTATGCTCTTTTCTCCGATTAATACTAAAAAGGTATACCTGCGAACTAGCATATAGAGTCTGGAGATGAAGCGGATGTACAAAGTGTTGCTTGTTGATGATGAAATTCTTGATCTAAAGGGATTGCAAGCATTTATTCCTTGGACAGAACTTGGAATGGAAATCGTAGCGACGGCTACAAATGGGTTTGCCGCAAGCAAAGTTATTGAGAGAGAACAAATTGATATTTTAGTGACCGATGTTCGAATGCCTAATATGTCAGGATTGGAATTAGCGAGGGAAGCACTCGATAAACAAAAGAAGTTAAGAATAATATTTGTAAGTGGTTATCAAGACTTTAATTATATTAAGCAAGCGCTTTCATTAAATGCTTGCAGCTACGTGCTTAAGCCAATGGATGATAATGAGCTCATTGAATCGCTCCGGAAGCTTCGTATTGAGTTGGACGAGGAGAAGAAACTTGCTGAGGCAGAACAATTGTATAAAAGTATGGTACCAATTGTTAAAAATGAGTCATTATTTCAAATGCTTGAGGGCACTTTAGATGCTAAAACATTAGAAGTATTAATTCGGGAGTATAAGCTAAATGCGATGCAGTGGCCTGTTCAAGTCGTTATTGTTGAACGGGATGATTGGATTATGAAGAGATCACAGGAATTAACGGTTGACGAGTCAGAATTGTCAGGCCTATTTTGGGATGTTCTGTTTAAGATGTGTGCAGAGTATCAGATTGAACATATGTGTAAAATTACAGAAAAGAGGTTAGCTCTCTTTATTGATAGTACGTTTGATTTAAGTAACATACATACCTTATTTGAACAAGATAAGTTAAAGGGATCACTTACTGTTACGATAGGTATTGGAAATTCATTTGAAAACGTTCACTTATTGAAAGAATCTTACCAACAGGCGAATGCTGCACTAGACTACAAAATGTTTTACGGTAAAAATCGAGTGATTCATTATAACGAAATACAATCCACAGCAAATATGGATGTTCAAAATCTTGATATACAACTAGACGCTCTATTTGAAGCAATGACGAATTATGATCTAGTAAACGTTCATGATGAACTTAATGAGGTGTACATTTTAGCAACGCATTTGCGATCAAAGTTAACGATTCAAAATTTTACGGTTTTTTTGTTGATGAAGTTGGATTCCCATTTGCAAAAAATAAATGAGGATTTATTTCAAATGCTAAAATTAGATATTCATGGACTAGATATTATTATGAAGTATGAAACGTTAGATGAAATTCATTCTTGGCTACGGTATAAGGTCTATGAGCTATCAGAGTTGCTTCAATTAAAGAAGTATAAGAAGAATTGGAAGCTTGTGCAGACGATCATTGATGATGTGAAGATGCGACTACATGAGAATTTTACGTTGAAAGACGTAGCGGAAAAGTACTCGTTTACACCTAACTATTTGGGGCAGATATTCAAAGAAGAAACGTCCACAAATTTTACTGATTACGTAATGATGCTACGAATGGAGAAAGCTAGTGAATTGTTGTTGCAGACCAAACTTAAAGTATATGAGATAGCTAATTTGACGGGGCATCGTTATCTTCCTTATTTTAGTAGAACATTTAAAGACTATTACGGCAAAACACCATTAGAATACCGTAGAAGGTTGTAACTATGATGAAAAATAAGTATATGCCATTTGGTTATAAGTTGATGTTGTCCTATTGCTTTTTTATTATCATTCCTGTGATGTTAATTGGCTATTTTGCTGATTCTATATATGTGAAATCGATTCGGGAGCAGACAGAAAGTAACGTCAATGGTACGTTATCACAGATGGGCGACAATATATCCTTTAAGATGAAGGATATTATACGAGTTTCAGACCTGTTGTATTATGATCATGCGCTGGCAAGAAATCTTAAAAGTTATGAGGAAGGCTGGGTAAGCTATTCAGCAACTACCAGATATTTGCTTCCGAAGTTTCAATCGTCCATTGAAGCAACAAGCCTACAAATGTGGATATCTATTTATTTACATAATGAAACATTTCCTGAGATTTATCGATCTTATAATGGTGAAGATCCACTGAGAATAAGTGAAAGATGGTATGACTTATATCATATATCTAGAATTATGGATAAGCGCTGGTATAAACAATTTCCAGAGGAGGACTACGGAATTACGATGCAATGGAAGCAGGTTGATGATGACCCAGAATATGGGTATATATCGCTACTTCGAAGAATGGTTAATGTGCAATCTGTACCTTACCCTCAGGAGATTGGCTTCTTGAAACTTAGTGTTTATCTATCTGATTTATTCGAGAGTGTAGATCATAATAAAATCGGAAATGGAGCTACCATTTTTATTACCGACGCAAGTAATGAAATAATGATGTCCTCCGGTGAGTCTGAATATGAACAAGATGTGCTTTGGGATGAAGAGTTATATAAGGATTATCTAATTATGGAAGAGTTTATCCCAGAACTAGAATGGAAAATAACAGCAGTTATACCGAATCAGATATTCACGGATAAAATTAGTGAAGTTCGTCTAATAACCGTCTTAATCTGTTTATTGTTCATTGTTTTTTATTTTGTTTCGGGAGCTGTTCTTTCGCGATACTTTTCGAGAAGAGTCGGAAAGATTGTGTCCGTACTAGACTCATTCCAAGAAGGAAATTTCCATAAACGTATTAATTTTAAGGGAAATGATGAATTCACTCGGATTTCATTAGCTTTGAACGAGATGGGGCAAAATATCGGTGAATTGATTCATAAAGTATATGTTGCAGAGCTGGATAAGAAGGAAACTGAGCTTGATATGTTACAGGCTCAAATTAATCCGCATTTTTTATATAACACGCTATCTTCCATTAATCGTCTAGCAAAGTTTGGCGAGCTGGATAAGCTTCAACTTATGGTGATGGATTTAGCTAAGTTTTATCGATTATCATTGAATGAGGGCAGGATTGTTCTTCCAATCAGTGAAGAGTTAGAGCAAGCAAATGCGTATATCAATATACAGAAAATCAAATACGAAGATCGTATGGGGGTCATTTTCGATATCGATCCTGGGATTATGAAATACGATACGATTAAACTAATTATACAGCCCTTTATCGAGAATATATTGGAACATGCTTGGTGTGCGGACCACATCAATATTAGAATCGTGGGGACCCGCGATGGGGATACCATTCAGTTCAAAATTATAGATGATGGCGTCGGTATAAGTTCAGAATTGCTTGAGCAGATGGCGGATAGTAATGAAAGTGCAAATGTCGGTTATGGCATATACAACGTTAATCAACGCATTAAGCTTTTTTACGGACCTTCTTACGGAGTTCATATCTACAGTAAACTGGGAATTGGAACAACAGTCTGTATAAGGTTTCCGATAGTAGCCCCTAAAAATTCGAAGGTAAACGAATTGAGTATAACTAGAAGTGGCGGAAGTTTTCGCTCATGATCGACGAGGGTATTGGTGTATTACAAAGGGATAGTGCTATAATTCATAACTTGTATATTAGGATTAATAAATGTATTGCAACGCAAGTAGCCTACAACCGATGATAAGGTTGTAGGCTACTTGTCGTTAATCATAGATGTACTAACATTGCTTGTACCTTTAACTCGAAGTTCGTAACTATAAGTGCAAAAATCGTAACTCATCACTCATTATTCATCACTCGAAGTTCGTAATTCGTAACTTATGACTCGAGATCGTAGCATCTAGTTCGTATCACATAGCTCAAATCTACATGCTATAGATGCTGCTTAATATATTGAAAGCTTGCGACCAGATCATCATGGATGACGATATCGAATAGATAGTCTAGATCGGTAGCTTCATAGTTAATAATAGCCAACTTAGGTTGTGATGTGCGATTGGCGTAGAACGGTAATTCTTTAACAGGATATACTTGTAATGAGGATCCTAGTGTAAGGAATAGATTACATTGCTCACTCGCCTCATAAGCTTCAGGGAGATGACGAACGATACCACCGAATAGTACAACATCAGGTTTTAGTATGAAATTATCTTGCTCACAACGTGGAATCTTCTCAGCCATAACATAAGGCAGATCGTAACTACGCTTGCATTTCGGACAGTGGGCGTGATCTATTGAACCATGAGCTTCGAGTATATGCCCACTACCAGCTTTGCGATGTAACCCATCTACATTTTGCGTAATAATCGTAACCTTTTTCCCTAGAGCTTCGAGATCTGCTAGCATTGTATGTGCAGGATTAGGTTCATATTGCTGCATTCGGTCCATTAGAAAAATGTCTTTGAAGTTTGTCCAAAAGTCTTTAGGATGTGTTGCGTAATATCCTTCAGATAATAAATATTCAACGTTATTAACTTTGGAGTAAATTCCATTAGGTGACCGAAAGTCCGGAATTCCACTGGCAGTGCTAATACCTGCACCTGATAATACAGTTATATTATTAGCTTGTCTTATTTGCTGCACTAACTGATCTAGCATCGACATGATCTCACCTCCATAGAATGACTTAACGCTTAATCCTTCTCAATTATCGCTTAATTACTGCTTAGATAGTACTTAAACCTTCTCAATTACTACTTGATTACTGCTTAGTTTGAGCTAAATAACTTCTCAATTATTGCTAAATAACATCTTATTTACGACTTGATTACTGTTCAATTTCCGCTTAATTATTGCTCATCAAGTTGTCTAGATTTTCTTTCGCGTAATACTACGCTTAATATTGTACCTACAATTAGTGACCATAATGCAGATGAAACACTAAAGAAAGATATATTAGCTGCAGAAATAATGAATGCAAATACTACGGGGAAGCTATTTTTTGTATCTGCAAAAGCAGAACTTATACTATTTAGAAAGATACCTAGTAAAGAAAAACCAATAATAGTTGCAATAAAGTATTGTGGAAGTGATGTAATATAAGGGACTAACTTCCAAGCAAAAATACCGAAAATAATACAAATTACACTGGAAACAACACCTGCCCGATAACGTTGTTTATGTTCGCCACTTTCGTCACTACTACAGACCGTTGTCATCATGCCACCGGTATTAATGGAATGACTCATGAAAAAGCTACCTAATGCAGAAGCAATACCTGAATAAGAAATAATTCGATTTATCGGTGGATTATAACCTTGCTTGGTTAATGAGGCTAATGAAACTGCTAGATCATTGCTTAAAATGAGCACAGCAATTGGAATAGCTACAGAAACTAAACCTTGCCATGTAAATTCAGGAGTAATCCACAATGGTAATTCGTATGCAATTGGTGTTACTTGTGGAAATGTATAAGAGAATAATAATCCTATAAGACCAAATACAATAACACCAATAATAGGTGGAATAGCTTTGAAGAGCCTAGGTGCTACAAAATATCCGATCAAGGCAAGTAAACCGACAAGTGGATTTGCTTTGAATGAAGGAATTAGCTCTAATATATATTGCATAATGATACCTGCAAGCATCGCATCAATAATTGATCTAGGAATATGTTTGAATAGAACGTTGAAAATACCAGTCAGTCCGAGCACTGCAATAATTAGTCCTGCCATTAGGAAACTTGCAGTAAGCTGCGGCAATGTTAATTGTATAGAAGCGGTACTCAAAAAGGCGACGGTAGTAATGGAGTGCGCTCCGGCAATTGGTAACTTATATCGTAAAGCAAGAATTAAGTTGAATAATCCTGCTACAGCATACGCAACGAATAACCAAGAAAGTAACTCCCTTCCGTTTAAACCTAGATGGTTAGCACTGTGAATCGTTAATATTGCTCCACCTGTACACGCCATTAATGCGGAACTCATGCCTGTTGCTAGTTGTTGTTGGTTTACGATCATGCTAGTTCAAACTCCTTATTGTTGTAATACAAATTTAGTACTTATTTAGTATATCAAAATATACGCTGTATTTTTGTAAATATTATCGAAGCGTTTTCTTGTAGGTTGAGTATTATATAGTTACTTTTATGTGTTCAGTATAATTACTAAAAATTAATTATTATCACTCTATTTTTATGTAATAGCTCCTATTTCATTGTTTTAAGTAGTTTCTTCTAATGTGTTGTTGTACATCATATTATTTATATAATCACTTCTAAAGTATTGTTTAATGTCATTTATTATTGGACGCTCTTACTGTCTTACATTAATGTATTTTCATCTTGAGTAATATGAATGTTTAGTCTAAAATGTAAATAACTACATAATTTTAAAATGAATTGTGACAAAGCATGTCCCATTTTCCTGTTAGCAGGGGAATGGGACTTTTTAGTTTAAATTTAAGGGAGCTGTTGTGATGGGATTTTCCGAAGTACACGAGGAATGGATGAAGGATCATTTGAAGCAAAGAACAGGTGAGCGAAAGGATCGGTTGAAACGTGGTCATAGTTATGGAGAGATGTTATTTCTTGAGAAAGTATGGTGGCCGCTAGTAGGGAATTTTAAGGATTTACATCCTGAATATGAAGTTGCTGATTGGAGAGGTATGAAATTTTTTGTGGATCTGATGTTGTGCTTAGGCGATACTAGAATCGCTTTTGAAATTAAAGGTTATGGTCCGCATGTCGAACAGGCTGATCGCACGCGTTATCGCAGAGAGCTGAATCGTGAATTGTTTTTACAGGCAATCGGAGTAAAAGTAATATCAATTGCAGTAGATGAGTTAGAACATAATGCTGATCTAGTGAAAGGTTTTGTGAAAATGATCGTATTGCCTTATTTAAGTAGAAAGGAGGAGATGATGAAATATCATCGAATTGAGCAAGAAATTATGAAACTTGCTATAACTAGTAATAGAGTAGTGCGTCCATTTGAAGTTGTGAAGATGCTAGGTATATCTAGAAAGACGGCTATTAAATATTTAACTAGTCTATGCGACAAAGAAAAGTTGAAAGCAGTTGAAGGAGGAGTATCAAAAAGAATTCACAAATATGAGTTTATGGGCTCACCTTTTCTATATTAGATAATTCCCCTCATTACCTCGAAAAGATGAAGAAATGCAGAATGAAGGGTAAAAATCCCCCTCATTAGGTTCTGAGTATAGTCCATAAAAAAAGACGCCTTTCACACCACAATATAGTGGGTAAAGGCATCTTTTGGCAAAACTATTTACGCAATTGACAAGGCGGGTAACTCCATAAAACTTTACGACACATATCCCAAATCTGATTGCATGCTCGTTGTAATTCCCATACAGATAACCCTAGCATACGAACAATAATGCCTTTTTCTCTAGCCAAGCTTGCACCTGCAAGTATGCGACTATCCGCAAATGAAGGGAATAATTCTCGAATCAATTGTAGTAAACCATCATTAGCTTGTGGTGAAAATATCCAGAAAACTGCTTGGTGAGTATAATGCTCAAGTGCACCAACTTCTTGATGCCTATGAATAGCAGGAATCAATTGATAATGATCATAGGCAATACGACTACCGTTGCGATTAACTTCTGTCATTGCAGAGTAATGCTTATATTGAAATATCTCATCACGATGAGTTCTACCGGGTGTTGTAATTTCACAATAAAGTAGTGAAGCACCTGCCTCCAAGTGAAATGTCGTACTTGCATGTAAAATACTATCTTTATAAGGGATTGTAGGTTCAGGCATATACTCAAGAATAGCATTCTCACCAATATTAAATTGATAGTCTGTCTTTGCTCCATCTCCTAAAGCAGGATGTACTTTAGTAAAAGATTGATTAGTTACAATAAGATGACTATGTTCTTCAAGATCGATAGTTACATTATAATGATCGCCATCCATTAGTCCAGGTGATACATCCATCATAATTAATATGAGTCCATTGGTCGCTGGCTCGCCAAACGTTTTTGTAATTTTCAGAGGCGATTCATGATAACGATCCACCAGTACAGATTTCCCATCTACTTGTCGGCATAGAGCTCGTAGAACGGAAGATTTATTGGTGAGTAGATTGGTGTTCATCGTTATGGTGATGATGGACGCGATGATGTGAAGTATGAGGTAGTTGATGTTCTAGCCAGTGAATAATCTCACTTACACCAACTTCATCTCGTAAATTAGAAAGGATATACGGGCGCGTGCCACGCATCATTTCTGTGTCCGTTTTCATGACCTCAAGACTTGCGCCGACATATGGAGCCAGATCAATTTTATTAATAATAAGGAGATCAGAACGCATAATACCAGGTCCGCCTTTACGTGGAATTTTCTCCCCCTGTGCCACATCAATAATATAGATGAAACGATCAACAAGTTCAGGACTGAAAGCTGCCGCCAAATTATCGCCGCCACTTTCGATAAAGATAATTTCAAGATCAGGGAACCGTTGTTCAAGTTCCTCTACAGCTTCAAAGTTCATAGAAGCATCTTCGCGAATAGCAGTATGAGGACAGCCACCTGTTTCTACTCCAATAATTCTTTCTTCCGGCAAAGCATTTTCACGTATTAAAATTCGAGCATCCTCAGCTGTATAAATATCATTTGTAATAACTCCCAAACTGTAGTGCTCCCTCATTGCTTTAGACAGTTTCTCTACCAAAGCAGTCTTTCCCGATCCAACAGGACCACCGATACCAATTCGAATAGGTCGATCTAAAACAATAGCGGGTGCTTCCCACTGATCATGAGAATGATTAGCTCCTTGACACATAATAATTCCTCCTAAAATTTTTCATTATCAACTCGATACACTTCTAGTAAATGAAAAGTAGCATCGAAAGCATAAACCTAATTTTTCATTATCAACTCGATACACTTCTAGTAAATGAAAAGTAGCATCGAAAACATATCTTACAAACTTTACGCCGCATATCGTTGATGCCATTAGCGGTTAGCTATATAAATAGTTAGCAATGATAACTATTTATAACATCAAACATTGCAATATCATTTATGACATAAATAATCTTGAATATAATGTTTCATGTTCCATTGCCAAAATATCATGTACTGCTGAGAAGCTAAATGGCTTCGAAATACTATGCTTACATAATTCCGACCATTCCTCAGTGGCATATTGTTGCATGCGGCGAATTAATAACTGCCCATCGGTTTGCCCCATCGACATTAATCGAATGCCACTATTGACCATTGTTTGAATACTCGTGTATAGATAGCCGTGGACAGCAGTATCAACATCGATATCGAGATGCCAAGTTATCCATGTAAATACAACGGGAAATGTTCCATAACCTCCATGAAGAGTAAGGAGTTGTTCTAACTCATCTAATTTAGCTTCAGGATATAGAGATTTACCAAGTTTAATTAATCTTCTGCCCATTTTGTACATACCATCTCGAGTCTCTCGTGGGGAACGCTGGGTATGAAATATACTATCTAGCTGAGCTATTTGCTTGTCATCATACTCGTGAAGTGCTTTATAGATGCAACTAATTGTGATTGCATCCATAGGGACGATAGAGCTATGAATTTGCCCAGCGATATATTGTTCTAATTGTTGAAGTGTGGTGACATGATGTCGTTGTACAAAAGTTTCCAAACCGAACGAGTGTGAGAAACCACCGATCGGAATTGCGGAATCTAATAGTTGTACATAGGAGAGTAAGGAAGTAGGAGAGGGGATCATAGGCAACTCCCTTCCACTGAAAGTAGCATCAGTAAATTTAGAATAAGTAATAACGTTGAGCCATTGGTAATACTGAAGCTGGTTCGCAAGTAATGTGCTTACCATCAACTCGAACCTCATATGTCTCAGGGTTAACTTCAATATGCGGAGTTTCACCGTTATGGATCATATCTTTTTTGCTAATCGTTCTTGTGTTATGAACAGCTGCTATCTTTTTCTGTAGCCCTAGTTGTTCATGCACGCCAGCTTGAAATGCAGCTTGTGAGATAAAGGTGAAAGAGCCTTGTGCAACAGCTTTTCCAAATGAGCCGAACATCGAACGGCCAAATACAGGTTGTGGTGTTGGGATGGAAGCGTTAGGATCACCCATCTGTGAGTAAGTAATGAACCCGCCCTTTAAGATCATCTCAGGTTTAACTCCAAAGAAGGATGGTTGCCATAGCACGAGATCGGCCCATTTACCAACTTCAATAGAGCCTACTAGATCTGAGATTCCATGTGCAATGGCTGGATTAATCGTATATTTCGCAATATAACGCTTAATACGGAAGTTGTCGCTTAGTTCTTCCGATCCACGTTGTTGCTTCATTTTGTCAGCAGTTTGCCATGTGCGAGTAATAACTTCGCCTACACGTCCCATTGCTTGAGAATCAGAGCTAATAATGCTGAATACACCGAGATCATGCAAAATATCTTCAGCAGCAATCGTTTCTGGACGAATTCTAGAATCAGCAAACGCAACATCTTCAGGTATGGAACTATCTAGGTGGTGGCACACCATTAACATATCGAGATGCTCTTCAATCGTATTAATTGTAAATGGACGAGTAGGATTCGTTGATGATGGAATAACATTCATATGTCCAGCTGCAGTAATAATATCTGGAGCATGACCACCACCAGCACCCTCAGTATGATACGTATGAATGGTACGACCTTTTATTGCTGCAAGTGTATCTTCTACGAACCCAGATTCATTCAATGTATCCGTATGGATAGCGACTTGAATATCGTATTGATCAGCAACGGTTAGACAAGTATCAATTGAAGCGGGAGTAGTACCCCAATCTTCATGAAGCTTCAATCCGATGGCTCCTGCTTCAATTTGCTCGATTAGCGGAGCAGTAGTTGAACAGTTTCCTTTACCAAGTAAGCCGATATTCATAGGGAATGCTTCTACAGCTAAAAGCATACGATGAATATTCCATGCACCTGATGTACATGTTGTAGCATTAGTACCTGTAGCGGGACCAGTTCCTCCGCCAATCATCGTTGTAATTCCAGAGGCAAGAGCTGTTTCAATTTGCTGCGGGCAAATGAAATGAATATGAGTATCGATACCGCCAGCAGTTACAATTCTTCCTTCACCGGCAATAACTTCTGTCGATGCCCCAACAATTAATTGTGGATGTACACCGTCCATCGTATCAGGATTACCTGCTTTACCTATTCCGACAATCACACCATCTCTAATTCCAATATCTGCTTTAATAATCCCCCAATGATCAATAATGATGGCATTAGTAATAAGAAGATCAAGTGCTCCTTCAGCACGTGTAATACGCGCGGATTGCCCCATGCCATCTCGTATAACTTTTCCTCCACCAAATTTACATTCATCACCGTATACCGTGTAATCTTGCTCAATCGTTGCCCATAGTTCTGTATCAGCAAGTCTGACTGCATCTCCAGTCGTTGGCCCGAATATCGAAGCATATTGTGTTTTGGTCATTCTAGCCATGGAATGCTTTACCCTCCTTCCAGTGCGTAAGACGTTCCTCTATCTCGGAATCATCTTCAAAACGTACTGCTTTTCCGCTTGTTAGATGATTCAGTCCATATACTTCTCTTGTTCCACCTAGGGAAACGAGTTCAACAGGTTTTTCTTCACCTGGTTCGAATCGAACGGCGGTGCCCGCGGGTATATTCAGACGCATGCCAAAAGCTAATTTACGATCGAAAGCAAGTGATCGATTAACTTCATAGAAATGAAAATGAGAACCGATTTGAATCGGGCGATCTCCTTGGTTAATTACGATAAGAGAGATAGTGCTACGACCACTATTGATTTCTATATATCCTTCGGCTACGCGATACTCTCCAGGAATCATATCCGTCAGCCCCTTTCGTCGTTACTGTCTAATCGGTTCATGAATCGTCACTAACTTTGTACCATCAGGAAAAGTAGCTTCCACTTGAACCTCAGTGATCATTTCTGGAATACCTTCCATACATTGCGCTCTTGTTAATATGGTTCCCCCATATGACATTAGCTCGGCAACCGTTTTTCCTTCTCTGGCACCTTCCATAACCTCAGAAATAATAATCGACATCGCTTCAGGGTAGTTAAGTTTAATTCCTTTACTCATTCGCATGCGTGAAAGATCAGCTGCGTAACTAATAAGTAGCTTTTCTCTCTCCCGATCAGTTAGATGCATGGTTGGAAATCACCTCCATATGTGTAATCAAATAGTATTATATGTCAACCTATATAACATGAGCATATAGTAATGAATCAATCATTTGCACTTTTATACCTATTTTTGATATAAATAAATAATTATAACCTAAAATTAGTTTTTTATGTAAACTATATTGACGTGAAGGGAAAACGTTCCTATAATTGGAAATACGAACATTAAACGTAAAAAGAGAGAGAATGTTCGATAAACAAGCAATATTAAATGGGAAAAGGGAGTGGAGTAATGAAGAGAAGAACATGGATTAGTTTGATGGCGTTAGTAGTTGTAGCATGCATGGTTGTAACAGGTTGTGGTAACAATGGTGCTGTTGCGCCGACTTCCACACCAGAAACAACAGATTCAACTACAGAATCAGGGGATACGATTAAAGTAGGGATTCTTCATTCATTAAGTGGAACGATGGCTATTAGTGAAGTTTCAGTTAAAGATGCTGAAATGATGGCAATTAACGAAATTAACGCAGCTGGCGGTGTACTTGGGAAACAAATTGAGGCAGTAGTTGAAGACGGTGCTTCTGATTGGCCAACATTTGCTGAAAAAGCAAAAAAACTACTTCAACAAGATAAAGTAGCAACTGTTTTCGGTGGTTGGACATCGTCAAGTCGTAAAGCAATGTTACCAGTATTTGAAGAGCTAAATGGATTACTTTGGTACCCTGTACAGTATGAAGGTTTGGAATCTTCGCCAAATATATTCTACACAGGTGCTACAACGAATCAACAAATTGTGCCTGCTGTTGACTGGTTACTTGAAAACCGTGGTACGAGTTTCTTCTTATTAGGTTCGGATTATGTATTTCCACGTACAGCTAACAAAATTATTAAAGCACAACTAGAAGCTTCTGGTGGAGAAGTTGTAGCTGAAGAATATACACCGCTTGGACATACAGATTACAGTACAGTAATTAGTAAGATTAAAGAAGCAAAACCGGATATCGTGTTCAATACATTGAATGGCGATAGTAACGTGGCATTCTTCAAACAATTGAAAGATGCAGGTATTTCAGCAAGTGATCTAACAACATTATCTGTAAGTGTTGCTGAGGAAGAAATTCGCGGTATTGGTACTGATGTTCTTGCAGGTCATCTAGCAGCATGGAACTATTATCAAACAACGGATACACCTGAAAATACTAAATTCGTAGAGGCATATAAAGCTGCATACGGAGCAGATCGTGTAACGGCCGATCCAATAGAAGCTGGTTATATTGCTGTTTATTTATGGGCTGCTGCAGTAGAAAAGGCTGGTTCAACAGATGTGGATAAAGTAAGAGAAGCTGCTGCTGGTCTTGAATTTAATGCTCCTGAGGGTAAAGTTACAATCGACGGAGAAACTCAACATATTTACAAGAAAGTGCTAATTGGTGAAGTTCAACCGGATGGTATGTTCAAACAATTATATAGTACTGCTGATCCAGTAAAACCAGACCCATATTTGAAGGGTTATGATTGGGCAACAGGATTAGCTGAATAACGAAAAACATAATGTGGGAGGTGGATTCCGTTATTGTACGGCGGAATCTACTTTCCTCACAGTAAGCTACATTCTGTGACAAGTAAGAAACTTGGCATAGAATCGCGATATTAGTCTTTCAAGAACTTAATCATCCTCGCATATTCACTTGTCAGAACCAAGAAGATGAGTTGAAGCTAGAGAGTGAGGAGCAGAGCGTACGTAGTTGGTACGTGAGCACCAGAACGAACGATGAAACTCATATTCGCAGTCGAATAAACAACGAAGCATATTCATCGTTATCACAAGTGAATGAGAAATAAAGTTCAAATAACTCACTTATCAGCACCAAGAAGACGGCAAGAAGCTAGGAAAACGAGGAGCAGAGCGTACGTTACTGGTACACGAGCACCGCAGTCTTCCGATGAATGCCATATTCGAAGTCGAATAAGCTTCAATAGCAAAATCATCGTGATCACAAGTAAGTTGGTTGAACATCCTCTAAGGAAGGGAGTCGATGAATATGGAGGTTCAACTCCTACAACTCTTCAACGGCATAAGTGTCAGTTCAATATTATTATTAATCGCGTTAGGATTAGCGATTACATTTGGATTAATGAATGTCATTAATATGGCTCATGGTGAATTTATTATGATCGGAGCCTATGCCACATATGTTACGCAACAAATATTTTCAGCAATTTTCCCTGCTAGCTTCTTCGGTTACTATTTCATCATTTCAATTCCTATCGCATTTTTAATTGCCTTTATTTTTGGTTATGTGCTTGAAATTAGTTTAATTCGTTTCCTTTATGGTCGTCCACTAGATAGCTTATTAGCAACATGGGGAGTAGGTTTAGTGCTGCAACAATTAGCAAGATCTATATTCGGTGCACCGAATGTAGCAGTTGCGTCTCCAGAATGGTTGAATGGCGGTCTTGAAGTGATGAGCGGTATAGTTTTCCCTTATAAACGTATATTTATCATTGCGCTCGTTGTAGTTGTATTAGCTGCTATGTATTTGTTCATATATCGTAGTAACGCTGGAAGAAGAATGAGAGCAGTAATGCAAAATCGTGAAATGGCAGCTTGCCTCGGAGTTTCTACAAGACGCGTAGATTCAGTAACGTTTGCCATCGGTTCAGGAATCGCCGGGATCGCGGGTTGTGCTATTACTTTACTTGGTTCTATCGGACCATCACTCGGTACGTATTACATTATTGATGCATTCATGGTTGTAGTATTAGGTGGAGTAGGGAAATTAATTGGATCTGTTGTTGGTGCATTTGGAATTGGGATTACGGGCACGTTCTTTGAATATTGGACAAATGCCTCTATTGGAAAAGTTCTCGTATTTATTGTCATTATTGCATTTTTACAGTGGAAGCCAAAAGGGCTTGTTGCTATGAGAACGAGGTCTTTAGATTAGAGGGGGACTTGAATTGATCCTACAAAATATTAACTCACCACTGAGGAAGAAAATAATCCTTTCGGTAACCTATAGTATAGTTGTAGCTTTATTATTATTTGCTCCGCTTATGCTATCAGACTTTCGTCTTGGTTTACTGGCGAAATTTCTTGCCTTCGCTATTGTTGCGATTGGATTAGATCTAATATGGGGTTACACAGGGATATTGAGCTTAGGGCATGGTGTGTTTTTTGGTCTAGGTGCGTATTGCATGGCAATGTTTCTGAAATTAGAGGCAACTGGTGGGAAGTTACCAGATTTTATGAGTTGGAGCGGTTTGAATAAAATTCCATGGTTTTGGAAGCCGTTTGAACATGCAGCATTTGCTATTCCAGCAGGTATTCTAGTACCGATGGCAGTCGCCTTTATATTAGGTTTTTTTACTTTTCGAAATCGGATACGCGGTGTGTATTTTACGATATTAACTCAAGCACTAGTTATCATCATGACAACGTTATTTATTGGCCAACAGCAGTTCACTGGTGGAACGAATGGTATTACAGGTTTTCAGACAATATTTGGCTTCTCGTTAAAGGAGCAATCTACAAAAGTTGTATTGTATTGGGTAACGTTACTGATGCTGATCGTTGTATTTTTCATATGTCAGAAGCTAGTGAAAAGTCGTTCAGGCCGTGTGCTTAGAGCGGTGCGTGATGCAGAGAATCGTGCCAGATTTATCGGTTATAATCCTTCTAGTTACCAACTATTCGTATTTTGTGTATCAGCGGGAATTGCTGGGCTAGCAGGTATGTTATTCGTATTACATGTAGGCATTATCTCGCCTACAACGATGGGAATCATTCCTTCTATTGAAATTGTCTTATGGGTAGCATTAGGTGGTCGAGGTTCATTAATTGGTGCAGTTATAGGAGCTATCGTCATAAACGCGGCGAAGAGTGGGTTAAGTGAAACCTTCCCTGATACTTGGTTATTTTTCATGGGAGCACTATTTGTCATCGTAGTTGTATTTTTGCCAAAAGGGTTAGTTGGATTGGCTCAACAAATTGTTGGGAAAATAAAGAGGAGGCTTGGTAAAGATGACAACAGTACCTATTCTGTCTTGCGAGAAAGTGACAGTAGCGTTTGATGGTTTTAAAGCGGTTAATGGGATGAATCTAGAGTTGATGCCTGGTGAACTTAGATTTCTAATTGGTCCTAATGGTGCAGGTAAAACAACGATGTTAGATGTTATTTGTGGAAAAGTTAAACCGGCTTCTGGTAATCTCCGCTTTAACGGTGGTATTGATATCGGTAGGAAGAAAGAATATCAAATCGCAGAGTTAGGAATAGGACGTAAATTTCAAGCCCCGTCGATCTTTTTTGGTCTAACTGTATATGAAAATTTAGAATTAGCAATGAGTCAAAATCGTAGTGTAATAGCTACATTGAGAGCAAAGTTATCACAGGAAGACCATATTCGAATTGTGCGTCAACTCGATATGATTGGCCTTTCTCATCGTGCAACAGCGATTGCTGGAGGATTATCTCACGGACAGAAACAGTGGCTTGAAATTGGTATGATGCTAATGCAAGAACCTATGCTACTACTTTTAGATGAGCCCGTTGCTGGAATGACGGATACTGAAACGGAGAAGACAGGTGAGTTGCTCCAAGAAATAACGAAAGAACGGACAGTAGTCGTTGTTGAGCATGACATGGACTTTGTAAGAAGTTTTGCGACAAAGGTAACCGTTATGCATGAAGGAAAACTGCTGAAAGAAGGGACGATGAAGGAAGTTCAAAGTGATAATATCGTGTCAGAAGTATATTTAGGACACGGGAGGGATAGCCTTGCTGTCAGTTAAACAAATCGAGTCAGGTTATGGTGAGAGCATCATTTTGCGTGATGTTTCTATTGAAGTAAAACCAGGGCAGGTTGTATGTATTATGGGGCGTAATGGTGTAGGAAAATCTACATTAACAAAAACGATCATGGGTGCTTTAAAGTCAAGAACGGGTAGCATTTCGTACAACAATCAGGATATTACGAAACTTCCACCCTATGAACGCTCACGCTTAGGTATTGGATATGTTCCGCAAGGTCGGGAAATATTTGCTCAATTAACGGTGCAGGAAAATCTATTACTAGGACTAGAGGCTAATGGCTCGGTTAAGGATGGAGTGCCTCAGTCTGCGATTGAGAAGTTTCCCGTCTTACCATCGATGTACAGTAGAAAAGGTGGAGACTTAAGTGGTGGTCAGCAACAGCAATTAGCATTTGCACGCGCGCTTGCTTCAAAGCCAAAGTTATTGTTACTTGATGAACCTACTGAAGGAATTCAACCTTCGATCGTACAAGATATTCAAGATGTCATTCGAGGGATTAAATCTCAAGGGGACACCGCAATTTTACTTGTGGAGCAAAGTATTGATTTTGTTAAAAGTGTAGCGGATTACTACTACATTATTGAGAAAGGGTCAATTGTTTCCGAAGGTACAATCGATACGTTTGATGATGCTGTCGTTCGCCAACATCTTGTAGTGTAACTCACTTTTGCAATAAAGACGATTATAGAAAGGCACTCGGATCTTAGCATCGAGTGCTTTTTTGCTAGTAATAGTAAGCTATAATAGGCACACAGAGCTCTAAAAGTGTATTTTTATATGAACTACAAAGTACCGCATATAAAGAAACATGCGATAACGATTAATTTTCGAGCACAAGTATGAACAACAAAAAGACCGTCTTATATAAGACGGCCAGTTCATTATAAATACTACAGCTTAGTATGAGCTGCTGTACGAATTGATTTGATGTGAGAAAGGTAACGGATGTTACTTGCTTCTTTCATCAATGTAGCAGAGATACCTTTAAGTGGAGTTTTACTACCACCAACTGTTGCTACAGCGTCTCTACGACCAAGTGATGCAAGCGTACCTGAATCAACTGGGCTAAATTCGTCCATAGCTTTATCGTTAAAGTAAGCATATAGATTGAAACCTACAAGCTCACCCATTTGCCAAGCGTTTTGTGCAGTTGGAGCATAAGGACGTCCGCCTTCAGCTGGGAAAGCAAGAGCAGAGTCACCAACTACGAATACATCTTTGTGAGATTTAGATTGAAGGAATTCGTTAACAGCAGCTTTACCACGGTCACATTCAAGACCAGAATCAGCTACGATTGGAAGAGCAGCTACGCCACCAGTCCATACGAATGTATTAGCTTCAATGGTTTCACCAGTTTTAAGCTCGATTTTATTACCAACAACGCCTGTAACAGGAACGCCAGTAATAAAGTCAACACCACGTCTAGCCAAGCTTTCAGTAGCGCGCTCGATCAAATGATCAGGAAGAACTGGAAGGATTTTCGGCCCAGCTTCGATCAACTTGATTTTAAGATCTTTGAAGTTAACGCCGTATTTTTTAGCGATTTTAGGGAAGTTATCAACGATTTCACCAACAAGTTCAACACCTGTTAGACCGCCACCACCGATAACGATTGTTGCATCTGCTTGGTTTCTGTTTTTAGCGTAAGCTTTAATACGGTCTTCGATATGTTTGTTGATTTGATTTGCTTCATAAACAGACTTAAGAACCATACTGTTTTCTTCAAGACCAGGGATCCCGAAGTAACCAGTTTGGCTACCAAGACTTACAACTAGAGCATCATAAGATAGAGTCGTACCATCAGAAAGTTTAATTTCTTTGTTATCCACAGAGAAAGATTCAACTTTTGAAATTTTTAAGTTAACATCAAGACCTTCGAAAAGTTTCTTTAAAGGAATAGCCACTGCTTCTTCATTTAAAGTACCACCAGCTAGGCGGTGTAATTCTGTAATAATTTGATGAGTTGCGAATTGGTTGATTACCGTTACTTTTGCTTGACTTTTGTCCATGTATTTACGAACAGTTTGAGCAGTAAGTACGCCACCGTATCCTGCACCCAAAATAACAATGTGTTTAGACATAGCTAGTCCTCCGTCTCTTACTTTAGATTCATTCAATTATTTTTTGTTCGAACGCTCGTTACTTACTTCTAGGTATGCATTAACAAAACGGAACATTTTTTGTGCTTGAGGATCTTTAAGCATTTTCATAAGACCAAAAATACCGATCACTTCTTGACTTTTTGCAGCACGATCTTTAGCTTCAATAGCATCTAGAGCAACACTACGTACGCCCTCAACTACTGGACCAACGATTTCTGTTGTAGCACTAACGATGTCATTTCTGAAAATTTCATCTGTAGCTAAAGTTTTTGTAACATCGTAAGACTTTGTTAAACAAGTAACTAACTCAGTAATTTTCGGCAGTTGCTCTACTAATGTAGATAGTGATGCCTGTACTTCCGGTTGCAACAATTGCTCAAGTAGAGCTTGCTGTTGTTGACTCGGAGTTACCGCTTCAGCTTGCGCTTGTGTGTTTGTTTCTGACATATCCAGGTCTCCTTTGAATAAAACTACTTTTTGGCGAGTATTAATCGTCATAAAGCTATTTCAGATTTCTTGTTTTAATTATACTATGGGAGCAAATGAAAGTATTGTGATAAATTTCACCTAACTCGAAAGTATTTGACAAGATTGCTATTTGTAAGCAATCTAACAGATCCTAACTTTGCTCACACGAAATTAGCAAATGCCAAAATTGCAATTGCCTGAGACGAAAAATGAGTGAAAATAGAATCGAAATCCAAAAGGGCTTAAGTTGTTATTTTTATTATAGCCTAATATCTTCAAACCGTCTCTATTCTAACATAATATTTCTCGTTATTCCCTGAAAATCACGTAAACTGTTCTAAAAATATTCAAAAATTAATAAACTATACATTATTGTAAAAAATAAGACTTTTGACATGTCTAAAATTGTTGAAAAAAGAAATATTTTAGAATTTGTCTTGAACTTATATATAGCATGTACAAAACGATTAATTTTTATTTGTTAAACAAATAGAAAAAATCTAAGAGTGATAAATAACATACTTTAAATTATTAGTAAATGTGTTAATATTAAGTAAATAAGACTAAAGTATCAATTTCTCTGCGTTATACGTTTGTCCATTTTCATATTATGTTCTTGATGTTAGACTCAGAATATGATATGGAAACTCTGGTAGACAATGGTTGTAACGATTGTTTTTCAGAGTCAAATCACATGCGGAGAGGAGCTGTTCTTTGCTATGAATGTCAATGACAAACACTTAAAGATTACTAAACGAGTAAAGATCAGTTTTGTTGCTATGCTTAGTGTTATGATTTTGTTCTCATATTTACCGATAGGTGCTAGTTCATATGATCACTTCCCTGGTAAGGTGTATTATGTATCGACAAGTGGTTCGGATTCGAACATTGGTACGATAGACGAGCCATGGCGTACAATCCAGTATGCAGCAAATACACTGAAAGCAGGTGAAACTGTTCTTGTACGTGGTGGCAAGTATGAAGAAGCCATTACGATTACTAATTCTGGTTCAGCGAGTGCAGGGCATATTACGTTGCAGGCGTATCCAGGAGAACAACCAGTTATTGATGTGTCAACAATAAAGGACACTAGCCATATTGTTCATTTCACTAATTCTCACTATGTTGTATTCGATGGATTCGAGTTAACTGGACTTGTATCAGATAGTTCTTCGAAGTATTTAGCTGGAATAAAAGTAACGAAGAGTGGTTCCAATCTCTATATTATGAATAACCATGTTCATCATATTGCAAATAATAATATAAAAGGAAATGCGAACGGGATTATTGTATACGGAGACGGAACACAAGCAATGACGGATATTACGATATCAGGTAATAACCTTCATGACCTAACTCTTGGTTCAAGTGAAACATTAACGGTTGTTGGTAATGTGGATGGATTTACAATTTCAAACAATCGCATTTACAACGTGAACAATATTGGAATTGATGTGGCGGGTCATTATGGTACTTGTTCAAGCCCATGTATTGATCAGGCAAGAAATGGAGTAGTAAGCGACAATATCGTGCACAGCGTTGATACAATTACTAATCCAGTATATCGTGGGGTGCGAGCTGCAGCAGCAATTTATGTTGATGGCGGAACAAATACTATTATCGAACGAAACATTGTTTACAATAATAATTATGGAATTGAGATTGCGAGTGAGAAGTTTAATCAAACTACAAGTAATATCGTCGTAAGGAATAATTACATTTATAATAATCATCAATCTGGACTTATTATGGGGGGATCTTCTACAAAAAATGGTTCTGCTTCGAATAATATTATTATGAATAATACATTTTATTATAATAATACGCTGAAAACTGGTGATGGAGAAATTACATTCCAAAACCAAGTCGTAAATAATTCTTATTTTAATAATATATTTTATGCAGATTCAAAGACGCCATTTTTCTATGATAATCGAACCGGTAATAATGGGAATTTTGTTGATTCTAATATGTACTATGTGTATGGAGCAATTTCTAATCACTGGGCTGTGAATGGAACCTCATACAGTTCATTTGAAAAGTATGTAGCTGCAACAAAAAGAGATGTACATTCTATATTTGCTGATCCATTATTCACTGATGCCTCATCGGGGAATCTCTCTATCCAAGAAAATTCACCAGCAATTGATGCAGGTACCGTAGCATATGGTTCAGGTGGAAATCTTGATATTAGATCACAGCAGCGTATTGTTGGAGCAACCATTGATATGGGTGCATTCGAACACAATAAACAAATAATAGAATATCCAGAGATAACGCCAACACCAACCACCCCAGAAATAACACCAACGCCATCTTCTCCTGAGATAACACCAACACCAACTATTCCTGTAATAACACCGACACCAACTATTCCTGTTGATGGTACTAATATTACAATTGATGGATTAACTGAAGACTGGACTGCTTACTCGGAAATAGCAAACAGTTCATCCAATGTGAAAACATTAAAAGGAATTATTGCAAATGACACATTACATGTATTGATTACTGGAAACTTATTAAATGAGAAGGGTCAATTGTATATCGATACAGGTTCAAGTAATTCACAATCTTTCGCATCTCCTCATTGGAATAATCAGTTTGCATCGTACTTGCTAGAGAATGGATTACTATATCAATATACAGGAACAGGAAAAAATTGGAGTTGGAGCAAAGTTACCGACTACAAGAAAACTAATGTAGCAATTTACTCTTCAGTTGTTGAATTAGCAATTCCTTTAGAATTGCTTAACGCAAAGAATAGTAACAATATAAAAATCGGGTATATATGGAAAGATTCGTCGAGTAATCAGCTTCCATCAGGTGGGGGAATGGCAACGGTAACTACTTCGGATGTAATTCCGACACCAACACCGACACCAACGCGAACACCGACACCAACACCGACACCAACACCGACACCAACACCGACACCAACACCGACACCGACACCAACATCGACACCAACACCAACGCGAACACCGACGCCAACACCAACACCAACACCGATAGTTAATAAAATTACTGTGGATGGTAAAGTTAGTGACTGGTCAGACGTCAGTTCGATTGCTACAAGTAGTAATAATATGAAGAGTGTGAAGGTAACCAATGACAAGACTAATTTATATATCTTGTTAGAGGGAAGTAAGTTAGGTGGTAAGGATCAAATCTACTTTAACTCTGATAATGATAGTAAAACGGGTTATCTAACTTCAAAATGGAGCTCTTCTGGAGTAGATTACTTGCTTGAGGATGGAAGACTATATAGTTATAGCGGAGATGGTAAATCTTGGTCGTTTGCTTTAAGTGAAAACTTGATAACAAGTAAAACGTACTTTACCTCTGCAAAAATAATTGAAATAGCTATTCCGTTACACAGTCTCAACTTAAGTGCTACAGATAAGATTTATTTTGGAATTATGCTTGATGATAAAAATGCTCAAAAGCTTCCTACAAGTGGTGACATGATTAGCTATACTCTGCAATAGGTAAAAACTCCCTAGATCAAGTTCAGCCGATATGGTTCGGCAACTGATTCTAGGGATTTTTTCGGGTAACTTCCAACAAGTAGAGTCATGTTTAGGAATGCTCAGCAATAGAATAAATAAATAATCTCAATATCGAGTTCAACCATTAAGGTACGGTCACTAATGCTAGAAATTTTTAGGATAACAATAATATCTCTACATAAATTTAATGTACATCGTACGTACGAAGTATGCGAATATGCGAAGGAAAAAATTAAGTAAGTGTTTGCCGGAAATAATAGGGGAAGTGGTGATTAGTGTGAAAGTGTTAATTACAGGAGGATACGGCTTTATTGGTTCTCATACTGCCGATCGTTTCTTTAAGGAAGGTTATGAAGTTTTTATTATTGATAATCTAGTATCTGGAAAGAAAGAAAATGTGAAAATTAAGCATAAAAGTTACATACTTTCGGTTGATGATGCAAAGTGTGAGGAAGTGTTTAAAGCCAATCGTTTTGATGTTGTCGTTCATTTGGCAGCTCAAGTAAGTGTCAAGAAATCTCTAGTTGATCCTAAGCTAGATACTGAATCTAATGTATTAGGGTTTGTAAATATGTTAGACCTATCTACTAAATACAAAGTTAAATCATTTATCTATGCTTCATCTGCGGCTGTATATGGACCACAAAATCAACTACCTTTGTCAGAAGATTCACCTTGTAATCCGATCTCGCCGTATGGAATTAGTAAACTTACAAATGAGATGTACAGTACGAAGTGGAATGATCTATATGAATTAAATACAGTTGGATTTAGATTTTCAAATGTATATGGTCCAAGGCAAAATAGCAATGGAGAAGGTGGAGTTATTTCGATTTTTATGGATCGACTTACTCAAGATAAATCTATTATTGTTCATGGAGATGGTACTCAAACCAGAGATTTCATCTATGTTGAAGATGTAGTTGATGCGATGTATCGCAGTGTAAATAGTTCAATTAAGGGAGTCTATAATCTATCAACCAATATACAAACTTCTCTAACCGAAATTATTGAATCTCTCTTATCAATAAAACCAATAGAGAAAATTGAATATGTTAATAAGCGAGAGGGAGACATTGATCATTCCGTTCTAGATAATACTAAAATAATGAAAGATTTAGATTGGTCTCCACTATATTCAATGCAGGAAGGTCTTGAACGAACAGCGATTTACTTTTTGAAAAGGCATTCTGAGGAACTAGTAGCAGCTACGGTAGTTGAAAAAACTCCCCCTAGAATTGCTTTAAGTTCCTTCAAGAAAAAAATACTGCCTTATGCAGAAAATCTTTTAGCATTTATTCTTACTGCTTGGATTACGCTTAATTATGTACATAGTGCATACGGGGTAGTTGATGTAAGTATTTTTTATATCACGATAATCGGGATCCTTTATGGTAACAGACAGGCTGTCCTCTCCGTTGTGCTATCCATTGGATTATTTACATATCAGAAGTTAAATGACGGTAGAGATATGATATCACTTACATACGATACAGACTTTTTCTTTCAAATAGCCATTTACATTTTTATCGGTCTAGTAGTCGGCTATTCCATTGAAAGAAAAAATGCCCGTATTTCGCAGCAAGAACAAAAAATATCAGAAGTTAATGAACGGTATGAATTTTTAGAGCATGTTTATACTGAGGTTCGTGAAGTAAAGGATGAGTTACAGCTTAGAATCTTAAATTCTGGTGATAGTTACGGGAAAATTTATAATGCTACTAAAGAGCTTGAAAGTTTAGAGCCTGAATTAGTGTTTAATGCTGCTGTTAATGTAGTGAAATCGATCATGAAAGTAAATAAAGTTAACATTTACACGGTCAATAAACATCAAAGTTTTTTACGATTACTTGCGAATTCAGGTTATAACAATGAGCAAGTAGCAAAATCATTAAAAGTACAAGATCATCCATATTTATCTGCTCTATTATCGAATGGACAAATGTACATTAATAAGAATCTAACCGAAAATGCACCACTTATGATGGCACCAATTTTTCATAAAGACCGCATATCAGCAGTTATTACGATTGACGACATGTCTTTCGAAAGTTTTTCATTGTACCATCAGAACTTATTCCAAATTACTGTGAATTTAATTTCCTCTGCATTAAGTAAAGCTTTTACTTTCATAGATGCGACAGAAGGAAAACGTTATGTTTCAGGTACAAATATTCTTCACAGTGATGTGTTTGGCGAAATATTAGAATCAAAAGTGTTGGCGAAACAGCAAAATCACGTTCCATATTTATTGCTAAGAAGTAAATTACAAGGAGTATCTATTGAAGAAGCATCTCAACATATTGCTCCTTTATTACGTGAAACTGATTATATTGGCATGAATGAGAAACAGCAATTAATGGTGCTATTATCGAATACGAGTGAATTAGATGGAGAAATTGTTCTTCAGCGTTTATCTCATTCATCTATTACGTTCACAGCAGTGAGTGAGGAGTGAACAAAATGTACATACAATGGTATGGAATTTATCTCATTGTATCCTTAGCCGTCATCATCATTCTAAATTGGAAGAATAAACGTAATATTGCTTTGAAAATGATTGTTGTAACCTTTCTTCCTGTCGTTGGTTGGGTATTACCGATGGTATGGTCGCGCATTCGATCGGAAGATTCAAGTAAAGAGTTTAACGATTATATCGAACGGCAGCAAGAAGAACATAAAGTTAGAAGGATAGGCATATATAACGAAGTTGAAAAGTATAAAGAGCTTAATGTTATTCCGATTGAAGATGCCCTCGTTGTTAGTGAGCATCAAGAACGGAGACAAGTAATGATTGATGTTTTGAAGCAAGACACAATTAATTATATTGAAATACTGCAACGTGCAGTAAGTAATGAAGATACGGAAACCTCTCATTATGCAGTTAGTGCAATCGTGGAGCTAAAGCGTAAACTACAAATATCTATGCAAGAATTGACGGTCAAATATGAGAATGATCAGTCCAATTTACATGTTGTCATTGCTTATGTTGAAGTGTTACGTGAATTTATGAATAGTGGTTTCTTAGATCACAGAACGCTCCGAAAATATCAATTTACTTATTTATCCGTATTGAATCGTCTAATCGTTTTAGCATACGAAACAAAGTGGGCATATATCGCTAAAGTGAATATGGAAATTAAACTAGAACTATATGGTGATGCTGAGAAGACTGCACAACTATTCATTGAAAACTTTCCTGACAATGAAGATGCGTACTTATCATTATTGAAAGTTTACTTTGTTACAAGATCCAAACAAAAATTACATCTTACATTAGATAAGTTAAAAAATTCACCAGTGAGGTTGTCGAATCAAGCATTAACAACGGTAAGGTTCTGGTCTGAAGGGGCATAGTATGAATAAGTCTATTAGGTTTCGGCGTAATGTTTACATCATTCTAATTTGTATTCTATTATTTGCAATCATTTCACAGATCGCTCGATCAAGTTTGATCTTAAAGTTTACAACAAATAATAAATTTGTTGAAAGAACAGAATGGATCGAAATGATGAACAAAGCTCAAAACATTGAGACGGTGTCAAATTCATCAGACAATCATTGTATGGTTACTAATTCAGAAGATACATTGAGTAATGAAATGCAAAACAATTTTGAAGAAGTATATCGATATATTAAACAACCTTATACGATTCAAGATGTGAGCAAAGAAACGATCAAAATGTCATCATGTACAGCAGTTATTATGTTATCTTCATTGGAAAAAATGGGAGGTTACATAGAAGATATTGAAAATTATGTTGCTAATGGTGGACATTTCTTCCTTGCTAGAATGGATCATCCTGGTAATGTGTTGACGCAAATGTATCGTAAGCTAGGTATTAATAATTATTGGTTTGTTATTGGAAATAATGATATTCGATTTACTTCTAATCTATTAATTGGACAGAAGGATGTAGTATTCGAAGATGATTACTTTTACAACGATTCACTATCTTTGGAATTAGATTCTGCTAGTACTTTATTGGCTACAGGTAAAGACCAGACGCCTTTAATATGGGAAGTTGACTATGGAGAAGGATCATTCATGGTCTACAACGGTAATAATTTGGGAATGAAAACTAATCGTGGATTAGTTGTTGGAAGTATTAGTTTAATGATCCCCAATTATATCTATCCTATTTTTAATTCAAAGATATTTTATATCGATGATTATCCTGCACCTATGAGTCAAGAAACAGACCCTGTAATATTCGAAGAATATCGTAAAAACATTGCGTCATTCTTCAAAGATATTTGGTGGCCAGATATGATAAAAGCGGCGAGAAAGTATAATCTCAAATATACTGCCGTAGCCATTCAAGACTACAATGATGACGTTACATCTCCATTCGGAGCGATGCATAAAGATGATTTTACTAATCTTATTGTTTATGGCAGGGAAGTATTGAAAAGTGGTGGGGAAGTTGGAATACATGGTTATAATCATCAACCGCTACAATTTCGCGAAGACATAGCGGATTTTTATGATTATGAAGAATGGCAATCCATTGATGACATTGAAGCTTCAATTGAAGAAATAGTGGATTATTTAGAACAAGCATTTCCAAATTACTCACCGGTCAGTTATGTACCACCTTCTAATATCATTAGTGAAGAAGGTAGGAAAGCATTAGTAGAAAAGTGGCCAGATTTCAGAGTCATTTCTAGTTTATACGAAGAAGATCCGAAAGATTATGCTTATGTGCAAGAATATGAAATTGCTAGTGATGGTATTATCGAAATGCCTCGGGTAACATCTGGATATTCTGATGCGCCAGATACAAAATGGTTAGAAGCAAATGTAATGACATCATTAGGAATTATTTCTCACTTTATTCATCCGGATGATATTTTTGATACACATCGTAGCGGTGATAAAAATTGGCGTCAATTATATGAAGACTTTGAATCGATGTTACACAGAATGGAATCAACTTATCCATGGGTTCGTGCTCAAACTTCTAGTGAAGCAGCATTAAGTCTGGGGTATGTATTAACTAGTCAAATGACTAAAACCATTTCTGAACATCAAGTTGATGTTAGTATTGAAAATCAAGTCGTTACCCAATCTTTCATTCTGAGGACGGAAAAAAAGATTGGAAAACTCGTAGACTGTAATGTGAAAAAAATTGATGAAAATACTTATCTAGTTACGGCTGATTCAGAGCATTTCACAATTGAATTGAAGTAGGTGTATTTATGAGGATTTGTATAATTGCAGAAGGCTCATATCCTTATGTTACGGGCGGAGTTTCCAGCTGGATTCATGAAATCATAACGCAAATGTCAGAACACGAATTTGTTATTTATTCGATTGCGGCTCAACGCAGTCAAAAAGGAATTTTCAAATACAAACTTCCAGACAACGTTGTAGAAATGAAAGAAACATTTCTCGATGCTTACTTAACGGAAAAGGGAGATTGGGGAAAAAGATTTAAATTAACGGAACAACACCGTCAAAATTTTATGAAGTTGCTCGGTGATCATGGTGATATTGAGTGGGATGATTTATTTACATTGTTAAGAAATCGTCAGTTTAAACAAGTATCCGATTTTTTGGCAAGTAAAGACTTTTTCGATATTTTAGAAAAATTATGTCATGACAGATATCCCTTAGTTCCGTTTACAGAGATGTTTTGGACTGTTCGTTCAATGATCTTACCTTTATTCTTGACGATTAGAGATGAGCTACCTCAAGCGGATCTATATCATAGTGTTTCAACAGGGTATGCCGGGATTGTCGGAGCCGTTGCCAAACATGTTAATAATAAGCCGTTTATCCTTACTGAACACGGAATCTATTCTCGTGAGCGTGAAGAGGAAATTATTAAAGCAGATTGGGTTAAAGGATATTTCAAAGATATGTGGATTCAATATTTTTATCGACTATCCACATGTGCATATGAGAACGCTGATCGGGTAACTACATTATTTGGACGTAATAAAGAGATCGAGATTGAACTTGGTTGCGATGGGAAAAAGATAGAAATTATTCCTAATGGTGTAGAGTTTAAAAATTATATGGGATTAGATCAGACTAAGCCAAGCAATCAAATATACATCGGTGCAATTATTAGAGTTGTACCAATCAAAGATATTAAGACAATGATACAAAGCTTTGCGTTAATTAAAGAAGAAGTACCTAATGCGGTATTTTTCATTATGGGTTCTTATGAAGAAGATGAAGAGTACTATGAGGAATGTCTACAACTAGTTAAAGCATTAAAAGTTAAAGATGTGAAATTTACAGGAGCAGTAAACATTAAGGACTATATCGGTAAAATGGATGTTCTCATGCTAACTAGTATTAGTGAAGGACAACCGCTAGCTATATTGGAAGGAATGGCTGCAGGAAAACCTTTTGTAGCAACTAATGTTGGTAGTTGTAAAGAATTACTAGAAGGTCTTGATGATGGAATTGGACCAGCAGGTTTTGTTACACCAGTTATGCATTACGAATTACTTGCGCAAGCAACAATTAAATTATGTGTAAATGCGAAGTTAAGAACTGAGATGGGGCAAAATGCACTCAGAAGGGTTCAATTACATTATAAACAAGAAGAAGTAATTTCAAATTATCGTAGATTATACTTCGACTTTGGGGGGGATTTGAATGGCAGGGATCGGGTTCGAGCTGCGCAAACTCTTTCATAAAGAAGGGTTAATAAACAATGTTAAGGCGTACGCATATTCCTCACTGACAACAGTAGGTCCAATGATATTATGTATGTTACTCATTATTGGTTTGCAACGAGTAATGTCCTACAACGGAAGTAGTTATTTAGAATGGGAGTTATATATCGCTACAGTTTCTTATTGCTTTATATTTTCCATTGTAGTTACTTCTGGAATTTCAATGGTGTTAACAAGATATATTGCAGATATGTTATATCAACGGCAGTATTCAAAATTAATGTCATCCTATTATGGGTCATTAATGATAATGATCCCGGTATGTTCAGTGATAGCAGCTACATTCTTAAATGGTGTTGAAGCTGATTTCTTATATAAAGTAGCAGCATATTTCTTCTTTATGTTCCTGGTCATTATATGGATACAAGGTGTTTATTTATCTGCATTAAAAGATTACATTCGGATAGCAAGAGGATTCATTATTGGTGCAATACTTGCGTTAATTGTAGGATGGTTAGTTATGTATTTCTTCAATGTATCTACTGTAGTGGGTGCTTTAATTGGCTTAGACGTGGGCTTCTTAGTTATTGCTATATTATCAGGTATTCACTTTCAACAAAAGTTTCCAAAAGCGGATATGAAATCATACTTTGAATTTTTAACGTATTTGAAAAAACATCCTACACTATTTTTAGCAGGATGTTTCGTATACTCAGGAGTATATTTGCATAACTTTGTTTACTGGTTGAGTGATCAAGGGGCAGTAATTGGAGAGCAATTTAGAGTTTATATGTTCTATGATGTACCCGTCTTTTATGCGTTTTTATCGGTGATGCCAACACTTGTTACCTTTGTTGTATCAGTTGAGACATCGTTTTACGAAAAGTTTAAAGTATATTACTTAAATATTTTATCAGGTGGGACGATTCAAGATATTGCAGCAGCGAAAAAACAAATGCAAAAAACGTTGACGAGAGAGATTAGTTTCCTAATGGAAATTCAATTGTTGTTTACTATCGTTTCTATCGGTTTAGGTATAAAGTTTTTACCTGCGATTGGTTTTACGATGGAGCAACTAGATCTATTTATTATTTTAGCACTAGCATATTTCTTATTTATAATGTTATTCGTATTTATACATGTACTAATGTACTTTGATGATCAAAAGGGTGTGTTTTGGACGGGACTTATATTCTTTATACTAAATATCGTTTGCACATATGTAATGATGAGTATCGGATATGATGGACTTGGAATTTTTATAGCTTCCTTTATTTCTATTATTATTGTTATTTCTAGATTATTGTATGTGCTAAGAAATGTTGACTACTTTACATTTTGTTCGCAACCTATCCATACTGTTGAAACTAAACAAAAAAGTTCGGTTAAGCATAAGTCTGGGGTTTTGCTATCTAGTCTGATGATTTTTATAGTGGTATTGACTGGGTGTAGCTATTTGGAAATTGAAGAAGCTGATGTACAGGTACAAAGTACAGCAAACTTAGCTACGATACCTCAAGAGATCGATACCACTTTAGTTGAAGACAAACGCATTTATGAACGAGATGACGATGGATCACTTAAGACGTTATATATTACCGTATTACCTTACACAGAGCGTGATGGAGAATTTGATTGGTATGCACTAAATCGTCAAGAAGATAAAGCTACGGGTAGAGAGTTAAATGCTATTGTTCAAGAGGGATTAAGTGACGGTAAAGGGCCAAAAGCAGGTATGTTTGGCTATGGTACTTCTATAGCTAATGCATCGATTGGTGTAAGGGGAAACTCTGCTTGGAGTCGAGTGCAAAAATCATATAAAATCGATTTGTTTGATGAAGCAGGACAATACATGGATCAAGAGCGACTAAATCTTAATAAACATATTGATGACTTATCTAGATTACGCAATAAGCTAGCTTTTGACTTGATGGAAAAAATACCTAACATGACAAGTTTAAGAACACAATTCGTTCAAGTGTATATTAAGGATTTGTCGAATGGACAAACGAATGCATCATATGAAGATTATGGTTTATATACGCATGTTGAGCAGCCTAACAAGCAATTTCTGAAAGCACATCTCTTGGACCCTAATGCTAACTTGTATAAAGTTAAGTTTTTCGAGTTCAATCGTTATCCTGACAATATTAAAGATGTTACTGATCGAGATTATAATGTAGCCAAATTTGAAGAAATCTTTGAGATTAAAGGTAGAGAAGATCATGCAAGATTAATTGAAATGTTAGAGGCGGTAAATAATTATAGTATTCCAATTGAGGAAACGATAGATAAATATTTCGATTTGGATAATTTCCTAACTTGGACCGCTATGAATATTATGATGGACAATATGGATACGGATGCTAATAATTTCTTCTTATATTCACCATTGAACATAGACAAATGGTACTTCTTACCTTGGGACTATGATGGAGGATGGGAATTACAACGCAATCTCGATTTCATTAGACCATACCAGGCAGGTATTAGTAACTATTGGGGTGTAATTCTTCATAATCGATATTTCAGAGATGATGCTCATATTGAGTTGTTGAAAAACAAGATGGATGAATTAGCACAATATATTAATAGGGATACAATTCAGGCTCAGCTTGATAAATATCGAGGTGTTGTAGAACCGTTCTTATATCGATTGCCTGATATGAAGTATCTTCCGGCACAAAACTCTAATTTTGAAAATGAATTAGCTACCATTCTTGCTACTCCAGAAAGAGGAATAGAAAGGTTCTTAGCTGATCTAGAGAAGCCAAAGCCGTTCTATATGAATGATGTTGTTCAGAATGGACAAACTTTACACTTCGATTGGGGTGTATCATTTGATTTGCAGGATGATAAATTACTTTATACCCTTACGATTGCGACAGATAAATATATGGAAAATATAGTTCATGAGAAAAAGGGCATTAAAGAAATCCAATACGAACTGAAAGGTTTAGCCAAAGGGAATTATTTTTGGAGTGTAATCGTTGAAGATGAACATGGCAACAAGCAAGATTCATTTGAGATGTATATTGATTCTCAGGAAGAGCTCTTTTATGGTATAAGAGCATTTGAGGTGGAATAGTTGTTATTTAGAGGGAAAAGGTTACGCACAGAACAGAAATACTATTTACATTTACATGATTATATCTCTCTTAGAAGTAAGCTAGCAAAGCAACTTCAACTAGATTCTCATTCGATAGATGTTGATGGATATAATATCCGCAGTTTGTACTTTGATGATCCGAAAAAAACATCATTAGAAAGAAAAAATGACGGGATATTCAAGCGAGAAAAATTCCGTATAAGAATCTACAATGAATCTGATAATTTCATCGCTCTTGAACGTAAAACAAAGTTGGGAGACTATGTTTGTAAAGAGTCGAAACGAATAAGTAGAGCAGAATATGATCAGATTATGCTAGGAGAATACGAGTTTCTTAAGCAACCTAATGAACCACTAATGATGGACTTTTATGCTGCTATTAACACGTATGGCTATAAACCGATGTCAATCGTTGATTATTGGCGGGAAGCTTATATCTATGAATATGGTAATGTCAGAATTACTTTTGATAAGAGACTTGCTGCAGGTGTGAACACAGTAGATTTATTCGATCCGCAGTTAGCTTTAGACGAAGTAGTTACGACTTCGTCTACGATAATGGAAGTTAAGTATGATGAAATGCTCCCTGAGCGAGTGAGACAAATTATTGCTCCAGCGAGTCATATTCGGTCGAGTATTTCTAAATATGTTCTTTGTAGAGAGAAAATATTGCAGCATTATACGCAATAAATATATTCCATTACGCATAAGAGTCGGAGGAAGACAATGAATTTTAATGATATTATTAAGCAAAGTGTAATAACACTGGAGAATTTCCGAGCGGTATCTTATTTTGATATGGTATTAGGATTATTAATTTCATTTTTATTAGGTATGTTTATATACGCGATATATCGTAAATCTTTCCGCGGTGTCGTATATAGTTACAATTACAATGTATCATTCGTACTTATGACGATGATTACTGCACTTATTATTATGACGATTAGTACGAATATTGTATTATCATTAGGTATGGTTGGTGCACTAAGTATTGTTCGTTTCCGGACAGCAGTGAAAGATCCGCTTGATATCGTCTATATGTTCTGGGCGATCTCCGTCGGGATTGCTGTAGGTGCGAAAATATATCCGTTAGCGATTGGTGGATCATTAATTATCGGTCTTGTTATTTATTGGTTAAGCAAAAAGAAAATTCGTGAGGAAGCTTATCTATTAATTATTCGTCATTCTGAGGAAGCGACTTCTGAATTACGTATAGAAATGAGAAAGTTAAGTGGTAAGCTAAAGTCCAAAACAATACGTAAAGGCTATACCGAAGTCACTTATGAAATAAAGTTGAAGGACGATAACACATCATTTTTACAGGCAATTTCTGAAATTGAAGGTGTATCAGACGCTTCATTAGTGAACTATACAGGTGACTACGCTCAATAAAATAAGACTACTGAAACATTTCGACTTGCTAAAATTGAACTTGAACTTATATAAAAACTGTTTTGTGCAGCTCTAATCAGACGTGCGCAAAACGGTTTTTTATTATTAATTTACACAGATAAGACCATTGTATCGTTAATATCATATATAATAGACATATAACAAATGACAACAACGAACGGGGGAGCAATATGAAATTAATAGTTTCGGACATGGATGGTACATTGTTAAATCAAACTTGGCGCATTAGTGAGGAAAATAAACAGGCTATTTTAGAGGCGCAAAAGCAAGGTATTGAATTTGTAATAGCGACAGGAAGACCATACACTAATGTAACTGCCATTCTAGAAGAAGCGGGAATTTCTTGTCCTGTTATTAGTTTAAATGGAGCGGAAACTCGTGATGTAGAAGGTAATCTATTAGCTAGTCAGCCATTGTCAAAAGAACAAGTACGTATTGTTCATAATATATTATTAGAGGAAGATATGTATTATGAACTTATGACAAACAAAGGTGCATTTAGTCCGAGTGAAGATCGATGTAGAGCAATTTCCAGATACATCGCTTTACGTGAACTTCCAGATCTATCAGAAGAAGAACGTGAGAAGTTTGTGAATTCGATGTTCGATGAACGAGTTCGCAATGAAAATTGTAAATTTGTAGATTCATTTGAACCATTACTTGAAGATGATGATATTGTTATCTTGAAAATGTTTGCCTTAACAACGTATGAGGATCGACTGGTTAAAGCAGATGCTAGATTACGTAAATTAGATGGTCTAGCGATTACAAGTTCTGGTCATGAAAATTTAGAAGTGAATAATTTGAATGGTCATAAAGGCTATGCAGTATTACAGTATGCGAAGAGCAAAGGAATTGATGCATCCGAGATTATGGCAATGGGTGATAGCTATAATGATCTCACGATGTTAACATCAGTTGGTAGAGGCGTCGCAATGGCTAATGCTTCAGAACATATTCGTAATCAAGTTGCATTTACAACAAAGCGTAATACAGAATCAGGCGTTGCTCACGCTATCTATGAAATGCTAGCTAGTCGAGTACAAAATGTATAATTTGCTATTATAAATGATTAATTATTAAACATTAATTAAGATATAACAAAGGGTCAATCAGCATCTGCTGATTGACCCTTTTGTATGAGGAAATATAAGTTGTAACTATGGTACTTATTGGTCATCCGCACATTACTGTGAGGTATTCAAGAGAAATAGCGTACTAATGCCATTGCTATAACTCCAATTAGTACAGTTAGAGATAAGCTCCTGCTCCATATAGCTACAATAACAGTAGGGAGTAAGGCGTAAATGAAGGGTAGGTCAATGGAAATAGCAGAAATGCCAGTTCCATCAACTATCCATACATGCTCCACAATTAATGCCGTTAATATACATATCGGAATGTAACTTAACCATTTCATTATCACTTCGGGAAGTTCAACTTTTTTCACCAAAATAAATGGTACGATGCGCGGTATCCAAGTGACAATGGCACATCCAATAACAATCCATAAAAATGTTGTACTCATCGTTCAGTCAACACTCCGATCGTTGCCGCTAAAATTGTAGCGATAATAACCGCTAGATGTGAGGGAAGAAATAGCATCAGTATAAACATAAAAATAATAGTGTACCCAACAACGAATAACATAGGTTTCAACTTGGAAGATGCAACTTGCTGTAGTTGTAATATAAGCAATGCTACAAACATTGCAATTAATGCGAAATCTAGCCCCAATATTTCAGGATTACTAATCCATTGTCCTAAGCATGCTCCAACAACGCTGGAAATGATCCAACATAAATAAGCAGTAATATTAAGTCCGTCCATCCAGCTGGCTTGCATACGTTGTTGCCCCATCAGCTTTGTTGAAGCAACACCAAATGTTTCATCGGTTAATAAAGTACCGATTCCTATATTGCGCCATATAGAATACGACTTGAAAGCCGGAGCAACTGTTAGTCCCATAAGAAAATGTCGCAAATTTACAATGAATGTAGTAAAAATAACTACAGATAGCGGCGTATGTGCGACTAATAACGCGCAAATAATAAATTGCGCCGATCCAGCATATACGAATATGGAAAGTAACATAATTTCGAGTATCGAAAGATTTGATGCAGAACCGACAATACCGAAAGCTCCACCAATTCCGATATATCCAAGTAAAGTAGGTACGCAATCTTTAACACCTTGCCAAAACAACTGTTTCTCGGAAGGTGGATTTAGTGTTGTTTCATTAATCATAATTTGTTCAATGTTCCTTTACAAGTTGTTATAAATTATATTGTAATGAATTATGATAATACCGTCTATGCATTGTTATCTTGCGGTACGGGTCTTGTTGTTGAGAAAATAGCTAGTCCAAGTGCGATTGCCATCACAAAACAAGCAGCCCAACTGTTCGTCGTTACATCATCTGTGAAATCAATAAGAAAACCACCTAATGCAGAACCACCAGCAATTCCGAATTGTAATGCGGAGTTATGAATACTTTGCTGAATATCTCCTGTTTTTGGGCTCGTTTGAATTAGATAAGCTTGTTGTGGTGGTGATACTGCCCAAGACATAATTCCCCATATAATAAGTAATGGGATAAAAAGATAGAAGTTGTCACGCGTCAATGATATCAGCAATAATGTCACTAGAAATGTCGCAACAATCGTTACTACAGCCCGTCGTGGATTGATTTTATCAGATAATATGCCGCCTAAAAATCCACCAGCAATTGCAGAGAAACCGAACACGAAGTAGATCATACTAACCTGACTTGCATTCAATCCGTAGTATTGCTGAACGTAAGGAGTTAAGTATGCATAGAACAAGTAGTGACCGCCAATCGCAAACATCATCATCAGATGTCCGGATGCAATTTTGATCTGTTTAATGGCTAGGAATTGTTCGCGAATCGTAATAACTTTACCGCCAGGTACTTTCTCAATAAATAAAACAATAATAAAGAAGGCTATAACCGTTAAAATGGAAGCGATTAGAAAGATAATACGCCAACTCCAAAAATCACTTATTAAAACACCAACGGGAATACCTATAACGATGGATGAACTAATTCCCATTGATACAAAACCAATAGCTCTAGCTCGATAGTTCTCGGATACAACTTTAATTGATAATGTCAACGCTAGTACGATGACGAGTGAGCCAGATGCGGCATTAACAATGCGAGCAATAAGTAATATGAAGTAATTTGGCGCGAGAAAGGCAATCATTGTCCCAACAAAGAATATAGTTAACGAGATTAATAATAACTTTTTACGCTCGATTTTAGATGTTGCTGATAATAATAATGGACCTGCAATAGCAAATACAAGTGAAAAAACTGTAATAAGTAAGCCAGCGGAGGAAATACTAACATTTAGATCTTCTGAGATCTGAGGAAGAATACCTCCAATTATTAGTTCAACTAATCCAACTACAAAAGCTGCAATCGTTAGTGCGATAACCTTGATGTTCATGTAATACTCATTCCTTTTCATAATGCTGTTATAATTAAGGTTCTTCTCATGTTCCTTGTATATTATAGGCAATAACCTCAACTCACAAAAGGACATATGTCCTAATTTACTGTGGCAATTAATTTTATATTTTGAAGTTGAGTAAATCGTAACGATTATAAAGCAATGAAAGTTTTTGGAGGTAATACGTATGACTCATGATGAAGAACAATTACAAATTAAACAATGGCTAACTAACAATGATATAGTGGAGCTATTTCATGAAACAACTTTTGCACAGATGAGCTTGAGACAACTTCAGCCCGGTGAGTTGCTAGTTGAAAATGGAGATCAGGTGCAACATTTATATATTCAAGTTGAAGGTAAATTAAAAATATCGACAGCTTTGCCTAATGGACGCACATTGTTATTACGTTTTTGCCAACCGATCTCATTGATTGGTGATATAGAACTTATTAATGGAGAACAAGCAAAGGTATTTGTTGAAGCAATTAATACTTCGACGGTTATCGCCATCCCATACCGAGCACTTCAAGAGTATGAATTGAAGCATGCCCAATTTCTAAGATATTTACTAGATCACGTTTCTCATAAATTAAATAGTATTTCGTTATCGGCAAGTGTGAATGTACTTACTTCAGTAGAAAATCGTTTTGCAAGTTATTTGATTTCTATTGCACAAAATACAGAACATTTAAAGTTCAAACGCGGTGAATTAGAAACGACGAAACTAACTGAAATTGCTGAATTATTAGGAACAAGTTATCGACATTTGAATCGAGTTATTAAAAAGTTCGTTGATCAAAAATTAATTCAAAAAAATTATAATGGCATCGTCATTATCGATATGGAAGGTTTACAAAAATTAAGTAACGGAAGTCTATATCAATAGCTACTTATTCAATGAAATAGCTATTAATATTGCCTGATTTATGTGCTAAACTAATTAGAAGTTATAGTAAAGGGTAACGCTTTAATAATCACTTCCAAATAATGAGGAAGAAGTAGCTATTGCAATTCCGTTTAAATGTAACTATAATAATTACATTGAGGTGAGACAAATGGTAAATCATCGTATGTCTGTCGCAATCCATGTGATGACTCTCATTGCTCTTACGGAGCAAAAGGAATTACTGACATCCGAATGGATTGCTGGTAGTGTCAATACGAATCCAGTTGTCATTAGGAGAATTACATCCTCCCTTAAGAAGGCAGGTCTGTTGCGTTCCGGTCGAGGAACGAAGGGAATGTCTCTAACAAAAGCTGTAAATGATATTACGCTCTACGAAATCTATGCTGCGGTAACACCTGATCATGAATTATTTGCTATTCATAAGGATACCAATATAGATTGTCGTGTTGGACGTAAGATCGAGAGTAGCTTGGGTGAAGTCTATGCAGATTTGGGAAAAAAGCTTGAGGATGAATTATCGAAAGTGACATTGGGAATGATAACAGATCGAATCTAGTGAAAGCTGGACGATCTTTTTTTCTCGCATTAAATGTAACAATTACAGTTACTAATCATCCGTAAATCAGGCTATGCTTTCGACGTATTTTTTATTTTCAAGAAGTAACTCAAGTAGTTAATAAAAAAAGGTAATGCTTACGTAGCAACTTTTATGAACAAGAAGTTGTTATAGGAAGCACCTAAAAGTCTTAGGAGGAATTATAATGAAAATCGCAGTTATTGGAGCAAGTGGTAAAGCAGGGTCTAACATCGTGGAGGAAGCTTTAAGTCGTGGGCATGAAGTTACTGCAATCGTGCGTGATGCATCAAAAGTAAACAATAGTAAAGTAAACGTTATCGAAAAGGATATTCAAGCACTTACGACTGAAGATATTAAAGGTTTTGATGCGGTAGTTAATGCATTTGGTGCGCCATTTGGTTCAGAGCAGTTACATGTAGAACTTGGCCAACATCTAATTGAATTATTCCAAGGCGTATCAACTCGTCTAATTGTTGTAGGTGGTGCTGGAAGCTTGTATGTTGATCCTGAATTAACACTAAAAGTAATGGATACAGCTGATTTCCCTGAAATGTTCTATGCAACAGCAAGCAATCAAGGACGCAACTTAGAAGATCTGAAAGCCTCAAGCATTAACTGGACATTTTTAAGCCCTGGTGGTTTCTTCGATCCTGAAGGTAAACGTAGCGGTAGTTATAAAGTTGGTGGTGATCAGCTAATTCTGAATGATCAACAAGAAAGCTACATTAGCTATAGTGATTATGCTATTGCAATCGTTGATGAAATCGACAATGCTAACCATGTGAAAGCTCGCTTTAGCGTTGTTGGACCTCATTAATTAATATATATAGAGACCCATATTCAAATAAAACAATGGCCCTACTACGAAATGCGCAATGCATAAGTAGTGGGGCTATTGTTTTTGGTTCTGTAAATTCAAGAAGATATTTTGAGAATGTTGAAATATGTTATAATTTCGTCTATGAGTTCATCGTTTGTCTAATATATTACAAGAGTTTTGAGTTGAAATCCCTAGGGAACATCAAGCGTTTTATAAAAAAAGATTTGAAATATTATGAGTTTGGAGATACATTTCCAAGCTCATTTTTAATTTAATTAATAAATTTGCTATAACTAGTTTTGTTCATAATTGTGTTATATGGACTTTGTGACTAGGAATAACCTTCTATGTATCTTTCTTTACTTTATAACCTCATTATTATTTGTCGATTTAACTTTCGAATTAATAGTTTTAATGTCGACAGTTGTAAAAACTAGTAGAAAAGATCTATTAATCTAGTTGATGTAAAATGATTTATTAGGTAAATTATATATATTGTTGTAAAAATATCAATTTGTTTCCTTTGATCATGATTTACTATATTGATAATTATGATAGATTGCAAATTGTATATCATCTTGGGAGGAAAGTAATGAGGATTAAACCATTAGTAGCAAGTCTAATCATTCTAGCAATGCTGGCGCCGTTTCACTATGCTGATGCAGCGGATGTTGTGAAACAAAAAAAAGAATATACATATGAGATGGTGAAAAGAGATCTTATCGCGCTAGAGAAGAGTTACCCTGATCTTGTTGAACTGAAAACGATAGGGAAGACTGAGTATGGTAGAGAGATTTATGCGATATCGGTTGGAAAAGGCACACCAACAGCATTTGTTAATGCTTCTCATCATGCTAGAGAGCATTTCACAACTGCTATAGTGATGAATCAGATTCAAGATTTACTTACTCGTTCTGAGACAGAAGATAAAGTAAACACATTACTTGATCACGTCACGCTATGGTTTGTATCTATGGTGAATGCAGATGGAGTTACACTTGTTCAACAAGGTGTATCGGCATTCCCAGAAGCAGATAGAAAAGCGATACTTGCGATGAATGATGGGAAAACGGACTTTTCCAGATGGAAAGCTAATGCAAAGGGCATTGATCTTAATAGACAGTATCCGGCAGATTGGGCAAACATCAAGTCTAATCCCGGTAAAAAGTATTATGCAAACTATAAGGGAAGCTCACCATTACAAACAAAAGAAAATCAAGCAATTATGACTTTTACATACGAAATCAATCCTCAAATGACGATGTCCTATCATTCTTCTGGACAAGTGATCTACTGGAATTTTCATAATGACGAGAGCGTCATTGCTAGAGATACAAAATTAGCTAGACAATTAGCACAAATAACAGGATATAAATTAATGACGCCGACAACGAATCCCTCCGGAGGCGGATATTCAGATTGGTTTATTCAAACATTCAAACGTCCTGCTTATACGCCTGAACTAGCAACAAGTAGTGGCGAAAGACCTGTAAAATTGAATCAGTTTGCCGAAGAGTGGAAGCGTAACAAAGAAGTTCCAATATGGTTAGCCGAAAATGCTTATATATTATGGAGAGATGAAGTTCAAAGCAAATTAATAGAAGAAGAAGTAGAAATCACGTTAACAGAGAAAACAAAAATCTATCATTCAATGAATAAGAGTGACTCTGCTTATTCAACAATTTCACCAACAACGATTAAATCTACTGCTCATTGGGATAAATGGTATCTTGTTGAGACATGGTTAGGTGAAAAATACATCTATGTAGCTGATGCAGAAATTGTAACTCCAGTAAAGACGGTGAACATTACGAAATCTACTAAGATGCATGCAATTCCTTATGAAAATTCAAATGTGAAAGGTTACTTATCTCCACAAACTATCAAAGTGATTACACAAACAGGGAACTGGTCAAAAGTAAACACATGGCTAGGAGAAGTATGGATACAAGTTAAGTAATCGACAGTAGTAATAGTTAAGCAAAACAAAGGGATTTCATTATAAAATCCCTTTGTTTTGTATTATTAACATTTACATAATGAGATAAAAGTATTATAGTTAGTTAGGCTAACTAACTATAATATAATTGAAGATGATTCACACAATGAACGTAGTAAGTTAGAGACTAGCAATTATTGGAGGTGTATTCATTTGAAACAAAGTTTAATGTCTAATCTTCGTTTAGTTTCTCGTTTGTACATTAATGGTTTGACTGAGTTGTTAATTCCATATAATTTTACTCCACTTCAATGGGCACTATTACGCTATCTTGTAGAGAATGGGGAGTCCACCTATTCGGATGTAGCTACAAAATGGCAAATGGAAAATCCAACGATTACTCCAGTCGCTCACAATCTTGTTAAGCGTCAACTAATCGAAATTCAAACAGGATTAGATAAGCGTCAAAAATTAATGGTGGTTACTCCGCTGGGGCAAGAGCAATACGATAATATTCAACGTACAATTTATCCGTATCTTGAAGAAGTTTTTGAAGGAATAGATGAACAGCAACAACTAGTTTTAGAAGAAGTATTTGAAAATATGTATAAAAACATGACGAGAAGGGGTTAAGAAGTGGAGAAAGAGAAATTATGGACGAAACAGTTCATGATTGTATCGTTAATCAATTTTTTGGTTGTCTTAATGTTTTATTTGTTAATGGTAACAATCGCGTCCTATGCAAAAATAGAATACAACGCTTCAACAAGTACAGCAGGCCTTGTATCTAGTATATTTATTATTGGCTCATTGATTGGTCGATTATTTTCTGGCCGATTAATTGTCTCATTAGGATCAAAGAAAATTTTGTGGATAGGAATTATTTCGTTCCTTGGCACATCATGTCTATACTTTATTCATATAGGTATTGGTTTCTTAATGATCACACGCCTACTACAAGGTATTGCAGTTGGTATAGTAGGAACGGCATCAGGTACAGTAATTGCTCAAATTGTTCCTCGATCCCGTAAAGGTGAAGGGATTGGTTACTATAGTTTAAGTGCAATTCTTGCTACAGCAATTGGCCCATTGATCGGGATTTGGTTACTGAAGTTAGATAGCGGATTTACTTGGATGTTTGCCCTTAACGTTATCGTTTCAGTTATTTCAATAGTCATCATTATAATTTCGAAACTTGAGGTACCCGTTATTAAATTAACAAAAGGAACAAGTCATGGATCCACATCTTTTGTATCTAAATTTCTTGAGATGCGTGCAGTTCCGATTTCTTTTGTTGCTTTATTAGTTGGTTTCTCTTATTCAGGCGTGATGTCATTTCTTTCATTCTATGCGGAAGATATTAATTTGGTAGAAGCATCGGGTTACTTTTTCTTAGTATATGCACTTATTGTTATCTTCTCTAGACCAATCACGGGTAAAATTTTTGATGCTCGTGGAGCTAATATTATTGTATATCCATGTCTTGTATTATTTGCACTCGGAATGATCTTATTCAGTCAAGCAACAGTAGGGTGGGTACTTCTTGTTTCTGCAGTACTCATTGGGGTTGGATATGGTAATTTTAACTCGGTTGCTCAAGCCGTTGCAGTAAAAGTTACACCTAGTCATCGCGTAGGGTTAGCAACTTCAACCTATTTTATTTTGTATGATCTAGGTCTTGGCTTGGGACCATATATTTTAGGTTTCATCGTGCCATCAAGTGGATATCGTACAATCTTCTTGTCGATGGCTGTGCTTATTGTTATTTGTATACCGATCTATTACATCTTACACGGTCGTAAAGACAAATTTTTATTGCGTTAAAAATCATCGAAATTTTCGCTGGAAAGCAAGAAACAATCGTGGTATGATAAAAAGCCTGCTGTATGTATGTGGATGAATATCACATATGCACAAAGCAGGCTTTTGTTATCCCCGTAACCCACAGCTTACTCACATATTCACCTCTTAATAAGCCAAAAAAACATTATCCACATGTGTACAACTGAAAAAAGTAGTTATAACGCTGTGGATACTGAAAGCGTTTAATTATTTTGTGAATAACTCTAGGAATATATCGCTAATCCATAGTAAGATCATAGATATACCATCATCTATATGGAGGAATAAAGCTATGATATTAGAAAAAGGTCAGAAACTATTATTTATTGGTGATTCCATTACAGATTGTGATCGTTCAAAGCCTGAAGGTGAAGGTTTATTCCATGCGATAGGTCGCGGATATGTATCACTTGTGGATGGATTACTTCAGTCAACTTATCCAGAACTCGGGATAAGAGTTGTGAATAAAGGAACTAGTGGTAATACTGTTAGGGATTTGAAAGCACGATGGCAAGAAGATGTTATATTGCAAAAACCAGACTGGTTATCGATCATGATCGGTATTAATGATGTATGGAGACAATATGATACACCATTTATTACAGATTATCATGTCTATATTGATGAATACGAAGAAACATTACGTTCACTTATTATTGAAACAAAGCAAACGGTGCCGAATATCATTCTTATGACCCCTTTTTATATAGAACCGAATTTAAATGATGCGATGCGTGCAACAATGGATCAATATGGAGCTGTTGTTAAACGATTAGGTGTTGAACTATCGCTTCCTGTAGTAGATACGCAAGCAGCTTTTGAAGGAGTTCTTCAGCATTTATATCCAGCAACACTTGCATGGGATCGAGTACATCCAACCCCAGCCGGACATTTACTGTTGGCAAAGGCCTTCCTTAAAGAAGTCGGGTTTGTCTGGGACCGCTAAAGGGGTAGTTCAAAACGCAGACGTTGATAACGAAGTGATGTAACGTAGCTTATTCGACATCGAATATGAAGCGAACTTGGGAAGTCCGGTACGCATGTACCAATAACGTACATTTGCGTTTCCTCCTTCCGCAAGTAGCGCTCCATTTTCTTGGTTCTGACCGCCTACGTTTTGAACCTCTATTGGAAGGGAAGTTCAAAAAGCAGACTTATCCACAGTCGAATAATAATGAAAGAATCAAGTAATAAGCCTCTCGCGTTGTACATATCGCTTGAGGCTTATTTATTGTTGCTACCCTGTCAACAGCGATCTCATTCTATAACTAAGCATTTCGGAATAACATTAAAAGTGCAAGCTCGCTTCAAGTTCGATACTGAATAAGCTAGGTTAGCATAGTCAGTGTTATCAAAGTTCGCTCTTTGAACTACCAAGTTAAAATGAAAGTTCAAAAAGTGGGCTTTCAGAACCGAGAAGATGCCATGAAGCTAAGGAAGTGAAGCGCACAACGTACGTTATTGGTACGTGAGCACTGGAGCAACTGATGAATGGTAGCTTCGATGTCGAATATACGACAAAGCCAATCATCGTTATCAAAGTTCGCTTTTTGAACTACCAAGTTAAAATGAAAGTTCAAAAAGTGGGCTTTCAGAACCGAGAAGATGCCATGAAGCTAAGGAAGTGAAGCGCACAACGTACGTTATTGGTACGTGAGCACTGGAGCAACTGATGAATGGTAGCTTCGATGTCGAATATACGACAAAGCCAATCATCGTTATCAAAGTCCGCTTTTTGAACTACCTTGTATCATCTTATTACCCCAATACTCCATCGCCTCACACATATATTGTGCTAATCCTGCTCCGTAGCGGTCAATGTTATTAGTAAAACGTTCATCCATTACATACATTTGACCTAATCCGATAAAAGCATCATAGGAATACTTTCCGAAATTATTAAGCATATGGAACCATTCCGCTGTAAGTTGCTGAGTCTCTGGGCTATCCACAGCTGTTCCGATTCTACTCGCAAGCTTTTGATATAGTTGTTCCCATTGCTCGCTAATGTCTTGTTTTTGCTCAGGACTGAATGAATCCAGTTTCTTTTTACTTTGATCCACAGATTCATTACCCCATTTTTCTCTAGCTTCTTGCTCATAAGGGTTGTGATCCCATTGTAATCCTGCAAATTGTTCTTTCGCTGACATATCTCGTTCTCCTTTCAAATGAGCCATCGTGTGCTCAATGGTCGCAATCATTTTGTCATATTGACTACGTTTTACAATTAGACTTTTTCGTTGTAGCTCCAAAGCATCCAAGGTATCGAAGGTAGCGCTTTGGATCATTTCTTTAATATGCTTTAAGCTGAATCCTAGCTCTTTGAAAAACAATATATGCTGTAATGTTTGTAAATTATGAGGTGAGTACTGACGATAACCGGCAGCTGTAAGTTGATCAGGCTTCAACAATCCGATCTCGTCATAATGATGTAAAGTACGTATACTAATACCAACCAATTGAGATACTTCTTTAACGTTCATGATCTTCAGCTCCTTCGATAAGTTCACTATAAAGTATACCGTAACGTGAGGGTCAATCATAATTTAATAAAGAAGTTGGTTTTTGTACATAGAATATTAACATAGTTAATGATAAAATTAGGTATTATTTGGAAGAGGTGACTGGGATGTTATATATTGACCAACTCCATAAGAGCTATGGCCAACAAGAAGTTGTGAAAGGCATGTCATTACATATCGAAAAAGGAGAATCATACGGATTATTAGGTCCCAATGGGGCAGGGAAATCTACGACGATAAGTATGATTAGCGGGTTGTTAAAGCCAAGTAAAGGCAGTATTACGGTTGATGGTATTAATATGATCGATTCACCAAAGAAGGCACAACAGCTGCTGGGTGTAGTACCACAAGAAATTGCATTATATATGCCGATGACGGCTAAGGAAAACTTGATGTTCTGGGGTAGAATGTATGGATTGAAAGGTGAATTTTTGAAACAGCGTGTACAGGAAGTACTATCTATTATTGGATTAACTGATCGTGCCAATGATAAAGTAGGTACGTTCTCTGGTGGTATGAAACGCAGAGTTAACATTGGTGCAGCAATATTACATAATCCAAACCTACTTATTATGGATGAACCTACTGTTGGGATAGATCCTCAATCTCGCAATCATATTTTAGAAACGGTCAAAGCTTTGAATGAGCAAGGCATGACCATTATTTATACAAGTCATTACATGGAAGAAGTAGAGTTTCTATGTCATCGCATAGGTATTATGGATCAGGGTGAATTAATTGCTGAAGGTACAATTGAGCAATTACAGCAAGTAGTAGGTAATAAAACGTCACTTACGATTACGTTACAAGAACCGATTCAACAAATGGATCGGTTCATTCAATCGTTGGAACATATTTGTCCAGAGGAGAACTTCGCCGTTCAAGAGCACAAGTTAACCGCGATGAGTGCGGATGCGCAACGTATTATCGTTACAGTTTTACCGTTTCTTGCAGAGCAAGGCTTGTCAGTAACCGCTATTGATCTAGTTCAACCTAATCTAGAAAATGTATTTCTACATCTAACAAGGCGCAGTTTGCGCGATTAAGCTTTCGAAGTAACTTTTCATATCTAAAAAGTTAAGTCTTTGCTTTCGTAGCTACTTTTCATTCGCAAGAAGTTGTAATAAGGAGTTAATGAAAAGTTTTAGGAGGATTCAATATGCTAAGTATGTGGATTGTGCAGAAGGATTTACTTCTGCTCATACGCAATAAAAAGGCGCTTCTTACATTATTACTTATGCCCTTAATATTAATTGCCATATTAGGTTCCGCTTTCAGTAATATGTTTGCAAGTGATGAAGATGAAACAGTAGCCATGTTTCATATCGGGGTAGTGAATGAGGATGGCTCTGAACAGAGTAATCGATTCGTAGAAGATGTATTACAAAATCAATTGAGTAACTTTATGACAATTGAACAACTATCACGTGCAGAAATTAACGAAGCGATGGATAGTGAACGAATTAGCGTTACACTCCTTATTCCGAAAGGATTTGGCGATCAGCTAATAAATAATAATTTACCAGAGGTAGAGTTGATTTCTGCAGGGGATAGCAGTATTCAAACGTCTATTATAGAGAGTGCATTAATTCAATACCAACAAGTGAACGCTGGAGTTACTGCAACCGTTACTACATTGACGAATCATTACACAGAATTAGCACAAAGTGGTGAAGCGATTAATATGGAGAGGTATGATGCCAACTCCGAGATGATGACGTTAGCGGAGCCGATACATGAGGTTACCGTTTCTGGTACGGAGAAAACGATAGGATCATTCCAATATTACGCAGTAGCAATGGGTGTTATGTTTCTTACGATGACCGTTGTTACACTTGTAGGAACGATGATTGAGGAGAAAAATGATACCGTATATGCCCGTCAATTGACAACGAGATTAGTAGCAGGGCAGTATGTTATTGGTAAATTTATAGGTCTATTAATCATTAGCTTAGTTCAACTTAGTTTAATTGTAGGTGGTACGTCATTGCTCTATGGAGTCGATTGGGGTGACTCTATCGCTGCTATATTGTTAACGATGTTCAGCTTTACTTTAAGTACAACTGGTCTAGGAGTTCTCGTAGGTTCATTTATGAAAACTGAAGAGTCATTCGGTTCGATTGGTATGATAGGGACACAAATTATGTCTGCACTTGGTGGAAGTTTTGTACCAATCTACATGTTCCCTGATTGGATGGTGGCCATTTCTAAAGTGCTTCCTAATGCACTTGCGCTCCAAATGTTTATGGATATTATGACAGGTGAGGGCGTAGCAACGATAGCAAATGAAGCTATCATCGCCACTGGAGTAGGATTGCTATTACTTGCGCTGGCATGGATGCGTCTAGCTCGTAAAGGGGGCATCGCATAACATGAATAAGTGGATATATATTGTTATTTTTCGTATGCGTTATATGTTAAAGTCTCCAGCGAATATTGTTCTTTTATTTATTATGCCAATTGCATTCAGTCTCATTTATGGAAATTTGAATTTTGGTGAAGGTAGTACAGCCCCGCCGAAAGTAGCTATTGTCGTTGCGCAGAATGAATTAGGGCAGGAAACAGCGAAGTTATTATCGCTTAATCCGCAATATGATTGGGTAGTAACCCAGTTTGAAGAAGCTAGAGAACTTGTTGCAGAGCAGCAAGTAATCGCTGCGGTCATTGTTCCAGACGATTTGACTGTGCGATTAAGTGAGGGGAATGCCCTTTTTGATGTTATTGTTAATAAGAAGGTAGAGCAATATATTGCTTTAGCTAATATTGTTAGTAGTACGTCGAATAACTTGTACAATCTAAATGGAATATTGCAAGAAATTGATGAAACAGCATTAATAGAAGCTATTAGGACGATGAATAACCAGCACATAGTACAGGTGAATGAAGTCACATATGGACAATATGTTGCAGAGCAGAGTAGTGGTGGGAAAGAGGCGGCTAGCCTAACGTTAACTGAAGAGTCATTATCGATGAATGCGACGCTTGCTATTGGTTTCTCGATTATGTTTATGATGTTTGCATTATCAGGTTCAGCAGCGATCATTCATAATGAACGGAGAGACTACACTTGGCAACGTTTGACGACAACTCCAGCTACTGGTGGAAGTATTGTCGGAGGTTACATTACATCATTCTGGCTTATAGGATGGTTGCAATTCGCAATTATTATGATATTTATGTCAATCGTCTTTGGCACAAGTTGGGGTAATCTAATATTATTAATACCATTCGTGTCTATAATGATATTAACTATCGTTGCGTATAGTATGATGATGGCAACTGTGGTACGTTCCAAGAAACAAGCGGATGCTGTTAATTCAATTATTATCGTGAGCACATGTATGCTCGGTGGAGTATATTGGCCAGTCGAGATCATGCCTCAATTCATGCAATTTATCGCTAATTTTATACCACAATATTGGATGATCCAAGGATTAGAGAATATTATGCTTGATCAAACTAGCGGGTTAACTAGTTGGCAACCGTGGGCTGTACTATGTGGAATAAGTGGCGCATTTCTTGCTATCGCCATTAGGCAACTTACAAAGGAGCAAAGAGTTTAGATGAAGTTAATGATTGTAGAAGATGATCGGACGATAGCAGCAGGTTTGCAATATTCGTTAGAGCAGGAGCAATATGAAGTCGTAATCTGCCATGATGCTACTTCCGCTAAGCAAATGATAGAGGAGCAGTATCAGCAATTAGAGTTATATATTTTCGATCTTAATCTACCCGATGGCTCAGGCTACGACCTTTGCAAATTAGTGAAGAGTTTACATGATGCACCTGTTATTTTCCTATCTGCTATCGATGAAGAAGTGAATATTGTGATGGGATTAGATATGGGGGCGGATGACTATATTACGAAGCCATTCCGAGTACGTGAATTATTGTCTCGTATGAAATCTGTTATGCGAAGATATCAAGTGCAAGCCCCAGCTCGAAATATGACTACACTACAAAATATTACGATTAATACAGCTGAAGCGAAAGTTTATAAGAATGAGCAAGAACTTGTACTTACGGCACTTGAATATCGTTTATTGCTTATTTTCGCTAATCATCCGAATCAAATCTTATCACGATCACAGTTACTGGAGCAGATATGGGATGTAGCGGGAGACTTCGTAAACGATAATACGTTAACCGTATATATTAAGCGATTGCGAGAGAAATTAGAAGATGATGCAGCCGATCCAAAGTTAATCGTTACTATTCGTGGGCTCGGGTATAAGTGCATTGTAGATTAAATGGTATAGATCTTGCTTACGAAGTAACATTTAGTCTCCGATAAATTCGCTATAGATTAATTGTTTTAGATCATGCTTACGAAGTAACTTTTGATTTTCGAAAAACAATCGTAAATCAAAAGTTTTAGGATATGCTTACGAAGTCAATAATTATTTACGTAAAGACATCGTAAATAATTAGTTTAGGAGAATACAATGTTAAGGAACAAGGAATTTTCGATATTTATTATGGGGTCTATTGTAGCGACCCTAATTCTGTTAGCTATTGCCTACATCATTTCATGGGAAGCATTCATTATGGTTGCATCAACTGCGATCATTCTTGGCATAATCTTTGTTATCTATACAAGATGGAGATACGGGGAAATTGAGAAGTTATCTTCTTTCTTACGTGAAATTAGTAGTGGTAATTATGGACTTGATGTTCGAAATAATCGTGAAGGTGAACTAAGTATTTTACGAAATGAAATATTTAAAGTGACGGAGCGACTCTCTCATAATAGTGAATTTCTAAAGAGGGATAAGATAAGAATGGCTGATGCCATTGCAGATATATCACATCAGTTGAAAACACCACTTACCTCGATGCAAGTTATGCTTGATCTATTAGACCAACCTACTTTGCCTAGAGATAAGCATGAAGAGTTTCTACGTAGTTTACAATTACAGCTAGAACGAATGGACTGGCTTATTACATCGCTATTGAAGTTATCTAAGCTAGATGCTGGTACGATTGATTTCAGCAGGGAGCAGGTGAAGGTAAGTTCATTGATCAAGCATGCAATGGAACCTATTGCTATTCCACTTGAATTGAAGGAACTTCAAGTAGAGTTACATGGTGATCTCGAGGCTGTTTTTCATGTAGATCGCAAATGGACAACAGAAGCGCTCATCAATATACTGAAAAATGCTGTGGAGCATACGCCAGCTAATGGTCGTATTGATATATCTATATTGGATACTTACTTGTATACAGAGGTTAGTATAGCCGATAGCGGCGTCGGTGTAGCGAAAGAGGATCTTCCGCATCTATTCAAACGATTCTATAAAGGTAAGCATTCAGGAGAATCGAGTATTGGCATTGGATTAGCTTTATCCTACAGCATTCTTCAAGCTCAGAATGGGATTATAGAAGTTCAGAATGGATCTCGAATCGGTACAGTTTTCACTTTAAAATGGTATAAAGTAGAGAAGTCAACATCGTAGCTAATCGTCTTGATTACAAATAGATGTATTGAACTAACTTACAATGAAGGTTCAAAACATTCGCTTGTCAGCACCAAGAAGATGCACTCTAGCAAAAACGAGTAGCACAGTGTACGTAATTGGTACACGAGCACACGCAGGCTTTTGATGGAGGGCATATTCGACGTCGAATATGCTACAGCTCGTTACATCGTGATCACAAGTGGATGTTTTGAACTACCTCTTAAAGTGACGATATTGTCACTTTAGAGTCACCATCCCGTCATATGGCTTATCTATACTACAGTTAACAACCATATTACGGAGGGTATTATAAATGGAAATTTTAAGAGTAGAGCATTTAGCGAAAGTATACGGCAAGGGCGAGCAAGCTGTACACGCACTAAATGATGTAAGCTTCTCAGTTAATAAAGGTGAGTTTGTTGCGATCATTGGACCCTCAGGTTCGGGTAAATCAACATTACTGCATATGCTTGGTGGTGTAGATAACCCATCTAAGGGGAAGGTATTCGTTGACAATACGGATATGTATGCACTTAATGAAACACAACTTGCAGTATTCAGGCGTCGTCAGATCGGCTTGATCTATCAATTTTACAACTTGATTCCCGTGTTAACTGTTGAGGAAAATATAACATTACCGCTTTTGCTAGATGGTCACAAAGTGAATAAGAAGGAACTACAAGATATTGTGAAAACACTGAATCTTGAAGAGCGTCTTGATCATTTGCCGAATCAATTATCTGGTGGACAACAGCAGCGTGTATCGATCGGTAGATCACTCATTAACCATCCGTCCATCATTCTTGCTGATGAGCCAACCGGTAACTTGGATAGTAAGAACAGTAAAGAAATTATGGATATGCTTATTTTATTCAATAAGCTATATAAGCAAACATTAATTGTTATTACACATGATGAGCGTATTGCATTGCAAGCAGATCGTATCATTACAATTGAAGATGGCTTGCTTGCTAAGGACGAGGTGATTCGTCCGTGAATATCGTCAATAAGCTAACGTTAAGACATATGAAGCAAAATAAACGTCGTACACTAGTTACGATTATTGGCGTTATTATTTCTGTAGCAATGATTACAGCAGTAATGACATTAGGTATTTCCTTTCAAGACTTATTGAAACGTCAAGTGATGGCTGAATCAGGTGAATGGCATACTCTGTATCATAATGCCAATTCCGAGCAGATAGATGTTATCGCTAATGATGAAGCAACGAAAACATTAATGCTTTCTCAAACGAAAGGTTTCGTTTCGCTTGAGGATATGGGATTAAAGGGAATGTACAATAAGCCATACATTACGGTGAGAGCTTACGATAATAATGGATTAAGTAAATTTCCGATATCAGTGGTGGAAGGTAGACTTCCACAAAATGAGAAAGAAATCGTAGTGCCACAGCATTATTTGACAGATGTAACAGGTGCCGAAATAGCTCCTGGTGATGAAATCGAGCTTTCGATCGGTACAAGATACCTTAAAGAAGGTACTTGGCCTAAAATGGAAGAGCGTTCGAACTTTGGGGATGACACCGCTGCTTATATGACAGACAGTAATACGTTAGATGAATATCTCGAAGTCAATGAGACCAATAAGTATACAGTAGTTGGCATTATAGAGAAGCCCGTATGGGAAAATTCATGGCAGCCAGGTTATACGTTCATTACTTATATTGATCAAAGCCTGTTAGCGGCAGATGAGACAGCTAATGTAAGTGTTATTACTAAAAAAGTTGAAAATAGTGTTTATACAAACACAGAGGCATTGGCAAGTGAATTGGGTTTGAAGTATAACGTCAATTATGAGTTGTTAAGATATGATTTTGTAAGTTCAAACAATGGATTTATTGCAGCGATGTATTCGTTAACTGTTATTATTATGGCGATTGTTATCGTCGGCTCAGTATCGCTAATCTATAATGCTTTCGGAATATCGGTTGCAGATCGCTCGCGCTATCTTGGCATGTTAGCGAGTGTTGGAGCTACACGTAGACAAAAGCGGAATTCAGTATTTTTCGAAGGATTTGTTATTAGTGTTATTAGTATTCCAATTGGATTGCTTGGGGGCTTATTAGGTCTTACGATTACATTCTGGTCTATTAATTCGATGGTCAAAGATCTATTCGGCGTATCTGAAACACTATTAGTAAGGGTCACACCTCTTACAATTATTGTTTCGGTAGCTATTTCATTGCTAACGATATTCTTATCGACGTGGTGGCCTGCGAAGCGTGCATCGAAAGTATCGGCTATTGATGCAATTCGTCAGACACAGGACGTTAAGCTTTCGAAGAAAAAGGTTAAGACATCAAAACTTGTACGTAAAATGTTTGGTATTGAAGCAGAAATTGCTCTTAAAAACTTAAAACGTAATAAGCGTAGATACCAGATTACCGTCTTTTCACTAGTCATTAGTATCATCTTATTTCTAACCGTTTCTTTCTTCACGAATACAATGACACAATCAATGGATATTAGTAATGATGGAATTAATTACGATATTGTAGTTGGAAGTCATAATAGTGATTCTACTGAAGTAATTGATACCGTTATTCAATTAGAAGATGTTACAGCATATAATTATTTACATTCAACGTATGTTCAAACAGATATACCGCTAGATCAGCTTCCACCGGCTGTAGTTAAGATGGTTGAACAAGATCCTACAATGCTAACAAATGGTAAGTACCGTTTCCACATTGATCTATATGCAATGTCAGATGAAGCGTTAACTAAGTATGCACAAGACAATAGAATGGATGTCGATGCACTTTTCGATGAATCGAAACGCAATGCGATATTGATGAATGTGAATAACTACTATTCGCAGTTAGAACAGAAAAAGATAAGTGATGTACCGATCTTGAATGGTAAAGGAACTACGCTAGATCTTAATACCCAAGTTGAAATTGAAGAGAAGTTAGAGAACGGGGAATCTGAATATCACTCAGAAGAAGTTGCACTTCCGTCACTTCATATTGCAGAAGTCACTTCCGAATACCCAATGGGTATTTTGAAAAGTAACGGCGGACCCAATTCACTAACTTTACTAGTATCTCAAGGGGTTATGCAACAATTAGTTGGAGATCAAGAAGGAACTTATATACGTCATGAAGTTTACTTATCTAGCTCTGATCCAAAAGAAACAGAGAAGCAGATCTCAGAACTAGACAATATGGATGGTTATTATATTAGCAACGTGTATGAAAGTAGACAGAGAGATCAACAGATGGTTGTATTAATCGGTGTATTCACTTATGGATTCATCGCATTAATAACATTAATCTCGATAGCTAATATATTGAATACCATATCGACGGGTATTCAATTGCGTAAGCGTGAATTTGCAATGCTTCGCTCGATGGGGATGACCAAGAAGGGCTTCTACCGAATGATTAATTATGAGAGCATTTTCTATGGATTGAAGTCATTGTTATACGGCTTACCGCTAAGTTTACTTGTCATGTATCTAATTTATAGAAGTATGAGCAACGCAATAGACTATAGCTTCCAGCTTCCGTGGGTAAGTATTGCTATAGCCATTATCGCAGTATTTATTATCGTAAGCCTATCGATGCTATATTCCGGATCGAAAGTGAAAAAGGGCAGCATCGTTGAAGCGATTAAACAAGAAAATATGTAGAGAAATAAGAATGATGGGTAGTAGTGAGGAGAAAATCATGTCTACGAAGTCTAAGTTCTTAAGAAAATATGAGCATACCGTATATCGCATGGCTATGATTCTACTGAATGATGATAAGAAGGCGATCGAAGTATGTAAGAGGGTGCTGTGCCAGCTATGGCATGACGATGAGTTTTGCTCTATGGATGAACGCAAACAGCATAATCGGATGATCTGGCTTGTCAGTTGTGCTTCTTGAAGGTTTGATCAGATTGCATAATCTGAATCGCAATGCGTCATACTAAAGTGTATGTTCACTTGTAATTTTCTATAAGATTTAAGATTTAAAGGGTGTAGTTATATTATGAAGAAGCTTTTATTCATTACATTTGTTTCAATTATGCTTTTATCCGGTTGTAGTACAGAAGATGAATACATTTACTGGACAGAAAAAACTGATAATCAGATGCAATGTTTAGATGGATCAAATATAAAGTATGAAATTAGAGACGGAGAAATATGGGTCAAAGAAAAAGATACGTCTAATGTAGTTGTATTTTGTTCTTAATGTTATGAGTAATCTTGTCAACTGAAGCCCAAAATAAAGAAACAAATAAGGTGCTGTCCTGATCCTATGATCAAGATAGCACCTTATGTTATAACTAACACTTAAAATAGGGTTCATAAAGTGGGCTTTCCATTGTTATCAAATCCCGTTTTTTGAACTACTTTAGATGGAGGTTCAAAAAGCGGGAATTCAGAACCGAGAAGATGGTCCACAGTGAAAAACGAGTAGCACAGCGTACGCTTTTTGTACGTGAGCACACAGATTTTCGATGGGGGACATATTCAATGTCGAGTAACCTACGAAGAAACGCATCGTTATCAAAGTCCGCTTTTTGAACTACTTTAGATGGAGGTTCAAAAAGCGGAAATTCAGAACCGAGAAGATGGTCCACAGTGAAAAACGAGTAGCACAGCGTACGTTTTGTGTACGTGAGCACACACAGATTTTCGATGGGGGACATATTCGATGTCGAGTAACCTTCAAAGCAACGCATCGTTATCAAAGCCCGCTTTTTGAACTACCTTACATGCAAGCTTTACGCCAATTCGAACGATTGAACATCCCCTTTTCAACGGAAATGCTCGTCCAAAATTGACTTTTAAATTCTGGATGTATAAATTCAGGAGTTAAGTATGTCCATGACTGACCTAGAAGTGATAAAGCATCTTTGAAGCTGTATACAATAATATTGTTGGAATTTTGCTCAACATTATCGTTGGATCGACAGTATTGCCAGCTACCATTCTCCTCCTTACGTGCGAGAAGATTGATCTTACCAGCGGCTCCTTTAACGATTAGTATCGTTTGCCATTGCTCCATAATTGCTCGTACACTCCCTTCTAGAATTAGAGAACATAGTGTTATTATACATCATTTACCATATAGATTTCATCCGTTTGCTGCAATATGGTACGATAGACAAGAATAAATAGAAGATGAGGTACGCCTGATGAAAGAAAAACAAATGATTGAACAGTATTTTCAAGATCACAAAGAAGCGTTTGTAGAAAATATACGAAGACTTGTGCAAATTCGTAGTGTAAAGGGTGAAGCGAAGCCCAATATGCCATTTGGTGAGGGGCCTGCAAAAGCTTTAGATGAGACGCTATTAATAGCACAAGAGTTAGGGTTATTGATTAACAATGTTGATAACTATGCGGGAACAATTAGTATTAATGAGCAGGAAACAAAGCTTGGTATTCTTGGACATGTCGATGTTGTAGGTGAAGGCTCTAATTGGAGTTTTGATCCTTATGAAGGTATTGTTAAGGATGGTAAAATGTATGGACGCGGTACTTCAGATGATAAAGGACCTGTCATTGCGGCAATGTATGCTCTAGCAGCTATTAAAGATTTAGCTATTCCGTTAGCATATAATACGAAATTAATCGTTGGAACAGATGAAGAGTCTGGCTGCGAAGACATAGAATATTACTTTACGAAAGAGCAAGCTCCGCCCTATGTATTTACGCCAGATGCAGAGTTCCCTGTTATTAATATTGAAAAGGGTGCTATCCGTACTGCATTCCGAGCACAATTCCAACCATCGCTAACTTTGCCGCGAGTTCGTTCGGTGAATGGTGGCTACAAAGTCAACGTAGTTCCTCCAGAAGCAGATGCTGTTATAGAAGGATTGTCTGTTGATGAATTGCAACGTTATGCACAGGAAGTGACTACAGCAACACGCGTTCAATTTGAATGTACCGAGCAAAGCGAAGGGGTAATTGCCATTCATGCCGTTGGCGAAGGTGGTCATGCCTCTACACCAGAAAGTGCTAACAATGCGATTACTGCATTACTGACTTTAATTGCGGCATTGCCACTTAGTGAAAGTGAAGGGCATCATGTGCTGAAAGGGGTAAACGCTATCTTCCCACATGGTGATCATGTAGCAGAAGCCGCTGGACTTGCTATGAGTGATGCGGAATCTGGTGCACTTACGATGAACTTCTCGATCATTTCATATGATGAACAATCTTTTGAAGGATATTTCGATAGTCGTGTACCTTTGTGCGCAACAGAGGAAAATACATTTGACGTGTTAGAGCAAAAGTTTGCTCCTTACAAGCTTGTGCTAGAACGAGATAATTTCGAACCACCACATCATACACCTGCAGATTCACCATTCGTGAAAACTTTACTTCATGTTTATGAGCAATATACAGGGCTGCAAGGTGAATGTATTGCCATCGGTGGTGGTACCTATGTGCATGATATTGAAGGTGGAGTAGCTTTCGGTCCAACAATGCCAGGTATCGATACACGTATGCATAGTAATGATGAATTTATTATTGTGGATGATTTGTTGTTGGCAGCGCAAATCTATGCACAGGTGATCGTAGAAATCTGTGGAGAGCAGAGCACGTTCTAATTTGTTGAAGTGTTTATACACAATTCATCAACATGCTGTGTATAAACAACAACAAATATTATTTTTATCGCAATATATAGTGGAATATGCGGATTTGAATGGAAGTTATACAGTAGCTATGCACATCATGTGTATAGCTACTGTATTTTTGTATGCAAAGAATTGTGAGAAATAAGTTATTAACATAACATTTACATCGTTAAATAAACTTTCATTGAGCTGATGGGGAGGTTTTTAAATAATAAATGATATAATAAGATATCTAATCTTTTTGGAGAGGAATTTATGAGAACAAATTTATATTTTGTACGGCATGCTCACTCCATATATACCCCAGAAGAATTAACAAGATCATTATCGGAACGTGGCTTTAGTGATGCTAAAATAGTCAATCAAATATTACAAAAAGCGAATATTGACCATGTCATTTCCAGTCCGTACAAACGAGCATTTCAAACAGTCGAGGGTATTGCTAATTACATAGGTGAAGATATTGTGATTGAAAAGGATTTTAAAGAAAGAGTCCTCTCTGAAAGACCAGTAGACGATTTTAACTATGCCATTCAGCGAGTGTGGGAAGATTATAATTTTTCGTTTGAAGGCGGAGAATCGAATAAAAATGCCCAAATGCGAGGGGTGAGACTAACTTTACAGATCTTAGACAGGTTCAATACTAAGAATATTGTTATAGGAACACATGGTAATATTATGGTTTTAATAATGAATTATTTTGATCAAAAATACGATTATAATTTTTGGAAACATCTTGATATGCCAGACATATATAAATTATCTTTCGACGGAACTGATTTGAAAGAGGTTATTAGGTTGTGGGAAAGTGATTAAAGCAAATACCAATAAGTTAACGGGAAATCGTTAGCTGAAGAAAACCGCCCAACATAGGGCGGTTTTCTTCAGGTTGAAACTGTAATTAACAGTAACTACTAGGTTGTAACATTCGTTTTACTAGTATATAATTGTCAAGACAACTAATTATAGAACGGAGCTTAAATATGGAAATACAAGGTAAAGAACCGCTGATGTCAGTTGGATTTTTGCTCGGAGCAACATACCGCAAAGTTACAGCATTACTAATGCATCGTTTAAAAGATTTTGATATTACACCGGAGCAATGGTCAGTGCTGTACCATGTCGCTGATGATGAAGGAATGATACAGAAGGAAATTGCAGCCCGCACTTTTAAGGATAAACCAACAGTTACACGCATTTTACATCAGCTTGAGCATAAAGGATTCATCGTACGAAAAGAAGATAATGTGGATCGTCGATCCGTTCGGATCTATGCTACGGAGCAAGGTAGGCAACTCATTGCAGACACCACAGCAATTGAAGAAAGTATTTCTGATGAAGTAAGGGCTTGTATTGGTATAGAGTCTCACGATCAGTTGAAACAGTATTTAATGGAGCTAAATAGTTATTTCGACAAAGAATTAGAAACTGAAGTGTAGATAGAGACAGAATAAAATAGCAGTCAAAGATAGCGATTGAAGATGGAGCTGAGACAACATGAATGAAAAACAAACAACACTGAATAATGGAGCGATGGCAAGTGAAAAGCCACGCTTATGGACGAAGCAATTTATTACTTTATCATTAGCTTCATTTCTATTATTTCTTAATTTACAGATGTTATTATCATCCTTTTCTATGCATATTAAAGGAAATTTAAATGGTGGAGATATGCAGGTTAGTCTTGCAACAAGCGCATTTGCGATTACCGCCATTATTGCGAGGCTATTGACGGGACGTTGGATTAAACGCTGGTCGAAAGACATTGTACTTACAGTAGGGTTAATGGTTGCCGCCATTTCAACTGTTTTAAGTGCATTGCCTGAGTCAGTAGCGCCACTATTAGTGATGCGCGCAATATATGGATTTGGCTTCGGTGTGGGTAGCACTATTATTCCTACATTAGTCACGCAAATTATTCCGCCCAAACGAATGGGTGAAGGCATTGGTTATTTTGGACTTTCAACAAGTCTAGCTATGTCGATTGGTCCTGCCACAGGGATGAGTATTATGAAAGCTTCGGGTTTTACCACATTAGCGACAATTGGAGCGGGAGCAGTCGTATGTATGATTCCGATGCTATTTATAGCAGGTGTTTATAATCTTCGATCTAATAAAATAAATACGTTAACTGAGTTAGCGGAGGGTCAGAACAACAACCGATTTGAGAAGGTTCCTCTAAATAAAGTATCTTCACAACAAGTTGTTCATACACATGCACAGCAACAAGAGAAGAAAAGTAGTCTACGAGATATTATGATCTTCCCGATTTATTTCCCAGCAATACTTAATGTTTTATTATCCATAACTTACAGCGGTATATTAAGCTTTATTGCAGTATATGGTGAGCAGTTGAATTTATCACAAGTTGGACTATTTTTCTTGTTCAATGCGCTAACAATACTAATGGTGCGCCCGATCGCCGGTAAAATATTTGACCGCAAAGGTCCGATTATAGTACTCATTCCTGCAGCGATCTTCGTTATTGTAAGTATGATTGTACTATCTTATACAACATCAATGGGATTACTTATTGTATCTGCATTATTATATGGGGTAGGATTTGGTTCCATTCAACCGACACTACAAGCATGGATGTTGCGCTCTACTAGCAAAGAGGATTACGGTACAGTGAATGGTTTATTCTACAACGCAACGGATCTTGGGGTATCACTGGGAGCAATTATTCTTGGTATTATCGTTACGTTTACTTCCTATGAAATGATGTATCGATTATCATCGATTTGTATGATTCTATTTGTAATTGGTGTGATCATCTATGCAAAGAAGCGTAAAAAATCATAATAAATATTATGATGGAATATGTCCCTATATAAAGCGATTGACGAAACACAGTTGAGCAATCAGGGGTGACAAATTTTAGATAACACCTACTATAACGATTTAATAATCATACTGAAGCTAATTCAAATTAAAGTGTAAAATTAAGAACTAGAAATTGACCGTGCGAAGGACGATCTATTTCTAGTTCATCAACACGTTATAATTATATTATTTTACATTTATGAGTTGTTCTATAATATTCTCAATTTCTAAGATAGAATCAGTTGGTTCGAAGCGCTTAATTACCTTTCCATCTGCATTAACTAAAAATTTTGTTAAATTCCATCGAATATTGTGTCCTAGCAAATAATCTGGATACATACTGTTAATCTTATCTATTAGAAACGCTTCTTGAACATTTGATTGATCAATAGGGCGAGGATCGACCTCATGTTTTAAGAAATTGAACAGAGGGTGTGTTGTTTCACCATTCACATCCACAACATCGTACATTGGAAATTCGACACCAAAATTTAGTTGACATGAACGTGCTGATTCAGCACCATCTTCTGGATTTTGATTGCCAAATTGATTACTTGGAAAGCCCAGAATCGTAAAGTTATTATTATTATATTTTTTATAAATACGTTGTAACTCTTCAAACTGGTATGTAAAACCACACTTACTTGCTGTATTAACGATCAGCATAATCTGCCCCTTGTATGTTTGCATAGAAACAAGATCGCCATTAGATTTTCTAGCCAAATAATTATAGATACTCATATTAATTCTCCTTTTTTAATAAATAAGTAATAAATATAACAGCGTCCCATGCTATTTATTTTAACAATTATCCCCTAATTAATAAATGGTACGTACGAAGATTAGTAGAATGCAAAAGGGTAAGTACAATATAGCAATTAATATCCATTTTAACAATCTTATTAATATTAAGTACTGATTCATGTAAAGTTAAATAAAAGCAGTAGTAAAATTGATATGTTTTGTGATTGCCGTTATGATGTTCATTTGAATTAAGATGTAAATTTCCACCGTTTCCTCACAACCTTCTAAATCTCTTACCATATGAATATATTTTATTGTAAGAAATAGGAAATAGAGTGAGGGAGGAAATGGGGAAATGAAAGCTTATTCAACAAGTTTAACTTTACATACAGGTAAGGCGCCAAGAAGACAATTAGTGGACAATCTTATCGCTTTAATTATTGAGGTTAATGAACTTCTTCAGAAGGAAGAAGATCTGTCTCCTACTAATCAAGTCGTAACGAACATCATTAATCAACTTTCATTGCAGTTACGATCTCACTATTTACCAGAGGAAATAAAATTAATTCTAAGCAACGAGTATATTCTTTTGAATCACAAAAAATTGCAGGATAAGTTGTCAGAAGCCGAATTTTTAGTTGAGCTAAGTGTTTCTCGTGAAATAGTGAAATCGAAGAGTTCCGCCTCTGATGTCTTAACAAAGTTACCTACCTGGAGTATTTATAAGTCGTTAGTTAGTCAGGAACTGTCCATGCTTCGTCAGTTCATTAGACAGAATGGCCATGCAGAAAAGTTGCCGATAATATTTGTAGGTAGTGGGCCTATGCCGTTAAGTGCAATTATTTTACACTTATTAAGTGATGTAGAGGTTATTTGTCTAGAAATGGATTCTGTGGCGTATGAGGCGTCATGCTTTTTACTTGAGCGCTTGGGCTTAGCCGATAAAGTTACTGTTGTAATGGAGAATGGATCACAGTTCGATTATAGCTCTTATAGTCGGATTTTTGTGGCTAGTCTCGTTCATAATAAGCTGGAAGTCCTAGAACAAATTATTCATACTACTTCAGATCCTATAGTAGCGGTTCGTACTGCAGAAGGAATAAAGCAACTCATGTATGAAGCAATTGATGAATCACAGTTGAATAAGCAGGGCTGGCGGATTGTTGAACGAACATATCCTGAGGAAAATCTGGTCATCAATTCAACGTTGTTTCTTGAATATCATAATTGACAAATATAGTAAAGTGAAAATACAATAAAAGTTAAGATACAAATATGCATAGATGTACCATTATAAAAATGAAGTGCCAGAAAAATTCCGCAATACATAGATTTATATATTATGATCTTAAAGACGGTATACAGGCGTTATATTTAACTTTAACTGCATCGGTTCAGCATCTTTTACATTGGAGTAAGACTTTTCATAGGGTAGGTTGGAGTGGAATAGTAAGAAATATTATTCCACTCCCTTATCTAATTAACCTTTTATGAAAACGCATTCAATTATACAGAAAAATTTAACCACCCTTGAGAGGGGAGAGGATCTGATGTATACCGTTCTGCTTGTAGACGATGAACCACTTGTTTTGGAAGGTTTGAGGTTCATGATTAATTGGGAAAGTTATGGTTTTAGAGTCTGCGGTGAAGCAAGTGATGGAGAAGAAGCACTGGAACGAATTCAGGAACTTAACCCTGATCTGGTCGTTACTGATATTAGCATGCCGATTATGGATGGATTACAGTTAATCGAGTACTCTAAACAGGTGCTGAACACGAAGGGCCATTTTTTCATTCTAAGTGGGTATGACGATTTTACTTTCGCTCGTAAGGCACTCACTTATGGAGTGTTTAATTACTGGTTGAAGCCGATCGATGTTGAGGAAATTCATACATCACTACTGAAACTCCATATTGAATGGTCGCACCGCGACTACGGTGAAATAGTAAGCTCGCAGTCTACCAACTCTAATTTGGGAGCGGTTTGGAATATCCCTGAAGTAGTTGATCCATTATTTGAAGCTGAGGATCGATTGTTACTTGCTATTATCAATGGAAATGGGGCTGCAATTGATGAAGCGGCACAATTACTGTGTCGTCAACTAGAGCTTTCGTTTGCTGACGATAACAAGGGAAGTAAGGTTTTTTTGTCCAATGTGCTGTTGGAATTATCATGGAAAGTATTAGAAGGACAACGAACATTCCCAGATGAAGAGGGTAAACGAGGTCTTCCACTTCCAATGCTACCAAATAGTTTGGACCGTTGGCTAGACGTATTGACAACTTTTGCTCACAAAGTAGCGGAACAGTTAGCGTGGCAGAGGTCCGTGAACGGTACTGCATGGGAAGCAGCCCGCTTAATCCGTGAACGATACCACGAGCCTCTACAACTTCAGACCATCGCAAGAATACTTCATTTTCAACCTGCCTATTTGGGGCAATTGTTCAAAAAGCAGATGGGCATGTCTTTCCTTGACTACGTTCATCGCACACGAGTTGAGGAAGGTCGAAAGCTTCTTCGACGAGAGGATATGAAAATAGCTGACGTTGCACGGGCAGTTGGTTACACAGATCCGGAACAATTTGCTTCTAAATTTAAACAATTAATAAAGATGACTCCCTCTCAATACAGAAATAGCCAATTTTAAGGAGGCTTCCTCATGCGTAAGCAGAGTAACTGGCCAGGATTCGTTGATAACATTCCACTCAAATGGAAGTTTACACTGATCTACATGCTTTGCGTTTTGGTGCCGATCCTTACGATAAATGTCCTCTTCTTCCGACAAATGTCTGATAATATTCAAACACATGAACAAACCATCCTTCAACTAGCAATTGAGCGAGCGGCAAAGAATGTGACGGACATGATTGAAGGTGGTGTAACACTAAGTTATTCCGTTGCAACAGATCGTGTGTTATATGAGGTACTGGACAAGGATTACGATGACATTGTGAATTTTTATGATAGCTCTTATGAATTATTAACCGGTAAAATGAGACCATTTATATCCGCATACACCTATGTAGAAAATATCTCGGTATTTACAGAAAATCCAACGGTTGTAAGTGGCAACAATTACTTTAGACTTGATAAAGAGACAAAGCGCAGTCCTTGGTACGAGGTAGTATCTAGGTCAAGTTCCGACGTTAATGTCATAATGTATAAAGACGTCGATCCTATGAACGCTAAAGCAAGTAAAGAATATTTCAGTATCGTGCGAAAACTGAACGAGTATCCGATGCATGGGAAATATAATAAATATTTACGTATTGATCTTAAACTTAGTAGCTTTAATCAGATTCTTGAGCTAGAACAGCCGTATATGATGCTAAAGATGCTGAATCCGCAGGGAGAGGTATTGTTTTCCTCCTCCAAGTTTATGGCACTGAACGATTCAATTGACAGTAGTAACGACAATCGATTAATATTCCAGAATCCCTTAGGTAGTCTATCTTATATTAGTGGATGGAAGCTCGTTGGTGTTGCGGCAGAGGATCGATTTCAGACGGCTGTTCAGAGTTCTAAACGCTTCATCTGGATGCTAGCCGCGATCAGTACAATACTTCCAACTTGGCTTATTTTTGTAATGCTACGTTCTTACAATTATCGGATTCGTCGATTATCACGCCATATGGACAAAGCTACAAATGAAAAGTTTGATTTAATTCAGCTTCGCGAAGGCAAAGACGAAATCGGCGGTCTTATTCGAAGTTATAATAGGATGGCAGCCCAGATAGAGTCATTAATTAACGATGTATACAAGTTGAATATCCAACAAAAGGACATGCAATTAGAGCAGATTCGTGCTGAAATGAAGCTGCTTCAAAGTCAGGTAAATCCTCATTTTTTGTTCAACACTTTAAATGCTTTGCTCGTCGTTAGTTCTAAAAATAATTATACGGAAGTTACGGTTATTATTCGTAACTTGTCTCAGTTGTTTCGCAGAATGCTTAGCTGGTCTGATGAAACAGTTACCTTGCAAGATGAGCTACACTTTACGGGAATCTATTTAAATATTGAAAAGTTTAGATTTGCCGATAAATTTGACTATAGCTTTGATATTGAAGAGGAGGCCGCAAAATGCTTAGTGCCAAAAATGTGTATTCAGCCACTTGTCGAAAATGCTTGTAAACATGGTTTGCAGGCTGTAAAAGGACAGCGCCTTATACGGATTGAAGCTATGCGAAAGGATAAGTATTTGTATGTGCGGGTTATAGATAATGGTAAGGGTATAGATGAGGAACGATTAACAGAAATTCGCAGCATGATGAACGAAAGTCTTGATTCTGGTGAAAATATCGGAATGCGCAACGTTTATAGGCGATTACAGCTTCATTATACAGATCGAGTAGATTTTTATATTGATAGCCGTCCAGACGAAGGCACTAGTGTTAGTTTTCGCATTCCAGCTTTTACATAAGACGAAGGGAGCATAAGAAATGTATTCGGTGCTACTAGTAGATGATGAACCGTTGGCTATCGAAGGTCTACGAATGTTTGTGGATTGGGAAGGACATGGTTTCCGTATTTGCGGGATGTGCGAGAACGGCACAGAAGCTCTTGCAGTTGCACAAAAACTTATGCCAGATGTTATCGTGACGGATATCCGAATGCCACAAATGGACGGATTGGAGTTAATCGGGCAATTACAAGGGGAGCGTGGGGTGGATTCTACCGAATTTGTAGTGATTAGTGCCTACAGCGAATTTTCTTTTGCCAAACGCGCCATGCAGCTAGGAGTTCATAACTTTCTAATGAAACCGATTATAGAAGAAGATGCGGATGAGGTTTTATCACGAATCCGCATTAGACTAGATAAGAAGAGGGCTATTCAGAGAAAAGTGGAAGGAAATCAAGAGTCATCTTTGCCAGCATTAATGGTACAAAAGTTGAAGAAAGTACTACAAGCAGTTGAAGAAGTTGATTGGAAGCGAGCTACTCAAGAGATTGATAGCTTGTTCCAAGAGAAGGGGAGCCAGATATTAGAATGCTCTGAGATTTTTTTAGGCTCATTGAGTGTCCAATGCAGTAAGCTAATTTTTGAATGTGGTGGAGATCCAGCTTTATTGATTATTCCCAATTCTTACCCATCCCACCAAGAACAAACCCAATCCGAATTCGTGCAGAAACGAATTCATTCATATGTGGAACAAGCAATTAGAACATTACAATCGCTTCGCAAACAAAGACCCAGTACATTAACAGAAATCGATCGATACGTCTCTAATTATTATCGTAATCCACTATCAATTCGAGATGTAGCAACGAAATTTTATCTAAACCCAGTTTATCTAGGTAAAGCATACCAGGAAAAATTTGGTTGTAGCTTAATTGATAGAATGCACAATTTGCGAATTTCAGAGGCTTGTGAGAAGCTTCGGGGAACCAACGAGCCTATTTCCTCGATAGCTGCTCAGGTTGGTTATACACAATATCATTATTTTCTACGACATTTTGAACAGCGTATAGGGATGAAACCTATGGAATATAGAATTGCACAAGGGTAAATTATCAACCATACATCAGTCACTAAAACCTATTTTTGAGGGGGTTACCCATTTAATATGTGAATTGCAACCGCCATTAAGAAAGCGCTATCATTAATTCAATAAGACGATAGCGCGCAGTCTTACTTCATATTCGTTAAGGAGGATTTAACATGGGGGTTCGAAATAAAAAAACGGTCCATTGGTTGTTCATGTTGATTCTGACGTTTAGCATTGTTGCGTCAGGCTGTTCTAGTAACGGAAACGGAAACGGAAACAAAAAAGATGAGTCAACTAAACCAAAGGGCACAAATGTTTCCACAGATGAATCTAACTCATCTGAAGCAAAAGTAGAGCCGTTCACGATTTCTTTATTTACGGCTGCTACGGGACCGATCCCGACAGAAGACAATAAGATCTATCAAGAGATTAAAGAAAAGCTAGGGATCACAATTAAGGAAGAATATCTGGTTGGTGATATTGAACAGAAACTTGGCGTCATGATTGCCGGTGGTGATTATCCTGACATAATTACAGCCAATACAAAGTTAACTGCGGCTAAAGCAGTTATTCCACTAGAAGATCTAATTGAGGAACACGCACCAAATTTGAAGAAACATTTCGGGAAAGTTTGGGAACAATTGAAAGATCCAGCGGACGGTCATATCTACTGGCTGCCAAACTATGGAGTATATCAAGGCGAATTTAAGCCTACAGACTATATGGGACCAGCTTTCTATATCCAAAAGGCTGTTCTAAAAGAATATGGTTATCCACAACTTAAAACATTAGATGATTATTTTAAGTTGATAGAAGATTATGCAACTAAATACCCGGAAATAGACGGACAACCGACAATTGGGTATACATCACTTGCTTTTGATTGGCGTGACTGGGGTCTTCGTAACGCACCACAACACTTGGCAGGTCATCCAAACGATGGTGGTGTTCTAGTAGATCCAAATTCAAACGTTGCCACTTTATATTCTGCGACTGATACAGCTAAGCCATACTATAGTAAGCTGAATGAAATCAATGCTAAAGGCTTGATGGATAAAGAATCATTTGCACAAAATTACGACCAGTTTTTAGCTAAAGTTTCCAGCGGCCGCGTCCTTGGTATGTTTGAACAACGTTGGAACTTCGGGCAAGCTCATGATTCACTTGTATCTCAAGGAAAAACTGATCGAACTTATGTAGGTTTCCCACTTGTTTATGACGAGAGCATAACGGATTACTATCTTGACCGTCCGGTAATTAATTTAGGTAATGGTTTCGGTATTACAGTTAATGCTGAGAATCCAGAAAAAATCATTAAATTTATCGATACAATGTTGTCAGAGGATTGGCAAAAACGTCTTAACTGGGGTGAAGAAGGTGTCGATTATCTTGTAGGCGACAATGGCCTATACTACAGAACTCCAGAGATGCGCACGCAACAAGAGGATGTAACTTGGAAACAAAAATATAAAGCTGAATCACTATGGGGTTATCTACCTAAGTTAGAAGGTAACTACCCAGATGGTAATGCTGATGGTCCTGGTAATCAGCCGGACGAATTCTTCGCTAACTTGAAGGATATCGACAAAGAATTGTTAACAGCATACGGTTATAAAACGTGGACGGACTTCTTCTCGAGTCCACCAGATAATCGTGTTTCTTATCCTGCATGGAACATTGACCTTATTGAAGGTTCACCAGCAAAAGTTGCCAATCAAAAAATGAAAGATCTTGATTTTAAATACTTGCCAAAAGCGATTTTGAGTAAACCAAATCAATTCGAAGACGTTTGGGCGGAGTATGTAGAACAGATGGGTAAAGTAGATACGAATGCTTACTTAGATCGAGTTAATGAACAACTTGAATGGCGTAAAAATGCTTGGTCGAGTAAGTAGGATGACAGAGAGCGGAAGGTTGGAGCATTAGTTCCGGTCTTCCGCTCGTTTAAGACAGGAGGCGGAAATGATGCCGCAAAATACGATCCAAAAGGTTGAAAGCAAACCTCAGTCTGCTTTGCGAACTAGAGATTTTTGGAATAAGATAATCCGCCAGCGACAATTGATCATTATGTCTATTCCAATGGTGATATACGTTATAATTTTCGCCTATTCTCCACTTTGGGGCTGGCTAATGGCTTTTCAAGACTTTAAACCAATGACAGGAGTCTCAATTTTTGAACAAAAATGGGTTGGTTTTGATCAATTTAAATTTCTATTTATGGACGAAGGCTTTACCCGGGTACTTCGCAATACTATAGCAATGAGCTTAATCTCGCTTATCCTCGGGTTTGTAACAGCGATTGGTTTAGCGCTACTGCTGAATGAAATTAAGAAAACAGGCTTCAAGCGATTAATTCAAACCATATCATATCTTCCTCACTTCTTATCTTGGGTTATTGTAACGGGACTAGTCTCAATGTCTTTATCCACAGAAGATGGCATTATTAATATTTTACTCGTGAAGCTTCACATTATTGATCAACCGATTCTTTGGCTTGGTGAAGGTAAATACTTTTGGGGAATTGTTGGTCTGACCAACGTCTGGAAGGAAGTTGGATGGAATACAATCATCTACTTAGCGGCTATTGCATCCGTTGACCCATCCTTGTATGAAGCAGCAGAAATAGACGGTGCAGGGCGTTATCGCAAAATATGGAACATCACGTTACCCGGCATCAGATCAATTATCGTCATTCTGCTGATCATGAATGTCGGCTGGATGCTAAATGGCGGGGGCTTTGATATACAATACTTCCTCGGCAACGGACAAGTGCTTGATTGGTCGGAGACAATAGACATATTCGTCCTCAAGTACGGCCTCAAAATTGGAAACTACTCGCTCGGTGTCGCAGCTGGTATATTCAAAACGGTCGTCAGCATTATATTACTCTACTGCGCAAATATAATCGCCACGCGTCTTGGCGAAGAACGACTAATATAAGGGGGGCTCCGCATGCAAACAACGATCAAAAAATTTAAAACGGAGCCATTTCTGTTTCATACGTTTAACGTAATATTCATGCTGTTCGTCGCTGTAGTCACATTATATCCGTTTCTTAACACGTTGGCAGTCTCATTTAATGCGGGTCTCGACACTACGCGTGGCGGCATTTACGTGTGGCCGCGGGAATGGACTATTAAGAACTATCAAGCCGTATTCGCATCAGGAAAAGTGTACGATGCTTTCTGGGTATCTGTTGCACGTACACTGGTTGGTACGTTGGTTAGCGTTTTTCTTACTGCTATGCTGGCGTATACGATTAGCCGCAAGGAGTATATATTCCGCAAACCTATTACGTTAATTTTTATACTTACGATGTATTTCAGCGCTGGACTCATTCCTTCGTATTTTTTAATTAAGGATCTACATTTGTTAAATTCGTTTTGGGTTTATATTTTGTTCCCTGGAGCTGGGGCAGGGATGATTAGTGCATTTAACATGCTTGTCGTCCGTACCTATATTTACACATTACCGGAAAGCTTGATTGAATCAGCGAAGATAGATGGAGCGACCGACTTCCGCACATTCTTCAACATCATTATGCCGCTTTGTACGCCAGTGCTTGCGACGATCGCATTGTTTACAGCGGTTGGTCAATGGAATACATGGTTTGATACGTTTATCTTTGCATCGTCTAGACAGGAATTAAGCACTCTTCAATTCGAGCTAATGAGATTAATGTCATCAACAGTAAATTCCAATGCCAATCCTAACATATCGTCCACAGCTGCGAGGGATACGGCAACCATGATTACACCACTGTCAATTCGAGCCGCCATTACGATGGTTGCATCTGTTCCGATTCTTATCGTATATCCATTTCTACAAAGGCACTTTGTCTCGGGAATGCAGCTTGGCAGTGTAAAAGAGTAATATCTTTAATCCGTTGATGATGGCTGGAATAACTGTAATATTTATATTTTTAACTTGTTCTTCGACTGATGGATGTATACTTCCCTCCAGAGAACAGCCTCCTTTTAATTGAAAGGGGGCTGTTTTTATTGTTAGGGCTAATACACTCAGATGATATATACGTTTTTGATAAAGGTGAATGGAAAAACAGTTATCTAACGTATTAAGAGAATTAACATATACTGAAATAAATCGGTTCAATCGTCAGTAGGTGAAAAAAGTGAGTAGTTCTAAAAGTAAACAGAAAAGATATAGCGACAAGTTAAAAAAACAGAATAATATATCAAATAGAACTACAAATCTAAGTATCCCTCATAATTCAAACCGTTCAACTGGATCAAGTAACGCAAACACTATTGCGATTATAGGTGGTTGGGTTGAGGCAATAGGAAATATTGTAGCAGCAATTGGTGATACACCCGTTAAGAACATATCAGAAAATATAAAAACAGACTTACGGTTAGTCGGAAATGTTCTTCAAGCTGTAGGAAGTGCCTTATCTGCTGATAATGAGCTAATATTTATGGATATAGTAGGAGATATTCTACAGTCTGCTGGTAATGTAACGGTTGTACTGGGGATATTGGACGAAAATGAACAGTCGAGTCAACGCTTAGAGACGATAGGTAATGAACTGCAATTATTAGGTGCAGGCGTGTCTATTAACACACAAGAAAATCTAACCATTAGTCAATCATTAGACAATGTTGGAAATGTAGTTCAAGTCATTGGAAATGGTCTTCAGGTCTATGCAAATCCTGATACGGAAGAAGGAGTACTTGTAAATGCTATTGGTAGTTGGACTCAAGCGGTAGGTACGGTTATTTCGGCTCTTGCTGCAGATTACAACGATTAAGATACTCTCGAATCCTTGTGGCGAAAGATTATTCGATTGAAAAAACATATATGATGGTCATCAGATTTATTTAGGGAGAATCGGTATTAATGAAAGAAGTGAGCTTTGTAGCTCACTTCTTTTTGCGTTCATAATAATGATCTCATCATGTAATTTATACGAGATCATTCCATCTACTGCACGGTAAGAAGTTACGCCTAGTATTAAAAAACACACTATTTCCCGATAAAGTGTACACTATATAATATATCTACTTTAAAATTTTACTTTTTACAATATATAGTGTACATTATTAATTATAAAGTGTAACTCATTTAGGGGGCTATGATATGAAGTTGGAGAGAGAACTTGCATTGGAAATTGTCAGAGTAACTGAACTTGCCGCTCTTGCATCGGCACCGTGGATGGGTCTAGGTGATAAGAATAGCGCGGATGGGGCTGCTACTGAAGCTATGCGAACGATGTTCGAAACTGTAAGTATGCAGGGAACAGTAGTCATCGGTGAGGGAGAAATGGATGAAGCTCCAATGCTCTACATTGGAGAGAGGCTTGGTATGGGTAATGGTCCAGAACTTGATGTGGCAGTTGATCCTTTGGAAGGAACGGAATTAGTTGCTAAAGGATTAAATAATGCAATGTCGGTCGTTGCTATTGCGAATAAAGGTAGTCTCCTCAATGCACCTGATATGTATATGGAGAAACTAGCCGTTGGACCTTCCCTTGTAGGAAAACTTAGCTTGAATGATCCGATCGAAGTTACTATTCAGAAAGCGTCTCAATACTTATCTAAGTCTTATAGTGATATGACCGTGATGATTCTCGATCGAGAGAGACATCAAGAAATGATCGATACGGTGAGAAACCTTGGGGTAAGAATTAAATTTCTATCTGCAGGGGATGTTGCAGGTGCAATTGCTCCATCATTTGCTGAAACAGGAATTGATATGTATATCGGATCGGGTGGTGCTCCTGAAGGAGTTCTTGCAGCAGCTGCACTTAAATGTCTTGGTGGCGAGATTCAAGGTAGACTCATACCTGAAAATGAAGAGCAGGAGCAACGCTGCTTGGATATGGGATTATTAGATCCAAGGAAGTTGCTAACTATGGAAGATATGATTGGACACGGTGATGTTATCTTTGCAGCAACAGGAGTCACGCAAGGAGAATTTCTTGGAGGCGTTAGATATTTGCCTGATCAACGTGCGGAAACTTTTTCTATGGTGATGAGAGCCCAAACAAAAACAATAAGATTTATTCATTCCATACACAATTTAACGGGAAAACCATATTTTCAACAGTAAGTATAATGGGGGAATAACTATGGAACAAACTTTTGTAATGATAAAGCCAGATGGTGTGAAATTAGGACTCATAGGTACAATAATTCAACGTTTTGAGAACAAAAGACTACGATTAGTTCGCTCAGATTTGCGTAGTTTAACTGTAGAGCAAGCGAGGGAACATTATTGTGATCTAGCGCAGAAGCCTTTCTTTGAGGAACTAGTTACATTTATTACTTCGGGAGAAGTTGTTGCTATGGTATGGGAAGGACCCGCAGCCATAAAAGTCGCGCGTAATTTAATCGGAGCTACGAATCCTGTCGAATCTTTGCCAGGTACAATTAGAGGGGACTTTGCTCTCGAACTAAAAAGCAATATCATTCATGGATCCGATAGCGCGGAAAGTGCAGTTAGAGAAATTAGTTTGTTTTTTCCGTTGTTAAGTGAAAAACAAGCAGCAGTAAATTCAATCGCAAAAGTGGTATAATGGTGAAAACGACTCCTAGAGGACAAAGGAGGTTATTCTAATTCAGTTAACACAAAGACAAGTTGATATATTTGAATTTGTTAAGAAGCAATCTCCAGTGACAAGTGATCAGATCGCAGATTTTCTTAAAGTAAATCGTGCTACCATACGATCAGATCTTGCCGTTCTTGTTATGATTGGGTATTTGGAGGCAAAGCCGAAAGTAGGGTATTTCCCTGGGGCCGGTTTAAGAAGCCCAATAATAGGATTATCTAGGTTGGAAAACATTAAAGTAAGAGACGTACAGGGCGTTCCTATTGTCATTTCGATGAATGCGACTGTTCAAGATGCAGTAATACTATTCTTTCTAGAAAACGTTGAAAGTCTTATTGTTACCGATCAACGGGGATCGCTTGCTGGTATGGTCTCTCGCAAAGATTTGCTCAAAGTAACGCTCGGTAATCAATCTGCTCCTACTATGCCCGTTAGTTTAGTTATGACAAGGCAACCTAAAATCGTAACTGTAGGTCCCGACGAATCCGTACTATCTGCTGCTAAGAAGTTGATGCAACATGAAGTAGGTGTTCTACCGGTTGTTCATATTAAGTCAGGGGAAGATGGCTTAGAAATCATTGAGCCGGTGGGCGGAGTGAGCAAGACGACGATGACACAAGTGCTACTTAATTTGGCTACGGAAACTGTTGCAAAGGACGACATGTAAAATGAATAATGAATCGCAACATTTAATCTATATTTGCTCTGACTCGGTTGGAGAGACTACGGAAGCAGTAGCCAAAGCAACCATCAAACAGTTTCATACCAATCAAGTAAAATTGAAACGCTACTCTCACCTACAAGATGAAGATGAGATTCGTAATGTAGTGAGTGAAGCTGCAGCAAGCAACGCGTTAATTATGTATACACTCGTTCAACCTGAGTTAAGGGAAATGATGCGGCAGGAAGCAGTTCGACATAATATTGCTACAGTTGATATTATGGGACCTGCGATGCAAGGTTTTATTGATGCATTTCACGGATCACCTAGTCGGCTGCCGGGTCGTCTTCATACGCTTGATGAAGATTATTACCGCAGAATCGATGCAATAGAATATACAGTGCGCAACGATGACGGGAAAAATTTGAACGAACTTCTTCAAGCGGATATCGTGCTACTCGGTGTTTCTAGAACTTCAAAAACTCCGCTCAGCATTTACTTATCGCACAAAGGATATAAAACAGCGAATGTTCCTATCGTCCCAGAAGTGTTGCCTCCAGATTCATTGTCTCACATTGATTCGAAACGGTTATTTGGGCTTACAATGCATCCGGAACAGCTTATTCATATTCGCAAGGCAAGATTACAAACGTTGGGACTTCTTTCTGGTTCGTTATATACTCAAAGATCAAGAGTTGAACAAGAGTTGAACCATGCCAAGCAATTTATGGAGCAAATTGGATGCACAATCATTGATGTGACGAATCGAGCTATTGAAGAAACAGCCGGAATTATTCTTGAATCTATGCAATAACAATATTTATAAAATGCAAATATTGTGCATTGACAGTTTATAAGCATCCGTGTAGTATAACATTCAAATCCATATTATCGTAACGTGTTACCGCAAGGGCATTAGTTATGAAGAACTCGTTCTTCTTAACTGGTGCCATTTTTTGTTTTACGGACACAACGATACATACGGGTTATACATATAGTGTTTATAAATAAGGAGGGTAATAATGAAAAAAGGGATTGTGTTATTATTAATTTTCACAATGATCATTGGTAGTTTTGCTGGAATAAATAGACCAGTAGCTGCCGCTGCCGCCGCAACAGTGCCGTATACCATTTATCCAAATCCTCACGATGTTAACTACCATGATAAGCAGTTTGAAGTAAGTGAAACGATAAATATCGTATATGAATCGAAAGTAGATTCTTATACGAAAAAAAGAGTTGAAGAAGTATTAGCTGTTAAAAATATTAAATTCACCGAATCAAGTGGCATTGTTGAAGATAAAACAAACTTTCTAGTTGGTGTTAATGGGTCAAACGAATATGTAGATAATTATTTTGAAAGTAAGAAATTAAGAGATGCAACGATACTAGCAAAGCTTGATGCCAATATTATTTCTATCGATAATAATGTCATTGCTGTGCTCGGAAAAGATGTTGATTCTGCGTTTTATGGAGTTACGACTGTAAAACATATTTTCAAACAAATGAATGGTCGTACAATTGAAGCGCTAACCATTAAAGATTATGCAGATGTAAAAGGTAGAGGTTTCATTGAAGGGTATTATGGGGAACCTTGGTCGAATGAAGATCGTGCCGAATTAATGACCTTTGGTGGCGAGTTCAAAATGAATTCTTATATTTACGCGCCCAAGGATGATCCAAAACATAATAGCAAATGGAGAGAATTGTATACGGAAGATGAACTTTTGAAAATTAGCAAACTTGCTGAAGCGGGTAATGCTAGTAAAACTAGATTTGTGTATACACTTCATCCATTTATGAGTAATGCGATTCGATTTAATACTGAAGAAAATTATCAAGCGGATTTAACGATTATTAAAGCGAAATTTACCCAATTGTTAAATGCGGGTGTTAGAAAGTTTGGTATTCTGGCAGATGATGCAGGGGTTCCGGCACAAGGGGCTCAAACGTATGTGAAATTAATGATCGATCTATCTAATTGGTTAGTAGAACAACAATCAACATACGATGGATTAGTTACAGATATGATCTTCTGTCCTAATGATTACATGGGATGGGGAGATAGTGCTCAAATACAAACCTTAAAACAATTACCAAAGTCCGTTAGTATCGTTATGACTGGTGGTAAGGTTTGGGGAGAAGTTTCGAATAATTTTACTCAGCAATTTACAAATAATGCTGGAAGAGGACCGTACTTATGGATTAACTGGCCTTGTACGGATAACTCCAAAAAACACTTAATTATGGGCGGTAATGAAACATTTTTACAGCCTAATGTTGACCCTGCTAATATTGAAGGTATTGTATTGAATCCAATGCAGCAATCAGAAGCGAGTAAATCGGCTATTTTCGCTAATGCCGATTATGCATGGAATATTTGGGATAATACTGATCAAGCAAAACAAAATTGGTCTGACTCATTTGCATACATGGATCATCTTAATATTAATGAAACTCCAGCTTCGAACGCTCTTAGAGAGTTATCAAAGCACATGATCAATCAAAATATGGATAGTCGTGTGGCAGTATTGCAAGAATCAGTTGAATTGGCTCCAAAGTTAAATGAGTTTAAAGCATTATTAGGTAAGGGGAAAATTACGGATAAAGCTCAGGCATTAATTACTGAATTTGAAGTTATTCGTGATGCAGCAATAACCTATAAAGCCAATCCGGGTAATCCAAGAACAAGAGATCAGATTGTCTATTGGTTAGATAGTGCTGTAGATACTGCGGATGCAGCGATTTTCTTATTAAAGGCAGAGATTGCTCATGAAAGTGGAAATAGCTCATCTGTATGGGAAAACTATAGTCAAGGTCAAGCTGCTTACGATGCTTCACTAAAGCATCCGTTCCGCTATATTGATCACTATGAATACGCTGAAGTAGGGGTCCAACATCTCGTACCGTTTATCAAAACATTATTAAATGACGTTTCGATTAAGGTGCAATCGAGTGTAAATCCTGATAGTAACGTTGCAAGAGTAATTACCAATCGCACAGATACTCCTACTGGTAACATAGACAATATATTAGACAACACTGTGGGTACGGAAGTAATCTATAAAAATCCTAATACGATTATGACCGGCACATATATTGGAGTACGTTACGAAAAATCTCTAACATTCAATACGGTACGCTTTGAATTAGGCCATGCGTCTAACAATGCTGATACCTTTGGAGCAAGTAAAGCCCAATACACCATTGACGGGGTAAATTGGATTGATATTGAAGGTACTCAATATGGAAACATCAATAAAATTGTTTTAGAAAATTTAAACCTGAAAGCTAGAGGGATTCGATTAATCGCAACGAATGATCGCACAAATACTTGGTTTGGTATTAAAGATATTGTTGTTAACGAGACAAAGGTAGTAAATGAAACATTGCAATACACGCTAATGGTTCCGAGTCATTTTACAGTGTATCAAGGAACTGGAGCCAATCTATTCGATGGTAATGACTCCACCTTTATTTGGTATAACCCTTCAGGAACAATTAAAGATACATCTGTTGTTGGAGATTATATTGGTGTAGATTTGAAAAAGGAGATTGATTTAGGTAAAGTTTACTTTGCTGTAGGCAGAGATAATGGTGACAAGTGGACAGAGTACCAGTTAGAATATTCAACGGATAATGTGAATTACACCTTATACAAGAAGTATACAGGAAAGGCTTCAGGCCTAGATAAGGTTGAGGAAGATTTAACAGGTATTAAAGCAAGATATGTCCGTCTAAAAAATCTTAAAAATGTAAATGTATGGATTAAGTTTAGTGAAATTCGTGTTGAGGTTGCAAAATTGTCTTCCGAATATACGTATACGAATAACGATAATTATAAAAATATTGCATCACAGCACACACTAGAAAATACAAGCTTAGCTGTAACGACTAATATTACATTGAAACCACAACAATACGTAGGTGTAAAATTAGAACGGATTAAAGAACTCGATCATGTAACCGTAAGCACAACAAGTGACAAATTAACGTTACAGGCTTCTGCGAATGAGGTAGAATGGAACACTCCTATTGAGGGAGCCATTGTAAAATACGTTAGACTACTTAACAACACGGATGAAGATATTACATTCAATCTGAATGAATTTAGTGTTTCTTCTAAGGAAATTTATGGACCAAGTTTTGTAGGGACGGACATGGGAATCTCTGCTGCCTATGGAGCTGACGATTCAAGAAACGCGGGTACTCTGCTAGCTCCTTTTGATAAAAAGTTTGGTACAAAAGCGATCTTTACTGATTTTCAGAGAAAGGGACAGTATATCACTTACTCAGTAGGTGAACCGAGAATTTTTAATAGTTTACGTGTTTATAATGAGGAAAATAATATTAACTATATTCGAGACGCAAAAGTCCAACTGTCAATGGATAACAAAACTTGGACAGATGTCATTACTTTAGGTGATGGTTTGGATAATCTTGCAGGTGGTAAACCAAATTACGCTGACATGATTGCCGATGGCTACACACATGATTCTGCTAACCCAGGAAATTATTATTATGGGAATGATAATATAGGCGGTATTGAGGCCAAATATATTAGAATTGTGTATACAGCAGATTTTTTAGCAAGATTTGCTCATATTAATGAATTCGTCATTAATGGTGGCGAGTACGTTGAAACGGAGAACAATCCAACCTTTGTTGTTGATCCAATTGAGGAAGAAGGATTCGGACCTGGACGTTTAATTGATGGTAACCTTACGACTGCATTTAAACCGAATATGACTAATCGTACAGATGGATCATTGACTTATCGGTTGTCAGACAAAACAGATGTAGCGGTAATCACAATTGTTCAAGGTTCAAATGCCATCTCAAACGCTACCGTAAGTGGTCGGGTTGGTACAGACCAATGGGTTGATCTAGGTATTCTAGATAGAAGTTTAACGACTATTTATAATTCAACCTATGATCATATTTTTGAAATTAAGTTGTCTTGGGGAAATGTGCAACCCCTCATTTATGAAATGAATATTTCAACTAACAAAGAACTAATCCCTGCAGAGGCGGATAAAATAGCTCTGTTGGAAGCGATTACAGAAGCGGAAAAGAAAGTTCAGGCTGATTATACAGTTGAAAGTTGGAACATATTCAGCCAAGCATTAACGGTTGCTCAGGCAATGAATAAAAAGCAATATGCGACCCAAGTAGAAGTGGACTCTGCAGTATCAGCTCTGATAGAAGCGCAAAGTAAGCTTGTGGAAGTTGCAAGCGATTCGAAGGAAATAACGGCATTTAGCTTTATGGACTTGTCTCCGGCGGTGACAGGAACGATTAACGGATCAAATATTAATCTTACTGTTCCTTACGGTACAGATGTAAGTGCATTGATTGCTACATTCACAAGTACTGGAACTTTAATACAGGTAGATGGAGTAGATCAAGTAAGTGGGACAACAGCGAATAACTTCATTTCGCAGGTAGCGTATACAGTAACGGCACAAGATGGAACAACGCAAATATATACAGTGACTGTAACAGTAGCCCCAAGTAATGAGAAAGAAATAACGTCATTCAGCTTTGCGGGCTTGTCACCTGAGGTAATAGGAACCATTAATGGGTCAAATATTGATCTTATTGTTCCTTATGGCACAGATGTAAGTACACTGATCGCTACATTTACTAGTACTGGTTCCTCAATACAGGTGAATGGAACTGATCAAGTGAGCGGCACAACAGCGAATGACTTTACTACACCGGTCACGTACACGGTAACGGCACAAGATGGAACAACGCAATTCTATACAGTGAAAGTAACAGTAGTGACAAGTAATTCGAAGGAGATACTCGCTTTTAGCTTCAACGAATTATCACCTGCAGTGATTGGAAAGATTAACGGGTCAAATATTGATCTTACTGTTCCTCACGGCACAGATGTAAGTGCACTGATCGCTACATTTACTAGTACGGGATCGTTAGTGGAGGTAGCTGGAACAACGCAAGTAAGCGGAACAACGGCGAATGACTTTACTATACCGGTCACCTACACGATAACGGCGCAAGATGGAACAACTCAAACGTACTCAGTAAGCGTAATCGTAGCTGCAAGTAGTTCTAAGGAAATAACGGAATTCAGCTTTATGGGCTTGTCACCTGAGGTTACAGGAACGATTAATGGAACAAACATTGCATTGACTGTACCTAATGGTACTGATTTAAGTGAGTTGATCGCTACATTTACGAGTACGGGAACTACGGTGGAGGTAGATGGAATAACGCAAGTAAGCGGAACAACGGCGAATGACTTTACTACACCGGTAACGTACATCGTAACAGCGCAAGATGGAACAACGCAAACTTATATCGTGACAGTGGCGGTTACAGTGGCCCCAAGTAGTGAGAAGGCAATAACAGCCTTTAGCTTTAAGGGTTTGTCACCTGAGGTTACAGGAACGATTAACGGAACGAATATTGCATTAACTGTTCCATACGGTACAGATGTACGTGCATTGATCGCTACATTCTCTTGCACGGGAACTTCGGTACAGGTAGATGGAACTGAGCAACTGAGTGGAATAACGGCGAATAACTTTACTTTACCGGTAACATACACAGTAACAGCGAAAGATGGAACAACGCAAACTTATACTGTAACGGTGAAAGTAGCCGCTGGTTCTACCAATAATGTAGATCCGGAACCTGTGAAGAAAAATGATGGTAAGCTTACTCTCCTCATTGGTGGTACTGGAACAGCTAATCTTCATGATGAAATTAAAGTAAATGTTCCTGTAGGATCAATCAGTCAACCATTGCAGCTGACGATAGAGAAGATTCTTAATCCGTCTAACTTAATTAATGACAACGATGTATTGATCAGTCCGGTGTTTGAAATTGTTAAAAACTTCTCTGATGAATTCATAAAGCCGATTACGGTAACTGTTAAATTTGATCCGAGCAAACTTGGTGACAATCAAAAACCATCGATTGCTTATTACGACGAAGAGAAAAAGACATGGATTGCATTAGGTGGCACAGTATCTGGTGATGAAATTACAGTAGAGGTTAGTGACGTTGCAACACTTGCAGTATTCGGAGTGAATGAACCTGTCGTACCAAGTGTTGAATTAGCGGATATTCAAGGACATTGGGCAGAAGAAGCTATTAACAAAGCGATTGTCCAAGGTATTGTGAATGGTTATCCTGATGGCAGTTTCCGTCCAGAAGCTTCGATAACGCGACAAGAATTTATCGTGATGTTGGTTCATGCGTTGAAACTTGAGGGTGATCAATCGACACTTCTATTCAACGATAACACGAAAATTAGCGATTGGGCGAAAGACGAAATATCGCTTGCTGTTCAAGCGGGTATCGTAAATGGGTATGCAGATGGCACATTTAGACCAAACGCACAAATTAGTCGTGTCGAGATGAGTGCTTTGTTGGAAGCAGCTATGCGCATCGTATATGGAATGAATGTGGAAACGGAAAACGAATTGACTTTCACAGACAACGAGAATATTCCGGCATGGGCCAAAGAAGCAGTTGCAGTGGTAGCGAGCAACGGTTTAATGACGGGACGCGGCGACAACAACTTTGTTCCAAATGAGGCGACAACGCGAGCAGAAGCAATAACGGTAATTATGAGATTGTTGGAACTTGAAAAATAATTATAGCGTAGAAACGAAAACAACTCGGAAATCCTGTAAAAAGGTTATCCGAGTTGTTTTCGTTTGTAATAATTACATTAAAAGTAATCGCTAGCTTCATAAAGAAATGATTTTTTTCACTGTTCGAATACAAATCTTTGTTAATGTATTATGATAATTTATGATTATAGTTATAGTTAAAAACTATAACTAGATATGCTTTTTAAGTGTTACTTGTACATTACCTCTACATGCTACAATCATTGCATTACTAATTGACATGTACTAGATTGAGGAGGTTTTTTTTATGTGTAATAAATTTCAAATCGTAGGTAGCTTGTTACGTCCGGCTGATCTACTAGAATATAAAACGCAAATTGAGCATCGTGATGACATTAATTATCCATTTTATCAACAATTTGAAGGATATGAGCAATGCGAAGCAAAGGCAATCCAAGCTGTAGTAGATAAAGAAATTGAGAATGGTTTGTCGATTATTACGGATGGTGAATATTCCAAATCCATGTGGCATCTGGACTTTGTCTGGGGCCTCGAAGGGGTTAGCCGCTATATTGCGGATCATGGATATTTTTTCAGAGACACAGATGGAACTTCGAAATACGAGACACGAAAAGATATTGGTCTACGAATTACGGGTGAATTAAGCGGAAAAAATCACCACTTTATTAAAGTATTTAAAAAGCTACAAGCTGCTGCAGGCGACCATGAAACAAAGTTATGTGTTCCTTCTCCATCGCATATTTTTGGTGAATTGTCATGGTCGGATAATATTGGTGGTAAAGAAGCAGTTTATAAAGATAGACATGAGCTTAAAAACGGTCTGGTCAAGGCATATAAGGAATTTGTTGAGCAATTTGCTACTGCGGGAGGGAAAATTCTGCAATTCGACGATTGCTTGTGGGAGCTTTTTGCTGATGACAACCCGAACTCTCCATATACAGGTGAGAACATCAATCAAGAGGAAGTACAAGCTCTTGCTACAGAGTTTATTGATATTAACAATCTAGTAATAGATTTTGGTCATAGTTTAGGCTTGAAGATGTGGACGCATAACTGCCGTGGTAACTATGATTCCCGTAATATGGGTGGAGGCTCATATGCCAAAATTGCTAACCTCTTCTTAAAGCAGCTTAAATATGATCGCTTTTTCCTTGAATGGGACGATGAACGTGCAGGTTCACTTGAGGCGCTTGCTGTGTTTAAGGATAAGCCTGAAACGGAAATTGTACTTGGCTTGTTGTCCTCTAAAACTAATACTCTTGATGATGAAGCTCGTGTAATTAAAATGCTTGATGAAGCATCGAAAATTATTGATAAGGACAGATTATTGCTTTCTCATCAGTGCGGTTTTGCGTCATGTGATGGTGGTAATGAATTAACTGAGGCTGAGCAGTGGACGAAGATTAATCAAGGATTAAAAATTGCCCAGCAATATTGGGGGTAAATAATACTCATTCGGTATCATAACAGTGATTAGTTGCGAAGGTGATATAAAAGGATGGCTCGGAAGGTGGTTAATAAACCAAAGAGCCATCTTTTTCTTTTAAATGTATATGCATAAAAAATTGTATGTAATTTATATAGTGCGAATGATTTTGGCAAAATCATCAATAATAGTAAGAGAGCATTGATTAATGAGGATGTTTAAATAATGGAAGTAATATTAACTATATAAAATAATAATAAATTAGTTTATTAATGTATAATAGTAGTTTGATTAATTATTTAATTTGAAAATAACAATAAGAAGGAAATATAATTATATATTAATCGTAATTATTTGTTATACTAATTCATATTGAAATCATCGGAAATGGATGGCTTCATAAATAGATACATTGTAAACTAGGTAACTGGTGTGCTAGGAGGATAAAGTTGATTGAACTAGTTGACTTATACAAGCTGTACAAAACGAATAAAGGCACAGTCGTTGGCGTCGACAACGTCAATCTTCATATTGCAAAAGGTGAAATATTTGGAATCGTCGGTTATAGTGGCGCAGGTAAGAGCTCAGTACTGCGTTGTATCAACCTGCTTGAGACGCCAACATCTGGCAGAGTGTTGGTGAATGGCGTTGACCTCACCACTCTGAATAAAAATGAGCTGAGAGTCGCTCGGCAAAAGATCGGCATGATCTTTCAACATTTTTATCTTGTCGGAAGTAAAACCGTATTCGAGAATGTCGCGCTTGCTTTGGAAGCAGCGGACAAGCCAAAGTGGTCTATTCCAAGCAAAGTTACGGAGCTACTTCAGCTCGTTGGTCTAGGGGATAAGGCAGACAGCTATCCTGCTCAATTAAGTGGAGGTCAAAAACAGCGTGTTGGCATCGCACGATCGTTGGCGAACGATCCGCAAGTGCTGCTATGCGATGAAGCAACGTCAGCACTTGATCCGATGACGACACAGTCTATACTGTCACTACTTCGCGAAATTAATCGCAAACTTGGGCTTACTATTGTGCTCATCACACATGAGATGGAAGTTGTGAAGGAGTTATGTCACAGGGTTGCCATCATGCAAAATGGAAAAGTAATTGAAGACGGTAACGTATATGAGATTTTTGCTAATCCGGTACAGCCGCTGACTCAGGAATTTATCAATAGTGTTTTGGAATTTAAGTTACCAGCTAAACTTTGGGAGAAGCTTGACCCATCTGGAAAAGTATTAAAAGTATTGTTCCGTGACGATGCTGCCCAGCAGTCTATTATTTCAGATTTACTGAAGAAGAGTGGAATTCAAGCAAATATTTTGCATGGGAAAATCGAGTATATAGGCGAAAAACCTCTCGGAACTTTCATAATGGAAGTAACCGGAACCGATGAAGAAGTCGATTCGGCCATTCGGTATTTGAATGAACGATCTTGTATTGTGGAGGTGGTTCATCATGTCTAGCTCATTCATCGAAATACTTCCCGATATGGCAAAAGCATTTTATGAAACACTCTACATGGTTGGTATCTCCCTACTGATTGCTTTTGTTGCTGGTCTGCCGCTTGGTGTATTGTTATTTATAAGCAGTAAAGGTCTATTTTCAGAGAATCGTGTTATTAATATGATTTTGGGTGTAATTTCGAATATTGTACGCTCAATACCGTTCTTAATTTTGCTTGTGTTACTGTTGAAATTCACTCAATTTTTACTTGGAACTACAATTGGTCCAACAGCTGCAGCTGTTCCGCTCTCTGTTGCAGCGATTCCATTCTTTGCGCGTTTGGTAGAAAACTCGCTTAGAGAGGTCAATAAAGGAATCATTGAAGCTGCTATTGCAATGGGTGCAAGACCTTGGTTTATTATTCGCAAAGTATTGCTACCTGAAGCGAAGTCGGGAATTATTTCAGGTCTTACTATAACGGCAATCAGCTTGCTTGGTTTCTCTGCGATGGCAGGTACGGTTGGTGGCGGAGGAATTGGCGATCTCGCTATCCGATTCGGCTATTATCGATATGATAATGAAGTACTGTTCACAACAGTTATTCTTCTAATCGTAGTTGTTCAAATTATCCAAATCGTTGGTGATTGGGCATCTCGTAAAGTAGATAAACGTTAAGGTGAAATATTATTACAACTCAGAAAAGGGGATAATTACATTGAAAAAACAATTAACAATCGTTACGGTGTGCATCTTATTGATGTCATTGCTTGCCGCATGTGGTAGTAACAACACGCAAGAAGGAACGAGTTCTAACGAAGGTGCTGCTGGGGAGAAAAAAACGTTAAAAATTGGTGCAACTGCAGGTCCTTATAGTGATATGGTGAACAAAGCGATTAAGCCTCTTATGGAAGAGAAGGGCTACAAGATTGAGATCGTGGAATTTAATGATTATGTTCAGCCCAACAGATCGCTTGATAACGGGTCGATCGATGCTAACCTGTTCCAACACATTATTTATTTGAATAAGTTTGCCGAGGATAACAAGCTTGAACTTAGCGCTGTCACTAGTGTTCCAACTGCGCCAATGGGTTTGTATTCTAACACAATCAAATCTATTGATGATATTAAAGAGGGAAGTTCGCTTACGATAGCGAATGATCCTGCCAATCTTGCACGCTCACTACTGCTGCTTCAGGATATTGGGTTAGTTACAATCAAAGCAGATGCAGATCCGGCAACAATTTCCGATAAGGATATCGAAACTAATGTTAAAAATCTTAAAATAACTTCACTTGAAGCTGCTCAGCTTCCGCGTACACTGGACAGCTCTGATCTGTCTGTAGTAGCAGGAAACTTCGCACTAGCAGCGGGTATGGACCTGACTACTGCATTGCAACTTGAGAATATGGCTGAAAACTATCGTAACGTTGTAGCTGTTAGAACAAAAGATATCGAAAGCCAATTCGCTAAAGATTTGAAAGAAGTTATTGAATCTGCTGAGTTTGAGAAAACGATGGACGAGCAGTTCCAAGGCTTCTCTAAACCTGAATGGATGACAAAATAAAAGAATGAAAGCAGTAGCTTTTCATTACTTTTCATAGGTAAGGACAAGCAACCTGATGCTCAAGCATCAGGTTGTTTTTTGGTATTTTTATTTTTATAATCACGATAATACCAAAGTTATTGAATAAAACTATAAATTTCTTTTTAATACTTGAAAACGAAATCGAAATAATAAGGGTAATATATATGATTACTTTTTAATGGGAACAGAAGGGAGAAGGAGCTATTGAATGATAATCAAATTATTGAAAAAATAAAGCAAGGTGAACAGCAATATTTTAGAGTGCTTTATGATAGGTACTTTGAATATGCAGTGAGGGTTTCAACCATTATTTTACGAAATCAGCAATCGTCAGCGAAAGATGTTGTTCAGGAAGCATTTATAAGAGTTTATCGAAAGTTAAATCAATTTGACATGGATCGCGAATTTAAACCATGGTTTTATACGATATTACTAAATGAATGCAAACGAATAAGCCAAAAGAACAACGATTCGGAAGTTGCAGGCGAACAAGTGGTGGAGCCATTGTATCAAGATCGGCATCCTTTCATTGAATATGAATCTCTTTATATCGCGATTCAGCAGCTAGAAGAGCATAATCGAGTGCCAGTTATTTTGAAATATATGCATGATATGAAGGATCAGGAAATTGCAGATATATTACAGGAAAATGTAAATACGATTAAATCACGGCTATACAAGGCTCGTATAAAACTGAAAAATTTGTTGAAGCATGAATCTGGAGGTGCAGTTCAATGAAAGAAAAGCAATTAGATGAGATGATTACGAATGCTTTGTATAATCATTCAAATAGCGACTCGTTAGATAAAGAGGAAATATGGAAAAGTATTTCGCAAGAGCTACAATTAAAAGAAAGCTCTAATGAAGATACGGTTAGTGAAGAAGGCACAAGTCCGGTGCAACATACACCAAAACTTCTGAGTAAGGAGAAGTATATGAAAGAGTCTAACAACAGAAAAGGGAGTAAATGGGGTTGGATTATTACTCTTGTTGCAGCAGCGAGTATAGTTGGTGTGATGGTGACAACGAATACTGGTCAAGCTTTTGTTAATCAAATTAAGCAATATTTTGAGCCAGAGAAAAAAGTGATTGAAGAGTACGAGGGCATGCCCGAAGAAAAGGACATTGTATTGCAAAATACAGAATCGGGTTATGTTATCTATATAGATGAAGATAGATATAAGCTTGTTCAAGAGGAAAATCAGGACGTAATCATGCCGAAGATCCCGTTGGAAGAGCGATACCCTGAGGTTTCGATGAGTATTAAGCAAGTGGTAGGAGTGTTACCTGAGCAGATTATTGCGGAGCAGCAGCAGCTTTTGGCTGAGAAATATGATAAAGTTGAAGCACCAGTTCAAGTTACGGAGCCTCTTGAAGCGACACTAATAGCGGCAAAGGACGGTCAAAGCTGGGATAGTCCAGTAGTGAAAGTTTATGTACTTTCTAATGGTTACGGGGGAAGTTTTGTCATTACGGAAAAATACTTTCTTGAGGCATCAGAAGGCCATGGGGCAAGATTTTACTACATGCTAGAACAATTTACGCTTGTAGATCCGAAGCAATAAAAAACATCCTAATCTGAATATGAAATAATAATCTATGCAAGACTTTATACTATAAGTGAAAAATAATAGCAAAGTAGAAGGAGTGTTAATCATGGATTTTCAGATGGTTATGCAGGAACTTGAAGCTCTAGGTAAGGAACGAACGAAGAAAATTTACCAATCTAATGGGGCACAAGAACCGCTTTTTGGCGTAAATACAGGAGAAATGAAGCCTCTTTTTCGGAAAATAAAACTTAATCAACCTTTGGCTGAGCAGCTTTACGCTACAGGTAACTATGATGCCATGTACTTTGCAGGAATTATTGCTGAACCGAAGGCTATGACCGAAGCGGATTTTGAACGCTGGATTGATGCTGCTTATTTTTATATGATATCTGATTTTATCGTAGCGGTAACTTTGTCAGAAACAGATATTGCACAACAAGTTTCTGACAAGTGGATCGAAAGCGGTGAAGAACTGAAAATGTCGGCGGGATGGAGTTGTTACTGTTGGCTTTTAGGCAATCGCCCAGATCGTGAATTTTCCGAAAGTAAAATAGCTAAGTTGCTTGAATTGGCAAAAAACACGATACACGATGCACCCGAACGAGCGAAATCCTCCATAAATAATTTTATTTACACCGTAGGAGTATCTTATTTGCCGCTTCATGATTTGGCGTTCGAGACTGCGAAGATAGTGGGTCCTGTATCTATTAAGAGTGAGAAGAAAAAGGAAAACGTTCTAATCGCATCAGAACAAATTCAAAAGTTTATAGATAAAAGAGATCCTGGTTTCAAACGCAAACATGTAAGATGTTAGATACAGTAAGTCATACACAAACTTATAATGGAGAGGGTAGTTCCTTGATGACCAATATTAGAACCAATGCTAAGGTTGATGAATTTTTAAGTAAGTCTAAAAAGTGGAAGCAAGAATATGAGCAATTAAGAAATATCGTTCTTGACTGTGATTTGACCGAGGAATTCAAGTGGATGCATCCTTGTTATACGTTAAAAAATAAAAACATTGTGTTAATCCATGGATTTAAAGACTACTGTGCACTTCTGTTTCACAAAGGGGCCTTATTGAAAGATCCCCAACATATTCTAATTCAACAAACGGAGAATGTGCAAGCGGCGCGCCAGATTAGATTTACTAATGTTCAACAAATAGTAGAGATGGAGTCCATTTTAAAAGACTATATTATTGAAGCTATCGAAGTTGAAAAAGCTGGGTTAGAAGTAAAATTGAAAGAGACCGCAGAGTACACAGTTCCTGAAGAATTTCAAAATAAATTAAATGAAAAAGCTGACTTAAAAACTGCTTTTGAAGCATTGACGCCCGGGCGGCAAAGAGCTTACATTTATTATTTTTCTCAACCTAAACAATCAAAAACTCGTGTTTCTCGAGTTGAGAAATATATGCAACAAATTCTAGATGGAAAAGGATTAGATGATTAAGGCTTGTATGCTAACCTAGCATTAAATGATCGTATAGGGATACAATGATATTTATATAATTTGACGGAATAAAGGACTGCCTTGTGGTAGTCCTTTATTCCGTTATTGGGCGTTATAATGACATATCTAAATTTGAACTTAGCGAAAATATAGATGAGTTGTTTGAAAGATTCAAACGTGGAGATACATCACGACAAACTGAAGGTTCTGGACTTGGACTTGCTATTGCCAAATCAATCGTAGATCTTCATGAAGGTAGTCTTAATATTGAAACGGAAAGCGACCTATTTAAAGTCACTATTTCATTAAAACTAGCGATATAGCGATTAGATGGTGTGAATGAAAGTAGTATATAGTATTCTTAGAGGGAATGGCTTGTTTGAATGGTTAGCTCTGAGAAATAACAATGCTCTAATGATGTTTACTAAATTTTGAAATCTTACAAAAACGAGGGTGCATACTATGCCAAAAAACGATAATATGCTATCGATTCTATGGATGCTGAATACGGGGGTAAAAGTTACAGCAAAACAAATATCCGAAAAGTTAGAAATAAATATAAGGACAGTTTATCGTTATATTGATGCATTATGTGCGAGTGGAGTACCTATTATATCGGAAACAGGTCATAATGGTGGGTATAGCTTGATGAACAATTTTATTAGAGCGCCATTGCTATTTGAGATGGATGAAAAGAAGGCACTCCTTCATGCTGCAATTTTTGCAAAAGAGACCGGATACCCTTTAAGCGAGGCGTTAGATAATGCAACATCAAAATTAAAGATGTATTCTAATCAAGAACAGGAAAGTATTCTTAGTCGTCATTTGGCCGGTTTTGAAGTGATAAACCATAGGGGAGACTCTTCAGTTCAGCAAGTGTTATTGGAATTAGAACAGTCTGTTGCAAACCAATTTTCTGTAGAAATTGAATATCGCCCAAACCGTGAAGAACAACCGAAAAATAGGGTGATAGATCCTTATGGAATGGTTTACTGGAACAATAAATGGTATACTGTTGCATTTTGCCACCTAAGGAATGAGTTTCGTAGCTTTCGAGTAGATCGGATTTTGCAAATCAAACCTACTCAAATAATATTTGATCGTCCAGAGGCATTTTCGCCCCGAGAATTTTTTATGCAAAATCTGTTACCTGATTTGGCTGGTAACAACGGATTAACTTCTTTAATTATCCGAGGTAGATCAGAGGCATTGGATGGCTTATGCCTACATTGGTTTTTGGGACATCATCTGCAAGAACGAACATCCAATCAAGCAATCTTTTTACTTGACGATAAATCAATTCATACCTTTGTTCCTTATATTCTCCTATCCTACGGGAAATCCATTCATGTTGTTGAACCACAGAGTTTGAAGGAAAAAATTGTCTCTATTGCATCAGAATTAATACAATATTATCAATCTTAATAGCTTCACTGACAGTAGATGTCAGTGAAGCTATTTTATAATGAGGATAATCATAGATAACTGATGGATGCTTAGTGTCATCTGATGAAATTGAAAATAAGGAGAATGTGCGAATGAATAAGGTATATCTATATGTGTTTGACACAATGGCAGACTGGGAAATAGGTTACTTAACTGCCGAATTGAACTCGGGAAGATATTATAAAAAGGGTCTGGCCTCATCTAAAATAGTTACTGTAGGTATTGAAAAGACTGCTGTAATTACAATGGGTGGATTAACAATAATACCCGACATTACACTTGAGAATTGCAGTATTGAAGGTACGGATACATTAATTTTACCCGGAGGAAATACATGGATGGAAACTATTCATCAACCAATATTGAAAATCGCCCAGCGATGTTTAGCAGAAGGGGGAATAGTTGCAGCGATTTGTGGTGCTACAATCGGACTTGCTCAGATAGGATTGTTGAATTCACGTTCACATACAAGTAATGATCTGGAATATCTTAAAATGGTCTGTCCTACGTACACTGGCGAAAACTATTACAAGATGGACTCTGTTGTAACTGATGGTAAGCTGATCACTGCATCAGGAATAGCTCCACTAGAATTTTCTGTTCATGTCTTGAAAGCTTTGGATGTATTCACTTCAGAAACATTAGAATCTTGGTATAGTCTTAATAAGACGCAACAATCGCATTACTTCTATGAGCTTATGAATTCAATTCAATGAGTATAATACGGCAGCGGCATGGGACATGCCGCTGCCGTATTTTTTTGCCTGTTCATATTCCGTTCATATTGGCGTTACAAAGGGTACATATTCTTCAGGTAAAATCTCCTTAAAGACTTGTAGATAATAAATAGGTGATGTCAGGGGTAGATATGAGTGAAACTAAGTGAGGTAATAAAACGAAAAAAGGATATGACTATAGATAGGAAACAAACTCCAATCAAGAAAAAATTACTTATCTTTATATGGAGAGCAATAGTAGTAGTAGCTATATTAGTAGTCTTATTTTTAGCTATTGTTTTTATCGTTGATAAGGTAGCTACCAATTCGGAGCAGGGAGAAATAAATTCTTATGGTCAATTAGTGTCTGTAGACGGGAAAAAGATGAATGCATTTATTCAAGGAACAGGGGAAGAAACAATTGTACTCTTACCTGGTTTTGGAACAGCGGCACCAGCCCTTGATTTTAAGCCTTTAGTAGAAGAATTATCTCCATTCTATAAAGTTGTAGTTATTGAGCCTTTTGGTTATGGATTAAGTGATCTAACTGAAGTGGAACGAAGTACAGACAATATTGTAAGCGAAATTCATCAAGCATTGCAAAGTCTACAAATTGACCGTTATATTCTAATGGCTCACTCCATTTCAGGCCTTTACGGATTAGATTACGTGAACAAATATGAAAATGAAGTGAGTGCATTTGTTGGGCTTGATACCAGTGTTCCAACTATAAAAGAACAGAAGGTTGAACCTTCAACATTAAAAAAATTAAACCTACTCAAAAAATTAGGTTTCGCCAGATTGTTTGTGAAACTAGGCGATAACCCGTATGCTTCATTACCATATGATGATGAAACGAAAGAACAAATGAGAATGCTTGGTCTCAAAAATATGTTGAATCCAACCCAACTAAATGAAATTGAAAATATGTATTCTAATTTTAGTGAAGCTGAAAGTTTGACATTCCCAAAGAATCTTCCCCTTCTTTTCTTTATACAAGCGAATCATCCAGTAACTGATAGATGGATACCAGAGCATGAAGAGCAAATAAAAGATTCTGTTCATGGTAAAGTGATGACAGTGGAAGCAGATCATTATTTGTATCGTACGGAAGCAAAAGAAATTGCTGAAAATTTCAGAAACTTTATGAATGAAATAAAATAGTTTATTTAGTTAGTAATGCAAACTTGAGACCGTCCTTTTGGATGGTTTTTCTTTTTTTACTTTGATTAGATACAAGTGTGTACCCGTCTAAAGTCTAGTTAAAGTCTGGTCGAGGGTCTGTTTTGCTTTTTCTAATTCATGTTATAATATAGAAAAATATGGTTGTAAATAGGAGAAGAGATCATGAGATCGTATCAAACGATAAGTAAGTTATTACTGGTTGTTCTACTTGCAGTTGGGATGACAGGTTGCGGTTCATTTGCTACAAACGTTGGAAATGTTGTTATCGGTGAAGGTTCTGGTTCGGGCGAACTTATTAGTTTACAAAAAGAGTCATTCAAGGTTGATGATTTTGATAAAGTTCAGATCAATGTAGCTGCAATGGTAATATTTGTTACAAAAAGTACAACTGACAATGCAGAAGTGGAATTACTGGTTGACGATAAGATCGAAAGCAAATTTACATTAGAAGCTTCCATTAAATCTAGCAAATTAGATATTAATGTAAAGGAAAAAGAAAAAAACAAGAGCCTTATCAATGACACAAGAGGTGAAAGAAAGCTAAATATCTCGTTGCCGGATAAAGTGTATGATCAATTAACAATTAATAATAATTTTGGATTAGTAGATGTTAATGATTTAAATACGAAGAGTATAGATATTACTGTAGATGCGGGATCTATCCAGCTTAAAAGTGTAGTTGGTGAGATGAAACTTGAAGTTAATGCTGGTCAGATCGTAGTAGAAGGATTTAGTCTGGAAAACGATTTGACTGCAAAAACTGATGCAGGAGCAATTAGAATTGATTTGAATGAATCTCCGAAATCAGCTGAAATCAAGCTAGTAAGCGAAATTGGTTCAGTGTCGTCGAACTTGGAAGGAATCGACTATAGCGTGAATTCATCCAATAAAAAGACAGGAACAATTGGATCTAATGGTTATCTTATCAAGGCATCTACATCAGTGGGAGACATTCAAGTTAATGCAAAATAAGGATGAATACGATTCGTAATCCGCAATAAAGAAGGCGAATTTTCATTCGGAATCGAATGGAAATTCGCCTGTGTTTTTTAGATCTGTAATAACACTATTGAGTAGCCTCACTAACTTTGACATTATACGCAGTAAATTGTTGATCGCCGTTTGTAATAACATCCGTTGAAGTGTAGGTCCCTGTAATAATAGCATATCCAGGATAAAGATTAGCCACATCCGTTAATAAAATATATTCGTCACCATATTGAACAATTGCAGTACTTCCATCTGTAGTTATAATTTCACAATGGAATCGAACTTTTTGGTTTTTATAATTGATTAGCTCACTTAGATTAATTTCCGTATAGTCAGGTTTAATAGCTGTAAAATAATAATTGCCATTGGAGAAATCGTACCATGATAATTGCTCACTACCTTCTCCAGTAGCGTTATTAACAAGTAGTTTTCCTGCAGACTCAATCGTATAACTATCTGCTTCAAGATCTAATAGATTACTGAAAGTATTAGATGAATATTGATATGCGACATAATGATTTTTTCTACTTGAAGAACTTCCTTCTAATAGAAACACAGTTTCTCCACTTGGAGATAATTTATTTTCTGTTCTCAAAGTCTTGACAGAAAATCCAGCAGGAAGTGATATTTCCTGCTGAGAAACCGTAAGTTCATCATTCATGGTTACAAGGACAAGCTTGTTATTGTTAGCAGCAACAACATAAGCAACTGCATTAAACTGGTTTGTACCATTTATCATCTCTGAGAAGGTTTGACCTGCATAAGCTTTTTCAAGTAAGTAATTAGGGTCATTTTTCGCCCATTTTATTTGTACATCTTTCACTTGCTTGCTAGTGTCCTTGTATACATCTAATTGATTGTACAGTTCAATAGCATCTGCATAGTTACTTTCCTTTACTAGCTGTGCAGCCTTATCTATAAAGGATTGATGACTTTTCTGTATATATGGGATAACAGAATTACTACTATTAATTAATAAATTTGATGATTCATACTTTTTAGCTACGTTGAGGAATGAAGCGATATTATTATCATCTACCATTGCTGTTAAACGTGCTAGTGCAACCTGTTCAATAAGCTCTGGAATCCAGTAGGCTTTAATATTATGGTCCTTGTAGAAAGTATGTATATTTACCGATTGATCCTGAACGTTACTATAGTTTGCATCTTGAGCTATTAATTCAATTCTCATAGTATCATACGGAATAAGGATTTCGGCAATGCGCGCTAGTCGTGTATCTTCACCGCCCATATACTCGGAAGGCATCGTAAAATAGGTGATAATTAGTTCTTGATTCGTTTCTTTTTTACTTGTTAAGTCCGAAATATTTTTCTCTATTGATGTAATACGTGCTATGAATTTTTCGCTAAATGATTGCTCTAATCCGTATTGTTCATCTATGACATGAAATATATTTACAATATTCCCTGTCTTTTTTAAGGTAGCATTTTTGTAGGATCTGTATTCATTGTATGTCTTGATTAAGATTTCATTAGAAATTGATTTAGAAGCAATAGCCTCACGCATAGCTTGAAGAGAGGTTTGAATATCTGCGACTGGCTGCAGCTTTGTTAATGCTTCCGTCGTTTCTTTTTCTTTATATTGAATCCATCTATTTTCATTTGCCTCTGTGTAATAAGCAAAGGCATCTACGAGGTTATTATCGCTCATTAATAATTCAGCTTTATTGTAATTGTCTATTTTATTACCAGTAGCAATTAGCTTATACCCTATAATTATGAAGAGAATAATAACGATAATGGTACAAAGTAATTGATAGAGAAATGATTTTCTTATCGTTGTAATGTGCATATCTTTATCCCAGCCTTCCTACAAGATCCCTTGGAAATCAGGATCAAATCCGTACTGTACTCTAACTGTTTCTTTGCATTTCATTTTAAGAAGATGTAATTCTACTAATTCAGAATTTGAGATATTGCTTAGTAATTTACATAGTCTTAATAATCTATCTCTCGGCATAAATTGTACAAAGTCGAGGATAAATGATGAGAAGTGAGTGACATAATGTTTCATTTTAACAGTACATGAAGCGATGCTAACTAAAATATCATGACCATTTGGTAATGCTTCAATGATATGACGATAGTTTACGATATAGTGAATGGCATCTTCGCGAATGGCTTGTCGATTAACTTTTGAAACTTCGTATATATAATTGACAAGATCAGCATTATAACGATTCGGAATAATCGTATCAAGCTCAAGGTCCATATCGTTTCGAATAATAAAATGCTTAAGGCAATCAATTTTGAGGAGCTTAATTTCATCGATATGAAGCAGTGAGCCGATTTCTCGTAAATCCTCATACGCCAATTTTAGTTGATTTTGTTCCATAAGTTCTTCAGATTTTTGAACTTCTTGTTGCAAGTAATCGCGAATGATAGGACTCTCTTTCATAACAAGTTGCTGCAAACGAGAACTTTTTTCGGAGTTTCGATAGGTCCGCTGTAATATCATATATGCAATTGTAATGGATAGTCCAATAGCCCCTGTTAACAATAGTTGTAGAAGATCTTGTGAAAATACAACGGCAAGTGCCGCCAAGGCAATAACGACAAGTAGTTCAGTTCGTTTCATACGAGAGTTTAAGATGTGAGCATATTTCTCGAGTGAAATAGTACTGTTTTTTGCATGGCAATTATTACATTCTGACTCGGATAGAACGGAATAACCATTACAAGATTTACAGTATTGCAGTCGTTCAAATTGATAACTCACCGTTTTAGATTTCCGAAATTGAACTGGTAATTTGTTTTGCATTAGTGATCACCTTGTTTACTTAATATAGTTATTAACTCTTCATCTAATTGTTTTAATGATATTAATGACTTTTTGTGATTATGAAGTGAACGCCACTTCATAAATAGGAATAATAGACTAACAAATAACAACACATATGCTACCAAAAATGATCACTTCTTTCTATATATAGATTAATGTAGTATGTTTGATAAATAAAATAAGACATGGAAATTTTTTCTCAAAAAGGGTATCATTATCATAGGAATTATATCACAATTCGTAGTTTTGTCCCTTATTTTACATCATTTATATTTTAATAGATTAATTCATCAAATGGAGGATTCATATGAGGGTGCCACACAATAAATGGAGATTAGGTTTTCTAGGGAAGACAGTCATTCTAGCAATTATTTTTTCATTAGTGTTAAGTCATCAAATGATTTTTGCTGTAGGTAATTCGAATCAGAAGATTGATGTCATGCTAGTTATAGATTCTAGTACATCTATGAATAATAGCGATAAAAATAAAGTAGCAAATGAAGCGATGAAGCTCTTTGTTGATATGTCATCTATTCAAGGGGATCGTATAGGGGTAATTTCTTATACTGATCAGATCGAACGAGAAAAAGCCTTGTTGCAAATTGATACGGTTGAAGATAAACAGGATCTAAAGGATTTTATTGATGATATTAATCGTGGTCCATATACCGATCTTGCTATTGGTGTTGCAGAAGCGGTAAAGGTATTGGAAAAGAGCAATTCAAACAGTCATTTTCCAATGATTGTATTACTTGCTGATGGAAATAATTCATTGCCTGAGGGACGAAAGCAAGCTGATTCTGATAAGGAACTTCAAGCTGCCGTACAAAAGGCAACTGACAACAATATTCCCATTTATACTATTGGTCTAAATGCGGACGGTAAACTCAATAAAAAAGTTTTAGAAGATTTATCAGCTAAAACAAAAGGAAAGTCGTTCGTAACGAGCTCAGCTGAGGACTTACCACGTATTTTAAGTGAAATATTTGCAGATCACATGAAGTTAAAAGTTATCCCGTTAAATACAGTAGTAGGAAATGGTCAATTTCAAGAAATTAATATTGAAATTCCTAATAGTAATGTAATTGAAGCTAATATTTCCATGATGTCAGCTCAGAAAATTGAAGTTAAGCTGATTGATCCATCCGGTGCAGAGATTGCTTTACCTTCAGACGATGTTGTGTATTCAACTTCTAATGCATATACATTACTAAAACTTATTAATCCACAACAAGGCGATTGGAAGTTACAAGTGAAAGGTGTAAACGAAGATAAAATTGATATTAATCTTATTTTCAATTATGACTTACAAGTTGATGTGAGTATAGCACCAGAGCAAGCTACCTATGCGGTTGGTGATATCGTTGATATTAAAGCAACAATGTCTGCCAATGGTGGGCAGATTACTGATACTGAACAGTATAAAGATTTAAAAGCGACACTTGTTATAACAGATATGGATACTCAGCAGGTTCAAGAGACGGAGCTTACTAATGCTGCAACAAGCTTCACTGGACAATTTAAAATTCCAGATGCACATGACTATGAGTTAATGATTAAAATCGAGGATGCTAACTTTTACCGTGAAAGCGAGCTGTTAACCATTAGCGGTAAAGGAGCAGCACAGCAAGCAACAGCGACACCTGCCCCGACGACTACACCGAAGGGTTCAACAACTCCAAATGAGGAAGAAAAGGAATTTCCTTGGCTACTGCTTATTATCGGTGTTGCAGCATTAATAATCATTATTATTGCGGCAATCTTGATCGCAAAGTGGATAAAGGAGAAAAATCGCGGGTTCTATGGTCAGTTGGTCATAGAAGTCTATGATCTTGATACAAACGAACGAACTAGTCCGCAATATAAAAAGCTAAATTCATTTAAGGGAAGTTTTAAATTACATCATGTATTACAACTCGCTCCTGAATTTATTGAAACGGAGAAGATCATGTTCAAACAAGGGAATGACCTGATTTATGTCTATAATGCATCTGATTGTTCAATTGAGAAATCAGGGAGAGCATTTGATGCAACGAAAGGTAAAGAACTAAGAAAAAATGAGCGTATTATGATTACGCTGCAGCAGGTTAATAAATCAATTTCATTAGAATATATTGTGTAGTTTATATGTTTGCGAGGCTACTTATTATTTGCAGGTAGTAACAGAACACATGAGTAAAAAAAGTTTTGGGAGGGTTTTTTAGGGATGAAAGCAGCGATCAGAGAACATATCCAGCAATTAGATGTATCACAGGGTGGAGGTATTGTCAGCGATAAGATTCGAGTAGATACCATTGATAATCCCATGCTAGTTATTGGTCTTGGGGGTACAGGTATTGATGCTTTGCTACGATTGAAATACCAGATTAATCGTCGCTTTAAATTACCTGAGGACTCTATCTCCAAAAAACGCAAAGAAAAACCAGATAATGTGGAGTTTATTGCTTTTGAAACGAACGAACATGATCGCCACAAAAAATATAAAGGTATCGGTCTTGATCCATTATCAGAATTTGTATTGTTATCAAATTCTGAAATTGGAGGTTTGCTGCAGGATCGCACGACGCTAGAGTCTTACATTACCGATTGGTTGTCACCTGAACTGCTAATTACGGATGGTATAAGTGGAGCATCAGGTATTCGTCAGGCTGGACGTTTATTACTATTCACAAAAATCACGCAAGTTGTGCAAGCATTAGAGAAGAAAATTCAAGGATTGTCTTTAGGAACGAATAAGAAGTTAATGGTGTTTATGTTAACAGGTATTTCTGGGGGTACAGGAAGTGGCTGCTTCCTCGATATTTCCTACATTGTGCGTGCCATTATGGAGCGTGAGTATGGTGCGGCAGGTGTAGATAAAGTTAATATGCTCGGTTATATTTTTATGCCCGACGTGAATCTAGCTAATAAAAGTTTAACGGACCATACGAAGGAATATATTAAGAAAAATGGCTATGCAGCGTTGAAAGAGCTTGATTACTGGATGAATGTAGATGAAAGAAATGAACGATTTAAGCAACGATATGGTAATGCAATTACAGTAAATTCACCTATGCCACCATTCAATCTTGCTCATCTTATATCGGCAACTAATATTGATGGTAAACTGCTTGAAAATTCGTATGATTACTGCATGAACGTAACGGCGGAAAACATTACAAACTTTATGGCTAGCGAGGACAAACAATCAGGCGAAGAGTTTGCTATTCACGATTATATTAGTAATATTCGTACAAACATTAATCAGATGCCACGTCCTTTTACTGCTAACTATAAATATAATATTATTGGTGCTTCCTCAGCAGTTTTACCTATTGAGGAAATCACAACGTTTTTAGCGTATCGTTTATTCAAAAAGATGGAGAAAATGTTCGACAGCACTCCTAATCAAGAAGATGTTGCAACACTAATGCGTAAAATCGGTGTTGATATGGATGCAGTGACGAGAGAGTTTGAAAGTCGTGTACCAGAAGCTATTCCTGGTTATCAGAATAATGATCACTTTAGCTACGACAACGTCATAAAAGGTCAGATCATTAACGTTGATACAGAGCTAGAGCATAGCTATCTTTCTCGTGCGCGTGAACAATATGTTAAAACAAAAAAACAATATCCAGCGCAATTGCTTGAAAATTTCAATGAACAATTAGATCGTATATTCCAAAATCCTTCACAAGGTCCGTTTTTCGCATCACGGATTATTTTAACTAATAAGGGATATTGCATCATTAACCAAATTAAATCTTATATTGAATCCTTACAGGCACAACTAGCACGTATTCCGCAAGATATTGATCAAGCAAGAAATATTTCAAATCAAAAATTTGGAGATGCTCGCTCAGCACTTATTTCTAAACCAAAGAAAAAAGATGCCTTTATCGAAGCGAAAATTCAAGAGTATTTGTTACTTGCAGATGAAGCTCGTATGGAACAAATGATTGAGTTTTATGAGGACATGATTACAGCAATCAACAGTCAAAACTCACGTATTTATGAAATATTTACGGAGTTATTAAACGCGCTTAATACAATCTTTGAAAATAACGGTCAAATCCTATTAAACGGAGATGAACAGGTCGACCATAAAGGTAATAAAACATATTACTGGAACATCGTAAATGTACCAGATGTTGAAAAAATAGTAGGTAATATTATTGATGATAAAGGTGTAGAAGAGTTGATTCGTGATTTCACGAGCAGCTTGCTTAGCCAATCACATCAATGGATAAAAGAAGATGAAATTGATGTCATTGGCTCTATTTCTGAGTTTTTGACAGATCAATTTGGTGATTTGATTACGAAATCAATGGAAGATTTCCTATCGATTAAATACGGTAAGGACGAATCTATTGATAATATAGTTGAGCGTATTATTGCGAAGAAACTAGATGAGGAAGCAGTACCAGTGTTTCACTTGAGCAATAGCTCTGGTCACTTTAACTTCCCTCAATGGGGCTTTGTATCTGTTCCTGCAGATGCTGCTAATATTTTTAAAGGAATTAAAAAATATCAAGACATTGCGATTGGTCAGGCACGTTATACGATCAAAGAAAGTCAGGTTAAGAATAGAATATTCTGGTTGAATACACGTAATGGTATTCCATTGTTCTCATACACTCCGATTAGACAATATGAAGAGAGTTATGAGCGTACTATTTTGGATCAAGAGGGCATCGGTCGTCATCTTGTACAGACTCAACAGAAAAACTGGGCGTTCTTGCCATCTCCAATACCTGAGAAATCATGGGGTGAAATATACGAGAATCGTCGTTTGCGACAGTATAATCGTGACATTCGCGAGCTATTTGATAAAGCTATTCAATTTGGTTGTATCAAAGAAAAGGCAGACACAGAAGCAACGACCAATCGTTATAAAACATTTTTTACAGTACCGTTCAATGCAAATGAAATATTCGCAAAACATAGCTTGAATTTGAATTCCGGAACGATTAATTTCACACAATTGAATAGCTGTCTACAGGAGTTAAAAGGGCTGCTTGAAAACGGTCTTGAAATGGTAGAAAGCAAAGATATATTTGGAAGTATTAATGCGGATTTTGCGAAGGAAAATTTAATTCGTACACCTGATATTATTGAGCGTCTACGTCAAGAAGTACTGAAATATGAGCAAATTAAGGTGCAAATTAGTGAACTTGAGGAAATCAGCAATAAGCATTCTAATGATAGAAAGCAGCTAGATCTATTTATCGAAGTGCTTTATACACAAAGTATTTACAAGAGGGGTGCACAATACGTCTACGATCATGATGTGAACGAAGATTCTTGGGAGTCCATTGTAAATCTAATGCAAGTAAATAAGTTCGTTGAGTATGAAATATTTAAATTCGTTAATGCTCTTGATGACAAACGCAGAAGCTTGCTCATGAATAAGGCTGCGAAGCGTAGTAGAGTATTAACAGCAGATGCTGACATTACACCGCTGCTTACACGCTTAAGAGATTTGTTGGGATCAGCTAGTGAGAGTAAAGAAGCTTTAGATTATGATCGTCATGAACTTGCTGATGGTGAGGCGATTTACAGCTTCTATAAGCAGATATTCGATAAAGTTAACAATATGTTAAAAACATTAGAGTAGAGGGATCGGTATGCAACAACAATTATACGCCTATGCAAATGATTACGATTCACATGTAGATCATATCTCTGGAGATGTAGATGGTCAGCTAATTATTAATAACCCGTTACTGTACGTCTTTATTGGAGATATGTCTGCAGAGGCATTGGACACCGTTCATGAATTGAATAATAAGAAGTGGAATAATAGCAAAGGTGTATTTTACTTTCATATCTACCACCAGCGTACCGTGAACAAAGCTAATGTTCTTTCGCTACAGCTGAAGTTTTTAAGTAATCAAAAACAGAACATGAGACCAGCTGTCTATTCTGGCTTTTTCGATGATACTGAAACTCTAGTTAGACTAAATCAGCTAGCTAGAGAACTCAGTAATCAGATTGCTGAGCATGGTAATGTATATTCTAATTTTGAACGGCTGAATATGGCAGTAGTAACGAGAGTAGATGATCCTTGTAACATCCTTGTTCCGGAGATTACGTTGTTACTCCGTAATTTGCTCTCGGAGTCATTTAAGCTTATTCAGGTTGATATGTATGGCTTGATCAAAGAAAAACAAACAGATGAATTTGCAACGGCATTGTCAATGAGTTTTTTGAAAGAAGTAGATGCCTTCCATAGCAGAACATTTCAATACAAGAAAATGCTTCGAGTTACTTCTGATAATCTAGAGCTTCCAGTTGAATATGGACCAGCACCATTATTCGATTTGGTGTATTTGTTAAGTGACAAAAACATTAACGGTACGTTTCCAGAACAAAGCTTCGAACAAATTTATCACGCGATTTGCAGCATTAATCTATTGAAAAGCAGAAAGGTCATCGATCATATCGATACCAAATACGAAAGTTATAGCAATCAGCAATTCAGACAGCAAATTACTTCAGCTGAAAATGATCAGGTTGTGTATGCTAGTGCAGGTTTTTCTAAGGTGAACAAACCAAACCAAGCGATCGCACTAACGATTATTTATCATCTGTTTCAACATATTATGAATATTCTCCAAGAGCAGAGTAAGGTTGAGCTTCGTCGTACTCGTGATTTACTCTTGGTCAGCTCAGAGGCTTTAGAACATAAAGCCTCTGAACTCGTTTCGAGCAAGGATCGCATTTTACCGGATATGGGAGCTTTGTTAAGCAAAAATGTATCCTCAAGTAGACTTGAAGATTTATCGTTAAAAGAAATTGAGGTTCAGTTATTTGACAATCAAGCTCAGCAATTTTTTGACACCAATATTTCGGTTCCTGCATTTCAAAAGATAGAAAAGTTGAACATTGTTGCTGATTTGCAGCAAAGAATGAACAGTAAAGTGATTAATGATTCTAGGTATGGAATGTATTGCGCGTACTTATGGACCTCTGAGCAAGATGAATATTCTATCGTGAATGAGTTGCAGAGCATGAAGCAGCATTTACTGAAAAGAAAAGATGAGGAACAACAGGAGCTTGAACGTATTGAACATAGACGTTTGGATAAAAAGGGTAATATTCTTTCTGTTTTGTTAGGTAATACACGTGTGAAGCAAGCAATTAACCAAATTTTTGAGCAAGTCTATACGAAAAAACATGATCTGTTAGTGCTTGATATTCAGCTAGAACTCGTTAGACAATACGAAGCTGCTTTACAGGAACAGCATACTCGTTATAAGAAATATTTTGATACGCTGCAAGCGATAGAAAAGGGAATGAAGGATGTTTCGCGACAAAGTGTAAAGGATGCTAATGACTACTTGGATCGCAATATCCCGGAGTACTACAGTGACATTGTTCGGAAAATATCTCAGGAGCTTGAACAGAAAAAGGGCCAACATATATATTTTGAATCACAATATTTAGGAAATATTGTAGAACATCTTAATGAGCAAGGCATGTCATTTATTGAACGATTAATTCTCCTCTGTAAAAAGGAGATTTTTACAAGTAATCATTTGAATTTATCATTTGAAGATGAACTTTTGAATCGTGCTAATATCACTGTATCGTATGAGGACAAGGAGAAGGTGCTTTCCAAGGAAGAACTTTATCGTGACTTATACTTGGCATTAGAGGAGCAGTCCACTGTTCATATTCATGTTCATAATTATAAACAAAAGTACAAATACGAAGAAAAGTACTTCTTTGCAGATTTTGAGAGCGAATTTATTAAGTACTCCTTTCATGTGGATGAGAAGTCTCGTACCTATAAGCTAGGTTGTGTACATGAGAAGGATTCTTCAGTAATTGAAAAGCTAAATATGATGGGTGGATTTAAACTAGCAGATATTATGTACGTCATTAATGGCATGAAATACTATGATGCCTATTTGCAAAATGGTTATCAATTTCATAGCGAAGAAAAATAATAGCTACAAGTTAGAGAGGATGTCGGAGTATGTACAGAAAAAAAATTAATCCGCTGCTCATCTTATTTAGCATACTTGGTGGAGTACTAGGATTTATTTCGGGAGAGTTTATTCTATATTGGGGAGAAGGCCAACTTCACTATATTGTTCTTATGGGACTATATTTTGGTGTGCTAGCATTTTGGGTAGCACTGCTATGTCTAATCGCGGAGATGATTTCTCCACAATTGAATGGGCAATATTGGCGTGCCACTAATTCGGGCGATGGATGGAAGTTACTTGTACCAGGCTCACTTGTAATGCTATTACTAGCAGGTATGCTCTTTCAGTTTATTTACGGCTTATATCTAGGTAACAGCAAGCCTCCACAGGATATTATTATTGCTATTGATAACTCGGAAAGTATGCTTGAAACAGATCCTAATAAATTGAGTATTACTGCTATTCAGCAATTGTTTCAAGGTATGGAGACTGATAAGCGAGTCGCTATTTTAGAATTTAACGATAGCGTCAACGTGCTCCAACCGCTTACTGCAATTAATCAACAATCTGTTCGTGATGAAATAATTATGAATCTTCAAAATATGGATGCTCCTTATTTCGGGACTGATATTGGTCTTGCATTACAAGAAGCAATGAATCAAATTAATGAAGCTAGTCAAGATGGACGTAAAAGTATGGTTATTCTTATCTCTGATGGCTATAGTCCAGTTGAACTCAATACAGCTTTAGCTGAATATAAGGACCAAAACGTAGCGGTTAACACGATTGGGATGAATATGTCTTTGCGCGAAGGTAATGATTTGCTTAAAGCAATCGCATCAGATACTGGCGGAAAGTTTTACGAGGTTTCAAAAGCACAAAGTTTATCTCTTGTAATGGATGAAATCTATCGTGCAACGCAAACTTGGCATTTAGTTGGCGAAAGAACTGCTAATACATTAGATAGCTTGTACTATGGCTTAGTACGCGTAATTAGCATCTTATTAATCGGAGCATTAATGGGACTTTCATTAGGTATTATTTATAATAATCGCTATCTAGCAAAAAGCTTTATGATAGGTGGTGCAATTGGAGGATTGCTAGCGGGATTACTATTAGAATTCGGTATTAAGTCATTATTACCAGATCTATTAGTGAGAGCATTTGCCGATATTATTTTGGCACTTGTGCTAGCACTATCAACAGCTGTAATTGCTTATAAACAATCAAATTCTGACGTAAGCAATGGGATGTATCAATCACGAAATCAACAACGTAACTATCAACAAATGGGCGGCAGACCCGAACAGGTATATAAAGAGCTTCGATAGGGACTAGGAAGGTGAACAGCATGGATCGTAATTGGACGTATGTAACGGATATACCAGACAATTATCATATAACTGACTTGAAACATTATATTCAAGAAAATCAATGTACACTCACATGGAAATGGCCTGAAAACATTCAATATGTACTTATGGTCTGCACTGTTGATAGTCCACTAGAGGAAGAGCAGCAACAAGAAAGTAAAGTGTATACGAGAGAAGAATATAAAGCAAACAAAGGCTATAAGATACAGCTCCATAATATGGGGCGGTATCATATTCGAGTATGTGCTTATCGTCATATTGATGCTCAAAAATGTGTCTACGATCAACAGGATGATCGTAATAGTATAGCCTTTAATTGGGGTAAATCTATCGTTAAATATGCGATTAAATATGGTAGTACTTTTTTGAAAAAGACAAAGACCACCAAGATTGAGTTATATAGTGAAATGTTCATTACGAAGGAAATATTGTGCTATGTGAAAAAGGAAGGCTCAATTCCGGCATCGATTGACGATGGAATCTCCTATCCATTTATTCATGATATTTTGCCAGGTATGAACAAGTTACCGGAGATAGAGATTGGTAAGCAAGATCAGATTAGAATTTTTTTGAATGATAGTAAGAAATATGGCCATATCTTTACACTAGTACCAATGTGAAGGAGAGAAGTATGATGTTTCAATTCATAAAAGATTTGTTCAATAAGCCTTCTATAAAGGAAAAACCACCTTATTATTCAATCGTTTGTCCATATTGCTTTGAGAAATTTGAACCAAATGATGTCGTTTTTCGTGCGGCACATTCCAAGGAAGATCACCAGGATTATGCACTGCAAGAGGATGAGAAACTCAATAAATATCGTGAAAAATTTAATCTTTCACCAATTGATGAAATCGAAGCCATTATTCATCCGCAATCGATTCCGCAAGAAAATCTAATCATCTCGGAAAATGTATTAGTAGGTTTACAAGATAATTATGGGATTGTTACGAGGAAGAGACTATGCCCTAGCTGTCATAATGAGCTGCCGGTACCCTCTGGTAAAGTGCCGAGTAATATTATTTCAATTGTAGGTGCAACAGCTTCAGGGAAATCTGTCTATATTGCTTCGCTAATTCATACTTTGCAGCATACAACGTCGACTAATTTCGCTGCATCCTGTATTCCACTTAATGCTGAAATGAGTCGGAGATACCGACAACAATATGAAGAGCCAGTTTTTGATCGTGGCAGTATGATACCTTCTACTCAAAAGGAAGTTATGCAGGAGCCGCTTATTTTTCAATTTAAATTTATTAACGATGAGATCCCGCCGATTACACTTGTGTTCTTCGATGTTGCGGGTGAAGGTATGGTTGATGAGAGTTATATTGAACTATATGCTTCTCATATAAAAAATTCATCTGGCATTATCTTTATGGTCGATCCACTTCAAATTCGGTCGATTCGAGATCGTCTGTTACTTAATTTTGGGAATAGTTCTGAGGAGTTTGCTGGTAAATATGATGATTCTCAAGAAATAATTGTTACCTTAAATTCTACCTTTATCGCTCATTTAGATAAAGGAGTTACTGATATTCCGACCGCTATAGTTGTAGCAAAGAGCGATATGCTAGAGCTATTAAAGGAAGAGGATGGGCAATATATAGGAACTAATAGTAATGTATTTAATAATGTTGTGCATAACAAGGTATTTAATCTCGATGAATTTAATAATATTAATGGTGAAATTGCTAGATTTATAGAAAAAGTTGATCGTCCTTTCAAAAATGCAGTTGATGCGTATTTTAAGAAAACAGCATTTTTTGCAGTGTCCTCATTAGGAGCAAATCCAGCGGATAAACAATTAACTGGTGTAGTTAACCCTATTCGAGTAGATGAACCGTTCTTATGGCTACTCTATGAGTTTGGGTATATTGAGGGGAGTCGCTCATAATGAGTATGGCAAGAAAAGTTCAACAGCAATATTATACACGGGGCCGTGAAGGGGTTTTTCGCACGAATGAAGGGCTAGATACGGTAGCCAAATCTAGCAATCTCGATAACAATTTTATTAAAAAAACGTTACATCCTTTTTGTACCTACTTTCCACCTGCGGAGTTAAGTCAACGTGGTGAAAAAGATGTACAGAAGTATCCGGAATCGATAACTGTATTTCATTCAGATAATGGAGATATGGTTATTGGTCGAGCGATGTATTTAGCAGCTGACTTTACTGGTCAACGCGAGACGATGTTTGTACACAACTATATTGTGCCCAGGGAGTTAAAGGAGGCCTATATTGTTGATCCAATAGCTATTTTTCATAACAATCAATTTGCTAGTCATTATGATCATACATTAGGTAAAGAACTTCCTGAACTAGATAGATTACCATATGATACTAAGGCAAGCTACAGTGGCCAACAAGAGTTACTAACAAAGTTGAAAGTTAATGAAAAGATATTCAAACAGCTAATGCGTGCAACGATACTTTCTATTGCTAGCAATAAGAAGGTGTTTATAAGTTTAGATGTTGATATATCAGAAAGCTCTTATTATGCGAAGCGACTTGTAGAAGTTATATATTATAGCCTACCTTATGAGCTACGGAGACATTTTGGATTTTCAACTTATCAAAATGTTCCACAAGCAAAGAAATATATTAATGTAATGTTTGTAGAAAAAGATAGCTTTAGACAAGCTGATCGATCGATTGATAAAGAATTTATTTTTGATTTTGTTAACGAACGTTATTTGAATGTGGATGTCGTTGAAGAGGACAACCATTACCTCAATCTTATTTGGGCATGTTTAACTTATCCAGATGTGAATAAGTCTTATTTTCAATTTGCGGAAGAAGCTATTCAAGATTTGGATAGCAATAAAACGTTGGCCTATGCAACTTACTCACAGTTGGGAGCTATTTTTAGAGTTGAAAAAGGTACATTTGACCCTTATGCAAAAAACAAGGAGGGTATGCTTAATAGCATACTAAGCTTTGTGAATGAACAGAACTTCGCTAAGAAAACTAAGCTGCTTACTTTATTCAATAAGCTTGTACAGCAAGAGAAGAATGAACTCTTATCAGGTTCAGTGCTAAGCGTTGCTTACATCAAAGAGTTGCTAGTCTATTGTCAGTATGTAGAAAAAGATTATATTCACAGTTATATCTCGGTTATTGCGCTATCGCTCTATAATAACCGCAAGACAGGGAAAGATGGTAGCTACACCAAGCAAGTACTACTACAACTTCAGGATCGTCCTCACTTATTCCAAGAATTGATGGAGCATTTGTGTGGTAGCCATGAATATGAAAATATTGCTGAAGAGCTAATCATTGAACGTGCAGCTTCCATTGTTACGGTAAAAGCACTTAATGAAGAGATTAACTATTGGAGAAAACTATCTCCGAATATTATTACAAGATTTTTCTTTATTGAACAAATTAATCTTACCGTTATTAATCTCTTAAAAAAGGATAAGGCTTATATTAGCAGAGGTAACGAGATACTACACTTACTTCACAAAATTGTAGAACAAGATAATCGCTATGAGCAATTTTCAGAGCAAATTATCCAAACAGTACTTAATCAAGTATTTAATAGTATTAAACTTGGGGCATTAAAACTACAAGATATTGATGAATTGAAATCTATGATGCAGCAAGAGAAAAAGCAGGTAAATACTATACTTACTAATAATAGGGAGCTACAGCAACTGCAATCTGAGTTGGAGTTAGCATTCAGTATTTTACATTCTAGTCATCGTAATAGTGATGATTTTTATGAGGATTTGGATGAGCTATCACCGAGGTCTTTCGAATCGGTACAACTATTATTCAAAAATATAATTAAAGACAATCCGAGTAAGCGACTTTTTTCTTTGGTGAAGTACGCCTTCTATATTCAAGGCAATGGTAACTATAGAAACAGGAATGATTATGAATATCGGTATGATGAGTTACTTATCTTTGTAGATCACTTAACAAATGGTAAGGAACAGGTTATTGATTTTCTGATGTTCGATAGTGAACTTATTGGTAGTTCAAAAAAATATCAGAAATATGTTCGGTCATATTTCTCGAAAAAAAATAATAAAGTGCTAAAGGATTCAACTGTAAAGAAAAAAATGCTAACCGTAAGAAGCAAAAAATTCAAAGAATTCATTAAAGAGCTATCACTTGAGCAATCTAATGGACTTGTACGCTTCTTACACAAATACCGAAAAATGATTGCATTAGGTGCTGCCATTGTATTTGTTATGGCCATTATTGGGTTAGTTCTATTGTTTATGTTTAAGGATAATGGACCAGTAGTTAATGATCCATTACCAACGTTAGAACCCTCCCCAACACCAACGATAGAACAAACTCCATTACCAACATCAACTACAGATCCTATAGACGGAAGTAATGGCCTCACTCCTGAAACAAGTGGATTACCAGGAAATTCGCCATTGCCAGAGGTTAGCGGGTCAACGGATAGTACTGGAGTTGATAATACAGAAGATAACTCAGAAGAACCTATATCAGAACCTACACCAGTAACTTCAACTGAATCTGTTGACGATGCTATTAATGAAGCAAATAATCCATAATACAAGTGAAAATAAGCGTCATAATGAAAGGGTTAATGTTGAAATGAATAAACCTAAATGGATCGTTACGTTTTGCATAAGTGTAATGATGACGCTATCTATCGTATTATCTGGTTCCGCAGCCGCACAAGAAACTGGGCAGTATACGGATGTTCCGAAAAAGCACTGGGCGTATTCCACTATACAAAATATGAGCAAGCAAGGAATTGTTAATGGGTATTCAAATGGAACCTTTAAACCTAATGAATCATTAACACGGGAGCAATTTGCCAAAATGCTTGCATTGGCATTAGATTTAGAGCCGAGTAGTAACCAAAAAGCTACTTTTTCTGATGTAGACGTCAAGAGATGGTCTTACCCATACATTGAAGGGGTAAAGGATTATTTGCAAGGTTATTACGGACCTATTGGCAAGCCATTCTATAAACCAGCAGCTATTATAACAAGGGAAGAAGTTGCTGTTGCACTTGTTAAATCCATGAAATTAGAAGTGAATACTAAAACTGGAGATAGTGTAGTCCGCAGTAAATTTAAGGATTCGGATGCTATTTCAGCAGGGCTTGCTCCATATGTTGCTGCTGCGATTGAAAACAATCTAATAACGGGATATGAGGACAGAACATTTAGACCAAAAGGACAATTGGATCGTGCAGCAGCAGCTACGCTGTTAACTCGATTTTTGGACTCATCATTAGTTCCAGATTTACAGGACATTCATCTAGATATACAGGTTGCTAGTCAAACAGAGGTCAATACTGTGGTCGCAACAGGTACAATTGAGACAAAAGCAAAGTTGTATATCAATAATGTCGAAGTATCTGTATCAAAAGATAGCTTTAAACACACGTTCAATCTCAAAGATGGAGAAGGATTTTACGAATATGAGTTTAAGGTTGTCAAGCCAAATGGTAGGTATAAAGTGGTTACTAAAACGGTTGAACGTATAATACCTGCACCAACCATTACAGCAACAGTACCTGAAAAGACGGAAAGTCAGAGAATGACAATTACAGGTCAAATAAATGACCGTAATGATAGCGATCCAACACTTTACGTCAACAATTCGAGGGTATATCCTAACTCATCTGGAAGTTGGTCTTACACATTGGATTTAAGTGAAGGACAAAACGCTATTAAGATTACTGGATCGAATAAATTCGGTAAGAAAACAGAGATTACTAAAAAAGTAACATTTACTGCTGCTGCTCCGCTTATAACGATTAATGAGATTGTAGAAGTAGTGTTTGTTGATAAAATTACGATAACTGGTAAGGTTACGGATCTGAATGATAGTAATCCGACCATATATATTAATAATCAGAAACGGTACAACTACAACAATAGCATTAATGAGACAATTACACTTAAGGAAGGCGAGAATACAATCATCATTAGTGCTGAGAATAAATTCGGTAAGAAGTCTACAATTACTAAGAAGGTGAATTATTATATCACACCTCCCGAAATTACAGTGTCTAATTATGAAGCTATATCATACAAAGATAAAGCAACGATTACAATTAAAGTTACTGATAAGTACGATACATATCCGACTATAACTGTAAATGATCAGCGTATGTATTCTAGTACTATTTCGTATACACAATCATTAAAGGAAGGCGATAACTACATCGTCATTAGAGCTAAAAATAGTAAAGGTAAAGAAAGTGTCTATACAATTATGATCAGTTATGTGAAGCTTCCACCTACATTAACAGTTAGCACAGTTGAGGAAACTACTTACAAAAACAAGGTAACGATTACCGCTAGTGCTACTGATATCGTTGATATATCTCCATCGCTATACCTTAATGGAATTTATGTGGGCAGAAGTAGCTTTACTCAAACAGTTACATTAATCGAGGGGATTAATGTAATAAAAATCAAAGCAACAAATGCACAAGGAAAATCGGTGGAAGTTGAAAAGACAATTACTTATATTATTCCACCTCCAGAGGTTACTATTAGTGATGTTCCTGAAATAACTAATTCTGGGGAGATTACAATTACAGTAACTGCAGTCGATATAAATGATAGTAAACCATCGATCTATATAAATAACGCATCGGTAGGGAAAAGTGTAGTTACTCAAACGATTCGATTAAAGGAAGGCGAAAATATAATCGAGATTTTTGCTGCGAATAATAACGGTAAAAAATCAACCCCAATTGTAAAAAGGATAATGTACGTCATTGAATAGTCAACATCTCGAAAGCAACGCAAAGATGCCGCCTTTTGTGTAACCATCGCTATATCAGACGTTCCTGCATGAAGAACAATTCTGTTTTGATGCATAAATTTTTGGTCAGTTGGCATATTAATGTTGAGGTGATTATTATGGCAAAAGCCGGTATGAGACGTCCAGATCCAAGAGAAAACATCAGTACAGAAAGTAATAAGAGACAGAATTTACCGAGAAACGATATGGCACCTGTGCCTGAAATTCAAGGTAAAGCAAAAAGCGGTAAAGAAAAAGCCAATCGAGCTCCTGAATGATGTGCTAATTATACACTGATAACGAATTTCAAGGTTTTAGACTAAAATACCTAAATTGTTAAGTAGTTTACTTACTTACAATTTAGGTATTTTAGATTTGGTTAGAATCTCACATAATTTTCCAATAATAATATATAAATTAGAAGGGAATAGTGAACCCCTATGAGTGTGATTAGTTTTATACTTGTAGCCATTGTTGCTATAGAGCATGTGTACATCCTAATTTTGGAGATGTTTTTGTGGACTAAGCCAAGGGCGATGCGTGCTTTTGGTACAACAGAGCAATTTGCAGAACAGACAAAATCTTTGGCGGCGAATCAAGGACTTTATAATGGATTTCTTGCTGCAGGGTTGATATGGGGACTTCTTCATCCGAATTCTTCATTTGGAAGTCAGGTTCAATTGTTCTGTCTTGTTTGTGTGTTAATTGCCGCAATTTATGGAGGCTTAATTGCGAGAAGGTCAATTATTGTTATGCAAGGTCTTCCTGCACTTATTGCTATTCTGTTTGTTCTTATTAGTACATAAACGATATGTTTCTGATTCGTATAGAGATATGGCGCGATGTTTCCATCAACTAATGCGAAAATTGTAATTCGTCTTAAAGTTATACTATATTAAGCTAAGCTAATAGAAACTCTGAATCTAAGGAATGTGAAACACTATGAAAAATAAGAGAGATATACACGAAAGGTTGGCAGATAAAATCCAATATGGAACAGGATTTTTTGCGAATTTCTTGAAAGTGACATTTTTCCCGTTGGCCTTGGCTCTTATGATGTCTTTATCTCTACTATTTAATAATATAGCCAGAAAAATTCAATCAAGTACTTTTTCTGATAGTAATAGTCTTTTATTTGTACCAGGTGATGCAACTAATAGTGCGGAAGGTTTAGTATTTATCTCATCTATTCTTTATATATTTATATGGATGATTTTCAAATTTAATTTTGATTCTAGAAGAATGAAAATTATTTTTAATAGTATTGTATCGTTTATGTTAATAGGAAATATATTATTTACAATTAACGCATCTTATGATTATTATGACGTAACAAAAGACCAAATTTTAATAAGGGAAAATAAAAATAGTGTAGTTAACGCGTATAATATTAGTGATATATCCTTTGTTGAAGTTACTTACAGAATTTTTGATACTGTAAAAGGCCCCGATACATATCATTTTGTTTATAAGGTTTATATGAAAAATGGGATTGAATTTGATATGGTAGATAGTCCGGATTTTGAAAAAAATATAATTAATGTAGATACCATGCTTCAAGCTAATCATGTAGAGTTTATTAAGGCACATAACGCTAAATATTTCCTCTATAAAATATGTGAAGATTCATGTTCTGATGATATATTAAAAATATACGAGGTATCTGAGATCATAGTAGAATAAAGTCCTTCTGTTAGATCATTATTGGTCACGCTATACTAGGAATTAAGGTAGGTGATGATATGTCAGAAGTAACTGCTAATAAATGCCCAATATGCAGTAATGATAATAAATGTGGCAACCTTGCAAATGAGCTGAATGAAAAATGCTGGTGCAGCAAGGAGTATTTCTCAAAAGAGGTTCTAACAATGATTCCAGCTAATCAGTTGGGTAAATCATGTATTTGTAAAGATTGCCTTGATAAATATAATAATCTAAAAACGTAATCCTATAGTATTCTGTCTTAATCTAAAAGTTTGACAATTAAAGTCTAATAAGAGTAGGATAGTTTTATGACTATTCAACAATTATTAGATGAAGATGAAATACGGGTAAAAATTTTTAAGGCTCTTGCAGAGAAAAAACGAATTGAGATTATTCGTTATCTACTTGCCGAACCTAGCCGTAATAGTTGTGGGGAGATTGGAACGATAATGAATACGGATAAATCCAACATCACTTATCATCTGAAAATAATGAATGATGCTGGCCTCATCCGAGTCGTTCGTGAAGGGCAGAAAAAAATGATTTATTTGCGTGATGATGTATTTCAAGTGTATTTACCAGGTTTCTTGGACAGTCTATAAGATGTCAAGAAACCTAATTTTTGAGTTGATAGTTTGAAAGTGTTACAACTATCTCACAATACTTCAGATGCTACCATCATTTAATTGTTAATATTATAAAGAAAAGAGTGAACGTACATGATGAACAAAATGATAACGTTGCGATCTCGTCCTCAAGGATTGCCAACCAACGAAACATTCGAATTTAAAGAAATGCCTGTAAACCAACCGGAAGAGGGACAGATCGTCGTTCGATCTTTATACTTTTCCGTTGATCCATATATGCGAGGAAGAATGAATGAGGGTAAATCGTATATTCCACCCTATAAGTTAGGTGAAGCAATCGTCGGTGGTGTAGTTGGAGAAGTTATTGAATCTCGTTCTGATAAGTTTAGCACTGGCGATAAAGTAATGGGTTATTTAGGTTGGAAGTTATATAACGTTGTTGATATAGCGGAAGTTCGCCTAATTGATGAAAACCTAGCACCTTTATCTGCTTATTTAGGTGTCATTGGCATGACTGGCCTAACTGCTTATTTTGGGTTAATGGATATTGGTAAACCAAAAGCTGGAGAGACGGTAGTTATCTCCGGTGCAGCTGGGGCAGTAGGATCGATTGTAGGTCAAATTGCTAAAATACAAGGAGCTCGCGTTGTAGGTATTGCAGGTTCGCATGAGAAAACCAAACTACTCACTGACAAGCTTGGATTTGATGCAGCAGTTAACTATAAAACTTCTCCAGATCTGCAAGCTGCAATTGCGCAAGCTTGTCCAGATGGCGTTGATGTATATTTCGACAATGTTGGCGGAGATGTAACTGATGCAGTAATGAGCTTACTGAACGATTATGCGAGAATTCCACTCTGTGGTGCAATCTCCTCATACAATAAGGAGCCAGGAACTGATTTGAGACCTAGCATATTGACGCAGCTCATTAAAACTCGTTCGATGATTAAAGGTTTCGTGCTTAGTGACTACTCCGACCGTTTAGGTGAAGGTGCAGAGCATCTTGGTAAATGGCTGTTGGAAGGTAAGTTGAAATACGAGGAGACAATTATAGAAGGATTTGATCGTATTCCTGATGCGTTCCTACAGTTATTTCAGGGAACGAATGTAGGAAAAATGCTTGTTAAGGTGACTCCCGACCAAGGTTAACTTCAGAAAATTAACGAACAGCCTCTCGGAAATTAATTTCTGAAGGTAAATTAATTTAAGAGATAAGGAATGATTAACATGATTATTGTTCACGCGAATATTCAAGTAAAACCGGATCAAGAACAAGCCTTTTTGGAAGAAATGAGAATTCTTCTTCCGCTAACAAGAGCAGAAGAAGGCAATATAAGTTATGAATTAATGAAAAATACGGAGAAAGACCATCATTATAAAATGGTTGAGCTATGGAAAGATGTCGAGGCAACTGCTTCACATAATACAAGTACTCACTTTACCGCTTTTGTTCAAAAGGCATCAGCATTTATGGCTGCTCCTATGGATCTTCAAATATTCAGTGGTGAGGCCGTAAATCGAAGTTAGCTCTCGCTAATTTTGATAGGGTAATAATTGTCTCCATTGGGCATTTTGCTTGTCTATAAATTATGAACTAATAAGCGTCTATCATGAAAGACTTCATGATAGACGCTTATTTACTTAGCTATATAATGCTCTTGCTGCCAAACAAGTTATAAATAACTTTAGTGGAACATTCCATTTTTTAAACGGATAAAAATCCCAAATAAATACAATAAGTATAATAATATTAACATCATTATTGACTTGCAATAAGATAAATAGTATATTATTTGTGTAACCGGTTACCTATCTAGGGTGGAGTGATAGCATGGCTTCAATTAAAGACGTTGCAAAGATGGCAGGAGTATCAGTTGCAACAGTATCAAGAGTGCTGAATAACAAGGGATATGTTGGACAAGATACAAGGGAAAAAGTTGAAAGCTCGATTATAGAATTGAACTACAAGCCGAATGAAGTGGCGAGAAGTCTTTTTAAGAAGCAATCTAATACGATTGGCTTAATCGTACCTGATATTATGAACCCCTTTTTTCCAGAACTTGCAAGAGCTGTAGAAGATACAGCTATTAAGTTAGGCTACAATGTTATTCTATGTAATTCAGATGCAAATAGAGAAAAAGAACAAGCATACTTAGACGTTTTACAACAAAAATATGTTAACGGTATCATTGTTTCTTCAAATACAATGACTGCTGATCAGATTATTGAAATTAATATTCCAGTAGTCAGCATTGACCGCGAAATAAGCAAAGGTCTACCAACGATTGTTGTAGAGAATAAGAATGGTGCCATTGCTGCTACTCGCTTTTTAAAAAGCAAAGGATGTAAAAGAATCGCCCACATAAGAGGTACTTATGGGATTGTTAATGCGGAAGAACGTTGTGAAGGTTATAAAGAAGTCGTAGATCAGGAACTGTGGTTTGGAGAGAGCTACATTGTGAATGGTAACTATGAAATGCAATCTTCAATTAAAGCGACGTTAGAGCTTTTGAGTCAACATCCAGAAATAGACGGTATTTTTGCAGCTAATGATATTATGGCAATAGGTGCTATAAAAGCCGCCCATCAGCTTGGAATAAAAGTACCTGAAGAACTTTCAATTATTGGATTTGACGGAATCTCACTTTCTGCAGCGACTATTCCCGAACTAACAACTATTGTCCAGCCTATCTATGAGCTGGGAGAGAAAGCAACGACATTGCTAGTTAATCTAATGGAGCAGAAGGCAGTGGAGGAAACTTTTTTTAAATTTGATGTTGAACTTATAGAGAGAAATTCAACTTAAGGAGAATACTGGGATGGAGCAGAAACCTAAAATAACTGTTGTTGGAAGCATTAATATGGATTTGGTTACAATCACTTCTCAAGTTCCTAAGACAGGAGAGACACTTATTGGAGATCAGTTTCATATGAATCCTGGAGGAAAAGGAGCCAATCAAGCAGTAGCGGTTGCTAGACTTGGGGGACAAGTGAAATTAATAGGTTGCGTAGGCACGGATAGCTTTGGTAATGATATTCTCCAACATCTTCAAGAGCAAGGTGTTGATGTGAGTGATGTGGAACCGGTTACACATATGACTGGTACAGCATCTATCATCGTTGCTAACCAAGACAACAGTATAATAGTTGTGCCTGGAGCTAACAATAATGTAACAGCAGCATTCGTAGAATCAAAACGAGATATTATTGCGGATAGCGATATTCTAATTCTTCAGTTAGAAATACCGCTAGAAGGTGTCCAGAAAGCAATAGAGATTGCAAAGGAAAACGGTGTTAAAGTCATTCTTAATCCGGCGCCTATTCAAAATTTGCCATTACAAGTCATTCAAGATGTGGATTATATAACCCCGAATGAACATGAATATCTTCTTTTGAAAGAAGAAAGAAACGAAGATCTTTTTGCTGAGAAACTAATAATCACTAAAGGCAGTAAGGGAGTTTCTATTGTTGAAGATGGCAAGGAAATTATTATTCCTGCTTATAAAATGAATGTAGTGGATACTACTGGTGCTGGTGATTCATTTAATGGTGGCTTGGCCATTGCGTTAAGTAAAGGATTAGATATAAAAGACGCATGTAAATACGGAAATGCTGTAGCTGCATTATCCACTACAAAACTCGGCGCTCAAACGGGAATGCCTACTGGCGAAGAAGTTGAATCTTTTATTGGTAATCAGGGTCAGTTAGTTTAGAAATTGAGAAACTATATCTGATTAGTTTATATGAAATTTCATACGTTTACATTACAAGGAGGAAGAGAAACATGACAAAAAGACCTATTATTATTGACACAGATCCAGGAATTGATGATGCAGTTGCACTGGCGATAGCACTTTATAGCGACAAATTAGATGTTCGCTTAATAACGACTATTGCCGGAAACGTTGGACTTGATAAGGTTACAACTAATGCACTTAGATTACTGAAGTTTTTCAATAAAAATATACCGGTTGCCTTAGGAGCGGATAGACCTCTTATTAAAGAAGCTATTGATGCAAGTGATATACATGGTTCTACTGGAATGGATGGTTATGATTTTGAAGAGCCAACTGAGGATCTTGTATTGAAAGAGAATGCAGTAAATGCCATGTATCGCGTAATTATGGCAAGTGAAGAACCAATCACTATCGTTCCAATAGGTCCTCTTACTAATATTGCTCTCTTGTTATCTATGTATCCAGATGTGAAAACAAATATCGCAGAGATTGTACTAATGGGAGGCTCCACAACGCGAGGTAATTTTGGAGTTATGTCAGAATTCAACATTGCTGCAGATCCAGAAGCAGCAAAAATGGTATTCCAAAGTAATCTACCAATTGTTATGGTAGGTCTGGATGTTGGATTGAAAGCTTTAGTGTATCCAGAAGATAGTGCGAAATTGAAAGAAATGAATAAAACAGGAAACATGATTTATCAATTGTTTCAAAAATATAGAGGTGGCAGCCTGAAAACCGGATTGAAAATGTACGATAGTACTGCGATTGCTTATCTGCTGCAACCAGAAATGTTCCAAGTTGTAGATACTTATGTCGATGTCGAGTTAAGCGGTTCCATGACTATGGGATGTACTGTTGTAGACTTGAAAGGCTATTTGAAAAAGCCTAACAATGCCAAGGTTTGTGTTGATATTGATCCACAAATGTTTAAACAATGGTTCATGGAAAGCTTGAGTAAATGTAATTAGGCTGTATTCATAAGAATTGGGGAGGAAATTCAATTATGAATTCCAATATAGTAATGTATGCGTCTGCTATTATCGCAGTATTAATAGTCATTTATATGCTTATCAAAAAAATGGACATTAAAATTACACTATTTCTAATGGGTATTATACTCATATTAATAAGTGTTGGTATGGGGAAAGAAATAGCGGTAAAAGATTTTGTATCCACAGGATCGTTATGGTTAGATCCGCTCCAGGTTATTGTTACACAGTTTAAGCAAACATTTGGAGCAGCTGGTTTTATCGTCCTTATATTGGGTGGTTACACAGCTTATATGTCATCAATTGGTGCAAATGATGTAACGGTTAATGCTTTAACAAAACCAATTGCAAAAATCAAATCTGTTTATGTTTTAGTTCCAATCGTGTTTTTATTAGGAAATGCATTGTCTCTTGTAATTCCTAGTGCTTCAAATCTTGCAATTATTTTATTGGCTACTCTATATCCAATTTTAAGAAAAGCAGGGATGACTGCACTAACAGCTGCTGCGGTAATCGCTACATCAGCAACGATCGTTCCAACTCCATTAGGTAGCGATAATGTGGCGATAGCTGAGGAATTAGCTAAACATTCCTTATTCGCTGGAATGAACGTAACAGACTATGTATTTAATTATCACGCACTTGTATCAATTCCTACAATTATCTTTATAGCATTCGTTCATTACTTCTGGCAGAAGCGAATGGATAAAAAAGATAATCTACGTGGAATAGCTGGAAATGATAATGATAAAGTTGAAGTACATGAAACAGTTGAAGTTAACGGTGGTTTACTTTACAAAACGGTGTACGCACTTCTACCAGTATTTCCGATTATTCTTTTATTAGGTGCTTATGCGGTTCAACTTACTACAGGTACTACAATAGATATTAGTGTTGAGGTTGCTACATTAGTATCATTGGTACTTGCTATTGTATGTGAATTGATTAGACATAAAGGGAATAAGAGCGTTTTAGAGAAGACTGAAGCATTCTTTAAAGGAATGGGCGGAGCTATTCCAATTGTAGCCTTGTTAGTTGCTGCATCTGTGTTCGTAACTGGCTTAAAATCGATTGGTTTAGTAGATCAACTTCAAGCTTCAATGCAACAAATGCAAGGTAATGGGCTAGACTTTATTCTCCCTCTTATATTAGTTGGTTTAACCGCTCTTATTGTAATATTAAGCGGAAGTGGTACAGCACTAATTTTTGCAATGGTACCGCTAATCGTTCCATTGGCTGAAGCAGCTGGAATAAGTCCTATCGCAATTTCTGTTCCACTTGGTCTATCAGGAAATCTATTCCGCGCTGTTTCTCCTGTAGCAGCTGTTATTCTAATTGTTGCTGGAACAGTTAAAGCAGATCCTATAGCAATCGTGAAAAGAACTTCGGTTCCGATGATTGCTGGTGTAGTGTTTATGTTCATATTGTCTATGATTCTATTCCTATAATGCTAATCTGAGATCAACTCACGAAGCAAAGGGAATGATTAACTCTCTACGATCAATGACTGCTGAATTTTCAGCAGTCATTGATCGTTTTATTTTTATATGAATACTTTTCAAGTGTGATAGATATTTGATAGTAAAGACATGTTTGTGTTAAAATTAAGGAAAAATATGTAAAGTAATTAAGAGTGTCATAAAATCTAATTTTTGATGAAAATAATTGAGGGTGATCATATGCTATCAAGTCTATCTAATATAATTAGAGATAACTTTATACATAAAGTTACTTTGTTAGGAAAGTATACAGACAAAATCAACGTAAGTGAAACTCAGGACTATATTAGAGTGGATAGTGGACTGCCTTCAGATACATTCAATAACATTGTATTGCTTAAGCAAATTGCGCAACAATCTAAATCAACCATTATCCAAGAAGCGGTTCACTACTTTACTCAGAAGAAATTGCCAATGGCTCTGTGGTCATGGGAAGACGGTATTGACAATACTGTTGAATATCTACAAGATATAGGTCTAAAAAAAGCAGAAACTAATATCGCTATGTATGCAAATTTACATACATTACTTCCAAGTATTAATTATCTGGAAGAGTATATTATGACCGAGGTTTCCTCCTCTAAGGAAATCGAACAATACGCGGAAGTACTAGCATCATTATTTGGTGATTCTGAAGAAGCGACTCAAGTCCGTGCCTACTATAAATATTTAACTGAGTTACCTTCACTTCATCATACAGAGATAAAATTATATATTGGTGTTTTTCGAAATGAAGTGGTTTCAACAGGATCTCTACTAATCAATAACAACAGTGTAGGTATCTATGATATTGCAACACGACAAGAATTCAGAGGAAAAGGTTTTGGTTCAGCAATGTTTAATTTTCTAATTACAGAAGCCCAGAAGCTAAATACCAGCCATTGCGTACTTCAGGCTTCAACTGACGGGATCAATATTTATAAGAAGTCAGGATTTGAATCCATCTGTAATGTCAACGTGTATGAAAATCGACATCTGTTCGAATAGTTAATTGAAAATGGAGGTAGAATTATGTTTAGTTATTACAGTTCACTTTGTACTGAAGTCTATGATCTCACAAAACCGGTTGGGTATTCATTAGCTGGAGATATTGAGTATTATCAAGATCGCTTAAAAACATGTCAGGGGCGTATTCTTGAAGCTGGAGTTGGCTCTGGGCGTTGTATCATTCCACTTCTTGAAGCTGGACTTACAGTGGATGGCATCGATTATTCGCCAGAGATGTTGGATTCCTGTAGAGCACGTTTTGAAGAGAGAGGATTAACTGCTAACTTATATGAAGGTCAATTACAAGATTTTTCGTTACCGGTTACTTATGATGCGATTATTGTTCCGTCGGGCTCTTTTTGTTTGATCGAGAAGCTTGAAGATTCGCAGAGTACATTGAAATCTTTCTATAAGCACCTTGTTCCAGGAGGTAAACTAATTATTGATCTAGTCTATCCTCATGGATGGAAAACGGGAGAGATTACTACTTCCACTTTTTCGCTACCTAATGGCGATGGGATTACGATGGAAAACAAATCTGTTGAAATAGACTGGATAAATCAATGTACTGTATCTTATCTTAGATACGAGAAATGGCGACAAGGTAAATTAATCCAAAGCGAGTTACAACGGATGGCATTGCGTTGGTATGGAATTGAGGAAATGAAATTAATTCTAGAAAGTAACGGCTTTACGGATATAACATATTCTGCTGATTACGTTTTCCAAAGGGAACCTTCTCGTGGAAGTGACATTATTACAATCGAAGCGGTACGAAAGCAAGATATACAAACCGATTAATATTTCATTAAAAGGGGAGTTGAAAGAAAATAAAAATTCATGAAATCGTGAAAGATATATATTTATTGCCGTTAGGAAATGTAAATGCCTATTTGTTGAAAGATCCGAAAGATAAGCAGATAGTACTGATCGATACTGGTGCTCCAGGAAGTGCGTCAAAAATAAAAGAAGCTATAAACTCCATTGGTCATCAACTATCAGATTTGAAGGCGATTCTACTTACGCATTGTCATGGTGATCATGCCGGAAGCGTCGCAGTATTGAAGCGGGAAGCTCCACAAGTGAAAATTTATGCTAGCAAGTTTGAAGCTCCAATTGTAGAGGAAGGTTTGAAGCAAAGAGCAATGACACCTTCTCCAGGGATTATGAACAAGCTATTATTTAAGCTGTTTGTCACTGACCATCCAATTGAAGCAGTTCCGGTTGATGTGAAACTTAATGGAGGAGAGAGCATCGATGTTGCAGGAGGAATAAACGTAATTGAGATTCCAGGCCATAGTCTAGGGCAACTTGCTTTTTCATTACCGCAGCTTGGGGGAATTATGTTTGTCGCTGATGCAGCATCAAATATGCCGAGACTTGGTTGGAGTATAGGGCATGAAGATATAATTACGGCTAAACAAAGTCTAAAAAAGTTAGCAAATTTAGATTTCGAGATCGCTTGTTTTGGTCATGGTAAGCCTATTATGACGGGAGCATCGCAAAAATTTCGAAACAAATGGGATAATAAATGATCCTTACCTGAAATACTTCAGATTAAGGTTATAAGACAGATGAGCTATATTGCAGAATTATAGAAATGAAAATAATATTAAAGGCTAAAACATGGATCAATTACCCATATTTTAGCCTTTAATATTAGGTGCCCAAATTAGGTTTCCTTTGCATCCATATTCCTTCGGACAACGTATAACAGAGCAATATGAGGAGGCAGAATAATGATATCGACGGATACGAAGCAGCAGCTTGAGATAGAGATACAAGAAGTCCAAGCATGGGAGCAAGATCAGAAAGATTTATGGTTTTGGGAAAAGCTAGGCAGACTGCCCTTTATGCTACTAGATAAAGTAACACCCAAATTTATTCAGCAGAAGCTTGGACAAGCAGTTGAAGAAATAGGTGGATATGTGCAAAATGGTGGGAAATATCTAATCTCGGAGAAAAGTATACTAGAACAAGTTCAACAAAATGCAATAACTGCTATGCAATCTGAAAAAAGTGAAGTCGAATCAATTAATCGTACGGAACCTCTAACGCTAGATCAATGTGCCACTTTACCAATGGCAGTTATGAATAAGACAGCTGACCAACTATCGACGAGCCGTTCTTCTATGGCCATGATACAAGGCGCAACAACTGGAATTGGAGGGTTTCTTACTTTAGCGGTTGATATCCCTGCTATATTGGGTCTTTCATTAAAAATTATTCAAGAAATCGCGATTAGCTACGGCTTTGATCCAAAACAGAAGGAAGAACGGATATTTGCAGTTAAAGTTATGCAGTTCGCTTCTTCTGACATCGTAGGCAAAAAAGCTATTCTTGAAGATCTTGAGGGTTTTGGTAATGGGGAACGTAATCAGCAAATGATATCACAATTACAAGGTTGGCAAGAAGTTATTGCTCTTTATCGTGATAACTTCGGTTGGAAAAAATTATTTCAACTCATACCAGTTGCCGGAGTGTTGTTCGGTGCTTTCATAAACAAAGGAATGCTGAACGACGTCGCAGAAGCTGCTAAAATGTTATATCGTAAAAGAAGAGCGTTACAGAAGTTAGAAGCACTTGGCGAATAATTTGAAATTTTAATTAAGGGAGTTTAAAAGATGAATTATAAAATTGTTGAAAAAGAAGCTTTTTCTATTTTTGGTGTTGAATCCATTGTTACTACTGAAAATGGAGAGAATCTAAGGCAGATCCCTGAGATATGGACTAAGGCCTTTGCTGAAGGAACAATTGACCGGATTATCAATGAGTTAGATCAACCTATTTCAAGCACCGGGATTTCACCTGTTAATGCAGTCATGTGTTATCGTGAAACTGGTGGGATGACATTCCCTTATATGCTTTATGCTAATAATCCAATAGGAGGCGCACCAGAAGGATACACTACTGTTGAAATTCCTGCACTAACATGGGTAATCTTCACTACAGTCGAATATACGAAAGATCAAACGACAGAGCAGGTTCAATTGTTGTGGAAGCGGATATTTAGTGAATGGTTCCCGGTAGCGAGCTATGAGCAAGTTCATGGTCCTCAGTTTGAAGTATACGGTACAGCTGAGAGTGGTAGAGAGTATTGTGAAGTATGGATTCCTGTTGTTAAGAAATAACAATAAGTATAATAAATGCTTCGCTACTTGCGAGGCATTTATTTGTTTTTCTATGCATCATAATCCTTTAAGATGAATCTAAAAATATATTATTTCATTATGTTGCTATTATGACCGGATACTTCTATAAAGTGATAGGTGCTGTTGTATAGTAGTAATATGAACCATGAAATTATAATTCATATTCGCTAAGAATAAGCTTGCTGAGATTGGAGGAGAAATTATGAAGACCGTTGAAACTCAAATGTTTGAGTATGGACAAGTAGAAATAGATTACTTAAGTGAAGTAGATGAAGTATTGGGACAAGCAATGACGAGGATCGGTAGAATCGAGCGTGTTATTATCCCAGATTTGTTTGCTGCACTTGTCCACGCTATTGTAGGTCAGCTTATTTCTGTCAAGGCAGTCAACACCATTTGGGAAAGAATGCAGTCTCGTTTTGGGGAAATCACTGCTCACAACATTGCACTGCAACATGTTGACGATATTCAAAAATTTGGCATGACGATGAAGAAGGCAATCTACATTAAAGATATTTCATATGCTGTGTCTCAAGATATAATTCATTTGGAGGAGCTTCATCATTTATCAGATAAAGAAGTGATTACATTGCTAATGAAATTCAATGGAGTTGGGCAATGGACGGCTGAAATGATACTGATGAATTCAATGAAACGGCCAAACATCGTAAGTTGGGGTGATATTGCCATTCGACGTGGCATGATGAAATTATATGGTCTTCAAACGATTACGAAAGAGCAGTTTGAACAATACCGAGAAACGTATTCTCCGTTCGGTTCAGTGGCTTCAATCTACTTATGGCATATAGCAGCTGAATAGTCATGGTTAGAAGAGAAATAAATAACCATCACTTTACAATCAGGAGTTACAAGTGTAAACTATAATTGGAGTTACAAGTGTAACCTTTGAGGAGTGATAAAACTGAACAAATTAGTAGCTAAAATAACGGATTCTGAGGCTGAAATATTACGTGTTATATGGGAAGCGGATGGTGAACTTCCTATTGCTGAGATTAGAAAAAAGCTTGAGCAGACAAGTTCATGGGATAGCTCTACGATTAAAACATTACTTCGTAGACTTTGTGAAAAAGGGGTAGTTTTAGCGACGCAAAAGGAAGTGTTTTATTATAGGTCATTAATAAGTGAGGCAGAGTATAACGAATATAATACTCAGAGCTTAATTGACCGTTTATTTGCAGGTAGTGCTAAAAATCTTGTAGCCTCTCTTTTAGGTAGCAAGAAGCTTAATGAGAGGGATATTGAGGAGCTAAGATCTATGTTTAAGGTAGGTGGTAGAAATGAACGAGATAATTAAACTTATTCTATCACTTTCCTTATCGGGTAGTATTCTTGCTGTATTGGTATTTGTAATAAAGCCATTTATTAAGCACAGATTATCCAAGACTCTACAGTATTACATATGGTTTGTAGTATTGCTTCGGTTAATCATCCCATTTTCATTTGAAGGAAGTATTATTAATCAGTTGATGTATAGTGATAAAACTACTGAAATGATAAATACTCAAGGTACTGTTCAACAAGTTGATAGTAATAGCGTTAGTATATTAAGTTCATTATTTATCTCTAATCCTCAGGGTAATGTAGCTAACGGTGTCTATAACAATGATATTGACCATAGTCGATACTTTACGAATCTAGTTATTGAATCTATTTTTTATATTTGGCTATTAGGTATGATCTTTGCCCTTGCAATAAATATAATGGGATATGCTAAATTTTCTAAACAGCTCAAGCAAAGAAATATATTAGCTTCAGATGATGAGAATAAATTGTTAGCTACGTTAACTAAAGGAAAAACAAACGTCAAGCTTGTAAGAAATCGCTTTACAACAACTCCACTATTGATTGGAGTAATAAGACCTCAAATTATTATACCGGATTATAAATTTAGCAAACAGCAACTTGAAAATATTTTACTCCATGAACTTACCCACCTAAGAAGATATGATCTCGCTATGAAATGGCTAATAATGATCATTACATCCATCCACTGGTTCAACCCACTTATGTATATCATCAAAAAAGCAATTAATCGAGCTTGTGAAATGTCATGCGATGAGGCTGTAATAAAGAACCTAAATGCAGAGCAAAAACAAAACTATGGCGATACGTTAATTGATGTTGTTGCAGAGCAAAAGTATGCTGTTGGAGCTCTACAGGTAACAATGTGCGAAGAGAAAAAGCATTTAAAGGAACGATTGTTTGCGATAATGGCTTATAAAAAGAAGCCTAGATTGTTCATGTTCATTTCAATACTTATATTTCTAGTTGTTATAAGCAGTGCTGTCGTATTAGGAGCAAATGTTGGGGTGGTCGATGGTGAGATATCAGAAAGTAAACAGCTAGATCAGTATGTAGTATCCACTCCTGAACATTGGTCGATTCTATCACAACCTCAATCTTCTATGTCTTTTGAAGAGAATGGCAAGGTCGTAGGTGGACTTGATGTAACTCCATATTACCCAGATCAGCCTCTATCTCAGTTGCGAGCAAATCATACAGAAGTAATTGAGTCTCATTCATTAGAGGGATTTTTTACGAAAGTTATACAGGAGAGATTGCAACAGACACCTCCTGCAGCATCTGGTGATACAACAGTAACAGAAACACTACATTTTTACTTTATCATTGAGGATAAAAATAAGGCATATCATCTATACTTCAACGCACAAGATGTTGATGAACAAGTTGCTTTAAATATTGCTAAAAGTTTTACATTACATTCAAGCAACATCTCTCCATGATTATTATCTGTTGATTTCATAGTTCATGTGTTCATGTCACACTATAAATAATTTATATTGTTAATCAACAAATAGCTGAGCAAGCATATTAGCTCCGGCTATTTGATTGATTTGCATACTAATTAAAGTCGCTAACTTTAATTCCACAAGCCAGCCGCTTCCAGTTTCTTTTTACCTTTGAAGGCGAAGATGACGGCGATCACATTGATAATCATCATAATAGCAACGGCATATAAGATTGCTGTATAGCTACCAGTTAGCTGTGCAATATATCCGTAAGCAGGTAACGCGACCATACCTGCAATGGCTAAACCGATAACTGCAGTCGAGTAGATTTGGCCATATTCTTTATTTCCGAATAAAGCAGTAGTTAGCAAAGGTCCTAACGTCCCGATGGATGCAACGATGAAGCCAAAGATAGCAATAGCAATATTAAACACTATGGGTTTAGTTGCTACCGTTAAAAGCATCATAACAGGAACTAAACCTAAGATCATTGCAAAAATCGCGGTGTTTTTTGCGCCAATCTTATCGGTCAATATTCCGAATGTTAAAGCTCCGATTAACGTACCGATTTGCCACCCCCCCATAGCAGAACCTGCAAAGGAAATGTTATAACCCAAATTCATCGCAAAAGGTGCTACAAATTGACCAAAGCTCCCTATAGAAGTAACAAAGAAGAAGAAGATGAGTAAAGCGTAAAATGCCGAGGATTTTAGTGCAACAGATGCTTTAACTCCTTTAGCTTCTACTTGCTTATTATTCTTTTCATCATTGTTTTTTTCTTCAGCAATACCAAGAGGTTGAAGTCCTTTTTGTTGTGGTGCCATCCTAATCGTTAGTAGTACTGTTGGAATCACAATTGCCATAACAAGTACACCTAAAAAGATGTAAGTATATCTCCAACCATTACTTGCGATTAAGTTACCTGCCATAGGCTGAAGAATCGCTCCGAACAAGCCACCAGATGCAACCATAATCCCCATGGCTAAACCATTATGTTTTTTGAACCAGTTATTGATTAGTATAGGGCCTGCCATTTGAGCGACAAAGACAGAGCCGATCGACATTGGTATACAGAACAAATACCAACCCCATACCGAATTCATAAGACCAAACATAGCAAATGATCCAGCCTGTAGAATAATACCGATAATTAACACTAGCCGAATGTTATATTTACTCATCAATTTACCAGCGATAGGTAGGAAAACCATCGTCACTATCGATGAAATACTAAAGTAAAGTGTTAAGCTTCCCATCCCAATACCTAAATCTTGTGTAACGGGTGTTAGAAACAATCCTCCGGCAGTCATAATCCCACCTTTGGCTAAACCTACTATGAGAGCTACTCCTAGCAATACCCACCAAGCGTAATGAATTTTCTTTTTTTGATGCGACATGTTGTATTCCTCATTTCGACAATTATAGCGTTTACCTGGCTATACAAAGGTAACGAATGTAATTTTATTTCAGCACATAAGTAAAAGCATTCGTTATTATGTGTTAAAAACTTTAAATTTATAGCGATATGGTATATAATTTCTCGTTGTACTAAATTCGAAGTTAGCATAGCTTATAATTCCGTAGTACATAATACGGACATCTTGCTTTCTCAAAATTCATTCGGACATCAAAGGAGATTTTCATAATGGGAAGAGTTAAGGGTAAAGTAGCATTAATAACAGGTGGAGCTTCAGGAATTGGATTGTCTGCAGCTACACTACTAGCCCAAGAAGGTGCTAAAGTAGTTATTGCAGATTTCAATGTTGATGCAGCAGTAGAAGCAGCAACGAGTCTTAAAAGTCAGGGCTTTGAAGCTTCTGGAGTTTTTCTAGATGCAGGTAAAGAGGAGTCCATAAAAGAAGCCGTAGAGTTTACGGTTGCAACATACGGAACAATTAATGTACTTCATAATAACGTTGGATTAACGAACTTGCGTAAAGATTTAGACGTAATCAATATGGATCTGGAAGAATGGGATCATCTAATGGATGTGAACCTTAAGAGTGTACTACTTGGTAGCCGTTTCGCTCTTCCTCATATGATCAAAGCAGGTGGCGGTTCTATCATTAATACAGCATCAATGGCTGGATTTGCTGGAGATATAACTCGTACAGCATATGGTGCTTCCAAAGGTGCTGTGGTCAATCTAACAAAATATATCGCAGCTCAATATGGTAAACATAAAATCCGTTGTAATGGCGTAGCTCCTGGTCTAATCTTAACGCCAGCAGCAGAGAAAAATATGCCGCCAGCAGTATTAGAAATTTTCGCGAAGTTTAATGCGCTACCTTATCATGGAGAAGCAGATGACATTGGCTACACAGTATTGTTCCTAGCTTCTGATGAATCTAAATTTATTACTGGTCAGACGATTCAAGTCGAGGGCGGACACTATGGTAATAATCCAACTATTGCCGATTTCTCAGAATATATGTTCCAAGCTCAAGCAAATAAGTAACTATCCTTAGAAGCGAGTGAAATTGACTTGACGGAAGTTAATGCCTAATTTCAATTACAATTGAGTGAAGTATTAATAAATTTAAGGGGATGTCTCTTACCATCATTAGATTGATGATAAGGGATATCCCCTGTTTTAATTATTTTGACTCTATTAATAATACTTGGAGCTTCTCGACTCTAATCTAAGTCGTTAGTGATTTAATGCTAGATCTCTACGCTTGTTTACGATGACATAAGTGGCAAATAGCAACAGAATGATACCGGTAAATATAAATCCTTCAGTGATAGTTATTGGCAGCCAACCTAAAACGGACGAACCTACAACAACTCCTAAAGAGAACGCAGCGTAAAAATAACCATAAGCTTTTCCTCGTAATTCTGCTGGAGTAGCTTTAATTAACATCGTATTAATGGATGGGAACAAGAGGGCAAAGCCTATTCCATACAAACCTAATACGATATGGAGTACTAAATTCGTCGTTGATTGGCTAATAAGTAGCTGACTTACTCCCATTAAACCAATTCCCAAAGCCATCGTTTTTGATGGAGCAATCCGATCGAAAATACGGTTAGTAGGAAGTACAAAAATTAGCACGGCAACGATACCAAAAGTACTCATTAATGTGCCACTTAAACTTGATTCATATCCTAGTGATTGGACATGCAAAGGTAGTAAATAAGCGATAACACCTTGAGAGAACATTAAGAAAAATGCCCCTAAATATGCTTTGAGTACTCCTGAATTAAGAAGTGTGACTAATGATTGACTAACTGCCTCGTCATTGGTTTTTTTCAATAGCTTGTGATTTCGAAGTAAAATGGCAGCAAGTATGACTAATAAAAATCCAAACAAGGCGACACATGTAAAGACAAAAGGAACGGATGTTTTACTTGACAATATTCCGCTGAAAGCTGGACCTATAATAGCAGCTAGTCCGACAAAAGTACCTGTAAAGGCAACCTTTTTTCCTTGTTGCTCATTGATCGTACTATTCGCAGAGAATGTAAATGCAGCAGGAACAATGAGACCAGCAACAAAACCATGTATGATTCGAACAACGATTAATAACGCAGGTGAATCGACGAATCGATAAAGTAGTAATGCAGTACTCGTTAATAACAAACCCATTAGAAGTACTTTGAAAGGACCTACTTTATCAGTCATAACACCAGATAAAATATTACCGAACGTGTTAGTTAATGAGTATAAGCCAACGATAAAGCCTACAAGAAAAGTACTAGCTCCAACGGAAGTTGCAAATGTACTCATGACTGGCAGTTGAGCGAATAAATCGATGAAAGAAAAAAACACAATACTATACACAATTAGCGCATAGTTAAAAGGTTGAACACTATAATTGACTTGCGCTTTTTTTAGTTTCCAATCAAGTACAAAGTTTGCGAAAGGTATAAAAGCTGCGATTAGTGCTACAACAGGCCATAGTATGCTCCATTTCACTCGTACTGCAGCAAATAGTATAGTGAGTACATAGGTTATGAAAATTGCACCATGAATACTTCCCATAATTGTTACCGCTAGGTCTATTCCCCAAATATATTTCAACGGCATAGCAATACCTAATAATACTAACAATGAAATACCATCAAGAATACCTGTGATACGCAAAAAATAAATAGGATGTGATTTCAATTAATATGCTCCTTATATAGATTTAACTTCGTAATTCTATTCTAACATTTGATAAGGTATGTAGAATAGGGCGGATTAAAGTACTTTATTACCATATGCATGACATCTCTATGACATATCTGTGAATATGACGAAAGAATTATGAAAGTTTTTTTAATGGTAAATATAGTTTCCGTCGATCTGTTTTATAATGAGTGTTCAAATAAATTATTATATGTTAGCATTGAACTCGTCTTATCATTTTGTTGTTAGAAAAGATAGTCATATTGCATACTAGAAGTAATGGAGATGGAGGAAATAGAAGTGAAGTCCGAACGACATGAGATGAATACAGCACATACGGGCTTAAAGGTTACAGGGTGGTTACTACTTATAGGTATTATACTAATTGCAATGAATCTACGTGCTCCGATAACTTCGGTAGGCCCTTTAATATCAATTATTCGAGAAGACTTGAATATTTCGAATACATTAGCTGGCTTAATTACTACGCTCCCATTAATTGCGTTTGCTTCGTTATCTCCGTTAGCACCGAAGATGGCTCGCAAATATGGAATGGCTAACGTTTTGTTTGGAGCGTTAGTATTGTTAGTTATAGGTATTGGTTTACGCTCAGCGTGGAATATTGGTTCAATGTTAGTAGGTACTTTGATCTTGGGGCTTGCAATATCTATATGTAATGTATTAATGCCGAGTTTAATTAAAGAAAAATATCCTTTAAGGATCGGCGTAATGATCGGTATATATTCCGTGGCAATGAATCTAAGTGGAGCTATTGCCTCAGGTATTAGTGTGCCACTGGCAAATCAGTCTGGATTAAGCTGGAGGGGAGCATTGGGACTTTGGGGAATATTAGCATTGATTGCTGTGCTCTTCTGGATTCCGCAAATCGGGCGCCCTTCACTTAAGGTGAAAACAGCGAAAACTAGTGAACAGCGAACGAGTTTGTGGAAGTCTCCATTAGCTTGGTATGTGACTCTATTTATGGGATTACAATCGATGTTGTTCTACGTTATCGTTTCTTGGCTACCAGATATACTCAAAACACAGGGGATAAGTTCGGATGATGCAGGATGGACACTTTCTATAATGCAATTAGCATTACTACCTGTAACTTTTATCGTCCCTATAATAGCTGGGCGTATGAAAAATCAAATCACACTTACCGTAATTACCGCATTGTCTTTCTCTGTAGGAATTGGAGGTCTATTATCTGGAAATGATCTTGTTCTACTATGGGCCATTTGTATCGGAATTGGTTCAGGATGTGCCTTCAGTATTGCGATGACCTTATTTGGACTAAGAACGACTAATGCACATGATGCAGCTGAATTATCAGGTATGGCTCAATCGGTAGGATATCTGTTAGCGGCGATAGGGCCAATATTATTTGGAGCTTTACATGATTTGACGAATGGATGGAATGTACCACTAATAGTGCTACTAGTTGTAACGATGTTACTTCTTATTATTGGTGTTGCTGCAGGCCGCAATCGATTGATTGGAGATGAAAACTGATTTAACTGAGTGAGCTGTAATAGTTATAAGCATGAACAAGATCCCCACTCAAGTTACTTTGAGTGGGGATTTAATTACTTTCATTCATTTTTTAATCCTTCTTATCATTCATTTTGCCATGAACGAATATAAGTTACTTCATCTTACTCAATATATGCTTTATATAGATTATTATTTACTTGAATTGCGATTGCCTCTTCTATATTGATATTCTTTACTTTGAAAATTTTATTGGGACTTTTATATGGGTTTTGGTCTTCAGAGTAAGACACAATCGTCACAATTTTAGTGATTTTTCCTATTTGCTCTTCAACTTCGCTATTAGATAAAACTTCATCGGTCATAAGATAAGTTAAATTATCTATTTTAATGATAGCGGGTGTAAGATTAGTAAATTCAGCGTTGCTTAATTTATGCGTATGACATCCTGAAAGCAAAATGGAAACTAAAAATAAACCTATAGTTATAGCTCGTTTCATTTTTTTTCACTGGTTTCCTCCTTTTAGATGACTATATAAATCTCTAAGTTATCCACTTTGCATATTACTCCGTTACATAATTAGAACGAGCAAGACGGAATCCAAGGTCATCGATGTGAAAAGTGGGGTGGCTGCGACGACGGCATGTAGCCCCGCAACCTCTGGCTTCTTCTGCCCAGCTACCACCTCGGAAAATTCGATATGTGCCATATACGTTTTCATCATATACATCCCAGCACCATTCCCATGCGTTGCCTAGCATATCGTACAGTCCCCATATATTCGGCTCCTTAGTCCCTACTTCATGGATATGGTCTCCTGAATTATCCTTATACCACGCAATACGATCAAGCTCTCCGTATCTATATCCTGTAGTTTCTGCTTTGCAAGCATATTGCCATTCTGCTTCTGAAGGTAGGCGATAGCCGTTAGATTGCCAATCACATATAATAGTTTCACCATCATTACTAATGGAATAGCATTCTTTCAGTCCAGCGCCCTGTGACATTAGATTACAAAAAGCAATGGCATCATTCCATGAAATATTAACCATTGGATGTTGGGCTTTGTCTAGTTCAATAGGCGATCTTCCAGTAATAGTATTGTATAATTCTATCGTAACAGCATACGGGGCAAGTAAAAATGGTTTAATGTCTGATGTCCATATGCTCTTTGTTCTATCGTCTCTTAATACGATTTTTCCACTCGGAATATTCACCATGGGATAATTAGAGCTATCCATTGTATTTGACACTTTACCTTCCTCCTAATAAATTTTCTTTGGAGAACCATGTGTGGAATGATATTCGTAGTTTTGCAATCTTATTACCTAACTATTTTTCAATATTCGCTCTGCAATGGAAGGAAACAAGCGATTAATAATAATTAGTAATTTAACTTTACCAATTGGAACTTCTAATCGATTCCTTTTGAAGAATATAAAAAATTGCGTCGACAGATCATCTGGTGAAATTTTATTATTTCCTCTGCCTTTTGTCATATTGGTATCGACTACAGGCGGAATAATCTCAAATACTTTTATATTCGTATTTTCTAGTTGGTAGCGAAGAGCTTTCGTGAACATATGCAATGCAGCTTTAGTTGCGCAGTATACAGGGGCGGATTTTTTCGGAACTAGACCTAATCCTGAGGTAATGTTAACGATCGCGGATTCTCGCTGACGAGCAAGTAATGGAAGTAGTTTCGACACTAGCAGAACTGGTGCGTTCAAATTTATAGCAATTTCCTCATTAACTTGATGAGAAGTATCATTTCCATCGATAAATGAATAGTTAAATTGTATACCTGCATTATTAATGAGTATATTGAGTTCAGGATGATTGTCATATAACTGCTTGATGAGTTGATCCAATTCGTCTTCATTTCCTACATTACAAATATACGTTGTGATGCTCGGATGCTGTACTTTTAACTGGTTCAATTTTTGTTCATCTCTGCCGACCACGATAATATGATTACCATACTGAATAAACTTTTCTGTTAACGCTAGCCCAATGCCAGAGGCGCCACCAGTTATTAATATGGTATTACCTGTAAGCTTCAATAAAATCTCCCCCTTCTCCACTCAAATGTAGAGGATGGAGGAGATTTTCTCATTAACCTAGGTTAATTTTCTGCGAATTCTGCTTAATGCGACAGGGGTAATTCCTAGGTAAGAAGCAATATGGTATTGTGGGATGATTTTTTTCATTTGTCCGTATTCTTCGAGAAACAGCAAATATCTTGCTTCAGCAGAAAGCAGCAACAGTTCACGCTCCCGTGTTTCTTTCTTGATGTATAACTGTTCAATTAATTTCCGCCCTAGTCTTTCCCAACAAGCATGCCTTATATACAATGACTGAAGGTCTTTATAACGGATCGTTATTATCTCACTATTCATCAAAGCTTGAATGGAGAAATAAGAAGGGATATTCAATAATAAAGAGCTGTACGAAGCAATGAAATCATTGTTGGAGCAAAAGCTTTTATTGAATTCATCTCCATCAGGTGTCGTATAGTAAAATCGAAACAATCCGCTTACGCAAAAACCGATGGAGTCTGAAAATTCACCTGCTCTAATAAAATGATTGTTTTTAGTGATAGTTGAATGAACAGACAATTCTTTGAAAGCTAGTAATTCCTCGTCAGGGAGTGGTGAGATTTTTTTCAACTGTTGAAATATTGCATCCCACATAGGTTCCATCGTGAATTTACCCCATTCATAATAGAATATGATTTATCCTGCAAATGTATTGGCTGGTGTACCTTTAATACCGAGCTTTATACTGAAAAGACCGCCAGCGTCAGGCTGTTTCAAAAGTTCTTCTTCACTAAGACCAACACGAGCAGTAGTAATATATAATGTGTCTAGTTCAGTTCCGCCAAATGTACAAGAAGTGACTTGGGAAGCCGGAACAGAAACTGTTTGGATCATCTGACCATTCATAGGATTCCATCTTGACACACACCAGCCTCCCCAATGTGCTACCCATAACATTCCTTCTGCATCGATTGTCATCCCATCAGGAAAACCGAGATGCTCAGGAATTTGAACGACAACTCGTTGATTAGTTATATGTCCTGTTTCTAGATCATAATCAAAAGCAACTACATTGCTAGTTGGTGTATCAATAAAGTACATCGTATCGCCTTCAGCAGACCAAGCTAGTCCATTGGATATACTTACATCTGTTAGTAACGTCGTAACATGATATTCAGGATCCAAACTATATAGTGATCCTTTTGCTAATTGGTTAGACATGGACATCGTTCCTGCTAGATACCGACCTTTTGGATCACATTTACCATCATTGAAACGATTATCTATTAATGAGGCCTCAACTTCTGCAAGAAGTGTTAACTCCTTAGTTGTTACATCATAGCTATAGAAACCATCCTTTAGCGTTAATACGATATTGCCTGATTGTCTTGGGATAACAGAACTGATATACGGCGGAATAGCTATGACTTCATCATCCTGTGGATGCTTAGGATGATGAATATGCAAGTTATGTTCTAATATATCAATCCAATAAAGTTGAGCTGTTGCCCTGTTCCATACAGGCCCTTCACCTAGAGAAGCTTTTTTATTACTTACTAGTGACACATTCATCGAAGTACTCATCGTTAATTCCTCATTTCCAATTGAAATTTCTGGTTACATACAATTGTGCAATATTAAGCTAGAACATACAATACATTATTACAAGCTAGAAACGCTGTGAGCATCACCATGTCCTCGAATGAACCTCCTTAATAATAATAAAACAAATTTTATATATAAATGAAATTTATGGAACAAATTCAAAACTTGATTCGTCTAACCTATGTACTATATAAAAAGTTTGCCATAGCTACTTTTTATACAACAAAGTGATTTGGAAAGATGGATGAAAATGTTTAGGAGGGATATTGTGCAAGTAGTTAAAAGCAAAAAGATTTGGTGGATGATTTCACTTTCGATTATTGTAGTTGGATGTATCGTTTGGGTAGTTATTCAAAACGATAAGGACAATGTAGTTACTGGCGAAGTAGAAGCGATAGCACCAACCTCAGATGTACCTAAAGATGGTAACGAGCAGAATGACACCGTTATTAGTGAAGAAACATCGACACCTGCTGAAGTTGAACCGCAATATTTAACTATTACATTACAAGATGATCCATCATATGATCCAGAAAAAGTTGAGTCAATTACTGTACAGTATGGAAGCAACGAACCTTATACTGTACCTAAAAATAGAGAATATGTCATTCTACAGAGCTTGTATTGGCTCGATCTAATAGTTGCGAAGGCAGAAGATCAAACGATATCAGCAGATAATGTAATGATCCATATTAATAGCACTGACAGAAAAGTTGCTATTCCGTACGATATTAACAATAATACTTTCCAACTTGGAGACTTGCTGTACTACGCTACTGATGAAGTTGCGAAACTAATGTATGGACAATATAAGCAAGAATCAGAGCTGGCGAACATTGATCGAATTTATGCTATCGCAGCGGAAGAGTCCACAGAAAGTGGAGTAAGAGTCGATGAAAGCTTTCGATATGATTTTGATCAATTAACGATTGATGGAATGGATTTCAATGCGTGGAAACAGCACTTATCGAACGATTCTAATTATGTTAATGTAGCTAACTATTATGATAGTGGTACGTATAAAGTTTCTAGTATTCAATATTACGAAGATATTGCAGTAGTTTCAGAGCGAGAAGTTTTGTTTTTATCAGATAGCGTAGCAACAAAGGATGGTATTAAGATTGGGCTTTCGAAAGAAGAAGTGGTGACAACACTCGGCAAACCGAATTTGGAAAACGAGTCTGAGTGGAGTTATCTTATCGGTGACTATTTGAAATTCCATCTTTATTTTGAAAATAATAAAGTAGTATTGATTAGTCTTACATTGCCGTTGTAAACAATGTCTGGAAATATTTAACGATCTGAATAACTAATTGAATGTTAACAATAAACAAAACCCTCCGCTATTGAAGTGTATGCTTAGCCTTTAGATGTTTGACTGGCGGTAGGCGCACTTCAATTGGAGGGTTTATTTATTGACATGACCAATGTTAGTATACGCCCCAATTTTAGCTTATTTAATATGTTCAATAAAACTACTTGCTGCACTGGAAAGTGGCATATTACGCATAATCATTAGTCCTACTTGAGATGGTGGGAGCTCTACATCTAATCTAATCTCAAATAGCGAGCCATCTTCTAGTTCCTTAGAAACAAATTCTCTCGTTACATAAGAAATTCCAAGTCCTTTACGAGCAAACTCAATCAATAAATCAACACTACCTACTTCAATGGCAGGTTTGAGTTCATAACCGTATCCTTGCATTAATTCAGTAATCGCCATTCGTGCTCGGCTATTTCGTGAGAACAAAATGAGTGGATATTGGATGAGTTTATCTAGTGAAAGTACGACATCTTTAAGCTCTGCATAATGAGCCCCAGCAACAAAGCAATCTTGAAGTTGAATCCCTTCTTTTAATTCCAATTGCGGATCGACGATTGGCATACGAACAACCCCTAAGTCGATTTTACCTTCCTTCAAAAATGAAATAATTTCTGGCGTTGTTCCATGAATCAGTTGAAGTTTAACAGCAGGGAAATTCTGATGGAATTGTTCTAAGTATCGCAACAAATAATGTTTGAACAAAGAATCACTTCCACCAATCCGTAATTCTCCGCTCTCTAAATTTTTAAGTGCAGCTAATTTCTCTTCTGCTAACGTAATTAGAATTTGAGATTGTTCAATATAGGAGTAAAGGATGTGACCTTCTTGTGTCAGGGCAACACCTTTAGAATTTCGATAAAATAAGGTCATTCCAAAACTCTCTTCAAGTTGTTTGATCGCATGACTCACACTAGGTTGAGTAATATAAAGCGATTTTGCTGCCTTAGTTAAGCTACCTGTTTTCGCGGCCCAATAGAAAACTTTATATAGCTCATAATTGGTCATAGACATGGTCTATAGCTCCTGTCCAATATATTAATTACTTGTATAGGTGTTATTAGTATTATAGTAGAACTAATGGAGAGAAGATAGTAGATACTGCACCTAATATATAACGTTTGGAAGGAAAGATGATAATGGAAGCAACAACGTTTGTATTGTTTGGAGCAACAGGCGATTTAGCGAAAAGAAAAATCTACCCTGCCTTATATAATTTATATATCGATCAAAAATTACCACAATCTTTCGCTGTTGTAGGACTAGGTCGAAGAGAATTTTCAGATGAAGTATTTCAAGCAAGTGTAGAGAAATCAATTCGTGATTTTTCAAGACGTGAAGCCAGTGACGATGTTATCATGAACAGCTTTTTACAAGCATTCCGCTATTGTTCGCTAGATATTGGACATACAGAAGATTATGTCAAACTACTACACCTTATTGAAGAGCAAGAAAAAGATATGGGTAGTTCGCCTAATCGGATGTTCTATCTTTCTGTTGGACCTGAGTTTTTTGAACCAATTGCTGCGAACATCAAAGAGAGTGGACTTGGTACAACAAAAGGTTGGAAACGTCTGTTGATTGAAAAACCTTTTGGACATGATTTGCAATCTGCTCAACATTTGAATCAACAACTTAGCGATTCATTTGAAGAAAATGAAATTTATCGCATTGATCATTATCTTGGAAAACCGATGATCCAAAAGCTTGAAATCTTGCAACAAACGAATCCTGTACTTCAAGCACTATGGTCCAATCGCTACATCTCTAATGTCCAAATCACTGCTAGTGAAACGGTTGGCGTAGAAGAGCGCGCAGGTTATTATGACCATGTTGGTGCAATTAGAGATATGTTCCAAAACCATATGCTTCAAATATTAATGATGCTAACGCTACATCTGCCGCAGAACAGTACTTCAGAAGTTGTACGTTTTAAGAAGAAGACAATTATGGAGTCTCTTGAGCCTCTGTACAAAGAGAATGTGAAGTCTAATGTTATCCGTGGTCAGTATTCAGCAGGTTCAATCGCAGGTTCACCGGTCGTTGGATATACTTCTGAGGCTGGCATTCCGGCTACATCGATGAATGACACATTCATTGCTGCAAGATTAGAGATCGATAATTCATTCTGGCGTGGCGTGCCTTTCTATATTAGAACAGGTAAACGAATGAATGAAAAATTCACACGTATTATTATTGAATTCAAAGAAGCATTTCAACAAAGCACGACTACATCTGAAAACAATCAGGTTGCCAATCTGTTGATTTTTGAAATTAGTCCGAATGAAGGAATTACATTCCAACTAAATTCCAGAGATCCGAAGAACAAAGAACAATTTATTCCGATTAATATTGATTTCCATTCAAGCAGTAACGATGTTCCAGAAGCCTATGAGAATCTCATTCATGATGCATTCCAGGGAGACGGTACGTTCTTTGCTCACTGGGATGAAGTTGAATTGTCTTGGAAATGGGTTCAACCAATTCTAAACGCATTTGAAGAAAATCTTGTACCACTTACGTTTTATGCAGCAGGTTCTAATGGTCCAGTGGAATCCGATGAGCTATTAGCTAGAGACGGTAATCACTGGTGGTTAGATGCCAAAGCTGATCAAAAAATACAAGCAACAGAAGGAGAACATTATGTCTACTCAAAACATTGATCAATTATCTATCGACACACTTCGTACTTTATCTATTGATGCGATTAACGCTGCAAACTCAGGTCACCCAGGTCTTCCTATGGGAGCTGCACCAATGGCGTATGCGCTTTGGGCAAATCAAATGAATTACAATCCTGGTCATGCAAATTGGTTCAACCGCGATCGTTTCGTACTTTCTGCGGGTCACGGTTCAGCACTACTTTACAGCTTATTACATGTAGCTGGTTATGAAGTATCTATCGATGATTTGAAACAATTCCGTAAAATGAACAGTAAAACTCCAGGTCACCCAGAATTCGGTCATACAGATGGCGTTGATGCTACAACTGGTCCACTTGGTCAAGGTATTGCAATGGCAGTTGGTATGGCAATGGCTGAAGCTCACTTAGCTGCTAAGTTCAATCAAGAACAATTCCCAGTAGTGGATCATTACACGTATGCACTTGTTGGCGATGGTTGCTTAATGGAAGGTGTTGCTTATGAAGCAATGTCTATGGCAGGTCATATGAAACTTGATAAATTAGTCGTATTATACGATTCCAATGATATTTCTCTAGATGGAGATCTAGGTCTTTCCTTCGGCGAAAACATGCAAAAGAGAGCAGAATCTGCTCAGTGGCAATACTTGAGAGTTGAAGATGGTAACGACGTTGCTGCAATTACTTCAGCAATTGCAGAAGCGAAAGCTAATACTACTCAACCAACAATTATCGAAATTCGTACAATTATTGGTTATGGTAGCAAAAAAGTTCAAGGTACGAACAAAGCTCATGGTAATCCACTAGGTAAAGAAGAAGCAATTGCAACGAAAGCTGTATACGGTTGGGAACATGATGAGTTCACAGTACCAGCAGAAGTTAAAGCACACTTCGAGCAGTTGAAACAACAAGGTGCTGTTAAAGAACAACAATGGAATGAACTAGTTGCAACTTACACTGCAAAATATCCAGAGCTTGGTCAAGAACTTGCTCAAGTGATTGACGGTAAAGTAGCTATTGATGCATCTGACATCCTTACTTTTGATTCTTCTAAAGCAATTTCAACTCGTATCGCAAGTGGTCAAGCGATTAATCACTTTATCAAATCAGTACCGTCCATCTTTGGTGGTAGTGCAGATCTATCTGGTTCTACAATGACAGATATTAATGGTGAGCCAATCTTCGCAGTGGATTCTTATGTTGGTCGTAATGTGTACTTTGGTGTTCGTGAGCATGCGATGGGCGCAGCAGGTAACGGTATGGCATTACATGGCGGAGTAAAACCATTCGTAAGTACGTTCTTCGTATTCAGCGACTATCTTCGTCCAGCTATTCGTTTGGCATCACTACAAAAATTGCCTGTAACTTATGTATTTACACATGACTCTATTGCAGTAGGTGAAGATGGTCCTACACATGAGCCAATCGAGCAACTAGCAGCACTTCGTACTATTCCAGGACTAACGGTAATTCGTCCTTCAGATGCGAATGAAACAGCGAGCGCTTGGGCGTATGTCCTGCAACAACAAGATGGTCCGGTTGCTTTGATTCTTAGCCGTCAAAATCTTCCTGTATATGAAGCAACGAAAGCAAATATTGCAGATGTAGCTAAAGGTGCTTATGTTCTAGCTGAAACGAATGCAACGCCTGATGTTATTCTAATCGCTACAGGTTCTGAAGTTTCACTTGCAGTAAGTGCTAAAGCAGATCTAGAAAATGAGAATGTATCTGTTCGTGTCGTTGCAATGCCAAGCAGAGAGTTGTTCAATGCTCAATCTGATGAATATAAAGAATCAATTCTACCTACTGCGGTAACGAAACGTGTAGCTATTGAAGCGGGTATCTCTCTAGGCTGGGAGCGTTATACAGGAGCTAACGGTAGTATCATCTCCATTGATACGTACGGAGCTTCAGGTCCTGGTACAGAAGTTATGGAATATTTCGGATTCTCATCAAGCAATGTCGTTTCTGTAGCTAAGCAATTATTGAATAAATAAAAAATAATTATTGGGGGTAATTTAATATGAAATTTTTCATTGATACAGCTAATGTGGTAGATATCAAAAAAGCGCATAAAATCGGAATTATTTCTGGAGTAACTACGAATCCATCGCTAGTTGCCAAAGAAGGTGTCAAATTCGAAGATCGCATTGAAGAGATCCTGCAAGCTGTTCCTGATGTTGAATCTGTTTCTGCTGAAGTTACTCCTGATGCTGTTACAGCTGAAGAAATGATTGCACAAGCGAATGAATTAATTAAAATCAACAATAATGATCCAAATGTAACGATCAAACTTCCGATGACTCTAGCTGGTCTAGAAGCTTGCCGTTACCTGACTCAAAAAGGCGTTAAAACAAACGTTACTTTAATCTTCACAGTAAACCAAGCATTATTGGCTGCTCGTGCTGGTGCTACTTATGTATCTCCTTTCTTAGGTAGATTGGATGATATTTCTGAAGATGGCGTGCAATTGATTGTGAAAGTTGCGGAATTGTTCCGTATCCATAACTTAGATGCTCAAATCATTGCAGCATCTGTACGTCACCCAGACCATGTCACTCGCGTTGCTATGGCTGGTGCTCATATTGCTACTGTTCCATTCAATGTGATCGAGCAAATCTCCAAACATCCACTTACAGATCAAGGGATGGAAAAGTTCGCAGCTGACTGGAAAAACACAGTGCAGTAATAACGTAATTGAGCATTTTTGAAATGATATTTGAGATTACAGACTGTAAGTAAACTAGAACATATCTAGTTCACTTACAGTTTTTTTCATTCCACCAAAGTGGAGTAGAAGCGTCGAATGAAGAGTAAAATTCCCTTTCATTCCACCAAAGTGGGGTGAAAACGCCGAATGAAGAGTAAAAATGCCTTTCATTCCACCAAAATGGAGTAGAAGCGTCGAATGAAGAGTAAAATTCCCTTTCATTCCACCAAAGTGGAGTGAAAACGCCGAATGAAGAGTAAAATTCCCTTTCATTTCACCAAAGTGGAGTGAAAGCACCGAATGAAGAGTAAAATTCCCCTTCATTCCACCAAAGTGGAGTGAAAACGCCGAATGAAGAGTAAAATTCCCTTTCATCCCACCAAAGTGGAGTAGAAGCGTCGAATGAAGAGTAAAATTCCCTTTCATTCCACCAAAGTGGGGTGAAAACGCCGAATGAAGAGTAAAAATGCCTTTCATTCCTCCAAAGTGGAGGGAAAGCACCGAATGAAGAGTAAAAATGCCTTTCATTCCACCGAAGTGGAGTGAAAACGGCGAATGAAGAGTAAAAATGCCTTTCATCTCACCAAAGTGGAGGGAAAGCAACGAATAAAGAGTAAAAATGCCTTTCATTCCACCGAAGTGGAGTGAAAACGCCGAATGAAGAGTAAAAATGCCTTTCATTCCACCAAAGTGGAGTGAAAGCGTTGAATGAAGAGTAAAAATGCCTTTCATCTCACCAAAGTGGAGGGAAAGCAACGAATAAAGAGTAAAATTCCCTTTAACTTCACCAAAGTGAAGACGCTTCGTTCAGTAGATGTTTCCAAATTAAACTTTCATGAATTATTCAAAATGAAGAGATACTAATTGCAAAACAATGCACGCATTGCAAAACGGTACACAGACAAAATAAAGTGCATACACAAAAAACCACCATGTACCGAATGCGGCACATGGTGGTTACATGAGTAGTAGCAAGTAAGGAATTTACTCTCTACTGGATAGCTAAGTGGTTGCTTCTTTTGTTTTAATTTCTAACTCACAAACCTCGACCCATTTGTGTATCGATACAATTACATCTTTTAATGCGTGTCCACGAGCAGTTAACTCGTATTCAACTTTCTTATTAGAATCATCAATTAAGGTCTTATTTATTAACGCAGCATTTACTAATTCATTAAGTCGCTCGGTTAATAGTCGATCTGATATTCCATCAATGCTTGAATGAATCTCATTATAACGTTTGGGACCAGACATTAATGTGTATAGAATCATACCCATCCAGCGTCTACCGAGAAATTCGATTGTACTATGAAAATCACGACAGGTATGTTGACAATCAGACTGTTTCATTAAGAGACCTCCCCGAACATTGCTTTCATTTAGTTTAACACAAATTCGTCGATGGAACAGTTGTAATCGCTAAATGAAGTAGAGGAATTACTTTCATATTGACTAAGTAACTTACTTATGGTAAGTTTCTAATATAAACTTACTAATGGTAAGTAAAAGAGGAGAATACATTATGAACACGACAACTCAATCCGATATATATTCAGTTATGGAAGCTCGAAAATCTGTAAGAGTATATGATCCGGCGTTTAAGATCTCAAAAGAAGAAATAGAAACAATTATTAAAGAGGCTACAACAGCACCATCATCAAGCAATCTTCAAGCTTGGAGATTCCTTGTTATTCAAGATCAAGAAGTAAAGAAAGAATTAAGAGCCATTGCTAATAATCAAGAGCAAGTAGAAACATCTTCTGCTGTAATCGCAGTACTAGGCGATATTGAAATGTACAAAAAAGTTGAACAAATTTATACGCAAAATGTGGCAGAAGGCCATATGCCAGAGGCCAGCAAAGAAGTTATGATTGCAAGTACAAATCGTTTGTACCCTAATGTGTCAGACGAAGTAAGAAAAAACATTGCTACTTTTGATGCAGGACTTATTTCAATGCAATTAATGTTGATTGCAAAAGAAAAAGGTTTTGATACAGTAACAATGGGTGGGTTTGACAAAGATAAGTTCGCTCAAAGATTCGAATTGCCTAGCAATGTAGTTCCAATTGTACTAATTGCTATCGGTAAAGGTGCTGCACCTGCATATGGTTCATCTCGATTGCCATTAGAAGATATTTTAAGTTTTATCTAAATTATTAAGCACTAATATATTGTACTATCTTCGATTAAATTTAAAGCTGACTCTATTCGGATATAATAATATCCGTACGAGTCAGCTTTTAACTTTTACTTTTATTATTAAGTTAGTAGTGCCTCTGCAATTATCCGATCAAATCTTCTAACATCGATTCCCTTTTTCAAATTCACTTTAATATGACCAGCTTTTGTCCATAACTCAACTTCCGCATTGAAATCAAAAGTTCCAGCATTTTCAGTAGACCACATATCAATTGAAGAATAAGGTAGCGAATAAATTTCAACTTTCTTCCCAGTTATACCTTGGGCATCTCGTACAATTAAACGCTTGTTAGTGAATATTGCTGAATCTCTAATTGTCTTATAAGCTGCAACAGCGACTTCGCCATTAACTAGTAAAGCATTAACATCATTAGGAATAGGACACTCACTTACTAAAGTCCATGCTAATATTTGACCAGTTTCCAATCAAATGCACCACCTTGTATATTTAGGGTTTAACAATGATGTATATGATTACTTATGTGTATATAAGTTACCACATTTTTCAAATTCGTGCGATTATTAATTAGTAGTAATATTAATGTTGCTTATTAACCCTTGTGTTGATGTCGATAGGTGGTTGAATGCTTGATAAAACCGTATTAAGATCGAAAAGCTGCTCGATATGATATACACCTGCCGGAAATGATTGACTATAGACGGAAAGAGCGATAGAAGAGGCAACTTTAGCCGTTATTTCTGCTTCAATCGTTCCATCCAAGAAGCATTCGACATTTATATTTTGATCGTTTTTTCTGCCATATGCATCAACTTTAACAGCAAATTGATTACTTCCGAACTTCATCTTTTCAAACAATTTCACAGTTAGATTACGAAGGAAAGGATATTTTAATATTCGTAGTATGCCTAATTTTCCTAATCCACCTAATAATTTTGTGACAAATGAGGAGTCGAAGCAAAGTCGTGTAGATACTAGTGGAATATGAAGGGTTTCGGAAAGGGTATGTTGGTCAGAAAAGTTAAATCGATAGGCGTCTCTAGAACCTAATGCTTGACCAAAGTTAATCTTCTTTCCATCACTAAAACCTGATACGATCGTCTTTTGCTTACCATTCATTGTAGAAAAGGGGGCAGCCAAATTTTCAACGGTCCATTTAATGGCAGACTTGCCATGATGATCGCCTAGTCCCAGCATGATAGAGATGTCGATTTGATCAGTTTGGTCCAATTGTTGTGATGCGTGTTGAGCCATTAAATTGGTCATGCCCGGTGCTAGTCCAACACTTATTACTGCTGTAGAGTCATTGAAAGTAGCTGTATCTTGTAATGTTTGCAATTGCGATAGGAATGCATAGTGAGCAGATATATCAACATAGTGTATTCCCATTGCTAAGCAGGATCAAACAAATGTAAGATCTGTTTGATCTAAACACATAATTACTAAACGTACATCTTCCCAAATATTGAAATTCACTTCTTTATTTATATCTAATTGTAAGGGCAATACTCTACCATTTGTCGTCTCACAAAACTGTTGAGCACGTTCCATACTTCTACCTGCTGCAATTACTAGTCCTGGATGATGCTTCCCTAACTCGGTACATATGATTTGACCTACATGACCATAACCACCAACCACAATAATTTTGTTTTTCATAGTTGACCTCACTTCATTACTTAAAAATAGTATAGTAACTAAACTAAATGTCTAAAAAAATTAATCACGCATTACATTAATTAAAGTACCGATACATTTTTCGAAGATCTTTATCTCTTCTTCGCTTAATTGTTCTTGAAGTTGACTATAAAACTTTAGGTGTGCTGCTTCATGTGCGCGATAAGCTTCTTTTCCCTCGTCAGTAAGCGAAAGAACAGCTGCTCTAGAATCAGAATGATGCGGAGTACGTTTGACGAAAGCTTTATGTTCTAATTTTGCAACTAACTGTGTTACTGCGCCTTTCGTAATATTTAGTCGTGCAGCAAGCTCATTCATCAATAAATTTCCGTCTATGCCAATTGCATCGATGGTATGAATTTCACTAGGTGTTAACGGCCCTATGTTTCCAAAGTGGCGAGGTTGTCGTTCTAATTGTCGAAGCTGTAAAAATAATTTACCAAGTAATAAACTTCCTGTATGAGTGTGATTGTCCATAGATATAGTATAGCTACTAAACTATATCTCGTCAATCAATGTTAAGTTAGTTTCCTATATTCTCCTGAGGATTCAGATATTTACTGTGAAATGTGTCTATAAAGTTACTTCATCTACAAATAAACGTTAATATGCTGAAATATATGATATTTGTCAATAGTACAATGAAGTTCATCATGCTAGTATAAATCAAGCCGTAAAACAATAGGCTATTCCAACTTAAATAAATCCCAAAATATTACATCCATATATAGATTTGCGTATTCGAAAACAAAGGATAGATGGAGGTTTCATATGACTTATCAAATCGTTGTAGACTCTTGTTGCGATCTAACTAGTGAAATTAAGCAAGCGCTTAATATTAAAGTTGTACCGTTAAACTTATATCTTGGTGATAAAGAAATTATAGATGATGAAAAATTAGATATACCAAATTTCATCGAGGATATGAAAGCTTGTACGCAAAAGGTTGGTTCTGCTGCACCATCACCGTCGCTCTATCATGAATTATACGAGCAATCGCCTAAAACTTTCGTAGTTACGTTATCAAGTAAACTGTCTAGTTCCTATTCTAGTGCAACACTAGGAGCGGATATGCTAGAAAATAGTGCGAGTAACGTTCATGTATTTGATTCTAAAAGTGCCTCAGCAGGTGAAATGTTAATCGCTTTTCAAATTCGTGATCTTATCGATAGTGGCATTCAAGGTGATGAACTAATTGAACGTGTTGAGAAGTTTATTGATGAAATGAAAACATATTTTGTACTCGATAATGTTGATAATCTTATGAAAAATGGTCGATTAAGTAAGGTAAAGGGTAAAATTATTAGCATTTTGAATATTAAGCCGTTACTTGGTTCAGATGGCGAAGGTAATATCGCTCAATATTCAACTTGTAAAGGGCAAACAAAGATTGTCAAGAAATTAGCAGAAACAGTGACCGATAGTGGTAAAAACACTGAGGGATTACGTGCTGTTATTTCACATTGTAATAATGAGCCACTCGCACTTCGTCTAAAGCAGCAATTAGTTGAACAATTCCAATTCAAAGAGATTGTCATCGTACCGACAGGTGGAGTAAGTTCACTTTATGCAAATGACAAGGGTGTTATTTTAGCATATTAATGAATCAAAGATTAATTTATTGAAGGTTAGAACTTCTACTGTTGTATTGTTGAAAAATATATAGAGGAATCATCTCAACGTCATTTATCATCATGACGTTGGGATGATTCTTTTTTATGATTTGGTAAATGCTATGGTTTTATCTCATTGTTAACATTTAATGACGATCAAAACATCATTGTAGTATCTTTTTTTAGTTGGAATAAGATTAGTATTCAATGTATAGGGCAATATCTTGTATAATAGAGAGTAGCAAAGAAAGTGAGGCGTATTTATGAATCCGATTCAGGTTGAAGATATACAGAAACATATTGATGCTTTTCGAAATACTCCATTATTTATTCATTTGGAATTAACGACTGGAGCGTACGCTGCACATTTGGATGCAACAAAGCATCCTGCAGCTAATTTTATTCGTAATGCAGTTATTACTTATTCACATGGTTCAATCGAAGGAAAAGGTCCATATCGAGTGGGATTAAAGCTTGAGCATGGTTGGGTATATGCAGAAGGATTAACACATTTCGTAGATGATGAGCAAGGTAGATTAGTGCTGGCAGGCATTAATAATAATGATGGGAAGCTAGTCGTTGCCCTACAACTAAGCACAACACCTTTTTAAGTGGTAAGTTAAAAAGTCCACTTTTTGAACTTTCATAATAATAGGTAGCCGGAAAACTCAACTGTGATCACGATGATTATGCTAACGTAGTTTAGTCGATTTCGAATATGCCATTCATCTTTTACACCTAATAATAGGAGGTTTCACCATGCCAGAAAAAATATTGGTTGTTTTACCGCATCCTGATGATGAAGCATTCGGATTATCAGGTACTCTTGCGAAATTCATTGAAGAAGGCGCGCAAGTCACATATGCTTGTTTAACATTAGGTGAGATGGGACGAGGTCTCGGTAATCCCTTAATTGCTGATCGAATTAGCTTACCCCATTACCGCAAGCAAGAATTGATTGCATCTTGCAAGGCGATAGGATTTGAAGATGTACGTATGTTAGGATTTCTTGATAAAACAGTAGAGTTTGAGCCGAAGGAATTTATTGATTCGGTTATAAGAGAAATCTATAACGATGTACAACCAACATTAGTATTTACTTTCTTCCCTGGATTTAGTGTACATCCAGATCATGATGCTACAGGCGCTTCAGTTATACGTGTGCTGCAAAGTATACCGGCCAATGAACGTCCACCAGTATGGTGTCTTGCGTTTGCACATGATATGTATGATGTTAACGGGGAACCTGATATTACTGTAGATGTTTCATCCTATCTTAATCAGAAAAAAGAATCCATTGTAGCACATGCTACTCAGTTCCAAATCTCAGAGATGTTTGGTAATGGAGATATAAATTCGCCAGAAGTAAAATTGAAATTTGGTAAAGAGAACTTCTGGACATACCATTTCAATAATTAAAATAACGATATAGTTGGTATAAGAAGAGTCATCATACGATGACTCTTCTTATGTCCTTACAGCTAGGAGAGATAGTATTGGAACAACACATACAGGTAAGAAACCCTGTGCAAATTCAAGCATTTAAGTATCCGAATCGATTACATTATGAATGGCAAGCAGATTTAATAGAACTTAATGAACAGTATGCAATGGTAGCATGTCATGCTGGTCGAGCATTTCAACATCATACGAAACAGAAGCAATTTATTATGCCTTATCCATCTATTGAAATATTTTTTTTCAAGGAATGGTATACGTTTTCGGTGTCATTTCGCGAAAATGAAGAGATGATGCATTATTGTAATATCGCAATGCCTGCACAATACAAAGATAATATTATATCATTCATTGATCTAGATCTAGATTATTTGCAAGAGCCTCACGAGGATTGGAAAGTTGTAGATGAGGATGAGTTCGCTCATAATCAACAAATTTTTAAATATCCTGAACATTTAATTGCTGGAGCACGATTAGGTTTAGCAAAATTACAACAAATAGTCGAAACCAATCAATTCCCGTTCGACGGAAAAATAGATATCCAAAAGTATGAAAGCGTTTTATAATAGTGATAATTTAATAGTGGATTGACAGTAGTTATTATCGTACTATTAATATTTTTTCTATGAATACAAGCGGGACGTTATGCCAAAAAAGCGTATAGAAAAACAACGGAGGTGTAGTTATGCAATATGAAATTATTACGCCAGGCCCGCTACTCAATAATGATGGTATGTTGAACCAAAAGGGTTATAGTACCTCCTCAATATTAACGTATAATCGTGAGCACATTAATGCATTTCCTTGGCAAATTAAAGAATGGGATTTCTATCAAGTTAATAATGCGGATTATTGTATGCAAATGACGATTGGTCATGTTGGTTATGCGGGTCATGTTTCCGTAAAACTATTTGAATTTGCAACTGGTCTGCATTATGAAATAACTAAAATGTTAGTTCTTCCTTTCAATAGATTGAAGATGCCTCGCTCTGCGGAACTAGGTGATTTACATTATCGTAGCAAAGATGTAGAGATGCATTTCGAGGTCTATACTGGAGGAAGAAGGTTACGTTGTCGTTCAACAAGTAAGAAACATCCCACGATTGAGGTTGATGTTACATTGTCTCAGCCCGATCTAACTTCACTAGTCATTGCTACACCTTTTACCGAGAAGAACACACAATTCTACTACAATCATAAGACAAATTGTATGCCTGCGACAGGTACAGTCAAGATTGGAGACGGTGAGAAGGAGTACATTTTTGAACCTGATACGGCTTTTGGACTAATTGACTGGGGTAGAGGAGTATGGCCATTTAGTCATGAATGGATTTGGGGAAGTGGAAGTAGTTATCTGAATGGAAAGCGTTTTGGTTTCAATATCGGTTTTGGTTTTGGAGATACTTCGGCTGCTACTGAGAACATGCTTTTCTATGATGGCAAAGCACATAAAATAAGTAAGATTAATATTACTCTCAATGAGAATGGCTTTATGGCTCCTAAGAAGATTACGAGTGATGATGGTCGCTTTGAGATGATATTCACTCCGATATATGATCAGCAAACAGCTACAAAAATGTTATTTGTCGATAATAGATGTCATCAAGTATTTGCCAAATTTGATGGTAAAGTAGTTTTGGATGATGGGGAAGTATTGGAGATTAACAATCTTGTTGGCTTTGTCGAGCACGCGATTAATAATTGGTAGATTGTGTATGAGTGGAGTGCAGGAAGTGATGTGTAGCTTCGCGGAAAGAATAATTTAGGATCAAGCACGCTGAATTGTATCATAAACTAAGGGCATTTTTTTTACCTGTGTAAAGTCGATTTAAGACATAGATTCCCTATCCCCTAAATCTATCCAATGCTATGATTTTACATATCAGGTGCGCACATGATGGCAGTGAGTTGTAAATCAAGTGAAGGAGATGAGAAGATGGGTAAAGACAATTTTTTGCGATCCATGCTATCCGATAAGGTCAACATGACCCCCAATGGATTCGTGGCCGATCAATTAAGCCCCGAACAATTCAGGGATTGTCACGAGCTGATTTTTGACAGTCTATTTGAAATTCATACGTCTGTCATAACGGGAGTAGAGGGCTACGGACGGTTTAACGAGGATGGCACACCGGAATTTGAGAGTTGTAGGGATTTTCTGATCAACACGTTTACTGAGGAAAAAGAAGGGTATTGGTATAACTGGAGGGAAATGTTCGGAACGACGGTTTTGCAACGAGATTTCTTTGAGCAGTACTACAAGGAAATGGAAGCCCGAATTTCTTATTGCGAGGGCAGACGTTATTTAGTGAATAACTTTACGTTTTTCATCAACATCATTACGGATGAAAAAACTATGGTGGGGTTTCCCGACTGGAGCTACTCCGGCATTGGAGACTTCCTGGTTGACTTTGCAATTATGGACTTAAACAAGCCTTATCTTCAAATACCCGAGCTTCTCATGGAGTACTGCAAGAAGAGGAATATCATTATACCCGACTTTAAGGAAAGATTTTTATGTATGGCGTATTATAAAGGGATAGATGGATTGCGTTGGCACGCATCAATTGACGATACAGAATCGTGTACCTCTATGATGAAATCCATGAGTGAACTAAAAGATCGAATATATGGTTTGTAGACGGTGATGACATGAAATATGAGAATGGTAGTGACATCCTTCCAGTGGAACTATTGCGAGAGGTTCAAAAGTACGCCTCGGGTAAACTACTTTACATTCCCGCGGGAGAGGAAAAGAGAGCCTGGGGTGCAGCCTCCGGATACCGGGAGCAGTTGCAGAGAAGAAATCGCATGATTCGCAACATGTACGCCCATGGCCGTACTGTATCGGAACTTGCTGACGAATACTTCTTGTCTTTGGACTCGATTAAAAAAATCCTTTACTCAAAGAAGCAGAATGACTACGCAGCGTATGCACCGACTATTGAGTCTGCTGTGAAATACGCGAATGGTGGGATGCTTGAAGAGTGGATGTACTGCTACTGGCAGCTTTCTAAGGACGCAAAGGTTGAAAAAGAAAATGTCGTGGCAAATCGACTCTATTTTGGCATCGTAAAGCTTCCATTGCGTCTTATTCAAAAGGATGAGCTCGATATTGGTAACTCCAATGCGAATGCAACCGAAGAGCATGAAGCGCAGCCTCTTATCATTGAGTATCATCAAGGAAAATTCTATTGTACCGAACAGAAGGCGTTATTGTCGGGGTTGATCCAACGCAAGGTAAATTCGTATCCGACCATTATCGTGTTGCGGGAGGGTACAGATTATAAAAGGTTTATGAATCATTTTGGAACCGTATTATTTTTCGTCAAATAAAGCATAAAAGTGGTTGTCCCGCAAGGTACAGCCTAAAAACTTGCCGTTACAGACAGCACGCTAAACCGTACCCTAAATAAAGACAATTTTTCTGCTGACTTTTTCGTGCAGAAATTGCAAGGTATTCATTTTTAATTTTCGATAGTATTACCTTGAAGGGAGGGAATACGATGGATTGGTTGGACAGGATGAATAGTGCCATGGAATATATCGAAACAAATCTAGCTGACACAATTTCATTTGATGAAATAGCACAGAGAGCCTGTTGCTCTACCTATCATTTTCAAAGAATGTTTCCATTTATTACTGGCGTATCGCTATCGGAGTACATTCGACGTCGGTGGTTGACATTGGCGGCATTCGAAATGCAGACAACAGACTCAAAGGTTATTGATGTAGCTATGAAATATGGATATGATTCGCCGGAGGCGTTTGCACGGGCCTTTAAGAATCTTCATGGTATTATACCTATATCTGCGCGCGATACAGGCGTTTCTCTAAAAGCCTATCCTCGAATGTCCTTTCATATTTCAATAAAAGGGGATGTCGAAATGAATTACCGTATTGAGCAAAGAGGTTCTTTTGAGATGTTTGGAGTATATGGAATTATAAATGCAGATCAGAAAACAGCTTTCTCTGAAGTTCCTCAATTTCGTATAAAATGTGATGATGATGGCAGCGTTGATCTTATGAATGACATACTGGGACGTTTTGGTGACACCATGTTACACGCTGCCCTTTACGATCACACTAGAGAATCTTTCAAATATATGGTCTGTTATCATTTACCTAAAGGTCTTGAAATTCCGGAGAGATTTACAAAACTTTCTGTCCCAACATTAACGTGGGCGATTTTCCCAGAGCCGCAAGGTGATATGCAAAAACTATGGGAACGAATCTATTCTGAATGGTTTCCGACATCTGAATACGAACAGGTTGAGGGCCCTAGTTTCGAAATGTATTATGGAATGGCACGTCATGGGAATGGTTCAGGAGAAATATGGATACCAGTGAAGCAAAAATAACGCTCTTATGCGAAAAGTTAAAATAGGTGATACGCAAAAAGGAGTTCCTGCGGAGGTGCTGCACCCTGCGGAGAACTCCTTTTTGCATTTCTAATATAGATTAATTATCTGCATCGACGGGCCTAACTTTTTCGTCATCAATCGCTTGTTGATCATAAACGTCTTGCAAGTCATCCTGTACACTAATTGGAGCTAGTGGTGTTCCGTACCGATGTGCAGAACGAGTAACAAGATGTCCAGCGACTGGAGCCGTTAGAAATACGAATACAATAGCTAGCAATAGACGAATACTTGAAACGCCATGTGTGAAAAAGAAATAGATAAATGCAGCCGATAAGATTGACAATATCCCTAATGTCGCACTCTTGGTTGTTGCGTGTGCACGATTATATACATCCGGCAATCGTATGAGTCCGAATGAACTTAACAAACTCATCGATGTGCCAAACAATACAAGGATAATGACAATCCATTCAATCACTCCGTTTACGCCCAATGACGACACCCCTCTCCATATATCTGCTTAATGCTATCGTGCTTAGAAATGCGAGTATACCTATTAACAAGATCGTCTCAAAATAAGCATGAGAATTGAGATGGATCGATAATATAGCTACTATTCCTATAATGATATAGGCAATAGAGTCAAGTGCTAATATTCGATCATGTATCGTTGGTCCTTTAATAATTCGATATAGTGTAATGATAAGTGAGATAGAAAGTAGAAACATAGCAAGTAACATAATTTTATCAAACATTATCGCATCACCTCGATAATCGCATTTTCGAATTTCTTCTTAGTTTTTGTAATGTTATTATGAAAATCTTTTGCGTCCATCGCGTGGATATACATTACTTTTTGTTTTGGATCAACTTCCATTACGACAGAACCTGGTGTTAAAGTCAGTAATGAAATAAGTAAAGTGATCTCAAAATCAGTTTCTAAAATCGTTTCGGATTTGAATATTCCAGGTTCGATCGTTAATCTAGGTCGTAGAATTTCTTTAAGCACGACAATACTTGATTTGAATAATTCAACGACAAATAGTATTAACAACTTTATGACAGAATACAACTTTCTCCCATAGAAAGGAGTAGGAAAAAAGCGTCTCATGGTTAGGATGATGATAAAGCCAACTACGTAGCCGACTGCAAAAATAACGATATTCCAGCTTTCATTGAGTAACATCCAAATAAAAGCAATTAATAGGTTAATTAGTATCTGCGTTGTCATTGATTAACACTTCCCTTTTACTTAGGCTGGGGTCAAGGACTAATCTGCTGGAGTACAGCCTCGATATATATACTTGGATTAACCATTACTTCGGTAGCTTGCGATATAAATGTCATGATCCATTCTGCACCAATACCCATACCAGCAATACAGATGACAAGAATTGTACCAGGTAATAATGCATTGGTTCCAGTTGAATACTCTTGACCTTCGCTCATTAGAGTCTCCCCCCAGAAGCTATGGATAAATATTTTCATTACGGAGTAAAGCACGAGTAGACTTGTTAATAGACCAATGATTGATACGATCAATTCCCCTGCGCTTACTGCACCTTTCAAGATCATCACTTTACCTACAAACCCACCTAGTGGAGGAACGCCTGCTAAAGCTAATACACCAATAAAGAATAACCACCCAAGTAGTGGACGGAATAGTATTAAGCCACTAAATTCCTTAAGTTTGTCAGTGCCGAAGATGCTAATAATGGCACCACCAGTAATAAAGATTAATGCTTTAGATAGCATGTCATGAATGAGATAGAAGAGAGAACCACTCAATGATTGATCTGTAGCTATCGATACACCGAATAGGATAAACCCTACGGAAACGATGACATTATAGGATAATATCTTTTTAATTTCCCATTGTGAAACGGCTCCTAGAGCACCGAGTATCATTGTAATAGCGGCCATCCACATCATCGCCGTATGTGTAAACTCTTTATCATGGTAGAAGATAAGCGTGAATACACGAATGACAGTGTACACACCTACTTTAGTTAACAATGCAGCGAACAAAGCTGCGATCGGTGCAGGCGGAGCGCTATATGAACCAGGTAGCCAGAAGAACAGCAATAGTCCTGATTTCAATCCGAATACGGTTAAGAATAAGAAGCTTATTGCTGTAAGTAAGCCATCTTGGCCAGCCATTGCAACACGTTCAGATAAATGTGCCATATTCAGTGTTCCAGTTACAGAATACAAATACCCCGTTGCGATAACAAACAATGTAGAGGAAATAACATTAATAAGTACATATTTAATTGATTCTCTCAGTTGAATTTTTTTGCCTCCTAGTACGATAAGTACGTAAGATGCAATCAACATAACTTCAAAGAATACGAATAGGTTGAATAAATCTCCTGTTAAGAAACTGCCATTTACTCCCGAAAGTAAGACTAGAATCATCGGGTAGACGAAATGGCGTTTATGTCCCATCTCGAATGAGTTGAAGCCAAAAAGTAAACACATCAGTGTGACGAAACTGGCTACCGTAACAAGTAGTACAGCCAACATATCTCCAACTAGTACGATACCATAAGGTGCTGACCAACCGCCAAGCTCTAGCACGACAATACCTTGCTCAGAAACATGATAGACAGTGAAAGCAGATATCGCAATAACTACGAGTACACTTATGCCAGTTAACCATTGTTGCAACTTAATGTTCTCACGGAAAAATACGAGCACCATTGCCATTAGCAAAGGGATGAGAATAGGGTAGATAACAATATTACTCATGCGATTCTCCTTTCAGCTTTTTCATGTTGTCCGTTCCAAGCTCAATATAAGTTCGATAGCCGAGCACAAGTAATAAAGCAGTAAGTGCGAAGCTAATGACGATAGACGTCAATATAAGCGCTTGTGGGATTGGGTCAGTATAGATATCACCATTTTCACTTAATAAAGGCGCATTACCTTTCTTAAGCCCGTTAATAGCCATTAACATTAGATGGGTAGCATGACTGAACAACGTTACGCCTAGAATAATACGTAAAAAATTCTTATTCAAAATAAGATAAACAGCAATAGTGTAAAGTATCCCAGAAATAATAATAATAAATGTTTCCACTAGATATCATCCTCACTTATGCTCGTAATGATCGTCATTGTTGTACCTAAAACTGCTAAGTATACCCCTAGATCAAAGATCATAGCTGTAGCAAGTTCAGTTTTTCCGAGGAATGGTAAATCTACGTAAGTGTAGGCTTGCGAGAGAAATGGGATGTTTAACACTAGTGATGCGACTCCCGTTAATAGTGCAATTAGTACGCCTGTCGCTCCAAGTTTTTTGAAATCAACAGGAATAATGTCACGCACCGATTGGAGATCAAAGGCAATATAGAGCAATATTAAAGCAGAAGCAGTAATAAGCCCCCCAATAAAACCTCCACCTGGATTATTATGGCCTGCAAACAGTACATATATAGAGAAGGTCATAATGATAAATACGAGAATTTTCGTAGCTGTCTGCAAATAAACATCAGTGAATTTCATATTTTAATCATTCCTCCCTGCATGTCTTAGTTTGATCAGTGTATAGATTCCGATACCAGCTGAGAACAATACTACAATTTCAAGCATTGTATCGAAAGCGCGGAAGTCTACAAGAATCGAATTTACAATATTTTTTGCTCCCGCTAATTTATACGAATCATGGAAATACTCTGCGATAGGTACGAAAATGCGATGACCATAAGCAGATAGACCAATTAAAGTTAGCGTTGTTCCAACTCCTAAAGCAATAATTGCATTAGTAAGTTTGAATTTTAGAGAAGTGATACTTGTCTTCAGCTTCGGTAAGAAGTAGAAGCATAATAAGAACAATGTCGTGGAAATCGTCTCAACAACTAACTGTGTTAAGGCAAGATCAGGTGCTCTGAAGATGACAAAGAACAGAGACACTGTAAAGCCGATAACACCAATTCCCATAATAGACATTAGACGCGATGTGGAGAATAGAACAAAAACGGCCGCAGCAACCGTTGCTATACCTAATACGAATTCATACCATTCGATTGGTGAATCATTGGATGTATCGAGGTAGAACGAATTGGTTACTAGCAATGTTCCAAGTACTGTAATAATTAAGAAACAGAAAATATACGTTAGATAATGTGTTGTAGAGCCGGTCATATAACTACGAGTAACGGCAGTACCGAATTTCTCAAGGTTTATCATACCTTTATCATATATCTGATTCAGATTATATCGTTTGGACATTAAGGAGAAAATCGGTGTTTTCCATTTCTCTATACTCAAGAATAGCAATATTCCGATAATAATAAGTCCAATAGTCATAAATAACTCTAAATTAAGTCCATGCCAAGCTGTAATATGAGCATGCCAGTCGGGATGCTTCGCAAAAACAGTTGGTGCCATCCCTTTAACGGTCGGTTCCAAGATAGAAGTCACAACAAGACCAGGGAATAAGAATAAGGCAATAGCTAGTATAGATAGAGTTGCAGGAGATGCTAACATACCTACCGGAGCCTCATGAGGCACACGTTCTAACAGATTGGCATGATACGTACCTGTGAACGATTTGAAAATAATAATCATACAGTAGATAAAGGTGAAAATACTTGCAATCCATGCGACAACAGGAATGATGTTAACCCATGAACTGTTATTCTCAGATAAAGTAAGCATGCTCGTAAAGAACATCTCTTTACTAATAAATCCGCTGAATGGTGGTAAACCTGCCATAGAGAAGGCGCCTACCATCGTCAATGTAAATGATATTGGCATAAGATGCATAATACCACCTAGTTTACGAATATCACGTGTACCTGTTTCATGATCGAGAATACCTACCATCATGAACAGACTGCCTTTGAACACAGAGTGATTAATTAGGTGGAAGATCGCTGCAAGAAATGCCCCCATAAAGAGCAAACTTTCATTTTCGAACCTTATGTTCATCCCCATTGAGCCGACTCCGAGTAAACTCATAATTAATCCAAGTTGACTTATCGTTGAATAAGCAAGCAAAGCTTTTAAATCGTATTGCTTAAGGGCATTAAAAGAACCCCAGAATAGCGTAACAATACCTACAACTATTATTGTCCATGACCACTCAAGTAGTGCACCGAAAATCGGAGTCATACGTGCTACTAAGTAAACTCCTGCTTTGACCATCGTTGCTGAATGCAAGTATGCGCTAATTGGAGTAGGAGCTTCCATAGCATCTGGTAGCCAAATATGAAACGGAAACTGTGCTGATTTCGTAAATGCTCCTAGTAGTATAAAGAACATCGCTGGAATGAAAAGATAATGCGTTGATACCGAATCACCCATTGCAATAATTTCACGAATGCTGAAAGTGCCGGAGGCTACATATAGAATAATGAAGCCTAGAAGCATTGAAAAGCCACCAGTCATCGTAATATACATTGCTTTTTGAGCGCCGTATCTTGAACGTTGACGTTGATACCAATAAGCGATTAGTAAAAATGATGAAACGCTTGTTAGTTCCCAGAACGTATACAATACAAGCAGATTATCCGATAGCACTGAACCAAGCATAGCGCCCATGAATAACATGAGGTATGCATAGAATAAATGCAGACGCTCACGGTCTTTCGACAAGTAGAAGATTGAATATAGAACTACTAATGATCCAATACCTGTGATTAACAAGGCAAATAGCAAGGAGAGGCTATCTAAATAAAGTGTAAAATGGATATCGATTGAGGGAATCCATGGGACTGAAACCTTTATTGGTTCAATCGCGTCATAAATCGAGAAGTAACCTGCGAAATATACAAACAAAGCAACTGGAACAATTAACGCAATCCAGCCTGTATGTATAGCAGTTGTGTATTTGTATAATAATGGGATTATTACAACGAATACAAAGGGAAGTAAGATCGCTAGATGTAAAGTAGACAAAAAGGCTTCCTCCTTAAACTTTTTATTTTCTGCTCTCGACGTAACTTCTTAAAATAAAAAGTTACATCGCAAGCATAAGCTTAAACTTTTTATTTTCTGCTTTAGGCGCAACTTCTTGTAAATAAAACGTAGCATCGAAAGCAGAAGCTGAATTAATTTCTATTAATTATACAATAACCACGTTGACAAGAGCACCCCAGTTATGTAGGCTAAAGCTATTATTAAGATGAGGTGAATGAATAATCATGAAGACTGCAGGTATGGATGAATGCATACTGGTCTGTGTGTATTATGGGCCAAACGGTGAACGACTTATTCGGAGAGGCGGCAAAATTGCAGAAATGCTAAACTGTCCTCTATATGTGTTGACAGTAGACGCTCAACCAGAAAGTGAATGGGATATTGAAAAGATTCATTATATCTCCGCTTGGAAAAAGATAGCACAAGAGCATGGCGCAGAACAATTTATTATTAAATACAACGAAAAACGACCAGTTGCAAAAGTTATTGCGGAAGTTGCAAAAGACAAAAAAATTACTCAAGTAGTACTAGGTCAAACAGCACAAAATCGTTGGGAAGAGATTACTCGTGGTTCATTTATCAACGTATTGTTGAACGAAATTCCTTTCATAGATTTGCACATTATTTCCGTTTCTCGAGATGTTAAGAACCAAGATGAGTTCTACGAAAAAGGAATAAGAGCATATCTGACATGTGTTGAAGGTGAGTATAAACTTTGCTTCAATCATACACATTATGCAAAATACGAAGGCATCTTCTATAAAGAGGTTGGAACTGACTTTAATAATGGGGTGTTTAAGTTTTTGAAAGAAGATGACATGATTGAGGTACGTATTGTTGATGATTATGTGAAAAATATCAACGAACGAATTAATGTGTAAATAAGAACCCATTATAAAAAAATAGCGAAAAAGAGTTATCAACGCAGTAATACGTTGATAACTCTTTTTCGTTTCAAAAATTTTAAAGAATATTCTTAAAAGATCAGGGAAATCCTAGTGTTAGAAGTAATTAATTACGAAATAATTTGGTCTTAATTTGGAAAAAAGGAGTGAGATGTAAAAAAAACGATTGTCATATATTAATGTCTGTGATACCATATGTTTGCAAGTGAAATCGTTTTCGGTATCGTTTCCGATAAGCTTTCCGGAATGCGCTTTCACAATATGATTTTCATTTTAGAGGGGGATTTAGAATGAAGAAGTTAAACAGAGTTTTGAGTATTCTTTTGGTAATGTCATTAGTATTTATCGCAGCTTGCTCAAATAATGCAGGCAAGAATGAGCCAGGAACAGATACCAATCAAGGTAATGATGGTGCCAAATCAAACGAAACAATTTATTTTTTAAACTTCAAGCCAGAAATTGCTGAAGCATACAAAAAAATTGCTAAAGATTATGAAGCAGAAACTGGTGTTAAAGTTAAAGTTGAAACTGCAGCTTCTGGTACTTATGAAACAACTTTGAAATCAGAAATTGCAAAATCAGAAGCTCCAACAATTTTCCAAATTAACGGTCCTGTTGGATACGCAGCTTGGAAAGATTATACACTTGATTTGAAAGATACGAAATTATATAGCTACCTTTCTGATCAAAGCCTTGCAGTAACTGAAGGCGAAGGCGTATATGGTATCCCTTACGTAGTAGAAGGATATGGTATTATCTACAACAACGCAATTATGGAGAAATATTTCGCACTTGGTACGAAAGCAACGGCAGTATCTTCAATGGAAGAAGTAAATAACTTCGATACATTGAAATCAGTAGTTGAAGATATGCAAGCTAATGCTGATGCTCTTGGCATCAAAGGCGTATTCTCTTCTACTTCACTAGGTGCTGGTGAGCAATGGAGATGGCAAACACATCTTGCGAACATTCCTTTGTTCTATGAATTCAATGATATGCAAGGATTTGACAATGCTACAAGTGCAGGACTTTCTGCAAATGAAATTAAATTCACTTATGGCAACAACTTCAAAAACATTTTCGATCTATACATCAATAACTCTACTGTAAAACCTACGCTTCTAGGTAGTAAAACAGTTGCAGATTCTATGGCTGAATTCGCTCTTGGTCAATCTGCTATGGTTCAAAATGGTAACTGGGCTTGGAACCAAATTAATGAAGTTAGCGGTAACACTGTAAAATCTGAGGATATTAAATTCCTTCCAATCTACACTGGTGTAACTGGTGAGGAAAAACAAGGTTTAGCTGTTGGTACTGAAAACTACTTTGCAATTAACAGTAAAGTTTCTGAGTCTAAACAACAAGCTTCTATCGCATTCCTTGAATGGTTGTTCACAAGCGAAACTGGTAAAGCTGCAGTAACAAATGATCTTGGTTTCATCGCTCCATTCAATACATTCGAAGACAATGAAAAACCAGCAGATCCACTTGCTAAAGAAATTTTAGCTTGGATGGAAAAAGATACAACTTCTGTAGCTTGGACTTTTGCAGCATTCCCAAGTGAAGATTTCAAAAATGACTTCGGTGATGCATTACTACAATATGCTCAAGGTAACGAAACTTGGGATAAAGTATCATCTGTTGTCGTAGATTCTTGGAAAAGTGAAAAAGCTAAGTAAAGAATAAGCAGTTCAAGCAGATGTCACTATACGCAAGCTTAGTATAGTGACATCTGTTATTACACGAGATAGCAGAACAGGAGAGAACGCCATGCAGAAAATGATTCAGAAATATTTTGCTCTTTTTGCATTGCCGACATTAATTGCATTTACACTAGCTTTCGTCGTTCCGTTTATTATGGGTATATACTTGTCATTTACACAGTTTACAACAGTAAATGATGCTACATGGGTTGGATTAGACAACTATATTAAAGCATTTGCAGACAAGGACTTTCTTAATGCCTTATGGTTTACAGCTAGATTTACAATTGTGTCAGTAGTATCAATTAACGTCTTCGCATTTTTAATTGCTTTATTGCTAACAAAAAAAGTACTAGGAACGAATGTATTCCGGACAATTTTCTTCATGCCTAACCTAATAGGTGGTATCGTACTAGGTTATATCTGGCAACTAATATTTAACGGTATTTTGTACAAATTCGATGTTACACTTACTAACGATCCAGCATTTGGTTTTTGGGGATTAGTTATTCTTATGAATTGGCAACTAATCGGTTACATGATGATCATCTATATTGCTGGTATTCAAAACGTTCCTAAAGAACAGCTTGAAGCAGCAAAAATTGATGGTGCTACAAATGGGGTTATTCTTCGCAAAATTATTTTGCCACTTGTAATGCCTTCAATTACGATTTGTTTGTTCTTAAGTATTTCAAATTCATTCAAACTATTTGATCAGAACTTAGCGTTGACTGCAGGTGCTCCTTCCAAACAAACGGCAATGTTAGCCTTAGATATTTTCAACACATTCTATGGTAAAGCTGGCTTTGAAGGTGTAGGTCAAGCTAAAGCAGTAATGTTTTTCCTAATGGTAGGTATTATTGTTATCGTACAACTTGCGATTACTAGAAGAAAGGAGATCGAAAACTAATGGATGATACACAACAAAAGCGACCGTTTCTCTTTCTCTTTCTTGTTGTATTGGCAGTAGCATTTCTATCCCCAATACTTATCGTATTGATGAACTCCTTTAAAGGTAAATTTTTCATAAGCGATGCACCGTTTGTATTCCCAAACAGTGATACGTACATTGGACTCGAAAACTATACAAGTGGTATTCAAAAAATTAATTTCTTTTCAGCTTTTGGAATGTCCTTGTTTATAACAATATGCTCAGTTGCATTAATTGTATTTTTCACCTCAATGACGGGTTGGTATCTAACTCGTGTGAAAACTAAATGGGCTAGCGCATTATTCTACATGTTTGTCTTTTCTATGATCGTACCATTCCAAATGGTAATGTTTACAATGACTAAAACAGCTAACGTAATAGGCTTGGACAATCCTGTTGGAATTTTGATTATTTATTTAGGATTTGGCTCAGGACTTTCGGTCTTCTTGTTTAGCGGATTTGTCAAATCAATACCACTAGAGATTGAAGAAGCTGTAATGATTGATGGTGGAGGACCACCACAAATGTTCTTTAAAGTTATTTTTCCAATATTGAAACCAATTGCTATTACAGTTGCTATTCTTAATGTTATGTGGGTATGGAATGACTATTTACTTCCTTATCTAATTATCGGTACAGAGTATAAAACGATTCCGATTGCTGTTCAATATCTTAAAGGTGGATATGGATCGATTGATATGGGTGCAATGATGGCAATGCTAGTTCTAGCTATTATACCTATTGTCATTTTCTATTTATTCTGTCAGAAATACATTATTGAAGGCGTTGTCGCTGGTGCAGTAAAAGGTTAATTCTCAATGGATGACGAATAAGTAGTAGTGTAGATTTTTGTTTTTCATTAATCTACATTCAAATAAGGCATAAAGGAAGTATGATTATGGCTTCTCTTACTATTATTGATATTGCGAAAATATGTGGTGTAGGTGTAACCACCGTATCTAGAGCAATTAACAACCATCCTGATATTAGCGACGAAACAAAGGCAATGATTATGAAAGTTGTGAAAGAGAACAATTATGTTCCTAATAACAATGCTCGTAATTTGAAACGTACTGCATCAAAAACGATCGCTGTATTAATTAAAGGGATGAACAATCCTTTTTTCATTCAAATGATTGATTTATTTGAAAAAGGAATAAAAGATAAGAAGTATACATTTATTTTACACCGTGTATACGAACATCAAGACGAAATTGATGTGGCGAATGAGTTAGTTAAAGAAAAGAAACTAAAAGGTATCATTTTTCTTGGGGGCTATTTATCTCACTCTCAGGATAAATTAGAGCGACTAACTGTACCTTATGTGCTATGTACGGTCGGTTTATCTTCTGAATTTGATACGTATAATTACTCTTATGTGTCCATAGATGATTTTGCAGAAAGTTATAAAATGGTTGATTACTTGTGTAACCAAGGACATAAGCGCATTGCGCTTATCTCTGCTTCTATGGAAGATAGAAGTATTGGTCAATTGCGATACCAAGGGTATAAGCAAGCACTAGAAGATCATGGTTTAACCATTGATGAGCAACTAGTACGTCCAATGAAGGCACATCTAGAAAGTTATTCAATGGAGAATGGTTATGCAGTTACAAAGGAAATGTTAGAAGAAAACATTGATTTTACCGCATTATTTGCTATTTCCGATTCTATGGCAATAGGGGCAAGTAAAGCTTTGTTAGAAGCAGGTCGCTCTATTCCAGAGGATTGTTCAGTTGCAGGTTTCGATGGACTTGATATGTCGTACTATTATCATCCTTCGATTACAACGATCAGGCAACCGATAGCTAAAATGGCGGAAGAAACAATAAAAATCATGTTTGACCTTATTAACAAGAAAGTGACTCATACACAGCTTAAATTTCCTGCAGAATTAATAGTAAGGGATTCAACCGGAGTTATTCATACGTAAAAGCTATGACAGAGAACTAATTGATCTCATACTTATGTGGGTGATCATTCATTGCACCGAAGTGGAGTAGAACCGTGAGATGAAGGGCTAAACTGCCTCTCATTCCACCGGTACAAGTGGCGCCCCCTTTTCGATAGGATTTCGAGAAGGGGGCGCCACTTGTTTATCTACAACCAGAATTAATTATCGAAGTTTGTTCCACAAACTGCTCAGAAACTTTTAAAACAAAAAAAGAGCCCCGAAGGACTCTGTGTCGTTAAAATAATGGCGGAGCTGACGAGATTCGAACTCGCGGTCTCCTGCGTGACAGGCAGGCATGTTAGGCCTCTACACCACAGCTCCGTATATTAGATATCTCTTAGAGACAAGTAGTATCTTATCACGCAGGAGCTATATAAAGCAAGAGTTTTTTGAAATAAATAAAATTATTGTCGAATTTCACGCAATTGTGTCGTGAGCAATGGTACAACTTCAAATAAATCTCCAACAATACCATAATCTGCAATAGAGAAGATGGGTGCTTCACGATCCTTATTAATAGCTACGATGGTGCGTGATTGACTCATGCCTGCAAGATGTTGAATGGCTCCACTAATCCCGCAAGCGATATATAGCTTTGGAGTTACAACTTTTCCAGTTTGACCAATTTGTAGTGCATAGTCACAATAACCTGCATCGCAAGCTGCACGAGAAGCGCCAACTGCTCCACCTAGCTCATCAGCTAGTTGCTTTAATATCGCAAAACCTTCGGGCCCACGAACACCTCTACCACCAGCAACAATAATTTCTGCTTCTGTCAGATCAATCTCTTCATTGATGCGTTTAACTACGTGTTGAACGATTGATGATAGCTGTATTCCTTCGCAATTGACCTGATGTATGTGCTCGTCTGGATTAGTAATTTCTACAGGTTCAACTAATATAGCAGGGGCATTGTTATTGGGTCGAATGGAAAGGACGTAAGGGGCAACTCCTTGAAAGTGTCTACGCTCAAATGCTTTTCCCGCATAGATCGGGCGTACAAAGCTAGCTTTGTCTGCAGATGATTCTATGGTTGTAACATCTGCAATATAGCCGCTATGTAATGCTGCTGCTAGACGAGGTGCAAGTTCGCGACCATGAGACGTATGCCCAATAACGACATACTTAGGCTGCAATTCTCTTATGACATCAGTTAGGGCAGGAAGAACAACTGTAGCTTGATAGGGTTCAAAATGTGCGTGTTTAGCGATATGTACTTCATGAACACCATATTGCAGTAGCTCATTAGCGGAAGAAATTAAGCTATTATCGTTATCACTACCTGAAAGGAACGCATGAATTGTCCCTGATTGTCCATGCAATAACGTGATTGCAGCAGTAATAGCTTCTAATGTAACTCTGCGTAATGTTGTCCCTTTTCGTTCAGCGACAATAACAATGTGATCACTCATTAAGAATCCCCACCTTTCTGGATAATAGAACGTTCTAACAATTGTTCTAATAGAGAAGATGCTTGCTCCTGGGCTGTCCCTGTAATGAACTGCCCAGGAGGTCTAGCGTTAGGAGAAAGAACTTGATCACAACTTGTTGCGCTCGCTGCGATTCGCTCTAATGCATCAGATAGCAATAGATCAGAAGAGAATAATTCTGTTAATGGCTTTTTCTTGGCCTTCATAATACCTGGTAAAGACGGATAGCGAGGATCATTCAAACCTTGTTGTGCTGTAATAAGAGCAGGGAGAGGAAGAAGTACCGTTTCTGTATCGCCTTCGACATCACGTTCTATTCTGGCAAGATTTCCGTCCCATGGTGACTCTTCTATATGTAGTTCCTTAGCATGACCAAGTTGGATCTTAATAGCAGCTGAAGCATGAGGTAACTGGAGTAATTCGGCAACTTGTAAAGCGACGCTGCCACTACCGCTGTCGACGGCAAAAAGCCCTGCTAGTATCAGATCAACTTTCATCGGTCGTATAGTGGCTGCTAGCAGATGAGCAATGGAACTACTATGACTTAAGTTTGTATGATCAGCAATAAGAATTGCTTGATCTGCTCCTACTGCAAGTGCGGAGCGAAGTGCATGAGTACTGCGTTCAGGACCAACTGAAATTACGATAATTTCTGCATCATGCTGCTCCTTAATTCGTAAAGCTTCTTCGAGTGCATATTCATCATATGGATTAATAATGAACTTTGCACCTTCCTCATTAACCGCCCCATTAACAATATGAATCTTTTCTTCTGTATCAAATGTTTGTTTCAACAAGACAACAATTTTGAACATACGGATGCCCCTCTCATATCGTTGTAAATTAGCTCTTAAAATGTCATAACAAAGAAGCATTGATCCGTATCGTGCACATGCTAATAGGGGTAGCATGTGCAAAGTAGGAACATATGCCTTCATTGATATTGTTAATTAAGCAAGTGTTAGTGCTACAATATGAAAGTTTATTAGAAAATAGACCGTAGCTACATTTTTCTATTATCCGAAATGTACTGTTATGAAGAGGCTATGCTTCCAAGGGCAAATAAATATGTATAATGTTATCTTCTTTCTCCAAAGAATCAATACCAGTCCAATACTCGAAATCAAAAGATCTGAAGACGGCTATACCTTTTTCACGAATTGAATGATAGGTTTGCTCTATTTCAGATTCTGGTCCTTTGTGAGTAACCTTCACATATGTACCAGTTGGTATTATTCTTCGAACGAATCCTTCAGGAATAGAATCAAAATCTATAACCTCCACTGCAACAACACTTTCGAAAGGAACATCTGGAGTCCATTCTTGATCGGGGTAAATTTGGACTAAGTAAATTCCGTGATGATCTGAACGATTGATTATTTTATTAACATTCTCAATGAGCTTTTCGCGTAAATTTACGACGATTCCAGTTTCTATATCTTCATTTAACGATACCGTCACAGTGTAACCAACCAGCTTCGTTTCCGTTCGTTCTACGGTTTGCATGTTTTCTATTGTCATTTATGATCGGGCTCCTTATCAATAACGAATTTGAATAACTGTAGTTGTCTAGCAAATAATTACCTCCAAAGATTATCACTGGTACGAAGTGGTTGCAATGGATGACAGCATTCAAGAAGTAACCAGTTCTTTGCCTTTATTGAACGCATGTTAACTCTTTAGTTCACATATAAATAAACAGTGTCATTTAATAATCAATGTAAATTCAAACGCATTTTTGCACGTAAATAATTGAAATTTGAAGAAATCGATTGTCAGCACAAAGTGGATGCCATAAAGCTAGTGAAAAGGGGGATGGATATGGGAACTGGGGATTACATAAAGCTGTTCATTACGTTATGTGTAGCTGGAGCCTCTATATGGATGTTTGTTGAAATAGTCAAGCGCAGAATTCAATACATAAAACTAGCAACACCAGTGACATGGAATTTTAGACAATCAGCCTCAAAAGCAACAACTGAAATTATTACTCACAGTAAATTACTCCGAGACGTTCGTAGTGGGTTACTTCATATTATATATTTCTATGGATTTCTTTCACTACAACTCGGAGCACTCGACCTAATGCTAAAAGGTTTATTTGGCGTACCATTAATTCCTTGGATGCCGCTATATGGCTATTTCAGCTGGTTGCAAGAATGGATTGTAATAATTGTGTTAGTAGCTATTATATTAGGGGCATTTCGTCGTTATGGAGAGCGACTTCCACGTTTAAAACGTGGAGCCAAGCCTTCACTAGTCTATTGGTTCATTGGATTGCTTATGTTAAGTGTGTTGTTCTCATTGAGTTTTGAAAGAGTAGCACATCATGAAGCTTCTACAAGTACTGTAGCAAGTGCTAATTACGCTCCGATTAGTCATGTACTTGCTACAGGTTTCCAATCAATAGGAGTTGATCAAGGAAGTGAGATTGCAGTAATCGGATTTGAGATTAGTTGGTGGTTACATTTACTCATTCTATTGAGTTTCCTTATCTATGTCCCGCAGTCTAAACATTTTCATCTACTAGTAGCGCCGATTAATTTATGGTATCGACGTTCTGTTCCAATCGGACAATTAAGTCACATCGATCTTGAAAATGAGGAAGCAGAAAGTTTTGGCGTAGGTCACATTCATGCATTTAACCAGAAGCAAATGCTAGATTTATATGCCTGTGTAGAATGTGGCCGTTGTACTAATGTATGTCCTGCAACTAGTACTGGGAAAATATTATCTCCCATGCATATGATTATTAAACTTCGTGATCACGCCACCGAAAAGGGTGCAGCCATTACTTCCAAATCACCATGGCTTCCGCAAGGACTTTGGAAACAACCACCATGGGGAATGGGTGATCTTACGCAAGGAGCACATGTGATGAACATGATGTGCAGTACAAGTGATCAGCGACAATCACAAGAAAGCGATAGTCAGACCAATAATGCTCAAGCTCGTGTTACAACTATGCCAGATTATATCAAGTGGAAAGCAGATATTTCGGCAACCATGAACAAGCAAAGCAAAGCATGGCAATATGATGAGAGTCGTAATCCGCTACAATTAGATTTAATTGGAGATGTAATGACGGAAGAAGAACTATGGTCATGCACGACTTGTAGAAATTGCGAAGAACAATGCCCTGTAGGTAATGAGCATGTAGATAAAATTATCGACATGCGCAGACATCTGGTGTTGATGGAAGGTAGTATGCCTGCTGATGCACAACGTGCATTACAAAACATTGAAAGACAAAGTAATCCATGGGGGATAAGTCGAAGCGAACGGGCAGATTGGTTGAACGATTGTCAGAAAAAGACGGGGATAACCGTTGAGACCATGAAGGAGCGCCAAGCTTCTGCCACAGAAACAGATATACTGCTTTGGGTTGGTTCAATGGGTTCTTACGATAATCGTAGTCGCAAACTACTCTATGATCTGATTAGGCTACTAACCCATGCTCGTATCAACTTCGCTGTACTAGGTCTAGAAGAGAAAAGTTCAGGTGATACTGCTCGCAGAATAGGAAATGAGATGCTCTATCAAGAGCTTGCGCAGCGAAATATTGAAACGCTCCATCGTTATAATGTCCAACGTATCGTCACACCTTGTCCTCATACTTTCCACACGTTTAAGAAGGAATATCCCCAGCTAGGACTTGCACCACATATTGAAGTTTTTCACCATACAGAACTACTCGATCAATTAATTCAGCAAGGCAACTTAAAGCCGAATTATCGTCTAGATGAAACGATTACGTTACATGATTCTTGTTACTTAGGCCGCTATAACGGACTATATGATGCACCTAGGAGAATATTGCAAGCGATACCAGGTGTCATTCTGAAAGAGATGGAACGATCTAGAGAAAATGCGATGTGTTGTGGTGCTGGTGGTGGATTAATGTGGATGGAAGAACATAGTGGTACTCGCGTGAACTATGCTAGAGCAGCTCAAGCACTTCACGTACAACCAACAATGATAAGCTCGGCTTGCCCTTATTGTCTAACGATGCTAGAAGATGGTGTGAAGGCATTAGTGGAGGAAGGAAGTATTGCAACGAAAGATATTGCAGAAGTATTAGCTACTAGCGTATTAGGTGTGATGGATGCCGAATAACTAACAAAGCCAGTCATCTTTATCAAAGTCCGCTTTTTGAACTTCCTCTTTCGATAAAAGTTCAAAAAGTGGGCTTTCAGAATCGAGAAGATGAGGCGCTACTTGTGGGAGGAGGAAACGCAAGTGTACGTAATTGGTACACGCGTACCGCACTCCCCAAGTTCGCATCATCTTCGGTGTCGGATAACCTACAAAGCCAGTCAACGTTATCAAAGTCCGCTTTTTGAACTTCCTCTTTCGATAAAAGTTCAAAAAGTGGGCTTTCAGAACCGAGAAGATGAAGCGCTACTTGTGGGAGGAGGAAACGCAAGTGTACGTAATTGGTACACGCGTACCGCACTCCCCAAGTTCGCATCATCTTCGATGTCGGATAACCTACAAAGCCAGTCAACGTTATCAAAGTCCGCTTTTTGAACTTCCTCTTATGTGAAGGAACCATCATGAGATATGCCCCCCTCACATACATATAGTAATGAGGTCGCCGGCTAAGCTGGACTGTGATTACGATATGCTGCTTTGTAGCGTAATTGGCGGCGTAACAATTGAAGAAGGAAAGGAGTGGATCTGCTATGAGTTCATCCATTGTGAACAATGAGAAAATAGGTCAGAACATTCGCAAAGTAGCTGTAATCGGTTCAGGAGTTATGGGAGCTGGAATTGCTGCACACATGGCAAATAGCGGTTATTCGGTATGGTTATTGGATATTGTACCAACTACGTTAACAACAGATGAGCAACTACAAGGTTTGTCTTTACAATCTTCATCGGTACGTAATCGACTTGCTAATGCAGCGATTGGAGCTATGGTGAGACAAAAGCCTGCACCGCTCTATGACAATAGTTTTGTCAAAAATATTACAGCTGGTAATTTAAGTGATCATGCGAAGCAGTTAAGTGAAGTAGATTGGATTGTTGAAGCAGTAGTGGAACGACTTGATATTAAGCAACAAGTATTTACGCTTATCGATCAAACAAGACGAGTAGGCACACTTGTCAGTACAAATACATCAGGATTATCCGCTCATCAAATGGTTGAGCATTGTAGCAAAGATATGCGTGAACACTTTGCTGTGACGCATTTCTTCAATCCACCTCGTTATATGAATCTCGTAGAAGTGGTCCCGACCTCAGATACATTACCTCAAGTTGTAGATACTCTTCATTACTTATGTGAACAAAAGCTTGGTAAAGGAGTTGTACGTGCGAAAGATACCCCTAACTTTATTGCTAATCGCATAGGTACATATGGCATGCTCGTTACATTACAGTCAACAGCGCAATTTGGATTAACGATAGATGAAGTAGATGCACTAACTGGTATCGCGATGGGTCGCCCGAAGACTGCAACCTATCGGATGCTTGATCTTGTTGGTCTAGATACATTATTACATGTTGTAGATAACGTACACAGTCGAAGTAGTGATGAACAAGAGAAAAAAGTATTCACGAAGCCACCAATATTAGAGTCACTTGTTAAGAGAGGTGCTCTCGGTCAAAAGAGTGGTGAAGGTTTTTATCGCAAATCCAAAGCACCAACAGGCAAAAGCATTGTAGAATCACTGCAGCTAGATTCACTCACCTATGATATAGCAGAACCGATCGAGTCACCAGTAATCGAAGCAGCGAAGAAAGGTAAAGGTGCAGCAGGTAAAGTAAATGCTCTACTCCATGCTTACCCAGATCATGTTCATGCTCTTTTTGCGTGGAGTACAATAAAGCCCATTCTACTTTATTCCGCCAAATTATTAGGAGAAATTTCTGATTCTATTGTAGATATCGACAAGGCTATGAAGCTTGGTTTCAACTGGGAACTAGGTCCTTTTGAATTGTGGGATGCTATTGGAGTGCAAGCCTCAGTAGCACGTATGAAGGAGGAAGGCGAGAATATTCCACTATGGGTAGAAACATGGATCTCTAATGGTCTTACTCATTTCTACAAGCAGGATGCGGGCTATACCTGGTATGTTCATCAACAACAATTTGAGCAATTAGAGGAAGATCCTAATGTAATTTCACTTAGTAAGTGTAAGGAACGCGGAGCAACCATCTGGAGCAATTCTGGTGCAAGTCTTATCGACATTGGCGATGATGTTGTCACACTAGAATTTCACTCTAAAAGTAATGCGATTGGATCGGAAGTATTGAGTGCGATTCGCTATGCTAGCAATGAAGTATCTCGTAATTGGCGTGGGCTCGTACTTGCCAATGAAGGTAAAAACTTCTGTGTGGGCGCTAATATTATGCTACTACTTATGGAAGCTCAGAATGAAGAGTGGGATGAAGTAGAAGACATTATTCGTTTCTTCCAGCAAAGTATGCTCCAGTTGAAACGACTAGATCGACCAGTTGTTGCTGCTCCGCATCGTATGACATTGGGTGGAGGAGTAGAAGCTTGCTTGCCAGCAGATGTCATTATTGCTTCTCCTGAAACTTACTATGGGCTAGTAGAGACAGGAGTAGGCTTAATACCTGCAGGTGGTGGTAGCAAAGAAGCAGCGATATTTGCAATGAATCGAGCTGCAGCGGGAGCAGGACCTAATGGAATTAGCGAGCGAAAGTTACTGGCTGGAGACTTACAGCCTCATCTTAATCATATGTTTGAAACGATTGCTATGGCCAAGACATCCACAAGTGGTCATGAGATTGCTCGGTTAGGCTTTGCAAGACCACAGGATCGTGTCATTATGCGTCAGGAAAATCGAATTTCAGAAGCAAAAAAAGAAGTATTAAGACTAGATCGTGCAGGCTATGAAGCTCCGAAGGAACAGTTAGTAACAGTAGCAGGCAGGGAAGGTAAAGCAGTATTAAAACTTGCGATTCAGTCGATGAAGCTAGGTAAATACATTAGTAGCCACGATGAATTAATAGCTACTAAGTTAGCCCATATATTAAGTGGTGGCGATCTTTCATCTGGTGCGATTGTAAGTGAACAGTACTTACTCGATCTGGAATGCGAAGCATTCTTGAGTTTATGTGGTGAAGCGAAAACGCAGGCAAGAATGAGCCATATGTTAAAGACAGGTAAGCCACTTCGCAATTAAGAAAAATAGAGTTAGAAAGGAGTAACAGAGATGCCAAGCAAATATTTCGAGGATCAGGATACAGATGCGGTTATAGTGGCTGCAGTAAGGACGGCAGTTGGGAAAGCGCACAAAGGAAGTCTATCCGATACACGAGCCGAAGATCTGGGGAAAAGTGTTATCCAGGGGTTGCTTGATACAGTTCCGACCTTATCAAAGTCATTAATTGACGATGTCATCATTGGCTGTGCAATGCCGGAAGGTGAGCAAGGTTTGAATATGGCAAGAATTATAGCTCTTCATGCAGGTTTAGAACAATCTACACCTGCGGTAACAGTGAATCGATTTTGTGCTTCTGGCTTACAGGCTATTGCGTATGCCGCTGAGCGGATTAAGCTTGGCGAAGCAGAAGTTATATTGGCAGGTGGCGTAGAAAGCATGAGCCATGTGCCAATGACAGGATTTAGATTATCTCCGCATCCAGATATCGTTGATCGTATTCCTGAAGTGTACATGGGAATGGGGCATACAGCAGAAGAAGTAGCTCGAAGGTATGGGGTAAGTAGAGAAGATCAAGATGAATTTGCTACTGGTAGTCATCAGAAAGCGGCTTGGGCGATTGCTTCAGGTGCATTTGAAGATGAGATTGTACCGATCGAGATAACGCGATCCGTTCGTAATGAAAAGGGTGAATATCGCGATAAAAATTATGAATTCAAGCTCGATGAAGGCGTTCGAGCAACGACATCTCCTCAAGGATTAGCAGCATTGAAACCATCGTTCACCATTGGCGGATCAGTTACGGCAGGGAATTCTTCGCAAATGAGTGATGGTGCAGCTGCTGTATTAGTGATGAGTAGAAGTAAAGCAAATGAATTAGAACTGAAACCATTAGCAACTTTTCGTCACTATGCAGTAGCGGGTGTAGCACCAGAAGTGATGGGGATTGGTCCAATTGCAGCGATACCAAAACTACTGGAAAAGGCTAAAGTGACGATTGAAGATATTGATCTATTCGAGCTGAATGAAGCATTTGCTGCACAATGCATTCCGATTATTCGGGAATTATCTATTCCGATTGAAAGGGTAAATGTGAACGGGGGAGCTATTGCGCTCGGTCACCCGCTTGGTTGTACAGGGACGAAGCTGAGTGTAACTCTCATACATGAATTAGCACGTCGTGGAGGTGGCTTGGGTTTAGTCACAATGTGTGTCGGAGGGGGAATGGGGGCAGCTGGGTTGCTCGAAGTTTACTCCAACTGAACGTTTCGCTTGTGATCGCGATGATTATGCTAACGTTGTGTATTCGGCATCGAAGATCAATTCATCGCTTGCTTCACTGCTTCTTCATAAATGGATAATGTCATCTAAAAAGTTTTGGAGGTGATTAGAATGTCTACAACGAAGGCAACTTCTTTCGGTGGACGCTTTGTTATCGAGAATAGTGATCCTATGTTAACTACGATTCCAGAGGATTTTACAAGTGAACAAAGAATGATGTCTGAAGCGGCCCAGCAGTATATGGATGCTGAAATAACTCCGAATGATGTGGAGATTGAGGCACTTAATTATGAATTAACGGTTCAATTAATGCGTATTGCAGGAGAACAAGGGCTGTTAGGTGCCGATATTCCAGAGCAATACGGAGGTCTAGGTCTCGATAAAGTAAGTACAACATTACTAGCTGAAACGTTAGCCAAAAGTTCATCATTTGCACTGTCAGTAGGTGCTCATACTGGCATAGGAACACTGCCAATTGTCTTTTTTGGAACAACAGCTCAGAAAGAAAAGTATTTACCGCTACTTGCTACTGGAGAAAAGATTGCTGCTTACTGTCTAACAGAACCAGCTTCTGGCTCAGATGCACTAGGCGCCAAAACGAATGCGAAGTTAAGCGAAGATGGCAAACATTACGTATTGAACGGTTCAAAAATATTCATTACAAACGCGGGCTTTGCTGATGTATTTATCGTCTATGCCAAAATAGATAATGAACATTTTACGGCATTCATTGTAGAGCGTGAAATGGAAGGATTCAGTATTGGGCCAGAGGAACACAAGATGGGTATAAAAGGCTCATCCACATGTCCATTGTATTTTGAAGATGTCCATGTTCCTGTTGAAAATGTATTAGGTGAAATCGGAAAAGGTCATCTTATCGCATTTAATATATTAAATATTGGCAGGTTTAAACTCGGTGCAGCATGCCTTGGCACTGCGAAGGAAGCGATTCAGTTAGCTGCTTCTTATGCTAATGTTCGCAAGCAATTCAATCAGCCAATCTCTTCATATCCACTTATTGGTGCTAAATTAGCAGATATGAACATTGCCACCTTTGTAACAGAGAGTATGGTGTATCGAATTGCTGGCTGGATGGATGCGATGCTGTCTGAAATTGATCAAACATCTTCCCATGTCGCAACTGATAGCGGTAAGCTTGCAGCTAAAGCAATTGGTGAGTATGCGATGGAATATTCAATGATAAAGGTATTTGCATCGGAAGCTTTAGATTTTGTAAGTGATGAAGCTGTGCAGATTCATGGTGGCTATGGATTTATAAAAGAATACAAAGTTGAGCGAATTTATCGAGATTCAAGAATTAATCGCATATTTGAAGGAACAAATGAAATCAACCGCCTATTAATTCCGGGAACACTCATTAAGAAAGCAATGAAAAATGAGTTGCCGTTACTTGATAAAATTCAAGAGTTACAAGCGCAGTTATTAGAGCCTCAAACACCCCCTCAACTGGAAGGGAACTTAAGCTTAGAAGGTCACCGCATAGAGCAAGCGAAAAAGCTATTTTTGATGATTGGTGGCATTGCTGTTCAACGATACGGCGTAAAATTGGAAAGAGAGCAAGAAATATTAGAGTCACTAGCTAATATGATGATTTTAACGTTTGCAATGGAGAGCGCTTACTTAAGAGCTCAGAAACGAATATCACTGGGGTTGGATAACGATGAGTCTTCGACTGTAGCAATGATGACTCAAGTTTATGTGCAAGAAGCGATGGATCAGATCGAAGGTATTGCCAAAAAAGCACTTGTGCGTATGGAATCAGGGGACGCATTACGAATGCAATTATCGATTGTAAAGAAATTAACGAAAGCATCTCTCACAGATGTCATTACATTGAAACGAAAAATCGCTGCAAAGGTTATCGTAAGTGAGCAATATATTGTGTGAAGGAGTGATCTGGTATGGAATCACAAAATCCTCAACAATCAAATGTTCATGATGAGACGCAGAAAGAGAGCGAAATAGAGGTAACAAGCGAAGAAGTAGTTGACAGTAATGAAGTAGTCGAGGATACTTTCGCAGAAGCAGAAGCAGAAGCAGAAGCAGAAGCAGAAGCAGAAGCAGAAGCAGAAGCAGAAGCAGAAGCAGAAGCAGAAGCAGAAGCAGAAGCAGAAGCAGAAGCAGAAGCAGAAGCAGAAGCAGAAGCAGAAGCAGAAGCAGAAGCAGAAGCAGGGCAGTCGTCGCACAGAATATGGCATGAGCATTATCCGGATGATATTCGCACGACAATCGATTACCCTGAAGTTAATATTGCACAGTTTTTAATAGATTCAGCTACAAATTATCCGCATAAGTTAGCAGTCTATTTCTTGGGCAAGACGATGACTTATCAGCAACTCTATATTGCAGCAGATCGACTAGCTAGAGGATTAGGCAGACTTGGTATCCAGAAAGGTGACCGAGTTGCGATTATGTTACCTAACTGTCCTCAAGCTGTCATATCATATTACGGAGTACTTTTGGCAGGTGCAATCGTTGTTCAGACGAATCCTTTATATGTAGAGCGTGAACTGACCCATCAATTGCAAGATAGCGGAGCAGTTGCATTAATTACTGTGGATCTACTTTACCCAAGAGTTGAGCGAGTTCGTGGCAAAAATCCAGAGAACGGTCCATTATCAAAATTAAAAAGTGTAATAGTCACTTCGATTAAGGATGGATTACCTTTTCCTAAAAATTTTTTATATCCGATAAAACAACGTAAGGAAGGTTTTAAGTCGGTCATTCCATATGGTCAGGATGGTTACGTTGCTTGGAGTACATTGCAATCCAAGAAATCTTTATCATTCGAGAGACCTACATTAGCGGAGCATCATGAACTGGCTGCATTGCAATATACAGGAGGAACAACAGGTACTCCGAAAGGGGTTATGCTTACTCATCGCAATCTCGTTACTAATACATTACAAACGATGGAATGGTGTAGTCGAGTTAAAATTGGGGAAGAAAGATATTTAGCGGCATTACCACTATTTCATGTGTTCGGGTTAACGGTACTAATGAACATGTCGGTAAAAACAGCAGGGTGCCTAGTTTTATTACCGAAGTTTGATGTAAATGAAGTATTGAAAACAATCGATAAGATGAAGCCGACGATCTTTCCAGGTGCACCAACGATGTATGTTGCCTTAATACAAGCGGCAAGTAAACAATTATCTCCATTAGATCTTTCATCCATTGAAGTATGTATAAGTGGTTCTGCTGCATTGCCTCTAGAAGTGCAAGAACAATTTGAAAACTTAACAGGAGGTAGATTGATCGAAGGTTACGGTTTAACAGAGAGTTCACCAGTCACTCATGCTAATCCAATATGGGGTGATCGCAAGATCGGAACGATAGGTTTGCCATTTCCAGATACGGATGCTGCCATTATCTCTATTGAGACAGGTGAGCGATTGCCATGGGGTCAATTAGGCGAACTAATTGTTAAAGGTCCTCAAGTCATGAAAGGATATTGGAATAGACAAGAAGCAACCGATCAGGTACTTAACGATGGTTGGTTGAAAACAGGCGATCTAGCCATGATGGATGAAGATGGTTACTTTATTATTATGGATCGGATTAAAGATATTATTATCGCAAGTGGATTTAACATATACCCTCGTGAAATTGAAGAGGTGCTTTTCGAACATCCTGCAATTGCTGAAGCTTCTGTGATAGGAATTAAAGATGCTTACCGTGGAGAAACAGTGAAAGCATATATCGTGTTGAAGGATAACTATATGGTATCCGAAGAACAACTAGATTCATGGTGTAGAGAACGTTTAGCTGCTTTCAAGGTACCTCATCAATATGCGTTCAGAGATAGCTTACCAAAGACAATGGTCGGGAAAGTACTTAGGCGCAAGTTAGCCGAAGAGGAGCAACAACATGAATGAACAAACAAGATATGAACAATTACAAGAACTTGCTAAGTCGACTTTTTGGGGATATTTAGGTTGTGAATTAGTTGAAGCTAACGAGGAACACGTCATTATTTCACTTGAACTTGCCGATCATCATAAAAATTTAATGGGCATTGTACATGGAGGGGTAATGATGTCTATGTTGGATAATGCTATGGGATTAATTATTATGCTTGGAACAGGAGAAAACACGGTTACTGCAACAATGAACACTCATTTTTTATCTAATGTTGCAAATGGTAAAATTTACTGCAAAGCGGAACTTTTACATTCTACTAAGCGTACTAATACTATGACAGCATCTTTATATAATGAACATAATGAACTACTCGCGTGGGCAAGTGGTGCTTATAGACTCATGAAGTAATTGTGAAAATAATGTAAAATAATAATAGGAAAAGGAGGAGGTTGAGTTGTGGCAAAATGTAGCTGCGCTAGTATTATTAACTTTTGGTGTAGTTGTAGCAATAATAATTGTAATTATTTATTTGCGTATGTATAGAAAGCCAAGGGAATCGCAAGAAACAGGTCATGATTCGACCTCCTTTGAACATTCTAGTGATGATGAACAAGTCTAATGAAGAGAATAATATTAGCTTTTAAATATCAATAAAATATTCTAATCATTGAACTACTTCTATATTGTTATCTGAAATGTTATAATAGTAAGAAAATTGAAACATTTGACCTAATCGCCGTGGAATGAATGACACCTAAGGGGGAACAAGAGCCGGAACGAAGGCGACAACTTCCTGTTGTTGTTCTCGAGTAGTACTATAGGACCGACCATCCATTGTATAAGGGAGGAGATTTCATGGCAAAGCACAGCCAAAATGAAGTCAAGGAAAGCCTGAAGGAATTGACGAGAATTTTCCAACCTAAGGACCCAAGGAAATTTGTTAAAGAGTATGTCCGTAAGTATCGTATTACTGGCGGCTATGAAGATGAATTAACCTCATTAGTTGAGGATGAACTTGGAAGAATGAACTCTTCGGCAGTGTAGGTCAAATATATGAGAAAGAGTCTGATGAGCTTTATACTTCAGGCTCTTTTTTTGCGTTCACAATGTACATTGATATGAACGCCCATCGTAGGAGACTTTAGGACATGCTTCGACACGAAATGAGAATGAAGCGAAGGTTCGTGGAATATATTTAAGGGAAGAGACGTTGCGTTAAGTATGCTTCGCTTCGAGAACAAATTGCTGTTCCACTCGCCGTTGTCCTCGGATTTATTGTAATAAGTAAATTGGAATAAATCCGAGGACAAAAACGACCGCTATCGCTGTTCCACTAGCAATTAGCTCTCTCCGCTGCGAAGCAAAGTCAGTGGTGGTAGTTGAGAAAAGAATGAAAACAGAAAAAAGAGTTGTTGTTCATACGAGTACAAAGGGAGATAGTATCATGCTACGAATTAACTTTTCATACCGAAAAGTTTTAGGAGGGTGTTAATGATGCAGTCGATTGTTCCGAAGACGGACGCGGAGATTAGACGAATTGCGAGAGCAGGTAAAATCGTTGCAGGTTGTCATAAAGCATTGGCTGATAAATGTGTCCCAGGAGCAACAACAGAGTCGATTGATCGATTCGTCGATTGGTATATGGTTGAACATGGCGCATATCCTGCACAAAAGGGCCATAAAGGTTACCCATTTGCGAGTTGTACCTCAGTAAATGAAGTAGCCTGTCATGGATTTCCTAGTTCCTATAAGCTCAAAAAGGGAGATATTATTACTGTTGATATCGTTGCAGATTATAAAGGATGGAAGGCGGATTCGGCATGGACGTACATGATTGGAGAAGTTTCACCCCAAGTCAGGCAGTTAGTTAAAGCGTCAAAGGCTGCTTTTCGTGCAGGTCTTGCCCAAGCAGTAGTTGGCAATGATATTTCAGCTATAGGTTCTGCAATAGAACAACGAGCAGAAAAAGATGGATTTCATGTCATAGGTTCATTTATCGGGCATGGTATTGGTAAGGAGTTACATGAGCCTCCACATGTTCATCATGTACGAACCCGAGCATCTGGAATTAAGCTTGAAGAAGGGATGGTTATTACGATAGAGCCGATTCTATCTGTAGGATCACCGCAAATATATATTGCACATGATGGATGGACAGCAAGAACTGTTGATCATTCGTTAACCTCACAATTTGAGCATACGGTCGCCATTACGAAAGCTGGGCCGAAAATATTAACGAAGTTAGGTAGCACAAAACGTAAAACGTAATGTAATGGAAAATAGCATCAATACATTTCAAAAAAACGTCAATTAGCAAATATTAACCAGTGGGATCTTAAAATCTCACTGCTTAGTAGCTAATTGGCGTTTTTATAATGAAAAAGAGAACATAGCATAAATACGAGAAAAACAAATTAATTTAAATTAAGTTAATTTTATATATAATTACTATATATTGGAGTTTTAGGGTTTGAATGAATTTGATTATATTAAGCGAATAAAATGCCTTTAAGATAGGAGGAGAAGAGTCAATTGTTTATTATCAAAAGATACTCATTCAGTATTACATTATGTTTGTTAATAGCTGGTTGTAATGTAGAAGTTAATGAAGAGATTACTAATCAACATCCTACTCAGCAAATTGTAGAAGATACTGAAACACCATTAGTACTAGAAGAATCTGTTGATCAAGGTTCAATAGTAGATCCACAAGTGCTTTATCTTGATATCCCAGTTACATACACAGATTATATTATACCTATAGAGCTTCCTCTTATAGATATTGATGAAGCGATGCTAACAGTCAGTAAACAGCCGATTGGTGATGCTGTCATTGTTATATATTCAATGGGGGAAGAGGACCAGCAATTATACGCATATGTTGAATATAACAATAAAACTTATGAATTGGGTCCAATTGGATACGGAACTACCAATAATGTAGATTATGAATATGCTACGGTAGATGCATTATCACAATCGTGGATTAAAGTAAGTGGAGCTTTAGGAGCTAATGCACCTCATATATATTATATTGATATTAATAAGGACACGCCTACTGCAATTGTCATTAGTGCACATGCTCGGGAATTTGATCTAGATGGTGATGGGATCCAAGAAATTGTTACTTCTATTGGTACAATTCCTTATACCACTATATATTCTATAGAAGACAAACAGATCGTAGTTAAGGATTTGAATAAATTAATGAATGCATTAGTCGTTTCCTATGATGACGTGGAAAATAACTTTGTTGTTCAATTTCAAATAGCCGAATCGACTTCAAGATGGATCTTAGAAAAAGACTTCTTAAAACAAATAGAAGATTAATCGTGGTTACTTAGGTAGATCTACATATTATCATTATTAATGAACATGTAATTTATAGTGGGGGTCGGGCAAATTGTCGTTAATGCGTAGCATTTGTATGCTGAGTATTACATTTATTGTTTTACTAGCGGGATGTAGCATGGAAGGTAATACACAAATGACTAATACACAACTACCAAAGTTAATAGCCGATGATACGAGCAATCAAGTAGAGTTTGAAAAACCACGTATTATTGATTCAATGGCAGAGACAGATGTGACATACGATACTATTCCAATTAATTATTCAAAATATATATCGGCTACAGAACTCCCCTTAATAGAACTAGAAGAAGAGATGACACCTATAATTAAGCAACCTATTGAAAATACGGTTATCGTCATTTATTCATGGGGAGAACAATTACAATTAAATGCTTATATGGAGTATGAGAATCAAACTTATGATTTAGGTGCTATAGGTTATGGGAAAGTTAATAATAGAGACTACCAATATTCTGTTGTGGAAGCGCTATCTACCTCATGGATTAAAGTGAGCGGATCAGTAGGAGCTAATGCTCATCATACGCTATACATCAATATTTCGAAGGAAAAACCAGTCGCTCTAACTATTAGTTCACCGACGAAAGAGTTTGATGTGGATGGAGATGGAAGCAATGACATTGTAGCTTCCGTAGGTAGTCCTACTTATACATCTATTTATACATTGAATGATCAGCAGATTGGGGTAGTAAATTTTAATGAATTGTTCAATGCTTTTTTAGTTCGCTATGATGATATTCAAAATAATTTTGTTGTTCAATTTGAAACTGCTCAACCGATTACACATTGGAAATTAGATGATAAATCGCTTATACAGATGAAAGAAGAATGAGAAGATTAATCATGATCGTTCTATTGCATACATACAATATAAAAGCTAGTACACCATTAATTAATGGAGTAAACTAAATGCATTATAGTGAGTTAACAAAAAGTTAGGCTTATGCTTACGAAGTAACTTTTTGTTACAGGAAGCATCTCAAGAAGTATTACAAAAAGTTTTAGCTTATGCTTTCGAAGCAACTTTTTGTTTGCAGGAAGCATTATAGTAAGCTAACAAAAAGTTTTAGGAGGAGCAATATGTCATATTTTATTAGTCAGCAAAGGTTGCAACAACAGTTAGAAGCTCAAGCATCAGGTGACGCCAAGCTTGTTATTGTAGATGTTAGATATGATTTATCTGATGAAGATGCAGGAGAATTCGCTTATCGTGAAGGTCATATTGATGGAGCACATTATGCCAATCTAAGCCATGATCTATCTAGCGGGAAACGACCAGATGGAGTAGGTGGAAGACATCCACTACCTGATCCACAAACGGTTGCACAATTCTTTAGTTCAATTGGTATTACAACTGGATCCATTGTTGTAGCGTATGATGATCAGGGTGGTGCGATGGCTTCACGACTTCGTTGGTTATTGCAATGGATAGGTTTTGATGGAGAGGTATATGTGCTAGAAGGTGGGTTCAAGTCTTGGAAAGAAGCTGGACATGCAGTTAGTACTGAAATTCCTGATCGAGTAGAAGGATGCCACTTACCTGTAGTATTGAATGACAGTATACTTGTCGATCAACAATATGTTCAAAGTAAAATTGGTGTTGCTGGGACAGTAATTATAGATTCTCGAGATGGTGCGAGATATCGTGGTGAAGTAGAGCCACTCGATAAAGCTGCTGGGCATGTACCCTCTGCAGTCAATTATTTTTGGCAAGAAGGTAAAAATACTGATGGATTGTGGAAAAATGCTGAAGAACAAGCAGAACGATTTTCAGCGATAGATAAGAATGCTGAAGTAATCGTCTACTGTGGATCAGGAGTAACAGCTACACCGAATTTCTTCGCATTGCAAGAAGCGGGATATAACAATGTGAAGCTTTATGCTGGTAGCTGGAGTGATTGGAGCGCTAATGCAGAAAATCCGATTGCGGTGGGTGTGGAATAGGGGTTGAAAGCTGTATAGCAATATATAAGATTTGAATACATCGCATTGTAGGCTAAGTGCCTCGGGCGGTGTATTTTTTATACTCGAAGTTAACAAGGAGTAAAGCTTAGCTCACAATGAATACCGGTACCCCCTCTTACGAGTGATATTCGGTCCAATTTTCAGACATTTCCTGCAAAAGAACGAAGTAAAAGAACTATCAATAGCGGTATTACAAGCCAAATGCCATGCCAAGCGTATTTTCTTCTGGCTGATCCTTTAGCACGACGTGGAATAAACTTTCCTCTAGATGGGCCACTATAGTAACCTCTTGGTCACCGATTTGAACCTAATTAAAGATAGCACAACGGTCCTTACTTAATCCGAAAGAGTAGAGCCCTATTGCTCAAAATCATCAATCGTATGAGGCATACTTATATAAAAAGACAATAGAACGTGCTTTTCCTTATAATTGACGTGTAAAAAGTAATTCTGGTATAATTTTCCTGAAATACTAATGTCATTGGAGGAATATTTCATGAAAAAACTAGATTTTGACTTTGAATATTTAAAAGATATGTATATTGATGGATACTTTCCTGATTTTCTAGTGGATAAAGTCAAAGCTGAACTAGTTAAAGTTGTTGAATTTTTAGAACAAGGTAATCAAGATATCGAAGAGATTCAATCTAAGCTTAATATTGCCATCAATGCAATCAATGATCTTGCAGAAGAGTTTGACGAAAATGACAGTGAAATTGAAACAGTAGGCAGAGAATCGATTGCACAAACTGTTGAAGATATTTTAGCCTTTTTTGGAATCGAAATAGACACAGAAGTAGCAATTCGTGAACGTGATTGGTAGTTTATTGGGGAAATTTAATGCTATTGAAATCATAATTTAATTAAGGTTAGAGGAGAGAATACAAAGATGGATCATGATCTATTGGATCAGCTCACTTGTTTGCATAACGAGGACGATTATGAGGGAATCATTAACAAAATTATGGGGATACCCGAAGAAGAAAGGGACTATGACTTAATTTGCCATTTAGGAAGAGCATTGAATAATCACGATAATTATAATGAAGGCTATCAAATGTTTTTTATCTGTGCAAGAGCAAGGTGAGCACGACCCTCTTTGGCATTTTCGAATAGGATATGCTTATTATTACCTTAAACAGTATAAGGAAGCGATCGTTGCTTTTAAACAATCTGTAGCACTAGATCCTGAAGATTCACAAGCCAGCATGTTTTTAGAAATGAGTCGGAATGCCGCTAGTAAAGCAGGAAATGAAACCATACATATCATGAACATTGAACAAGATGAGGATTTGTTAGAGGTTGAAGAAAAAATAATCCCATTTCAGCTAGTTGCGCATAGTGATGGAAGCATATCATTGATTTTAAATGTTGGAGAATATAAGCATGAAATTTTTCAAACACGAACCGAAGAAGGATTTGAGGGCAATGGCTATGATTGGGGTTCATTAGCAGCCGTATTTCTAAAAGAAAAAATGCCTCACTTAGTTGATATCTTACGATTTGATCCAGAAGCCGGTATGTTCGCTGCATATACAAACAATAAAGAAGCCATACTAAGTTTTGCAATCTCCTTTAGGGAAGCGTGTGAAGATGACTCATTAATGAAAGACCTATTTTCAAGAGCAGTATTAGATTGATTGAAAATATCAAAGTATATTAATATTCATTGTTGCATCGAAATGAAAAAATTATCTATCGGAATTTATATCTAAAAGTAATTTGCCACCTGAAATATAAATTTACTTTATCATTATGATACACTAACACAACCGCGGTCGACGTAACGGCAGCTGCCTTACTTTTCAATATCCCAGAGGCTTATACGGCGGCATTATCATTATTGACTGCGCCTTTTATCGTAACCGAGGCTCAATGCGTATAGCATTCACCGATATTAAGCAGAACTCTGAACCCGATTATAAAGATATTCTAGCTTCTCGTCTGACCAGCTTAAAGATCCATGAGCATACCGAATTAAAAATTGAAATCTACTTAGAAAACCTCACCCAAATTAAAATGACTTCCATAATACCTTAATAAGGTTTTGGACAAGAGATTTAAGAAGCCAACTACTAAGAACTTCTTAAAATTTAGAAGTTGGTAGTATCTTACTTGAATTGAAAGAAAAGAAAACTTTGATCCAATGTTATATCTAGGTATGTAAATAAGTCAAAAATGTACAATGCCTTGTATATTTTTGACTTGATGATAAAGAATTAGTTTATCACTAACATTTGTATTTGAAATTTGGCTCTGTCTGAATATAAAAAGCATTTCTTACTTGTGCACACCAATTTGCAAAGGCCGATCTCCATTCAGGAGTGTTAAAGAATTGCTCAACAGATTGAGTTTCAGAATGCCATACTATAAACAGGTTGAGTGGGGCAATTCCTCCCGCCCAAATCCCATTATTTAAGTCGGTATCTTCTTCCCTGACTAATAATAAGGGTAGACCAAATTGGAAAGCCATTGAGGGCTCAACTTGTGAATAAACGGAGCCTGTCCAGAATGGAGTGGAGGGTGGAGGGGGACCTACATTGACATCAACAGTTTGAATTTCAAAACGTCGAAGGTTTAATGCTAGCATTCCATAGCTTGATGAAACTAACCGACGAATATCAGTTAAAATGGATTCGGGATAACTTTCGCTTAAAGGTAACGTACGTGGAAAAAGCAAAGCATTTTCAATTTCTATAATTAGGCGGTTTAGAAATCGTTGTTGGTTATTATTTAAATGAGTTGTCGTACTTAAAAATATGGGAATACGATAAGCGCGGTCCATACACTCTTGGTGTGCAGATTCTATTTTTGCATGTTCTTTACCTAAAGAACGATACCCGCTATTACTAACTTTTTCTTCATCCTTGCGTGTAGACTTATATCGACTCACGCTCTCTTTATTCTTACGTATAGACTTATATTGATTTACTCTCTCTTTATTCTTGCGTATAGTTTTATATTGATTCATTTTCTTACCTCCTTAGCTTATTAGTATATGGAAAATAAATAAGTAAGCTTGGACTTTACTTCAGTTCTTGAAAATTCAGTCACTTTACCTAACCATTTTTAGAGAGAACGTTAACGTGGAGACAAATAGCCCTCCATATAGGCAGGTTTGTACGACGTTATATTGCGTAATTTGACATCATCCCCCCGTTCTTAAGAACCATTGACGGAGCTTAAATATTATCCTTATAATTTAAATCGATGTTAAATAAATCCAAAATTGGGAGGGTGTAAAATGTCCAAACGCGTACTTATTCTGACCGGAGACGGTGCAGAGGTTTTGGAGGTTTATTATCCATTCTATCGGGTGAAGGAAGAGGGCTACGAGGCGGTGATCGCTTCGCCAAGGAAGAAGACATTGAACACCGTATGTCACGACTTCATCGAAGGATGGGATACTTATACGGAGAAGCCAGCTCATCTACTACCGTCTGATATAGCCTTTGCGGACGTAGAGCCTGCTGACTACGATGCCTTGATCATTCCAGGCGGACGGGCTCCTGAGTTCATCCGCAATGATCAAGACCTTCCAAGAATTGTCCAGCACTTTCTGGAAGCGGATAAGCCTATAGGAGCGATTTGTCATGGTGCTCAGGTATTTTTAGCACTGCCCGATCGTTCTTACTTCAAAGACAGAAAGTTAACGGCATACAATGCGTGTAAGCTGGAAGTCGAATCACTGGGCGCAGAATATGCAAGTGAGACACTTCATGTGGATGGAAATTTAGTATCGGGTCACGCATGGCCTGATTTACCTGGATTTATGCGTGAATTTCTAAAACTACTTGAACGGACATCGAACAAGGAACTAACCTCAACCACGAAATAATTGTTAATATAACGAAAATACCAGTGCTCTTCAAGCACTGGTATTTCTCACGAATAGCAGTAAAAAAGACACCGCGAGGTATCTTATTTTTTGCATATGTGCACCTAGACAAGCTAAGCTACATCAAAATTTCTCCCACCCGAATGCCCTCCCCAGAATCTTGCGAATCCAATATGCGATTATCGTCTCTGGGGACCGATTGCTGGCTTTCTTCTGAATGTATTGATCGTTGATAATATAAGTCCTAGTGGAAGGAGGGTTCTTCAGTCCAAACTTTTTCCACATCGCAGGATCATTCGAACCTCCAAGCCTTGCGAGCATATTCGCCGACTCTCTATTTATTTGAGCTGAAATATGCTCGTATGCTTCAATAATTTGCGTATGAAATTCATCGATTGGATTACGATTAGCTAGACTCTCCAAATGGATGCCTTCGCGAATGTAAGAAGCATATGCCAGATGCTCAGCCCAGAACTTGTCGATATAAAAAAGCCGTACCCGTTGCTCCGAGGGGCTCATCGGTGTCTCGCCTTTTAAAATTCCAAGCCGCTCTTTATATAGAATACGTCTCTGATCCTCCACCATATCCGAATAACCGTTCAGTTCCTGGCGAATATGGAGGTTTTGGCCCATAATAACACGCTGAATATGTACGATTTTGCTGCGGAGCACTGACTCATTGAGAACCTCATCCTGCCTAAGATTGCGAATTGCTTTATTAATGCCGAACCGAAGGATCAAGTCGTCCTCCAAACTTACGAAAAATACGGAAGCACCCGGGTCGCCTTGACGGCCAGAACGTCCGCGCAGTTGGTCGTCGATCCTCACACTTTCGTTCACATACGTACCAATCACGTATAACCCGCCAAGTTTAGCGACAAGGTCTGCTTGCGTGTGGTCACCGCCGCCGAGTCGAATGTCAACGCCACGTCCCGCCATATTTGTAGACACCGTTACGGCGCCGATTTCTCCCGCTTTTGCGATGATCTCGGCTTCTTTTGCGTCGTTTTTCGCATTTAAAACATGGCAAGGTACGTCGGCAATCGCTAGCGCATCCGCCAGCATGACAGACTCCCCGACACTTGACGTACCAATGAGAATCGGACGTCCTGTTGCATGAATAGTCGAGATTTCTTGTACTAACGCCTTAAATTTCGCTTCTTTATGAGTATAAATGCGGTGCGGATGGTCGATTCGTATGTTTGGTCGGTTCGGCGGAATTTGCACGACCTGAAGCTCATAACCATCTTTGAATTCTATTGCAGAAACATGCGCGGTAGCCGTCATTCCGCAAATCTTAGAATATAGGCTAAGGAAATGCTGAAGGGTAATCGTCCCGAGAATTTCCCCGCCGGCTTTCGACTGCAGCCCTTCTTTAGCTGCAAGCGCGGATTGCAGCCCGTCAGGCAAATGCCTGTTCTCCGCCACCCGGCCAGTATATTCGTCAATCAGCTTGATTTGACCATCCCGGACGATGTAATCAACGTCTTTTTTCAATAACGATTCCGCATGCAAAGCGCAGTTTAACGACATTAACAAATGACTATTATGGCTTTCGTACAAATTACCGCACCCCAGTAGCAATTCTGCTTTGGCAGAGCCCACTTCATTTAAATAAACGTTACGTTTAAACTCATCGAAGTCATAATCCACATCTCGCTTGAACTGCCTAGCCACTTCTGCGAAACGAATGTCGACGTTACTGGTAAAACCCTGCTCGCCTGCGATGACTAGCGGCACTCGCGCCTCGTCGATTAGCAGTGAATCTGCTTCGTCGACGATAACATAATGGAAAGGACGATGTACGGTATCAGCTTCGTTTAGTGCGATCGTGTCACGCAAATAATCGAATCCCGCCTCTTTGGCCGTAACATAGGTTATATCCGCTGCATATGCTTCCCGTTTCTCGGACAAGCTCATGCCCGCTTGAACCGAGTTTACCGTTAACCCGAGGAAACGATAGATAGGTCCCATCCACTCCGCATCTCGATGTGCCAAATAATCGTTAAAAGTAAGCACATGAACGCCTTCGCCGGTTAGTGCATTTAGATATGCAGGCATAACAGCAGATAGCGTTTTTCCTTCGCCTGTATGCTGCTCGACCAAAAAAGACTCGTGCAAAGCGATGGCTGCCATGATCTGGACATCGTAAGGCTTTAATCCGAGCGTTCTCTTCGCTGTCTCGCAGACCAGTGCATAGGCTTCAACAAGTAGCTCGTCCAAAGGAGTATCTGATTTTGCTTTCTTTTTCAGCCGGAGAGATTCAGCTTGCAGCTGCTTTTGGTCCCATGAATCCAAATTCCGTTTCCTTATGAGCTCTACTTTGTCCCGATAGACTTTCAGCTTATGTGAGGTAACGTCGTTTACGATTTTTTGCATCAATTTGGCGACTAAATTCATAGCAATTAGATCCCTCCTTAGTAGAAATGCACTTAGTTTTGAATAAGATTTTCTTTGACCCGCAGCCTATCAAGTTTAGATATACTGTATTAATTTGAATTTATTGTAATTTACGAATTGCAAAATGTATACATTATATTACATTTAGTAGACTGTCATAGTCATTGATAAGCAAAAAGAAGACCGCGACAATTTCTCCTCTATTAATACAGTTAGTACAAGTTAAGGAAGAGACATTGATCCAATGTTCACCGTAAAGAAGAATGGCAACACTGATTTATAGGAGTGAATGGAGTATTACAGGAATATTTAAAAGAATGATTCACTGCTTTTCGTACTATATATAAATGGTGTTTGGAACTACAGCCAACTCTAATTTACCTCCAGTTGTTAACCGTACACTTTCGTAATGCTTGGCATCGCAAGTGAAACCCTCTCTCCTTAGGAAGGATGCAGTCGCTACTATGTGCTAGCATTGGTTTTCGAAGCATCTTTGCAGGGACGAAGTTATATAGACTTTACTTCCATTCTTTAAACTCTTTGACTTTGACCTTTCATTAAGCACATATTACGTTTGATTATCATTAAATCAAATTTGTCTATATACAAAAATAATAATTCTGCTAAACTTAACTATGAAAAATGCAGAACTAGGTTTTATATTATAAAACTTTATAGAGAGGAGAGCTTCAGCTTATTATGCCAATTATTCAAGCTATTGATCGTGCTTTAAAGATTATTGATTTATTCGACGAACAACAAACAGAGTTGAAAATTACAGAAATAAGTGAACAAATGTCTCTTCATAAAAGTACTGTTCACTCTTTATTGAAAACACTCCAATTGCATGGCTATATTCAACAGGACGAACAAAACGGAAAGTATCGCCTTGGTATGAGGTTTGCCGAGAAGGGGCAGTTATTTCTAAATCAGTTAGATTTACGGGATTTTGTACGTCCTTCCTTAAAAAAGTTATCTTCTTCTACGGGTCAAACAACACATTTGGTTACGCTAGAAAAAAATGAAGGTCTTTATATCGATAAGGTTGAAGGGGAGAAGGCTGCAATTCGTTATTCTCGTATTGGTAGAAGAGTACCCCTTTACACTAGTGCTGCGGGTAAAGTGCTAGCTGCATTTCAGAAACAGCCATTACGCCAACATTTAGTTATGTCCATTACGTTCGAGCAGAAGACGGAAAATACAATTCTTAATGCAAAAACCTATGAACAAGAATTAGAAACAGCCATTATTAATGGCTATGCAATTGATAATGAGGAGAATGAAGTAGGGGTTAGATGCGCCGCGGTTCCTATATTCAATCATAATGGTGAAATTCAGGGTGCTATTAGTTTATCGACGATGGTAGCATCGGTTGGAGATGAAGAATTGCAGGTATTTATTCAGCAGCTGAAACAGTCTGCGGATGAAATATCAGTAAAACTAGGCTATAGAGCGAAATAAATAGAATCTTGCAAAGCATAAAATCTAACTATTTAACGAAACACAGTTTTATATTATAAAACAAAAGGGGTAATAAGATGAGAATTATTCGTTATGTAGAAGAAGGAATAGTGAAAATAGGTTCAATTTCTGATGATTTATATTTATGTGAATTGGATGTACATGACGCGATGGACGTATTTGATCAAGCGCAGAAAGCAGGTCTATCCGCATTAAACTATATTGTTGCTGATCGTGAAGGAAAGGAAATTAAACAGGTGAATTGGGATGAGTTGGAGATCACTTTACCTTTGGATGCTCCAGAAGTATGGGCGGCAGGTGTAACTTATGGTCGTAGTAAGGAAGCAAGAAATTACGAGGCAACGGATGGCAAGCTAAATGAATTGACCTTTTACGATAAAGTATATGATGCAGAGAGACCAGAGCTATTTATGAAGTCAACTGCAGCTAGGACGGTAGGACCAGGTCAGGATGTATGCATCCGCAATGATTCTAATTGGCAGGTCCCTGAACCAGAGCTTGGACTTGTACTGAGTTCTTCAGGTGAAATTGTTGGTTATATCGTTGGAAATGATATGAGTTCGCGTGATATTGAGGGAGAAAATCCATTGTATCTACCGCAAGCAAAAGTTTGGCGCCAATCATGTTCAATTGGTCCAGCAATACGAATTGCTGAAACAGTAGGCAATCCTTACTCACTAGAAATGACTTTGCGTATTTATCGGGATGGTCAAATGGTTGTGGAAGAATCAGCGAATACATCGCAATTGAAGCGAAAGCTTGAAGAGCTAGTATCGTTTCTAATTAGAGACAACGTGGTCTTTAATGGGACGGTATTGCTTACGGGGACGTGTATAGTTCCGCCAAACCAATTTACTCTTATAGAGAATGATGTGATAGAAATTGATATTGAGAGCATTGGTAAGCTAGTGAATAGAGTGGCAAGAGCTTAATTATCTCTGTAAGAGGTAGCTTATTATTCGATATGGAGGAGTTTAAAATGACAAAAACAACTGAGCAAGTATATGGGAATTATGTTAATGGGGCATGGCAACTGCCTCAACAGGATGAAAGACAAAAAAGCATAAATCCAGCTAATCGAAATGAAGTAGTTGGCTGGTTGCCGAAAGCGACAAGTTCCCAGTTAGATGAAGCAGTCCAAGCTGCTGTCAATGCGAAGCAGGCATGGAGAAAGTTAGCAGGTGTGGAGCGAGGTAATTATTTATTCAAGGTAGCGAATATTTTAGAAGCTAGACTTGATGAAGTGGCAGAGTCGATGACGAGAGAAATGGGAAAAACATTCCCAGAAGCAAAGGGAGAGACAGCTAGGGGCGTTGCTATTCTTCGCTATTATGCTGGAGAAGGAATGAGAAAAGTAGGTGATGTCATTCCAGCCTCTGATGCTGAAGCTTTAATGTTTACAACGAGAACTCCACTCGGTGTTGTAGGTGTTATTTCTCCGTGGAATTTCCCAGTTGCTATTCCGATCTGGAAAATTGCTCCTGCATTAATATATGGGAATACGATTGTATGGAAGCCAGCAACTGAAACGGGTGTCACAGCTGCTAAAATTATGGAATGTTTCCACGATGCGAAGCTACCATCAGGGGTATTAAATATGATTATTGGAAGCGGTGCCACGATTGGTCAAGGAATTGCCGAGCATCGTCTAATAGATGGAGTTACCTTTACAGGCTCTAATAATGTTGGTAAGCAGGTTGGTCAGGCGGCACTTGCACGTGGTGCAAAATATCAACTTGAAATGGGTGGAAAAAATCCAATTATTATAGCTAATGATGCGGATATTGATCTAGCAGTAGAAGCTACTATTAGCGGAGGTCTGAAATCCACAGGTCAGAAATGTACAGCAACGAGTAAAGTCATTGTAGAAAAAGGAATTTATGATGAGTTTAAACAAAAGCTTGTAGAAAAAGTAGAACAGCTAAAAGTAGGCGATGGCATGGACGCTACAACATGGCTAGGTCCATGTGCCAACGAGAATCAGCACAATACGGTGCTACATTATATAGAGCAGGGTAAAAAGGAAGGTGCTACTCTATTAGTCGGTGGAGTCGTTCCGACCGATGAGAGCTTGAAGGATGGCTTCTTTGTAAAGCCTACTATTTTTGAACATGTCACTTTAGATATGAAGATTGCTAAGGAAGAAATTTTTGGACCGTTTCTAGCATTGATCGAGGTAGATAGCTTCGAAGAAGCAATTAGAGCTGCTAATGACTCCGAATTTGGCTTAAGTGCTTCAATTTATACACAAAATATTAGTAGAATGCTTTCCTTCATTCATGATATGGAGGCAGGTATGGTACGTGTAAATGCCGAAACAGCGGGTGTTGAATTACAGGCTCCATTTGGCGGAATGAAGCAATCTAGTTCCCATTCTCGTGAGCAGGGGCAAGCGGCAATTGAATTTTATACAGCAATCAAAACAGTATATATAAAAGGGTAATTGTCATTTGAGGTAGATAAATTGATCATTCGCTATATCGGTTAAGGAGGATTATCACTATGGGAATAGACGATATTATGGGTTCACCTACAGAGAAGCAATATCAATTGTTCACTCATGCAGCTGGGCCATCGGGAAAGCTGCCACTAACTCCAGAAATGCTGTTGCATTCACCAAGCGGCGATTTGTTCGGAATGTCACAAAATGTGGGAATGGGCTGGAAGCCAAGTAAATTGCTTGGTAAGCAAATGCTCATACTAGGCACGCAAGGCGGCATAAAGGATGAGCTAGGTCAGCCGATTGCACTTGGCTATCATACTGGGCATTGGGAAATTAGCGACTTAATGAAATCAGTTGCTAATGAAATCAATGAGAGTGGAGGAATACCGTTTGCTGGTTTTGTCAGCGATCCATGTGACGGAAGATCCCAAGGGACTACAGGGATGTTTGATTCCTTACCATATCGCAACGATGCAGCCATTGTGCTAAGAAGATTAATTCGATCTCTACCTCAGCGCGCAGCAGTCATTGGTGTGGGTACATGTGATAAAGGGTTACCAGCTATGATGCTTGCAATAGCAGGCTCACCTCAGCTTCCTGGTATTATTGTGCCTGGAGGTGTTACTCTTCCTCCAACATCAGGGGAAGATGCAGGTAAAATTCAGACGATTGGTGCAAGGTATGCCAATGGAGATTTGAGTCTAGAAGAAGCTGCTGACTTAGGATGTCGTGCCTGTGCAACACCAGGAGGAGGGTGTCAATTTCTGGGTACCGCTGGAACTGCCCAGGTTATTGCTGAAGCGATGGGACTGACTGTTCCTCATGCTGCTTTAGCACCATCTGGGCAAGAAATTTGGCATGAAATGGCTAGACAGTCTGCAAGAGCGGCTACTCAAATGGTGAGTAGTGGGCTCAAAACGAAAGATATACTTACGGACGATGCAATCTACAATGCAATGGTTGTCCATGCTGCATTCGGTGGTTCTACAAATCTACTATTGCATATTCCTGCAATTGCACATGCTGCAGGACTTCATATTCCAACAGTACAAGAATGGGCCGAAGTTAATCGTAAAGTTCCTAGACTTGTAAGTGTACTACCAAATGGCCCACATCCGCATACAACGGTACGTGCTTTTCTGGCAGGTGGCGTTCCAGAAGTGATGCTTCATCTTAGGAAACTAGGTGTATTGCGTGAGCATGCATTGACAGTAACAGGTCAAACTATTGGCGAAGTACTGGATTGGTGGGAGAAAAGTGAACGTAGAGTAGTTATGAAGCAAACGTTGATTAAATTAGATGGCGTACAGCCTGAAGAAGTCATCTTTGCTCCAGAGCAGGCAAAACTAGCAGGATTAACGTCAACGGTAACCTTCCCGCTTGGTAATATTGCACCTGAAGGATCTGTCATTAAGTCAACAGCGATTGATCCATCTAAAGTAAGTGCTGAAGGTATTTTTCATCATGTCGGTAGAGCAAAGGTATTTACAACAGAACGAGCAGCGATTACTGCAATTAAAAATAAAGGTATTGAAGCCGGAGATGTACTCGTATTGATCGGTCGTGGTCCCTCTGGTACAGGTATGGAGGAAACGTATCAGCTGACATCGGCATTAAAGCATTTATCTTTCGGTAAAGATGTTGCTCTAATTACGGATGCTCGTTTCTCTGGTGTATCGACAGGTGCATGCATCGGTCACATAGGACCAGAGGCATTGGCAGGAGGACCAGTTGGCAAGCTCAGAACGGGAGATTGGATCGATATTCGTATACAATTACGTACGCTGGAGGGTTCCATTCATATGGTTGGTGATGGTGAAGCTCCTGTGAGTATGGATGAGGGTACTACAATATTAGCACAAAGAGAAGCGCATCCCGAGTTAAGAGCAGATCCTGATCTGCCAGATGATACGAGATTGTGGGCAGCTCTGCAAGCAGCAAGTGGCGGTACATGGCGTGGCTGCATCTATGACGTAGAGCGTATCAAAGCTTTTCTTGATATTGGCATGCGCTCCGAGGAAGGTCAGCAATTATTACAATCCTACTTAGAAAGTGACGGTGTTTCATAATGAAAATTACAAATCCAATCCTGCCAGGGTTTCATCCCGACCCGTCTATTATTCGCGTAGAAGATGATTATTATATTGCAACGTCAACCTTTGAGTGGTTTCCTGGTGTTATCATTTACCATTCTAGGGACTTAGTAAATTATCGTCCATTAACGACTGTGCTGCGCTCTGCTTCTCAGCTAAATATGGTTGGAGATCTTGATTCTGGTGGGGTTTGGGCACCTTGTCTAAGCTATAGCAATGGGATTTATTATTTGATTTATACTGATGTAGTAAGCAGAATGGGTGCATTTAAAGATACACATAATTATATGGTTACAGCAACCGATATCATGGGACCGTGGTCCGAGCCTATTTATCTAAATAGCAGTGGTTTTGATCCATCGCTGTTTCATGATGATGATGGTAAGAAGTGGCTAGTCAATATGCTGTGGGATCATCGAAAAGGAACCAATTCCTTTGCTGGTATCGTATTGCAGCAATATTGCACTGAGCAGCAGCAATTGGTTGGTGAGCGTAAGCTAATCTTCAAGGGAACGGAATTGAGATTAACAGAAGCCCCTCATCTATACAAGCGAAATGGTTATTACTATCTTATTACGGCAGAGGGTGGCACTCAATATGAGCATGCTGTGACGTTAGCACGCGCAGAGCATATTGATGGTCCTTATATTGTATCACCGAATCATCCGATCTTAACTTCTATACATAAGCCAGAGATTGCGCTACAAAAGGCAGGCCACGGCTCACTAGTAGAAACGCAACACGGAGATTGGTATATGGTTCATTTGGTAGGTAGACCAACTGTAGATAAATATTGTACGTTAGGTAGAGAAACTGCGATTCAACGTATGAGCTGGACAGAGGATAATTGGCTGGAATTAGAAGGTGGCGGTAATGAACCAAAAGCCGAAGTTACTGCGCCGAACTTACCATTACACTCGTTTCCTGTGATACCTGAGTTAGATCATTTTGATGAGCAGGAGCTAGGGCTTCAATGGTGTTCACTACGTATTCCAACAGAATCAACATGGGTGTCATTAAACGAGAGAAGGGGATACTTGCGAATAAAAGGCCAGGAGTCGATGAGTTCCGTGCATCGGCAAAGTATTATTGCAAGAAGGCAGCAAGCTTTTAATTGCGAGATTGAAACAATAATTCAATTTGAACCCGAGCATTTTCAACAAATGGCAGGCTTGATTTTATATTATAATACAGCAGACTATGTGTATTTGCGAGTGACGCATCATGAGCAATTAGGTAAATGTCTAGGCATCGTTCAATCGGTCGAAGGAGTTTACGATGAATGCTTAACAAGTGATATCCCATTGCTAGCAAATACTGAATATCGATTAAAAGCAGTTATTCTTCGTGAAATGGTACAATTTTATTATGCAGCATTAGACGAGGAGTGGCAGCCAGTAGGGGAAGCGATTTCTATTGTTCACTTGTCTGATGAGTTTGGAAATTATATTCGTTTTACAGGTACTTTTTTAGGAATGTGTGCTCAGGACTTAAGCGGTATGAGAAAACATGCAGATTTTGATTACTTTATATACAAAGAATTAAGCTGACGTTTGCTTGTTAACAGCGCTGCGAACATACATGAAGAGCAAAACTAAAATCGATAAAAGTAAGGCGCTACTTAAAATACACTGCTTCCTATAGTCTGGATACTTGAAAAAAGTGTTCAGACTATAGGTGTTTTTTTATTAACCGAATGTATTGCAAGTGCAACATTTGGCAACAAATGTTGCAACAATATGAATTCAAAATAAAGCGAGCTCATATTAAACTCTATTTGTAAGCGCATACATCAAGTGCTTATTTCTAAAAATCAATCTATCCGCTGATCAAATTGTTTTTGTTAGTTTTAATTTTGACGGATATACGAAGGCATATGATATTGTTGGCTTTAAAAATTTTGTGCGATATTTGTTGGTGATGCAATTACATCCATTTCCTACACGTTATTTTTGACATTGCTTAGCATAGGCAATGTCCATCGTCTTATTTCTAATTGTATTAGCGATAGCGATCTTCCAAGTTACAGTAATGCAACGAAGAGAGTAGTGCTTACAATGACAAAAACCTCTGAAAAACAGTTATGGATTCTAGACATACTTTGTAGCATATAGTCGCCTCTGGCGCTGTCAAAGGCTAGAACACACTTAAGCCAAGTCATATCTATTATTATGCTGGGGGGGTGATTAGGTTCGTTTTCATTTTGTAGGCGATAGTCATGTTGTCAAACTGTAAGGAGTGGAAAAAATTCAAGGTGTAAGAGAGGAGTTGTAGGTAATGCGCAAAATAAGATCAGTTGTGGCTCTCATGGCTTGCTTTATTATGGTAACAGGTCTAATGGTATTCAACTTACCTGAGACCAAGGCGGCGGCAGCGCCAGAACCAAACGATACGTGGAGGCAGGTTGACCCTACTGAAGTCAAGATTGGAAAAAGCTATCTCATCGTGTCCGAACACGGCGCACTTGTTAACGCTCAAGCGATAATCAACACACCTGGCGACGTAACTGGCGACACTAATATTGGCATGGCATCTAAGCCCGTGACGATTGAAGACGGTTTCGTTACTTCCGAAGTGACGGATGACATGATCTGGCAGTTTGGCCTTGGCGCAAACAATGCGGCGGCATCTGGCGGACTTGGTGAAGGCAATGGCTACTATGTATTGAATAACGCTCCTGGCGCAGGCGGAGGCACGGAACCACTGAGAAGAGAATCAAGCTTCAACGCGCAGCATGCACCCCTCAACACGGTCGGTGCAGCCATCAATGGCAACCAGCAGAGCATGTTGCTGCATGTTTTGGATGAAGCGGAAGGCACAGTGTCAATGTACATTTGGGGCGGGAACAACCAGTGGAACTTTGCCCTGACGAGTACGGTGGACGGCTTTATTGCGAAGAGCAAGGCAGCGAACACGACGAGCGCGGCTCAACTGCTTCAGCAGATGCAGGAGTCACCGTCATTGCGACTATATGAACCAAACGTGACTGTCGGCACTCAGCACTACGTCATGGCGTCATCTGGCGAGAACGGCAGTATAAGCCCATCCTCCCTGGCAGGCCATGTTTGGGTAAATGATGGCGATGATGTGACCTTCACGTTACAACCAGCGTTCGGGTTTGAAGTTAACAAGGTTATGGTTAACGGCGTAGAAGTGGCTGTAACAGACAACACATACACAATAGAGAACGTAACATCAAGCGACACAAAGATCCACGTGACATTCAAGCCTGTTACAAACGCAGCGGATTTACCATTCACAGTGTATAACGACATATTCTCTGTCGGCAACGTCACTACAGCCGTCATCATCGATCTTGGCGATGACAACGCGGCAAACCTTGCCGATCTGAGTGCCGACATGTTCAAGGCGGCCGCAGTGAACACCAGGCTTGATGGCTCGACCATGATATTTGACGGCTTGCGCAAAATCACCAGAGTATATGTAAACAATGATCCTGAGCCGCTTGGCTACATATCGCCTGCACCAGGAACTGACAACCTCGTAACTGATATGCCTCTGAGCGGACGCTACATCATCGTTGAATTTGAGTTTTGGAATGCCAATGGTTATACATCTGGCGCAATGGTTTCAGGAAACTTGCAAAACGCATTCTCAACGCTCCTTAATTACCGCGTCAATGTGGATCGTGAGATCAGGTTGACAGACGGCTCCACCATAACTCCGAGATTCACTCAAGCAGCGGTAGTAAACCCAGCACTCGACAAGTTTGTCTCCGACAAAACGAACCCAGGCGAAACAAACAACATGGACATCCTAATTTCAATCGATGAATCATGGGAAGACAACGGTCCTCTCCCGTTGTTCATCTACAATCATGGCGGTGGCCGCGGCGGCCCTTCGGGGGACTACTTCGCCCCAATGCAAACCGCGAACGGTGCAGCAGTGCTTTCTAAGCTCCAACTGGATAACCCTGGAAAGTACAACGCTCATATCATAGCTACACAGAACCACACTAACAATCAGGCTAACAACGAGGCTCTTATGGCATACGTGGAGGGACTTGCTGCTGAGGGCAAAGTAGATCTGAGCAGAATCTACATGTCAGGCTTCTCGATGGGCAGCATGTACACAATTGGTTTCTATGAACGCAATCCTGAGTTCCTCGCAGCAATCGTTCCGCTTGCAGGGGGCACCTTGCCAAGCGTGGCACAGCTTACAGCGAACCCAGAACTTACAAAAACTTCGATATGGGCGCATACACATAAAAATGACGGCGCTGGTAATTCATGGACTTCGTATTTCACAACAGGCGCTGGCGCAAGCGGTTTATATTTAGAAGCTAACGTGAATGTTCTGGAAACCAACCAAGCTTTTAATTTCCCGTACTACGGCTTTGACTGGACACCGCACGAAACTGAAGCCCAAGTGTATAGCAACCTTCTTGGTCAATCAAACGCCAGCTTCAGGTATGGCCCAAGCCAAGAAGAGTACGCAGATAAGAACATTTTTGATTGGATGTTCGATCAGAATAGAAACTCGACTACTAGCTCAGCAACTTTGTCAGGTCCAGCTTTAGTGCAGTTTGGTGATACATTCGATGTGACCTACGGTCTTGAAAGCTTGAAACAAGAAGTGTATGCACAAGACATTACGATTGAGTACGATGCTGATAAGCTGGAGCTTATAGGTGAGCCAGTGTCTGTGGATACTGAGAAGTTTGTTATTGTAGAAACGGATAAGCAAGAAGGAATTATTCGGATACTCGGTATTCATTTGAATGAAAGCGCAAATAATCCAAATCAGGATTTCATTAAACTTAGCTTCAAAGCCAAGGCTACAGCAGGAATAGCAAATATTGAGGTGACGCAACTTTTGCTTGCCGATGGTGAAGGAGTAGAAGGGAACATAGATGGAAATACGCATTCAGTTGAGATTCGCAAACCTGTAGTACCAGGTGACGTCAATGATGACGATAGAGTAAGCGTTGGTGACTTGGCTCTACTTGCTAAAGCCTATGGTAAATCTTCTAGTAGTCCAGATTGGAATCTAGTGAAGCAGTACGACTTGAATAAAGATGGCACAATCGATATTGAAGACCTTGTTCAATTGGCTCGTCTCATTCTGAATAAATAATTTCTAATACAGCCCAAGGGTATCGTCTAAGCTTTATGCGGTCGATACCCTTGGATCTGTTCCTCTACTAACCATTCTAAGAACAAGGGAGACGATTCAATTGAAGATTCAAAAATTGGGGTTGCTGCTGTCCAAGCTTTTGTTGTCTATGCTTCTGCTATTTACGATGCTGCCGATCATAGCGAACGCTGAGGTAAATCCCTCTTTTTCATTAAGCAGCTCTATCAGCAATGCAAAAATTGGCGATGAAGTGGTAGTCAATGTTGAAGGCCATAACGTGAAGAACATTTTTGGATATGAACTTCGACTATCCTACGACTCTAATGTATTAAAATTCCGTCAAGCATCTACTACTTGGGAAGGCTTTACGGTCCCATCGATTGTTGAGGATGGGAATATTATATTCGCGCATACTAGGGTTGGCAATGCTGCGGGCGAAAGCGGCGATGTACACTTTGCCTCATTGCGATTCGAAGCTATAAGTCAAGGCGATGCTTCCATTCAATTAAAGCGCGTCAAGCTGGTTGACGACGGTGGTAGCAGTGCAACATATGAACTTGGTCAATCGTTGAAGGTCGCCATTTCGGGTAACTATCTTGATACGAAAGGCCATTGGGCAGATGAGAACATTGTAAGGGCGACGGCAATGGGGTGGATTAAAGGATATCCAGATGGCACATTCGCTCCAAACAAGGAGGTTACTCGGGCTGAATTCACCACAATGCTTTCAAGAGCGCTGGCTTTGTCTTCTCCAACTGACCAAGCACAGACATTTGAAGATGATGAACAAATTCCACAGTTTGCAAAATCCCATATATCGCAAGCAGTTGCTGCTGGATTGGTGAAAGGGTATGATGACGCCACGTTCAGACCTTCCCATTGGATTAACCGCTCTGAGATGACTGTCATGCTCGTGCGTGTATTAGGGTACGACAAGTTGAATAATTCGAGTCCGACACTCACCTATGATGATGCAGAACAAGTTCCAGAGTGGGCTTACTCAGCCATTGCAACAGCTACGGATATGGGCATAGTCAAGGGAAGGGGCAAGAATAAATTTGCTCCAAGCGGTTACTCGACCAGAGCCGAAGCTGTTACCTTGATATTGAGAATAATAGACCATATTGCCTCAACGTCTAAAGTCAACTGATATTGAATGGTTCACCCAATAGCCTGTCTATAACAATGACATTTAGCAGGGTTAGTCTTGTTACAGACAGGCTATACATAGTTACAGTCTGGATATTGCCTAAGACTACTTTATCAGATTCAAAGGTTATAATTTTCACCGTAACCGTGTTCATCCGACAAGAAGCCTGGCAGCGGACACAGTAGTACGAAAATAAATTTATGAAGGAGAAATTCCATGTCTGTAAGTACGACGGTCATTTTACGACTAGAAATGGATAAAAATGCAGTGACGTTTGGAGAAATTGTTAATGCGATTAGCCAAGCAAGTGGAGATGTTGTTGCAATAGATGTAATTTCATCAGGTAAGCATATGACGACTCGAGACATTACGGTCAATGTATCTGATAGTTCTTTTCAGCATGTACTTGATTCGGTTAAAAGCTTACCCCATGTTCGATTAATTAATGTGTCTGACAGTATTTTTCTTGCTCATCTAGGTGGAAAAATCAGTGTGGAGCCAAAAACACGTATTAAAAATAGAAGTGATCTATCAAAAGTATATACGCCCGGTGTTGCAAGAGTGTGTAAAGCGATAGAAGAAAATCCTGAGAAAGCCTTCTCATTAACAATTAAACGTAATACTGTTGCCGTTGTGACGGATGGTACTGCTGTACTTGGGCTTGGTAATATTGGTCCGCTTGCAGCGATTCCTGTTATGGAAGGTAAGGCGATGCTGTTTAAACAGCTAGCGGATGTTGATGCATTTCCTATCTGCTTAGATACACAGGATACTGAGCAATTGATTACAGCGATTAAGCAATTAGCTCCCATTTTTGGTGGGATTAATTTGGAAGACATAAGCTCGCCGCGCTGTTTCGAAATAGAAAAGAGATTGTCTGCAGAGCTAGATATTCCAGTATTTCACGATGATCAGCACGGAACAGCCGTTGTAGTACTAGCAGGCTTAATTAATGCTCTAAAAGTAGTAGGTAAATCAATAGAAAATATTAAAATTGTTGTGAATGGAATTGGCGCTGCTGGCGCTGCTTGCTGCAAAATGCTGTTGGCAGCAGGTGTACAGCATCTAGTCGCAGTAGATCGGCATGGTGCACTAAATCCGCAAGAAACCTATGACAATCCAATGTGGCGGTGGTTATCCAAGCAGCCACAATTACATTACGTGGCGGGTGGTTTGTTGGAAGCGATGGACAATGCTGATGTATTTATCGGCGTTTCTCAGGCTGGTGTTTTAACAGTAGAACATATAGAAAAAATGGCTGCCGAAGCGATCGTATTTGCCATGGCCAATCCAGAGCCAGAGATTGAGCCAGACATTGCCGAACCACTAGTGCGCGTGATTGCAACAGGGCGCAGCGATTATCCGAATCAGATTAACAATGTGCTTTGTTTTCCCGGCATATTTCGCGGTGCCCTTGATTGTAGAGCAACAACTATTAATGAAGAAATGAAATTAGCCGCTGCTGTTGCTATCGCCTCAGTTGTAACAGACGATGAACGGAGTGAGCAGTACATTATCCCAAGTATATTCAACGAAAGCGTTGTTGACAAAGTACGCAATGCAGTAATCAGGGCTGCAATTGAAACGAAAGTCTCCCGCCGTATTCCTCTTGAGTACCGTCTTGAACCATAGCAGAGGTACAAAAGCAGTTGGAGGAAAACAAATTTTTTTCCCAACCGCTTCGTGTGCGCTTATCAGCACAATCGATTATGGAGCGACGGTCTATATATCTGGCTGCTGAAAAGTGGAATTTTCTATAATGAGAGTGAGAAGAAGTTTTGTATACGGATAAATAAGTAATGGTAATAAATGGGGTTATAGCATATAAGATAAAAGCCTTTAGCTGATCTGCTAAAGGCTTTTATCTTTTTCATAGATTACATGGGGGTTCAAGTGTTGTCGCTCTTTTGTATATTTAAAAAGATAGTAGACACCTTATATTGTCTTTGCTATTATTTATTAATATTATAGAAAGCGGATTATAGTATAATCAGTGTAGTGGGAAGGGAGCACGAGAAGGATATGCCGATCATTAATTCAAGTATTGGATAAATCGGTAAAAATTATTGTATTCGTCATTGAAAGCGCTTTAATTACATAAAAGACTACGATTACATCAATCATTCTTGAAATGAGAAGAAACAAGCTGATTTGTACGATATTATAAGAACTATGTTTTATATTATAAAACATTTAGAGGTTAAACTAAGATTTGATCAATGTTAAGATGGCGACGACCAACAAATGGTAGTATCAAGATTAGACATGAAAGAGGGGAAGAATGATGAACAACACAATCAGATTTTTAATTCGTTTCCTAACGGGGAAAACCATCATTCGCACGATCATGTTTTCCTATATGGTCTTAAACATGCTGCTCTTATTACTTCTTGGGCTATTATCTGTTCGCGATTCAACTACAAGTCTAACCAAAGAAGTCACTCAATCCAGTTATAAAGTAATGGAACAAGCAGCGCGCGGGCTTAGCTTTAATTTGGAAGAAGCGACTCGCCCACTCGTTCTACTTGCAGGCCATTACTCAGTTAGAAGCTTGATGAGTCCAGGAAGAGAAATGGATATCGGTGGGCGCATTCAGCAAGAGAGGAATATCGCTGACGTAGCATTTGGCGTAACGTCATTGCAATCCATAGTAAGTGATGTATTGATATTGGGTAAAAACGGATATGTGAATAATCTTGATGGCAGAAAATCACTTCGTTGGGATTATCCATTCACCGAACAGACTTGGTTTAAGCAAGCCATTTCAGATACTCCAAATAAAGGTTTTATCTCACTTGGTCTCCATAAGCAGGACTACTACTTAGAAAATAATATTTCAAAATATAACATGCCGACGTTATCAATCGCCCTTCCAGTTAAAGATTACACACTTAAAACTATCGGGGTTGTCATCGCGAATGTGGATTTAGCCAAAATCAACGGAATGTTTGAATTAAGCTCCTATCAAAACAATGAAAGTATTTTTATGATCGATAATCAGCAGATCATTATCGCCCATAAAGATGGTGCTGCAATTGGCACAAGACTTCACTTTACAGGTGTTGAGCATATTTATGAACGTGATTCGGGAAGTTTCGTTACCTTGCTCGATGGTAGGGAGACGCTTGTCATTTTCCACGCTACTTCTGTTAAAGGTTGGAGAATGATCTCGACTATTCCAATGTCGGTCATTAAAGGACAAGCAGACTCACTGAAATCAAATTTGATCGGATTCATTTGTCTTTTTTTATTTCTCAATATTCTAATATCCATCTTAATTACGGCCCGAATATCCCGCCCATTTGGACGACTTCTCTCAACGTTGGACAAAATTGGGGAAGACAGTATTTATATTATTAAGAATAAATATAAGTATCGCGAACTGAATTTGATAAGTGATAAATTTAGAGAACTGGTCATCCGGATCGAATCGTTGGTCAAGCAAAATTATCAATCCGATATTGCATTGAAAGAAGTAGAACTCAAAACGCTGCAGTCCCAGATTAATCCACACTTTCTATTCAACACGTTGCAGTTGTTGCAAACCGAAATTGTATGTGGCAGCACTGAGGACTCCAACCACCTAGTGTTGTCATTGAGCAGTCTATTAAGATATTCCATGAAGCAATCAGAAGAGATGGTGGAACTCGAACAGGAAATTCAGAACGTCAGGGATTACCTATATATTGTGAACAAAAAATATGACGATCGAATTGACATCGAGTTTCTTATTCAAGACGAGGCGATTCTTAAAAACAGAACGATCAAGCTGATCCTGCAACCACTTGTTGAAAACGTCATCTTTCACGGATTTGGCGAGAACCCACAGTCGGCAAAAATGACGATTAGGGTTATGAAAGTCAAGAAGGGAATGATGATCGTTATCCAAGACAATGGTAAAGGCATATCGAAGAGCAGAAGCCGTCAATTGGCCAGACAACTGAAACAACAAGACTTTAGGGGCGAGAGCATAGGTCTATTCAACGTCAATCAGCGTATCCGATTAAAATTTGGACCTGATTACGGTCTGAAGATTAGAAGCAGGCAAGGGATATTTACAACGGTATATATCGTGTTGCCCATAACATAACATCTTCGGGAGGGAGCGAGTATGAAGTTACTTATTGTGGACGATCAATTATCTTTGCATAGATATTTAGATAAAGTAATGGATTGGGGGGAACTGGGGTTTTCTGAGGTGCAACATGCATATAACGGAGAAGAAGCAACCAAGATGATCGAAACCTTCCGTCCCGACCTGTTGATCATGGATATTCATATGCCGTTGCTTGATGGGATCGAATCGTTGAAGCGGATTCAACATTTTGAAAAAATTCCACGTACAATCATTTTAAGTGCGTACGATCAATTCAATTATGCCAAGGAAGCAATTCGGCTTCAAGTTTCCCAGTACCTGTTAAAACCAGTCGATGCCGAATTGCTTAGGGACGCTTTGCGCGAGCTGATTCAACAATCCATATCGGATGCTCAGCAATCGATACGCAGCGAACTTGATCGAACGATATACTCTGGACAGATCGAAGTAGATTCGTTAATAAAATTCCAAGATGGTCTAGAATCTCTCTCTATCCATCGTTTTGCTATTATGACATTCGAAGACAGTGTACCATCGGAAAATGATTATTCCTGTTTGCTGCAAGAGCATGCGGCCATTAGAATCCACTCTGTTATGTGTTATAAAAAACCTAAGGAGCAAGTGGTGCTAGTTGGTGGGGGAAATGATCTAACTAACAGTCAATTACGGAAGTTTCGTATATCTGTAATGGAAAAAGTAGAGGCTTCAACACCAGCATACACATTATCTGTGGGAATCAGTTCCATTGCCCAAGATGCTGCGTCTCTGCCGCAGCTAATTGCCGAGAGCACACGAGCAATAAGATCACCTGCTTCAGAAAATATTTCTAAGCTTCAGGATGCCGTGTGGCGGATTAAACCGTATGTAGAAAGCGGATATCAAGAGGATTTATCTTTGCAATCAGTAGCAGATCTCTTTGAAATAGACAAGTATCAATTAAGCCGTGCGTTCAAACAGGAATTCGGAGTGAACTATTGGGCTTATGTGACTCAAGTGCGGATGAATAAAGCCGCAGAACTGCTTGTTGCAACGAATTGGAAGAACAATCACATCTCAGAACATACTGGTTTTTTGGATGAGAGCCACTTTAGCCGCGCTTTCAAGAAGCATTTTGGTGTTACACCTAAAGAGTTCCGCGCTTCATCCATTCGTCCAAATTAACTGAATATGCTACAAGTGCAACATTTGGCAACAAATGATGCAACAATATGAATTCAAATTAAAGGGAGCTCATATTACACTCAATATGTAAGTGCTTACAACAAGTGCTTATTACAAAATAAGATTACATGGGGGTAGTCAATTATGAAGAAAACGTCTCTGTTGCTATTAATCACTGTCCTATGTTTGTCAGTTGTGCTCGCTGCATGCGGTAGTAACAACAAGAACAGCAATACAGGTAACACGAGCAATGAAGGTTCGACCAACAATGCTGCAAAGGGAGAAAGCGAACCTAAACCAGTAAAGCTAAGTATTCTTGCCTGGAACAATGAAAAAGAAATGAAACCTCTTATTGACGGATTTAAAGCGAAATATCCGCATATAACATTCGATTTTCAATTTGTTCCACCGGTAACAGATTACATAGCTAAGTTGCAGACAATGTTGTTATCTGATACGGCGCCTGATATTTTCATGATCGCCGCAGAAAACCGCAACGAGATTATGGATGGCGGTTATGCACTCGATTTAACTGACGAGCCATTCATGTCCGTTATGCTGGACAGCAACAAATCGATGGTCAGCAAAGATGGGAGAACGTATGCCTTTTCCCAAAGCGGATGGGCAGGTGGCCTGTTTTATAACAAACAATTGTTCCAAGAAGCCGGCATCACTCAATTGCCTCAAACATGGGATGAGTTCATTGAGGCTAGCTTGAAGCTAAAAGAAATTGGCGTCATTCCGCTTTATGACAAAATGACGGATATTACTATTATTCATTCGGCCTTGTTTGGAAGCAACGTACTTTCGAAAGACCCAACATTTGACGAGAAGCTGTTTAAGGGCGAAGCAACATTCGCTGAAGGCTGGACTGAAGTGTTAACGATGTGGAAGGAAGGGCTTATCGATAATGAAATATTGACGCCAGACATGATCGGAATGACAAGTGACCAACTTATGAACGAGTTCGCCCTTGGTAAAGTCGCTATGTTCCCGGGCGGACCTTGGAACATAGGTCCAGTTGAAGAAATAAACCCGGATCTTGAATTTGAGATCATGTCGATTCCGGGTAAAGAACCTGGAAACAACTATTACAACGGTGCTCCTGGTGTAGGTTTTGCTGTCAACAGTAAAACGAAAAACAAGGAAGAAGCTCTTCTGTTTCTTGAGTATATGACAACCCAAGAAGGCCTGAAGCAATTCGAGGAAGGTACAGGCGGCATAATTACGGTTCACGGCTATGAAAGCGTAGTACATCCGGCATATGAACCTGCCTATAGAGATGGACTTATGACAGGGAAAATTTATTTGCCAATGGTATCATGGAACAGGCATCAAGAAGCGTTACGCGTCCAATTCCTTGTATCATTTCAAGATATAGCAGTTAACAAAATAACACCTGAGCAAGCTACGGCTTCACTGGATAATAAACTGAAGGAAATGGATAATAAATAATAATCGGAGTTAGGTGAAGTAGAGGGTAAAGGGAAACCTACTCCCTCTATTCAACCCTATACACTCTAGTCCATATTATATAGGTGCTTCTGATTCAAATTTATCTACTACCGACATAAGCAATCAAAGTTTTAAAGGAGGCAAATTATGGCCAAATATGTTCGTCAACTACAGTATCTTTTGTTTTTGCTTCCGATTCTAGCTATATACTCATTGTTTACGATCTATCCGCTGATCAAATCGTTTTTCTTAAGCTTTACTAATTTTGACGGATATACGAAGGCATATGATTTTGTTGGCTTGAAAAATTATGTGCGGATCTTTGTTGATGATGCCATTACATCCGCCATTTCCTATACGTTATTTTTTACATTTGGTAAAGCTTTACTTGTTACTTTATTAGCAATCCCGCTTGCTATGATATTGGATCAAAAGTTTTTAACGAGAAATATCCATCGGGCTATTTTTTTCTTCCCTTCGATTCCAAGCGGCTTGCTGCTTGCCTATATTTGGGGATTTATCCTTGCACCGATTAGTTCAGGTATATTGAACACCGTCCTTAGAGAGTTGTTTAATATCGGCCCTCAGCCTTGGCTGGCCGACCCGTTACTAGCGAAACTTTCTACGATCGTCGTGGCAACATGGGCGATAACAGGGTGGCACGCAGTGTTGTATTTGGCGTTTCTGCAATCCATTCCGAAAGATTACTACGAAGCAGCCTCTATAGATGGGGCGAACCGTTTACAGCAAATCAGATTTATAACTATTCCGCTGCTCGCACCTGCGATGACGGTCAGTGTTATGTTGCTGCTTACCGGCGGTCTCAAAGTTTTTGAGATTCCATTTGCATTGACAAAGGGCGGGCCAGGCTATGAAACTTACTCGATAACTCAGGTAATTGTACAAAGGGGAATTTCTGAAACACAGTACGGTCTAGCATCGGCAATGTCTATCGTCTTTTTCGTAATTGTATTGGCGATAGCGATCTTCCAAGTTACAGTAATGCAACGAAGGGAGCAGGGCTTACAATGACAAAAACTTCTGAAAAACGGTTATGGATTATAGACGTATTGATGCTCCCTGCCGGATTGATTGCGTTTTTCCCATTTTATATGATCATTGTCAACACATTTAAAACGATGCAAGATGCTGCAAAAAGTCCTATGGCTCTCCCTTCGAAGTGGATTTTCACAAACTATGTTCAGGTTTTTCAGGAAACATCGATCATACGCAGCTTTTGGAATAGTCTTACAATCACCACCTTTTCTGTGGTATTGATTGTTTTAATTGGTGCGATGGCGGCATACCCGATAGTTTTCAATGCAAATCGACTAACAAGGTTTGCTATGCTTTATTTGCTTGCCGGATTTATGATTCCTTTCCAAACGACACTCATTCCTTTATTCCAACTGATGAGTGATTTGCGCCTGATCGACAAAATATACGGTTTAATTATTCTTTATATGAGCGGATCTGTATTCGTCTTCTTCCTAATGATGGGATATATGAAGTCGATTCCGCGGGAGCTACCCGAAGCGGCCGTCATTGATGGTTGCAGCGTATGGGGCATCTTCTGGCGAATCATCTTTCCACTGCTTAAGCCCATTACGATTACGAGTATTATTTTTCAAACGATGTGGATATGGAACGACTTTTTAGCACCTATGCTGTTCTTGAATTCATCCTCTAAATCGACACTTGTTCTGCAAATATATAGAGCCAAAAGCGAATTTACCGTAAATTGGCCGATGTTCATGACACTTACGGTTATCACATTGGTGCCGATATTTATCTTCTTTATTATTATGCAAAAGCATATCGTTAAGGGGATCGCCGCCGGCGCTGTTAAAGGCTAAAACAGGCTAAAACATACTCAAGCCAATTCATATTTAATCCTTTGGGTTCGATCCCAAAGGATTTTTTTCAATATCAAAAACTAAACTTTTTAGTAGAGTTGGTTAACATATAATTATCATTAATTTCTTTTAGGATACAGCTAATAAGCCGGAATCACGCGAATTGATCTACATTCTTATTGTGCACATGCACAGAAATATTCGTTGGTTTATCAATTGTTACTATGACAGTTCGGATCTATACTGAAAACGTATTCATAAAGTTAATTAACGAAAAAAAGTAATTAATGAAAACGCATTCTAACATCTAGGGGAGGACATCATATGACAGCAGCAATGGATATTAGCTGGATTGGTGCATTAGCTGGTTTAGCTCTTGCAATCGCTTTAATTCTACTTAGACTTGCACCCACATATGCACTAATTTTAGGAGCAATTATTGGGGGATTTATAGGTGGAGCAGATTTCTCAGAGGTACTTAGCATTCTTATTTCAGGTACACAAAGTGTTCAAGGAACAGTTATTCGTATTATAGCTGCAGGAGTTTTTGCTGGTGTTATGATGGAATCAGGAGCAGCAGAGACGATCGCCAAAGTTATTGTAGATAAACTTGGTGGTACAAAGGCAATGTTATCACTTGCTTTAGCAACAATGGTTATTACAGCAGTAGGTGTTTTCATCCCAGTAGCCGTTCTAATTGTTGCACCTATTGCACTTACTGTAGGGCATAAAATGGGTTATTCTAAAATTGCAATTTTAGTTGCACTATCTGGTGGCGGTAAAGCGGGTAACATTATATCGCCCAATCCTAATACCATTGCAGCAGCAGGTGGATTTGATTTAGATGTTAATCAGGTGATGCTAGGTGGTATCGTGCCTGCGATTTTCGGATTACTGGTAGCCGTATTATTAGCATCCGCTTTAAAATACAAGGGAACAAAGATAACAGATGAAGAATCAAAAGAATTAGAAAAAAATAGTGTTGATCATTTGCCTACATTATCTAAAGCGTTAATAGCTCCAGTCATTGCGATTGTTCTACTAATGGTTAGTCCAGTTGGTGCAATCCTTGGTATAGATTTTCTTGAAGCGATTAAAATTGATTCCTTATTTATATTACCATTTGCCGGAATTTTAGGTTCTGTAGCACTAGGAAAGTCAAAACAGATTATGAATTATTGTTCAGCTGGATTAAATCGTATGACACCAACGATTCTTATTATTATAGGTGCGGGTGCAATTGGTGGTCTGATCACAGCATCCACCTTACCTACTGCGGTAGTTAATCTTGTAGAAACATCAGGTATTTCTGGTACATTCCTTGCTCCAATTGCAGGGATGTTAATGGCAGCAGCAACAGCATCTACATCAACAGGTGTTATTCTTGCAACAGGTTCATTCTCAAGTGCGATCTTGAATACAGGTGTAACGCCATTGTCAGCTGCTGTTATGACTCATACAGGTGCTACAGTAATTGATCACCTGCCACATGGTACGTACTTTCACGTTACACGTAATGCGATGGGCATGAGTATGAAAGATCGTATGAAAGTTGTACTTTATGAGAGTTTAGTCGGTTTAACGATGACAATAGTCGCGATCATTTTATTTGGATTTATGTTATAGAAGCGGAGGTAATTGATTTATGGGGAAATTATTCATGTTGGCACCAGACTCCTTTAAAGAAAGTATGACAGCTAAAGAAGTATGTGATGCAATGGAGATAGGTATTAGAAAAGCTATACCTGATGCAACATTTATTCATGTACCGATGGCTGATGGTGGAGAAGGTACGGTTCAGTCTTTAATTGATGCAACAGGTGGAGTATTGATTCAGAAGGAAGTTACAGGTCCACTTGGTGTTACTGTACAAGCTCATTATGGTATTTTGGGAGACGGAAAAACTGCTGTCATTGAAATGGCATCAGCTAGTGGAATACATCATGTTACGAAGGAAACGAAAAATCCATTGATTACGACAACATTAGGGACAGGAGAATTGATTAAGGAATGTATTGAAAAGGGTATTACAGATATTATCCTTGGCATTGGTGGTAGTGCAACGAACGATGCTGGTTCAGGAATGGCTAAAGCACTTGGCTATAAATTTTTAGATAAGCAAGGAAATGAGCTTCAGCTTGGTGGTGGATATTTGGGCCAGTTAGATGTAATCGATACGACGAACGTTATTCCACAACTTAAAGAAGTAAATATTATTATTGCATCGGACGTAACAAACCCTTTATGTGGTGAACGTGGAGCTTCTGTAGTATTTGGACCGCAAAAAGGCGCAACACCTGAAATGGTCGAAATATTGGATGCCAATTTACAACACTTTAGCCAAATTGTAAAGCAACAACTTGGTATCGAAATCGCAGATGTACCAGGTGCAGGAGGTGCAGGTGGACTGGGTGCAGGATTAATGGCCTTTACAAACTCTCGAATGAAGAGAGGGGTAGAAATCGTTATAGAATACACCAAACTGGAAGAACAAATGAAAAATGTAGACTACTGCTTTACAGGTGAAGGTGGTATAGATTTTCAAACTAAATTTGGTAAAACACCATATGGTGTAGCTCAGGTCGCGAAACGTGTGAATGAGCAGATCAAGGTCATTGCTCTAGCTGGTCATATAGGTAAGGATGTAGACAGTTTATATGAACATGGATTTGATGCTATATTTGGAATCGTTCCAGGTGCAGCGGAACTAGAAACCTTATTAGCGAGTGGTAAGGAGAATGTGACACGTACAGCAGAGAGTGTTGCTCGATTGTTAACATAAGAATAGAGGATGTTCCTTGAATAAGGGACATCCTTTTTATTATATGCGATAAATGAGCATGAAAATTAGCTCGATGCGATCTAATAGTTTTTTTGGATCTTTACCTGTAATGGAATGAATTTTATTTAAGCGGTAACTCAAAGTATTGCGATGAATCATAAGTTGACTAGCCGTCTCATTCAAGTTTAAGTTACAGCTTAAATAGATCTGAAGTGTATGTATCATTTCCTCATCAAGTTTTAATAATTGCGAAGCAAGATCAATCTGATTGTTATTCTTAAGTGATGTCAACATATCTGCGATAAGCTCACAGTTGGAGTAGTAGATGAGTCGTTCTTCCATATTAAGCCCTCTTAAAATACGAATGGCTGATTTGGCTTGTAAGAAACCTTCGGCTATGGTTTCATTCCATTTACTAACGGATAGAAAAGCTTTTGAATTTTTCATTCTAATTGCTTGTATGATATTATTCAGTTGATTATCATCCTGAATGACGACACATAACGAATATGTTGATATTTTAAAAGTTGAAATATAGTTAGTTATTTGCTCAGAAATTTTAGTGAATGATTCTACATAGAGTACTTGTGACGGTTTGTTGAGCTCAATTTCGTATTGCAAAGCACGTTGAATAAATTCGTTCGTATAGTGGGTGTCGACGTTGATCATAAGATGAAAAAATTCCTGTTTTAGACTATTTTTTGAGGTTTCCTTTTCTAAAGCAATGCTTTGGTTAATTAATAAAATAACGGCAGATTTTAAAAGGTTACCGAAGGGCTTAGTTTCAGCTACCTCCCCACTAATTCCAACTACTCCAACAATCTCACCATTCAAATCAATGGGGACGTTAATACCCTTTTTTGCAAACTCTTCATCTTCATTTATTTCGACGGTATGACCCTGTTTGATTGCCTTTACGGCACCGTGGTGGACTGAACCAATTCTTTTTGGATTGCCACTGCCGATAATAATCCCGGTATGATTCATAATATTAATATTGTAAGGAATGTCCTTCATCATTCTATCCACGATGGTTTGAGCTTGCTTTTTTGATAATTTATACATGTCAGTTCTCCTAAATAAGGTATTATTAATTTTTCCAAAATCGTCTAACAACAAACAATAGTAAGAAATAAGTTTAAACATTAATTCGTTCTCCCTCAATTGTAAACAATCATTAATATTTGATGAATAAAACGATGATAACTAAAGGATCCATAACACGCATATAATGAACTACACGTTAACCGTGTAAGCTACTGAGTTAACTATAATCCAAAGAGAGGTCAACTAAAAAACTGTATATACAATGGTAGAGGGATTATTTCTGTGCTATGCTAGATCAGAATTATAATTTTGGAAATTAATTGAAATAGAAAATGATAATGGAGTGAGGGATTACTATGTGGGATCGAAAAGAGCTGAAACAAAGAGCCAAAGATGTGTTACGGACATCGTACTGGCAGGCATTTCTAGTAAGTATCATTCTTGCATTTGTCGGTGGAGGCAGTAGTTCCCCAAGCTTTAACTTTGGAACATCCCGTTCTTCATACACGGATGTGGATTGGGGGATGCTAGCACCCTTCTTAGTTTTATTTATATTTATTTTTATTGTTATCTTTTTGTTTGCACTTGCGTTTCGTATTTTCCTTGGTTTTCCCCTTGAGGTCGGTTCGATGCGATACTTTAAGCAGGCTGCAGAACATGAAGTGAATCTAAATCATTTAGGGTATGGATTTAACAAGAACAGATATTTGGATATTGTGAAAGCTATGACTTGGAGAGGTCTTCTGAATTTCTTATGGACCTTGCTTCTCATCATTCCTGGTATTATTAAATCCTACGCATACAGTCAAGTGCCATTTATTTTGGCTGACAACCCGAACATTGGGTATAGAAGAGCAGTCGATCTAAGCAATAAAATGACACGGGGACATAAATTTCGTATATTTGTGCTCGATCTAAGCTTCCTTGGCTGGATTCTTCTAGGTTTGTTAGCATTATTCGTCGGCGTCCTATTTGTATTGCCCTATATCAATGCCACGAAGGCTGAACTCTACCTATCATTACGACAGCTAGCATTACAGGATGGTCTGACATCAGAGGAAGAGTTGGGGCTGAACCAGAGACCTCATTATTAATACTTAAATGAGCTAAGCAACTACCTATATCAGTTGTTACAACATATATTTTGACAAGTTTTCTCTAATGAGAGAGCTTGTCTTCTTTTTTAAGTATGTGTACCAATTTTTAATTGTTTGCATTATCGATTATTTACATCCTACATATACTCCTAGTAGTTAAACTTATAATGATAATCTATGCATATATTTGTTGAAAACGTTGTTAATACATATTATAATGCGATTGCAGTTTGCAAATAGGACTAGAAATTTACTTTGGTAGTTACTTTGAATAAGTAAGCCAGGGATCAATGTTGATAGTTTATTTAAATTGGAGGAGTAAGTTAAAGTGACACCAATTACGGATCAAAGTAAGAAAAATTGGAAACGAGATATTATTATCTTTCTGAGCAGTCAAACATTTTCTCTATTTGGCTCTGCACTAGTTCAATATGCGATTATGTGGCATGTTACTCTCACAACACAATCAGGAATGATGATGACGTTATTTATTATTTGCGGGTTCATTCCCACATTTCTATTATCACCATTTGCAGGTGTGTGGGCGGACCGTTTCAATCGAAAATATCTAATTATTATAGCAGATGCCATGATTGCTATTGTTACACTAATTTTAGCTATTACATTTTTGGTGGGATACGAGGAGATATGGTTGTTGTTTGTCATTGCTGCAGTTCGCGCGCTCGGAGCAGGAATTCAAACGCCCGCAGTTGGGGCGATATTACCCCAAATCGTACCAGAAGATAAGCTGACGAAAGTCAATGGAATAAACGGTAGTCTTCAAGCACTGATGATGTTTGTTGCACCTATCGTAAGCGCGTCGTTGCTCACATTCTCAACAATCGAAGTTATTTTATTTATCGATGTTATCACAGCAGCTATAGCGATCTTTACAGTATCTATCTTCTTAAAAATACCGTTGCATAAGAAAGCGATTGATACGCAAACGACCAGTTACATGGATGATTTTAAGCAGGGATTAAACTACATTAAAAACCATAGTTTTCTAAAAACATTTTTTGTGTTCTTCGCGTTTTTCTATGTATTAATGGCTCCGGCTGCATTTTTGACGCCGCTACAAGTGACACGTAGCTTCGGAGATGATTATTGGCGATTGACATCAATTGAAATTGCTTTCTCTGTCGGTATGATGGCGGGCGGTGCAATTATTGCATCATGGGGCGGCTTCCGCAATAAAGTGTATACGATGACTTTTGCGAGTATTATTATGGGCGTTTGTACGATTGCTTTAGGAATTATACCTGTATTTTGGGTCTACCTAGTTATGATGGCTGTATTTGGTGTTGCTATGCCAGTCTTTAATACACCGACGATGGTCATGCTGCAAGAGAAGGTAGACCCTGATTACATGGGTCGCATATTTGGCGTATTCGGTATGATATCAACTTCGATGATGCCAATAGGGATGCTCATATTCGGTCCGCTTGCGGATGTAATCCAGATTGAATGGCTACTTGTTGGAACAGGGTTGTTTACTGTAATATTGTCCATCTTCTTCATTCGAAATAAACGATTGGTTGAGGCTGGGATGCCTTTAATAAAGGAAGCATCACAAGAGTAAGAGTACGAGTAAGAAAACGCTGTGACTTTTTGCTTGAGTCAGTTGCGAGGTAAGGGCTGTGACATGATATTGCCTGTTGGCACATAGTCACGGTCCTTTTTTGTCGTTTCTTACGTGTAGGATCTATTGTTTAATAATTTATCTAATGACATATTAGATAACATTAATTATTCATTTAATGCGACGGGTTAATGCCCAGAAAAGAAGAGCCAAAGCACTGATAATTGCTCCTAACAAGCATACTCCATTCCAACCCGAGTAAGCATAAATACTGGTAGATGCGATTGATCCGGTGGCGCTACCAATGGAATAGAAAATCATGTAACCAGCAGTAATCCTACTGCGAGCTTCAGGGCGCAAATTAAGGATCATGCTCTGGTTGGTAACATGCACGGCTTGTACTGCTAGGTCTAGAAGGATAATACCGACGATTAATGCCAGAAGCGAATGTTGAGTGTAACTTATAGGCAACCATGATATAAGTAACAGAATCAATGCCACCCCTGTGGTCCTCTGCCCGAAACCTCGATCGGCAAGACGACCTGCTCGCGCTGCTGCTAATGCCCCAGTAACTCCAGCGAGACCAAACGCTCCAATCGCAGTATGTGAAAGAGAAAGTGGCGAAGCGCTGAGAGGCAGCACTAGAGAGGTCCATAATATACTGAAAGAAGTAAAAATCATCAAACATAGTGCAGCACGAATTAGCAGGATTCGTTCTTTTGCGAACAACGTGAACATCGAACAAAGAAGCTCTAGGTAGGATAATGATTCTCTTTTGTGCTCAGAATGCGGCAGTATTCTAAACAATACACATGCCACGATTAGCGTTAATACCGCAGAAACTAGATAGACAGAGCGCCAACCTGCTAAATCCGTTAATGTGCCAGCAAAAGTTCGCGCCAGTAGAATACCGATTACGATTCCGCTTGTCACAACACCCACGGTGCGCCCACGTTCAGCTGGGGCAGCTAAATTTGCCGCAAACGCAACGAGCGTCTGTGTCACTACGGCAAGCAATCCAACCGTAGCTATGCCCATGAATAACACCATGCTGGTGGGGGCAATACCAACCACAATCAAAGCCAACACGGATACTAACATCTGTCCAGCGATCAGCCAACGTCGATTTAGTAAATCGCCGAGGGGCACTAGCAATAGCAGTCCAAGTGCGTAACAAATTTGAGTAATTGTAATAACAATGCCGACTGATGAATGAGTAATGCCGAAATCTTTTGAAATAGCATCTAGTAAGGGTTGCGCGTAATATATGTTTGCGACTGCCAGTCCGCAGGCGATTGCAAATAAGAGTGCAACATTGCGAGACATTAAAGATGTGGGCACTGATTCTAATGCTATGAGTGCTTCTTGAGCTGTTTCAACGTGTTTGCCTGTATAATCCACGGTAATGACTTTCGGTTCTTGAACAAACTTTCTCAAAGATAAAGCCTCCTTAAATTTATGCTTAACAGAATAATATAATACCGTTAGGTATGAAATTTATTGATAAATATAACTCTAAAAAAATATAACTGTCAAGAGATTACCGTAGAGGAAAGGTAGGGATGGAGCAATAACTCTTTGTTATTTTAATATTATAAGGGAATTAATAGCTATAAAATCGTAATCTTATTGACAGGGTAATCTTCATACAATAAAATTATATCATACCGTTCGATATGAAAAGAGGGAGATACTATGGCTCGACGACGTGAATTTGATGAGGAAAAGGCTTTGGATGCAGCTATGCAACTATTTTGGGAAAAAGGGTTCGAAGCTACCTCTTTAAGCGACTTAACATCAAGAATGGGTATTCAGCGTCCAAGTATATACTCCACCTTTGGAGACAAGAGAGGATTATTTGAAGCTGCGTTGCGAAAATATACGAGTTCCCATGCTGCTCTTGTTCGTAGCAATCTTCAAAACAAGTCTTCTGTTAAAGAGGCATTCCGTGCATTTTTTGAAAATATGGTGGCAAAAGAATATGAGAAAAGCCCGAATTGGGGGTGTTTTTGCATAAATTCGATGGTGGAACTTGCACCTCATGATGAAAAATTTGAAATTCTCACAAGAGAACATCAGATGTATCTCTCGGTAATATTTCAAGAAACGATTGAACGAGGTTTACGCTCAGGTGAACTTGATACCGATATTAACGCAAAGAGTTTAGCGCAGACACTAGTTATATCGTTAATAGGGCTTACTGTGTTCATGAAATCTCGTCCTGAACAAGTATTTGTTGATAATTGTGTGAAAGAAATACTTTCAATGTTAAGATAGAACCCCAAAATAGGGGAGTAACATGCTGATATCAACAGAAGTAGTACGCTACATTTTTGGAGAAGATTAGTTCTGGTCGAGAGTTAGTTGAGATACACAGTTTTAGTTTTATGGCAGACCGCACAATTGCCCATCAGATTCTTCTTTGCAGAGAAGGCACCTGACAGAATGCCCTCAAATTCGCTCTATAGATGTAAGGAGGAGCATACTTCATGGCTCGTAGTCAACAGGCATTTTAATGGATTATTTAATAAAAAAATGACGCTCCCCCATTAGTAGCATGGAGGGAGCGTCATTGATTATAGATCTGTCGGTTGGATAAATTTTACTTCAGCTTCCACAGGGCAGGAACGTTGGAAGGCTCCCAGCCTAGCAGAGAGGTATGATTCTGTCGGCAGATATAGGTGCTACCGCCGTAGGTCACTTCATCGTCAGTCTTGTAGCTGATGCCTGCAACCCAAGCTGTAGCGTCACCGCCGCTACTGGCGCTGTCGGTCGCCGCTTGGATCGAAGTGCCTGCCGATACGTTGCCCGACGCATCCTTCGCCGTTACTGTAAAAGTGTACGTTGTACCAGCAGACAGGTTGTTAAGTGTCGCGCTCGTTCCCGTCACATTGACGGAAGTGCTACCGTAGCTTACGGTGTAGCCGGTGACACCAGTTGCATCCGTGGATGCTGTCCAGCTCAAGCTAACGCTCGAAGTGGACTTGTTCGTTACTTGTAGATTGCTCGGAGCCGTCGGAGCCGTCATATCATTGCCTCCGCCTGAGCCTGAGCAGTCGCTGATATATTTCCAGACACCAGACGAGCCGCTTAAGTCAGGGCGATCGCCTTGTGTCCACCACTTAGCTTCATACACTTTGCCGTTGTAGGAGATACGCTGCCCTCCTGTGTAAACCGAGCTTGCATTCCATGTAGCTTCCGTACAGGTGTTGCCGTTACCTCCGGAGCTGTCGGTCGTCGCTTGAACCGTAGCTGCCGCGGATAAGTTGCCCGCCGCATCCTTCGCTGTTACCGTGAAAGTATATGTTGTGCCGGCAGACAGACCATTAATAGTTGCGTTCGTGCCCGTTACGTTTACCGATGTGCCACCATACGACACGGTATAACCGGTCACGCCCACATTGTCCGTGGATGCCGTCCAGCTCAGGTTGACACTGGAAGTGGACTTACCCGTTACTTGTAGGTTGGTTGGTACAGTCGGTGCAATTGTATCTACAGGTGGGAGAACCGTTTTCACCGTCACGGCATTGCTTGCATTCGACAGGTTGCCTGCCGCATCTCTTGCTTTTACCGTAAAGGTATAATCCGTGTTCGCCGCAAGCCCGTTGATCGTTGCGGTTGTGCCGCTGACGTTCACAGTGGAATTACCGAACGACACCGTATACCCCGTTACGCCCACATTGTCCGTCGAAGCATTCCATGCTAGGCTAACGCTGTTTGTCGTGACGTTCGTCGAACGTAGGTTGCCAGGAATTGTTGGTGCTGTCGTATCTCCGCCACCATTACCACCGCTGTATTGATCCAAGTACGTCCGATGATTGCTAGAGAACTCAAAGTTGTTGAATTTATCCCAGTTAATAGACCAAGTCATCAGACCTCTCATACCGGGATGAGGACCATTTTGCAACTGGTAGGAACCTCCGAACGACTTGCCTTTCATTAAGTAGTCTAACGCTTTTTGAACCTCCGCCACACCAGTAAAACCTCCGCCAGCATTCACATTCGCTGGTAGACCAATAACTACTTGATCTGAGCGAAGTGCCGGGAACATTTGATTGTTATTTCCAGCAACCGGGAATCCGTTCAACATCATGTCAGCCATTGCGACATGGAAATCGGCATTGCCCATCGGATAGGATATGCCGTCTAAACCTTTAATTGGGCCAGAGTTATAGTGTTGGACTTGCAACCAATCTAGAATATCCAATAATCCATAGATGACGGGTAAATAAGAGCCGGCTCGATTGTCGCAGCTTAAACAGCTCCCACCATAGAATGAATATCCGAGTTGAACAAAAAATGTTTCTGGCGCCATCGTCAGCATAAAGTCATCGCCAAACGAGGTATGAAGCTCTCGAACTGCAGAAATCACATTGGTGATTACCGGCGTTGTGGGATTGCGAAAATCGCTGTCTCCTGGGTTTAAGTAGAAGGAGTGTCCTTCAAAGTCAATATCGAGCCCATTAAAGCCGTATTTGGATATAATACTCTTCATGGATGAGACGAAATTGGTGCGGGCTTGATCATTAATCAACTGCACTTGACCGTTCGCACCGCCGATCGAAATGATGACCTTCTTGCCAAGGCTTTGCAAATACTGAATGTCCGAGATGAATTCGTTATCTGTAGCGTTATATGGTGCGAATCCAATAGTTCCTCCCTGTGGGCCGTTCGTCGGCTCCGCAAACGATACGTTAATCACGTCGAAATCTGGCGATACATCGCGCAAACGAATTTTGCCCGATCCGTTATCAAAATTATGCCAATATCCAACGATAATTTTCTTATCGGCTGGGAGTGGTGCTGCCGAAGCATTTGGAGCTGTTGATAAGAACATGGATATGATGAGTGCCAATACGAGTGTAACGCTGATTAGTTGTCCAAAGGGGCGATGTGCGTTCTTACGTGTGTACATTCACATACCTCCCTATTTCAGCTTCCACAGGGCAGGAACGTTGGAAGGTTCCCAGCCTAGCAGAGAGGTATGATTTTGTCGGCAAATATAGGTGCTGCCGCCGTAGGTCACTTCATCGTCAGTCTTGTAGCTGATGCCTGCAGCCCAAGCTGTAGCGTCACCACCGCCACCACCGGAGCTGTCGGTCGCCGCTTGAATCGAAGTAGCTGCCGACATGTTGCCTGCCGCATCCTTCGCCGTTACTGTAAAAGTGTACGTTGTACCAGCAGACAGGCCGTTAAGTGTCGCGCTCGTTCCCGTCACATTGACGGAAGTGCTACCGTAGCTTAACGTGTAGCCGGTGACACCAGTTGCATCCGTGGATGCTGTCCAGCTCAAGCTAACGCTCGAAGTGGACTTGTTCGTTACTTGTAGATTGCTTGGTGCAGTCGGAGCCGTCACATCATTGCCTCCTCCTGAGCCAGAGCAGTCGCTAATATATTTCCAGACACCAGACGAGCCGCTTAAATCAGGGCGATCGCCTTGTGTCCACCACTTAGCTTCATACACTTTGCCGTTGTAGGAGATACGCTGCCCTCCTGTGTAAACCGAGCTTGCATTCCATGTAGCGTCCGTACAGGTGTTGCCGTTACCTCCGGAGCTGTCGGTCGTCGCTTGAACCGTAGCTGCCGCTGATAAGTTGCCCGCCGCATCCTTCGCTGTTACCGTGAAAGTATATGTTGTGCCGGCAGACAGACCATTAATAGTTGCGTTCGTGCCCGTTACGTTTACCGATGTGCCACCATACGACACGGTATAACCGGTCACGCCCACATTGTCCGTAGATGCGGTCCAGCTCAGGTTGACACTGGAAGTGGACTTACCCGTTACTTGTAGGTTGGTTGGTACAGTCGGTGCAATTGTATCTACAGGTGGGAGAGCCGTTTTCACCGTCACGGCATTGCTTGCATTCGACAGGTTGCCTGCCGCATCTCTTGCTTTTACCGTAAAGGTATAATCCGTGTTCGCCGCAAGCCCGTTGATCGTTGCGGTTGTGCCGCTGACGTTCACAGTGGAATTGCCGTACGACACTGTATACCCCGTTACGCCTACAGCATCCGTCGAAGCATCCCATGCTAGGCTAACGCTGTTTGTCGTGACGCCCGTCGAACGTAGGTTGCCAGGTACTGTTGGCGCTGTCGTATCTCCGCCACCATTCCCGCCGCTGTATTGATCCAAGTACGTCCGATGATTGCTAGAGAACTCAAAGTTGTTGAATTTATCCCAGTTGATAGACCAAGTCATGAGACCCTTCATATCGGAATAACCAGCTGGATTACGTAAAACATAGCTGCCGCCAAACGATTGTCCCTTGATCAAATAATCAAGTGCCTTCTGAACGTTTGCCACGCTCGTATATCCGCCACCCGCCGCTTGCGGAGAAGCTGGCAAACCGATCAAAATTTGATCTTGTCGCAAGGCTGGGAACATATTGTTAGGATTTCCTGCAATCGGAAAACCTGCGAGAAGCATTTCGGCCATAGCCACTTGGAAGTCTGCCGTACCCTGTGAATAAGACTTGCCATCAAGACCAGTTAAAGGACCCGAATTATAGTGTTGGACGTGCAGGTAATCAAGTTCATTGCGCAGACCGTAAATTACCGGCAAATAAGCGCCCCATGGTCCGCCGTAAGCGGTGTATCCGCCTTGCACATAGGCTGTTTCTGGTGCCATTGTTAGAATAAAGTCCGAACCGGAGCCGCTCATAATTTCCTTAACGGCTGAAATCAGATTTACAATTTTCGGCGTGGTTGGATTTTGAAAGTCATTATCTCCGCTATTTAGGGATAAAGAGCTACCTTCTAGATCGATATCCATGCCATCAAAGCCATAAGTGCTTATCAGGTTTTTCATCGTCGTTACAAAGTTTTGCTTTGCTTGAGTCGTTGTCAATTCAACCGTACCATTCGCTCCACCGATCGAGATGAGTACTTTCTTACCGAGGCTTTGCAGGTAAGCAACATCGGTTTTGAATTCACTCTCCGTTGCGTTATAAGGCGTAAATTCCATGTTGCCGCTCAAAGGTCCGCCCGTCGGTTCAGCGAATGCGACTTGGATGACATCAAAATCTAAAGAAATATCACGTAATTGAATATTGGTGGATCGATTATCGAAGTTATGCCAATAACCTACAATAATTTTACCGTTGGTAGGTGATAGTGCCGAAGCCTGAGGAGCAGGGGCAGCAACCATTACAGTAGTGAATAGGAATGCCAAGACCAGTAACAAGATTAATAAGCGATGAATCCGGGAAATCATAGGAACAGACATGAGCTTACCTCCAATGTAAAATGATTACAAACCTCCCGCGGCGATCACCAAGACAACCAAGCTCAAATGTCGGACGGTAGGTGTGTTTGATTACTTCAAAATCCACATGGCAGGGATATTGGAAAGCGCTCCTAGCCTTGTAGAGAGATGTGATTTTGCCGGAAGTTATATGTTTTGACGCTGTATGTCATCTCGTAGTTGTCTTTCAGCTGATAGCTGCAGCCCATGCCGTAGAGCTACTGCTGCCGTCACTCCCGCAGGAGTAGTCGATCACCGTTTGAACAGAAGTACCCATCAATACGCTTACAGCGTCAGTCGAGGAGTTCAAGCCAAGCTAACGAATTGAGAGCTTATCTGGTTTGAAAAACCATGACGACTATACTCCTTTCATCAAAATGACAGCGCTTTCGTAATGATCGGGATTACATCGAAGTTTTGATCACCTCCTTTTGAGATAAGGTTCAAACACTCGCAAGTGCACGAAAATTCCAAGAATACTAGCGCAAATATTGGATTAATGAAGGCTGGAGTGCATTTAGAAAGTGAGAGAGTTGATTTCGGAAATGTTAGAGGACTCATTGCATAAAATCGAGAGGGTCTACCCTGTTGTAAATACTATTTTCTGTAAAAAGATAATATAATTAAAGGGATAAGTTCTGACTATTGGTGGGATAAATTTAGACAATACTGGAAAGATATTGATTACGATGGTGGAATCTAAAACTAAATATAAGAAGGCTTGCAGCTTATGTAACGGGCTGCAAGCCTTTTTCCTGTCTGGACTAATTAAAATTATTTTTGTGTATCGAAACATAAGAGTAACACCAAGAAAATGATACCATTAATGTGTGGTGAGTTATGTAACAGGAAAGGGTATCATTCTTCGACGTGATGGGCGTAGTAAGACGATTAGTGAAATGATTTCATCTATGTTCAAACAAACTTACTGGAAGTTATATTGTGATGCATATGAGTTTACAGGATGGCCTTTTGTGAATGTCGATTTAGCGTATATCAATCAGTTAATTAATTAGTAATATCCCGGTTTTCTTAAAGACAGTGCCCGTTGTAATTATTTCTACGATTCCATCTAAAAACGACCTAGATAATATTCGCGAATAACTACTTTTATTTAAACGCAAGAAGTGGTTTATATTTGTTTGGCCAATTTTTTTCCGTTCACTACGTAGAACTTTGGTCTAGTTTGTTAAGGTTAAAAACCTTATGCTCAGTGTAGTTTCGGAACTAAATTCTTAATGGCGAGTGGAAGCGAATTCAGCAAGCAAAGAAAGGGAACAATCCTTTTGCAAATGGTCGAAATCGCTTTTAATACAGTCATTGAAGGCAAAGGTATGATAACGCGCTGGTGTAAGAAGGAGAATGAAAAAATGAAGGTAATACTGTCTGGATTACAATGGATGATTTTCATGATTGCCGGTGCTATTGCTGCACCAATTGCCATTGCAGATTTATATAACTTAACACCAATTGAGACATCAGAACTCATTCAGAGCACAATAATTGTATTAGGGATTGCTGGATTTTTACAAGGTCTGTTGGGCCATAAATTTCCTATTCATGAAGGACCTGCAGGGTTATGGTGGAGTATTTTCACGATATACGCAAGTTTAGTGGGGGTATTGTATTCTTCTAATATAGCTGCCTTACAAGCTTTAAGTGGAGGAATGATTATAAGTGGAGGGTTATTTGTCCTTATTTCGGTATTTAAGCTTATGGATAAAATAGCCCGTCTATTTACACCGACAATCACTTTTATATATCTATTCTTATTGATTTTTCAATTAAGTGGTTCGTTTATGAAAGGAATGATGGGGATCACATCCAGCCATACGTTATTAGATGTTAACGTGCTCTTGCTAAGTGTGATTGTGATTTGCATTACCTTTTGGTTAGGAAACTGCCGATTGGCATTGCTGCGCCAATTTTCTGTCATAGTTAGTATATTGATCGGTTGGCTATTGTTTATGATTTGCGGTAAGGTGCCAGTAATAGTACAGGCAGATGCATTAATTAAGTTGCCGAACATCTTCCCGTTTGGGTGGCCGCAATTTGACGGCGGGACGATGACTACAGCGTTCTTGTTAACCCTGTTATTAATCACGAATGCGATTGCATCAATTCGATTGATGGAGACCGTTATGAAGCACAAGCCAATGGATCATAACCGTTATTTGCGTGCCGGATTTGTCTCAGGAATTACACATATTATTAGCGGTTGTTTAGGGGCGATCGGCTCCGTGCCTATTTCGGGGGCCGCGGGATATGTTGAACAGACAGGGACAAGGGAGCGTAGATCATTTTTAATTGGGTGTAGCCTTGTGGTCTTCATTTCCTTGTTTCCGCCAATAATGAACGTTATTTCAGCCATTCCCGCACCTATAGGCTATGCTGTTACATTCGTTATTTTTGTAAAAATGGTTGGATTAGCCTTGATGGAGTTGAAGAAGGTTTTTCATGAGAAGCGAACGTTTATCATTAGTGGGGTTTCTCTTATCTTTGGTGTCGGTCTCATGTTTGTTCCTTCATCAGCGACGAGTCACATGTCTCCGGTCTTGATAGCCATTTTGAATAACGGCCTAATTAGCGGAAGTTTATTAGCAATTATTTTGGAACAAGGATGGATATGGAAAGACAGATTTAATGCTAAGAATTCTAAGAAAATTAATCCTTAATTTGGATGGAGTCTCCTACGGGAATAAGTTTTAATGTCAAAGACACAGGATGCCCAACTCACATTAGGTGAGAGGGTATTCTGTTTTTTTGTGTTAAAAGGTGTATTTAGAATATAGTGTTCACCAATCCATGGTTTAATACAAGATAGTCTACGAGAAATAGGCTGAATAGGTGTATACTACAGAAATAGTTTATAAGGTAGGTGAAAGTGAATGGATAAGGAATTTACATTAGCTAGCCAGCTATTAATATTGCTAGATACAGAACGAAGATGGTTTACCTTGGCTGAAATAGAGAAAAGCTTAGGGATTTCCTATAAAACAATTCGCAAAATGGTTGAGGACATTAGCGAGCAACTACCATCCGCTGTTACCATTGAGGTTTCCAGAGGAAAGGGAATATTTCTTCAACGTGAACGAAGTAAGGCGATTCAAGAAGTGATTTCTACGATGTTCAGACAAACGGTCTTTTACCGTCTAATGAATATATTATTTACGAGTGTAAGTAACCTCTCCATGGAGGAGCTTGCTGCGGTTATGTTTATGAGTACCTCATCTTTGAAAAAGCTGATTGTGCAATTAAATAATCACGATCTTAAGCCGTATAAGCTACGCATAACATATTCCACTCCCACGATTAAAGGGAATGAAATGAACATAAGAAATTTTTATTGGAAACTATATTGTAATGCTTACGAGTTCACAGGGTGGCCATTTGAAAATATAAACTTTGAAGATGCTAATCAGTTAATTACGAATATAGAGCAAGAGAAGAATATTGTATATTTTATAAATTCAAAAAGGAAGTTATCATTTTTGCTGGCGATTGTTATCGCAAGAGTTACGAAAGGGAAATATGTCAAGATTGATGAGTTTGGTTACCCATGGGAAAAGGGAATATTTTATTTGCCCGTGAAAACCTTAGCGAAGGAACTTGAAGAAAAGTACGTTATTCAATTCCCTAATAGTGAAATATTTTTCATACAATCGCAAGTTAGCCTCAGCCAATACCACTATTATGAAGGATCAGACATAACACCAGTGAAAGAAGTCAAACTGCACGAAGATAAAGAAGAATATCAAATGGGCAATCTGCTTATATCGTTATTGATCAAGGCATACCCCGCATTGGATAAGGAAGAACGATTTATATTGGAGATATACGGATTTTTTGACAGGCTATTAATTGATAATGCTATTCCCGATTGGATGACAATATCCAAAAGTCATTTAACGTCATATGTTCAAAAAGAGTGTCAACACATGATTCAGGAATTGCAACTCTGTATGCAAACGTGGAATAAAACCTATCCATCCATTTCGTATAATGATTTTCATATAACTAAGTTGACTTTAATTGTCCGTTCAAGTTTACGCTATCAAACGAAGAGGGCTTTCTTAGTAGTGGGGGAGGAGTTTTCCATTCGTCATTACATCGCAGATTTGATTAAGAAGGAGATAGGTGATCAGTTAATCATAAATACTTCCATTATGAAAGGGCTAACTGACGAAATTATGCAAGAAAATCAAATTGATCTTGTGATTAGTAATATCCCGGTTGCATTAAAGCAGGTGCCTGTTGTGATGATTTCTACAATTCCATCTCCAAGAGATCTAGATAATATCCGCAAAGCGTTAGTCGAATTATAAGCTTATATGTAGAATTATTATCATTTGGTCAAATTTTTCCCATACTCAATATAGGTTTTTGACCTAGTTTATTAGAGTGTAAAACCTTATGCTAAGTTTAGTTTCGAAACTATTCTTTGTTGGCGAGTGGAAGTGATTTCAGCAAGCCTATTAAACAATATAAGGTTGGAGGACAAGGCATGAGCAGGCATTTAAGTGCACAAAAGGGAGAAATAGCGGAACGTGTATTACTTCCTGGAGATCCTTTACGTGCAAAGTTTGTAGCAGAACATTTTTTAGATGAGGCCTATTGTTATAACGAAGTAAGGGGCATGTATGGCTACACGGGATTATACAAAGGCATACCGGTATCAGTTCAGGGAACAGGGATGGGAAATCCATCGATGAGTATCTATGGAACGGAATTGGTTGTTGATTATGATGTGAAGAAATTGATACGTATCGGTACATGCGGTGCAATGCAGGAGGAAATAAAAATTCGTGATATTATAATGGCCCAGGCTGTGTCTTCTGATAGTAATTTGACGGAGAAGGTCTTCCATGGCTGTAATTATGCACCTACAGCAGATTTTACATTGTTAATGAAAGCGTTTCATCAGGCACAAGATAAAAATGTAAATGTCTTTGTTGGTAACATTTATAATTCGGATGAATTTTATCGTGAGACTTTAGAACGACTGAATAAATTTATGGAATTTGGTGTATTGGGCGTAGAGATGGAAAGTACAGCCCTATATACGTTAGCCGCTAAATATGGTGTGAAGGCACTTACCATTTTGACAGTGGGCAGTCAATTGTTAAGACAGGAATTCTTAACCCATAAAGAAAGTGAACAATCTTTTTATGAAATGGTTGAAATTGCACTGAACACTATCATTGATTAGTTAGAGGGCCGAATAAGGAAGAAAATTGAGGGGAGTCATGTAAAATGAAAAAAAGTATAAAAGGTAAGTTTGGCGTAGTACTGTTAGCTTTTGCAATTATTCTAGGGGGCTGCGGTGTAGCTAATACTGGCTCAAAGGGCGAATCAACGAACAAGGATAAACTTTCAGTAGGCTATTATGTAAACGGTAACTTGGGTGACAGTGGGTTCTTCGATTCTGCTAATGCAGGCCTTGAGAAGGCAACGAAAGAGCTAGGTATTGAATTCAAGGCTGTACAAGGCGGAGGGAACCAATCTGACTGGCCTATCGGATTTGAGTCCATGGTTTCAAGCGGCAAATATGAGCTAATCGTTGTTGGTACAAGCCAAATGAAAGAAATTGCAATAGATCTTGCAAATCGTTATCCAGATCAGAAGTTCATTTACTTCGATGAAACAATTGTGGATGTACCTAACATCTACTCTGTAAAATACAACCAACGTGAGGGTTCTTTCCTCGCAGGTGCATTCGCAGCACTCGTTACGAACAGTAATGAGCTCGAAAATGCAAACCCGGAAAAGGTAGTAGGTTTCCTTGGCGGTATGGATATTCCAATTATCAAAGATTTCAAATCAGGTTATGAGCAGGGTGTAGCATATGTTGATCCTGAAGTGAAGGTAATTACTTCTTTCGTGGGTGACTTTATTAATGCTCCAAAAGGTAAAGAGCTAAGTATGGCTCAATATAATTCACAACAGGTTGATATTCTATATTCGGTTGCAGGTCCGTCAGGAATCGGAGCTCTAGAAGCTGCTAAAGAAGTAAATAAATATGCAATTGGTGTGAACAGCAACCAGAACAACGTACAACCAGGCAACGTGCTAACATCTATGCTTAAAAATGTAGATAGCTCAATCTTCCGTGCGATTGATTTATATAAGCAAGAAAAGCTTCCATTTGGAACAAATGAATCCCTGGGCTTTAATGAGGATGGGGTAGGTCTTGCAAAAGACGATCTTTACAATCAATATGTACCGCAAACAATCCGCGATCAAGTAGATGAAATTCAAGCGAAGCTGGTTAGCGGTGAAATCAAAGTACAATAGGAGGTTCACGATGGCAGACCTGCTGGAAATGCGCAATATCCATAAAGTATACCCGAACGGTACAAAAGCCAATAAAGGTGTGTCCTTCTCCGTACGCCAAGGCGAAATTCATGCCTTGGTTGGCGAGAATGGCGCAGGCAAATCAACACTGATGAAAATTTTATTCGGTTTGGAAGCGCCTACAGAAGGAGATATTTTGTATCAGGGTGAGAAGATTACACTGAAAAGCCCAAAGGATGCAATAAAATATGAAATTGGTATGGTTCATCAGCATTTTATGCTGGTACCTTCTTTCACTGTAGCAGAGAACATTGTGCTTGGCATTGAACCTCGTAGAGGTGTAATGTCGGACCGAGGGAAGGCCGTAGCTGAAACCGAGCGACTCATTCAACAATTCGGACTCAAAGTAGATCCAATTGCTAAGGTGGAGAATATTTCAGTAGGACTGAAGCAACGTGTCGAAATTTTAAAAGTATTGTATCGTGGAGCTCGGCTTATCATTCTTGATGAGCCGACCGCGGTTCTTACGCCGCAAGAAACAGATGAATTGTTCCAGTCACTTAAGAAGCTTGTTCAAGAGGGTTATACCATTATTTTTATTACGCATAAGCTTAATGAAGTTATGGGTATTTCCGATCGAATTACGGTTCTGAAATCAGGTAAAACTATTGCAACACTAAATACATCTGAAACGAATAAGGAAGAAATTTCGAGATTGATGGTCGGTCGTGACGTTCTGTTACGTGTTCAAAAAGAGCCAGCTAATCCAAAGGAAAAGGTTTTAGTTTTTGATCAAGTAAGCTGTTTATCGGATACAGGAAGCCAAGTGCTTAAGGATGTGTCATTCCAGATTCGAGCGGGTGAAATCTTTGGGATTGCCGGTGTTGAAGGGAATGGGCAGACGGAGCTGATTGAGGTTATTACTGGTTTTAGAAAAAACTCAAAAGGTAAGATAACTTTCTTGAATCATAATTTGGCGGATCATACGATTCGTGAAATTCGTAATATAGGTATAGGGCATATTGCAGAAGACCGCCAAACACGTGGCGCTTGCTTAACCTCCTCGATTAAGGAAAACTTGATTCTTGACTTGTATCGTGATCCTGCATTTCGTAAAGGACCGTTCCTGGATCAAAGGAAAATCCGCGAGCATGCTCAGCGACTCATTCAGGAATTTAACATTTTGACGCAAAGTGAAGAGACATTAGCGGGTTCACTATCTGGTGGAAATATTCAAAAGATTGTTGTTGCTCGTGAAATTTCAAAAAATCCGAAGTTACTAATTGCTGCCCAGCCTACTCGTGGTGTAGATATTGGCTCCATTGAGTTCATTCATAAAGAAATTGTTAAGAAACGTGATGAGGGAACAGCCGTGCTACTTGTATCTGCTGAGCTAACTGAAGTAATGAGTCTGAGCGATAGAATTGGCGTTATCTATAATGGAGAACTAGCCGTTATTTTGGAAAATTCCGATGATTTGACGGAAGAAGAGCTTGGATTCTATATGCTAGGTATTAAAAAACAAGAAGTGAGGGTGAACGCCACATGAAACAGAGAAATGCAATCTACCTTGATCTGCTAGGTATACTTCTGGCAATTGGGGCTGCCCTGTTCATTGGAATTATCGTAATTTTAGCTATAAGCAATGAGCCGGTAGCGGCATTACGATCATTGTTTATTGACCCTTTTACAAGCTTGTTCAGCTTTGGTTCTGTACTGAATCGTATGGTGCCACTCGTATTTACTGGGCTCGCGATTGTAGTCGTATTCCAAAGCGGAGTATTCAGTATGGGGGCCGAAGGTCAGCTGTATATGGGGGCATTAACAGGTGCACTGGCAGCAGTATATATTCCTGGGTTATCTCCATGGATTCACATTCCATTAGTTATTATCGCTTCAATCATCGGCGGAGGATTGTTTGGATTTATTCCGGGTTTTCTTAAAGCCGTATTTAAAGCCGATGAAATTGTATCCACGCTAATGTTTAATTTTATTGCAGTGCTATTCGTTTCTTTTTTGTTGAACTATGTTCTTAAGGATCCTAATAGTGGTGGTTTTGCTCGATTGCCTTATGTCCAAGGCAGTGCTAAGCTAGGTCAAATTATTCCAGGTATGCCGACGCATGCAGGCTTCTTGATTGCAATCGTAGCATCTATCGTTGTGTATTTTCTAATGTATAAGACGAAAATGGGATATGAGCTGCGTACAGTCGGTAAAAACCCTTTATTCGCTGAATATGGTGGTATTGCAACGAAAAAGGTTATTATGTTGAGTATTGCGATCAGCGGGGCGCTTGCTGGTTTGGGTGGAGCCGTTGAAGTAACGGGTATGCATGGCACGCTTAAAGAAGGCTTCTCTGTAGGTCTTGGCTTTGACGGTATTATTGTCTGCTTGCTTGCACGTAACCATCCGATTGGTGTATTGTTGTCTGCATTCTTCTATGCGTATTTACAGGTTGGCGGACAAGCGATGCAGGCCAACAGCGACGTCCCGCGTGATATTGCTATTATTATTCAGGCATTGCTAGTTCTATTTATTTCTTCACAAGCAATCTTTGCTTATTTGAAGCAAAGAAAATTACGTTCCGCGCAAGGAGGTGCTCCAGTTGCTAAGTAATATTTGGGATCAGACAGCAAATCTAACGCTGATTGTTATACTACTTCGTACACTGCCGCCAATTTTACTAGGAGCCTTGGGCGGACTCATGACAGACAGGGCAGGCGTTATCAACATCGGTATTGAAGGTTTGATGCTCGTATCGGCCTTTGTGTCAATTGCAGTTGGTTCAGCCACAGGCAATTGGTTCCTTGGAGTCGCAGGCGGCACAATGGCATCTATGCTGGTCAGTTACGGAATGGCCTTCTTCTCCTTAAAGATGAAGGTAGACATTATTATTGCCGGATTTGTTGTCAACATTTTTGGTGCCGGGATTACCGTCGTGCTCATGAGTATCTTTTATAATTCACATGGTAGCTATATGCCCTCTGTTCCAGTGAAGATACCGAATGTTGTAATTCCATTTCTGGAAAACATCCCGGTCATTGGCAAACTACTAAGTGGTCATAATCTTATGGTTTGGATTTCTTTTCTAGCTGTTGTTTTTTGTTTCTTCTTGTTGTATCGAACTCCTTATGGTGCACATTTACGAGCAACAGGCGAAGAGCCAAGCGCAGCGCGTTCGCTTGGAATCAATGTTAACCGCATTCAATATTCTGCAATCATTTGGAGCGGCTTCTTCTCTGGTCTTGCTGGCGCATACTTATCCATGGGTATGACAAGCATGTTCGTCAGAGATATGACAGCAGGCACAGGCTTTCTTGCTTTGGCAGTCGTTATTTTTGGTAATCGTCATCCGTTTGGCATATTGGCGGGCTCAAGTGTATTTGCGCTTGCGAGTGCTTTGACGATGATCATTGAGACAACACCAGGCAATGTTATACCAACCCAATTTATTAAAATGGTTCCCTATGTAGTTACAATCGTTGCGTTAGTTATTTACGCAATTAGAAAGAATAGAAAGGCAACGTTAGCATCCTAATTCTTTGGAGGTCATGCATATGTCAGCAGTACACAAAATGATTATCGACGCGGACACAGGCATCGACGACTCAATTGCAATCTTACATGCTTTGAAAGCAAAGGATGTAAGATTGGAAGGGATTACCACGGTATTCGGTAATTCGAGTGTAGATCAAGCTACAGAGAATACGATTCGTCTGATTCAACTTGCCCAGCCAGGTTATGAGGTTCCGGTTGCTAAAGGCGCTGCCAAGCCATTAGTACGCGAATGGGCGGGGCCGGTGGTTCATGTCCATGGTAATAATGGAATCGGTAATGTCGAGCTGCCGCCATCAGGGCAGCAACCGATTGCAGAATCTGCCGCACAATTTATCGTTCGTAAAGCAAATGAAATGCCAGGTGAAATCACATTGGTGACACTAGGACGCTTAACCAATGTAGCACTAGCGTTAGAGCTTGATCCTGATCTCCCTCAGAAGCTAAAGCATGTTGTCACAATGGGCGGTACCGTATTTGCTCCAGGTAATGTTACCCCTGTCGTCGAAGCAAATTTGCGAGGGGATCCGGAAGCGATTGACCGTGTTATTCGTTCTGGTATATCCATGACACTTGTTGGGCTAGATGTAACGATGAAAGCGAAGCTGAATAAGCAGCATTTGGAAAATCTTGCACAGGTGTGCCGTTCTGAAAACACTGCAATTGTGCAATATATGCAAGATGTGATTCAATATTATTTTAGCTACTATAGTCTTGAATGTAATTTAACGGACACTTGTCCGCTTCATGACCCATTGGCCATTCTCGTTGCTCGCATTCCTGAAATCGCAAGGATGCAGCAAATGAAAGTGCAAATTGAATGTGAGGGAACAATTACGGCAGGAGCTGTAATTGCTGATTTGCGGACAAATCCGAGTAATGGAGACGACATTATGGTATGTTTGGATGTCAATCCAGAACAGGTTGTTAATGAATTGCTTTCTGTGTTTTAGTAAAATATCATTGAACTGGAAATGGAGTTGTCCCCAAACGTTTAGAAATTTGCGGGATAACTCTTTTTTCTGTAAGGAGGAGTATTAACATGAAACAAACACCTCGGTTTAAGCGAATTTTCGTCATCGTTATGGATTCTGTAGGCATTGGTGAGGCTCCAGATGCTGAGAAGTTTGGTGATATAGGATCACATACATTAAGGCATATTGCAGAAAGCATGAAGGGGTTACATGTTCCTGTTTTATCTAAGTTAGGGTTAAGCCATATTGAGCAAATACCCGGAGTACCCAAAGTAGCGCATCCTTTAGCTTATTTCACCAAAATGCAAGAGGCTTCAAATGGGAAGGATACCATGACAGGCCACTGGGAGATTATGGGCTTAAGAATTGATGTTCCTTTCAGAGTGTTCCCTGATGGATTTCCATATGAATTAATTAACGAATTAGAACAAAGAACGGGACGAAAGGTAATTGGGAATAAGCCAGCTAGTGGTACAGCTATTCTTGAGGAACTTGGACAAGAGCATTTGAATACTGGAGCACTTATTGTCTATACTTCAGCAGATTCAGTGATTCAGATTGCTGCTCATGAAGAAGTTGTACCTTTGGAAGAGCTGTATCAAATCTGTGAAATTGCTAGAGAAATTACGTTGCGTGAAGAATATATGTTAGGAAGAGTGATCGCTAGACCATTTCTCGGACAGTCTGAGAATTTCAAGAGAACATCGAATCGACATGATTATGCCTTGAAGCCATATGGAAGAACCGTGATGAATGAGCTTAAGGATGCGGGGTTCGATGTACTAGCGATTGGCAAGATTTCAGATATATATGATGGTGAAGGTGTCACCCAGTCTTTGCGCACAGTGTCTAACATGGATGGCATGGATAAACTAATGGAGACAATTCATACTGATTTTACGGGACTTAGTTTCTTGAATCTTGTTGATTTTGATGCACTATATGGACATCGTAGAGATCCGATCGGGTATGGGAAAGCGCTAGAAGAATTCGATAAACGCTTAAACGAAGTTCTCACGGAGTTGAGTGAAGATGATCTTCTTGTAATTACGGCAGACCATGGCAATGATCCCATTCATATGGGTACAGATCATACCCGTGAATATGTTCCTTTACTTATCTACAGCAAGAGTTTCACCGGACAAAGTGAACTACCAGTAAGTAAGACATTTTCAGATATTGGAGCAACGGTTGCTGATAACTTTAATGTAACATCTCCACAATTTGGACATAGCCTATTACAGAAGCTTAAATAAATATAATATAAATAGAAACAGGATATCTCACTTGTATGTGGTGAATATCCTGTTTTTCTGTAAAATAGAACTATATCATAATTATATTAGGAGAAATTAGCTATGAGCAAAAAAATAGAATATAGAAAAGATTTTAAGCACATATACCTGCCAACAACTAACCCCGTTATTATTGATATGAATACGATACCTTATGTAATGGTAAGTGGCTCAGGCGATCCAAACGGTGAAGAGTTCTCCCTTGCGACAGAAGCACTATATCGCTTAAGTTATGCGGTGAAAATGTCTTATAAAAGTGATAACGTACCTGTCGGTTACTATGAATATACAGTTTTCCCGCTTGAGGGAGTTTGGGACTTAGTCGATAAGTCAAAACCGGCAACAGATAAGAGTAATTTAAAATACACGATTATGATACGCCAACCAGACTTTCTGACAGATGAATTATTCATAAAATTTGTTGAGCAGGTTAAAAAGAAAAAGCCAAATACATACCTTGAGAAGTTAGTATTTGGTGAAATGCAGGATGGTTTAAGCTGCCAAGTAATGCACATTGGAAGTTATGATAATGAACCGGAAAGCTTTGCTAAGATGGAAGCATATTGTCAGGAAAATGGATATTTACGTTCAGCTAAAACTCACCGGGAAATTTATCTTTCCGATCCACGCAAGACTGAAATGCAGAAATTGAAAACTGTTTTAAGATTTTCTATAGAAATGCGCTAGGAGGATCTCGAATTTCTTGACACGCACTACTTCTTTAAAGTAGGTATTGAAACTTCATATATAGATGAAAGGCATCATAATCTGATGCTAAATCCATTAAGAATTCATTAAGATTTAACGAGCTAAATAATGGTAATATAATCAAGGGTGTACTAAATAAATCTAGAAGGTAGGTTGAGTAATAGTTATGAAAAAGATATCATTTATTAGTTCTATTTTATTGGTTATTTGTTTAATAATCTCGATGTCATTTGGCGGTAATATAATTACCGCAAAAACGTCAGCTGATTTCACAGACCTTAAAGATTTGGATGCAGCGACGAAGGCTAAGTTTGATGCATTATTTGCTGCAGGCGTTTTTGACGGTGTATCTGATACCACTTTCGGATTGAAAGAAGAAATGAATCGTGCCCAATTTGCGAAAGTAGCAGCGTTAATTACCGGTATTCAGGTTAAACCAGATCTCAAGACATCATCCTTCTCAGACGTAAGTGCAGACGATCCCGGTTACGGATATGCGTTACCATATATTGAAGCGATAAAGGCAGCAGGAATAACGGATGGCGTGGGAGAGGGTAGATTCGACCCTGCGGGTCAAGTGACCAAAGAGCAATTAGCTACATTTCTAGTTAAGATATTAGGTAAGGGAGACGAAGCAAAGGATGCCACAGGTAATATTCCGACCGTTTCAGATTGGGCTCAAGGGTACGTTGCTACGGCTCTCAACCTTGGATTAGTTACTCAGGTTCCTGGTGGTACGTTCGATGGAGGAACACCAGCAGACCGAGGAACTCTAGCTGGTGGTGCCTTCGAAACCGCTAAAAAGATTGAAGAGATTAAACCTCCGAATTTTACTGGAGTAAAATTTGAATCAGGAAGTGTTTTACATTTGGAGTTATCAGCAAAGGTCGATCCAAAGTCTATTGACCTATCTAAGCTAAAAATTGGTGGTATACCGTTTGATCCAACATTAGACAGCTTCAAGCTGTCCGACAATCTGAAGACGATTATTATTAAGTTGCATAATACTTTACCATTCGCTCCGGGCAACATGCCGTTAGTTGATATTAGTGAAGTTTTTCTGAAGACTCTATATGGCACTTCGGTGAAGAATGAGAATCCAAACCCAGGTCCAAGTCCAAGTCCGATCCCAAGCTGGACCCCAAGCCCGTATCCAACGGAAAATCCGTATCCAACGGAAAATCCGAATCCAACGGAAAATCCGAATCCAACGGAAAATCCGAATCCAACGGAGAATCCGAATCCAACGGAGAATCCGAATCCAACGGAGAATCCGAATCCAACGGAAAATCCGAATCCAACGGAGAATCCGAATCCGACAGAGAATCCGAATCCAACGGAAAATCCGAATCCAAACGAAATTCCATATCCTACTGAAGGTCCGAATCTGGACTAAAATCACGAATGACAAAGTGAGTAGTACGGTGGTTGTTATGCAAATAAAAAGGTATGAAGTCGGTATTGCACCGATCTCATGCCTTTTTATTTGTCTTATTACACTTGGAATTACAGTTCATTTGAATCTAATAAGAGGCACATATCATCCTATATGGCATAAGTAGATTTTGAGTAATGATGTATTTTACACCTTATTGTCGAACTTTAGCACATTATCGTACTATATTAACTTTTCGTAAATAATTCACCCACTAGTGATAATTTGTCTCCCTCTCGCTGACTATAGAATCATGCTACGATGGACTAGAAATGTCCCTAATATGATTAATCATATTGTAAAGCAGGTGATAAATAATAAAGAAGAGTAACTCACTACCCTCTGTAATAAATCGTTAAACCTCACTGAAAGCGTGTACATAATGCATCCAGTTTTATACTAGGAGGACGCATATTCGTACTGACATCTTTGAAACTTCATCGTAAGCCGTCCTCGACGTTAAAGTTTCTCATCCTAGACACAGCACATCATCATTAGAGCATCGTACGTGAACGATTAATATGATAGAGGTGATCTCGTGTATTCAATTTCCCGAAAAAAAGTACTAATGATCTTTTTAACTTTTGCACTACTTATAGGAATGTTTTCTAACACAGTTGCTGTTTATGCTAATGAACCTGCTGTTCCAACTGCTGTTGTTCCCGAAGCGCCACAAAATCTTAGAATAGTAGAAGGTTCTATTACCCACAATACTGTCACATTAGATTGGGATTTAGTAGGGGATGAAGAAGCTCCGAACCATATTCAGATCTTTCATGAAGCTGAGGACAAATATTTAACTTACGGCAATCGATGGAATAAAATTGTGGGTGGTCTCCAACCAGAGACGACTTATCGCTTATACATTACTTGGGATAGCAAGAAACCAAAAAGTAATGTTATTGAATTTACTACCCTTGCAGATGCTTCAGAGTACAAGGAAGCACCTTTACCCGCGCCACTTAATTTTCAGGTTACCGATGTAACAGCATCTACGGTATCTTTTAAATGGATAGGAAGTCCTAGCGCAAATGGTTATGATTTTTATGCGAATGGTAAGTGGATTACAGGAATATGGGATGGTTCAAATACGTACACTTATACATTGACTGAAGAGCAGGCAATTGCTAGCACGGAATTAGCTTTTCATGTTGGTGCTCAAAGTGCAGTAGAGGGTCAACCTACAATAACATCCGTGCCTAGTAATACGATAAAGTTTAAATGGGGCGAGCTCTCTGCTCCTCAAGATGTGCAAGCTGTTACAGCAAACCTTACGACAGCAGCGTTAGGCTGGGCACCGGTGGCAGGAGCGACAAACTATAAGATTTATCAAAATGATGAATTAATCGGATCTTCTTCCGAGAATAGATACACAGCAACTGGGCTTCAAGAGGGAGAATCTTATTCCTTTACAGTCGAAGCTAGCAATCCATTATGGCAGTCGGCAAAAAGTAATGCTGCTGTCGTTGTACCTGGAGCCAACTATACGAACGTAACTTATTTTGCGGCATGGTCGGTGTATGACAGACAGTTCCAACCTGCTGATATGGATGTTTCCAAGATTACACATATTAACTATAGTTTCGCAGATGTATGCTGGGAAAAGTTTGGAACAGGATCTACTCCTTGTCAGGTTGAAATTGACGAAGAGGACGATAGTACAATCATTCCTTTACAAAACAGATATGTTTATGATGGAGAAATTGTATTAGGCGATCAAGAAAAGGATATTGAAAGTCTACAAGCCTTCACAAATTTGAAATCAGTTAATCCAGATTTTAAGCTACTAGTATCGGTTGGTGGATGGTCTTGGTCCAAACACTTCTCAAATGTAGCAGCTAGTGAGCTTACGCGCAGAACATTCGCTAAGTCCACTGTAGATTTTGTCCGTGAGTATAATCTTGATGGATTGGATATTGACTGGGAATATCCAGTAGAGGGTGGCGAAACACATAATATTCATTCACCCAACGATAAAGAGAACTTTACGCTACTTATGCAAACGGTACGAGCAGCGTTAGATGCCGCAGGCTCTGAAGATAACAGATATTATTTGCTGACTATAGCTTCGGGTCAAGGTGATAACTTTGTTGTTAATGCTGACTTGGCAAACTCTAGTAGTTACTTGGATTTCATTAATATTATGACTTACGACTATGGCGGCACTTGGGAGAACATTGCTAACCATAATGCTCCGCTTTACTATGATACTAACCTACCAAAGCCAAACAAAGCACGGAATAATGTACTTGGTGGTGTCAATGGTCATCTTGCTGGAGGTGTTCCTGAGCATAAGCTAGTATTGGGTGTACCATTCTATGGTAAGGCTTGGAGCGGCTGTGAGGCACCAGGACAATATGTAGAATGTACTAGTTTCCCTGCAGGTTCATGGGAAAGAGGCGTTTATGACTATAGCGATATTATATCATTCATAGGCAAAGACGGTTTTGAGCGATATTGGAATGATGCTGCTAAAGTAGCATATCTATATAGTCCAGATAAGGAAGATGGAACTTTTATTACGTATAATGACCTTACTTCAATGTTGTATAGTTCATCGCTAGTTAAATCCAAAAATTTAGCTGGTGTAATGAGCTGGGAGGTTACGGGTGACCGCACTGAAGATTTGCTTACACAATTGAATAGGGATTTACCGATCAACGGCATAGCCAATGAAAACGCGCTTGCTGCACCTGAAGGAATCGAATTAACAGCGGTTGACTATACCTCACTTACAGTGAAATGGGATAGCGTTGCGGATGCAACAGACTACGAAGCTTATATCGATGGGCGTTATGTAGGATCTACGGATAAGACAGAATTCAGATTCGATCAGCTTACATCTTCTACCTCATACAATCTTCATGTGCTTGCTGTGAGCAAAGAAGATGATAACATTACAGCAGTTTCCGCATACAGCGATGTGTTGAATGCTCGAACATCGACAGTAAGCAGCGGGGGTAGTGTGACTCCACCAGCTAATCAGCAAGAACTGAAGAATACTGTTGATAAGCAAAAAGATACATGGACAGTCTCTGTTGATAAAGATGCCGCTGTATCAGCAATTAAGGCGAGTACTAATCCTTCCTTTACATTGACGGTAGATAATGGAGCACCTGCAGTTAATGTGAATATACCTAAAGAGGTAGCAGCAGCTTTAGCAGCAGCAGGAGCGAAAGCTGAGCTGATCATAAAATGGAACGGGGTTTCATATGTATTCCCTGCAAAAGATTTAGGTCATAATGCAGATATTCGTATTTCGCTAAATGTAGAGGATCAAAAATCTGCTGGGGCAGTACTTAAGCCTGGCATGAGCGCGTTAACTGGAGCTATTGAGCTTACTGTTGCAGCTGCGGGAGCGAATGGAACTTACCATGCCGTACCACAACTTGACGGTGCGAAAATTCTATTAACGTTGCCTGCCAGCAACATTGCTGAAACACAGTTAAGCGGAATTGTATATTTACCAGATTCTAATTCTTTCCGACCTGTAGCGACTAAGATTGTTAAACAAGCTGATGGTAGCTTAAAAGTTGAGTTGGACGCTCCAGTAAGCGGGATTTATATGGTCGTAGCAACTTCATTTAATTATACGGATACAAATATTTCATGGGCAAGTGATGCGATTAATCGTGCATCTAGTCAATTAATCGTATTTGGCGAAAGCACTGAGATTTTCGGCTCATCATCACAAATTTCGCGTGCAGAATTTGTTTCCATTATAGTACGTGGGCTAGGTCTTCTGCCTAATAATGCAGAACAGCAGACTTTTGATGATGTAGACGATCAGTCGTTGTATGCAGAGGATATTGCGATTGCTTCAGCATTAGGTCTTGTGAACGGCAAACAAGCAGGCAAGTTTGATCCAGATGGTACGATTAGCCGTCAGGAAATGGCTGTAGTACTATACCGTGCTTTAGTGCTTAGAAACCAAGCTGGAAGTGCACAAGACAATGTTCTTGATCATTTCAATGACAATGCTCAGTTCTCAACATATGCCATTGATGCGATCGAACAAATCGTCGCACTAAACATTATGAATGGCGTATCTGCTACACGCTTTAACCCAGAAGGTAACGTAACAAAGGCGCAGGCTGTTGTTGCGATCATGCGCTTGCTAGATAAGCTTGAGTCATAAAAAATAGGCTTTAACACAGTTAATCTGCTCCTCTTATAGTAGACCGGTTGAATAATTTAACCGGTCTATAATAAGGGGAGTTTATTTTTCTTTACTTCAGATTCTAGGGGTAGTGATAAAGTTAGTATAGGATCGTATATAAACAAAAAAATACAAATAAACCTAACTCTTCAATAGGTTGAAGTAGTATAATAGGCAAAGTTGCAACACTTATGTTAGGTGAAAGGAGGAAAGATAATAGTATGGCTTCCGCATTATTTGCAATAGCAGCATTTATATTATTTTCTTCCGTATTTACTTTGTCCAAGGGCAATACAAGCATGTCAATAAGTCTACTAATCATTACTTGCATAATTGCATTCTTTGGTTTTCTATTGTATAGGGATGAAAAGCAAGGTAAGCAGTTTAAGGAGTGGTTATTGTCCAACTCTGATCATATTAGAACGCATGGAGATACCTTTAACGGAGTTAGAATAGATAACCAGACACAGTTTATGCAATATGAAATATGTTTTTCCTGGGTATTGATTTCCTATCGAATAAAAACTAGTTATTATGTGAAGGAATATCATCCCACTGCAATGTTGAATATCCTTTTTTGCCTATTCACTTGTTTATTTGGTTTGTGGGCGATGCCACTGGGGCCTATTTATACGTTTCAAGCTGTTAATCGAAATGTTATGGTACGCCCTAAATTGTTGGATACCGTAATACGTGAGCTTCGACAATCAACAAGATATTGAAGGGAAATTTAGTTGGAAGTAGTAATATCAATATTCGGGCAAGGTTAAAAAATAGCAACTACTACTTCTCTTTACTCTGTAAGATAGTGCTTTCTATTAGATAAGTAACATTATATTGAATGGCTAATTGCTGTAAAAAGCAAATAAGTGTTGTAATATTGCAAGTTTTAAGCAGTTCTTCGTATTTTTGCTTTTCCTCGGGTGTGGCTACTTTACTGAAATACCCCCACATATGCTGGCAGGCATTGCGCATGCTACCTTCGGTTGCAGTTTGTTGCAGTGCATCATTGATCAATTGTTCAATTTGTTCATAACTAAGTTGATCACGCATTGCCTTACGAATTTGGTCATAATGCTTTTGGCTATGGAACATGACACGGTATTTTTCTTCGCGCCATAATTTTTCTGTTAGTTTACGTTTCATATCATCACCCCTAAAAAATGTTGCTAAATCATAGATGGGAAAGAGTAAGCATTTAGATATCACGCTTACTCTTAGGTAGCTGGATTTCGAAGGTTGTTTCATTGCAAGGAACACTCAATAGACTAATAGAACCGTTATGAAGAGTAATAATTTCTTTGACAATGGAAAGTCCTATGCCTAGACCTTCACCTTTTCTACTGCTATTGACACGGTAGAATCGTTCAAATATATGCTCTTGTTCACTTAAAGGAATTCCGATGCCTCTATCGGTTATCCTAATAAAAATGGTGTTATCCTTTTCAAATATTGCGATTTCAAAATAATTACCGTCTGCTCCGTAACGGATCGCGTTGTCCAATAGATTGCGTACTGCTCGTTCCATTAAGGAAGCATCGATCCCAATTTCAATATCCTCATCAGGAATATTTACTTCTACAGTAATGTTTTGCCCCTCCAAAAACATGATGTAATCCGCCGCAATTTTTCGCATCATCTCAGATAAATTATGAACCACAATATGAGGTTCTATATTTCCCTCATCTTGCCGCGTTATATCTAATAATTGATCAAGTAATCTATCCATATACCGAGAGCGCTGCAGTATAACTTTGGCACTAGCTTGAAGCTCTTTATCATCCTTATACAATCCTGCCCGAATCGTTTCAGCATAACCTAAAACCATAGTAAGTGGGGTACGTAGATCATGGGAAAGATTAGATAGAAGCAACTTACGTCTTTTATCAAATTGTAATATTTGTTCCGCTTGATGGTGAAGACGGTGGACCATAGCGTTGTAATGTGTAGTGAGCTCGCCAATCTCATCTTTTTCCTTGTCCTCTAACACTGAAATCTCACTTTGTATGTTGAGTTTCCCTATAGCATAATTGAGCTTTTTAAGTCGTTTGTTTGTAGAAGAGAAGAACCATAGAGATAATAAATATGGAACTAAGAAAGCAACAAATAAGGGTAATATAAATACTGACAAGACTGTAAAGGTCCGCATATAGAAGTAAAATTGCCCTTCCTTCATGGCGTCACTGGACATGCTCATTAGTAGATAATAAGATTGATCGAATTGGCTTAGAGAGTAAGTAAGCGTAATTGGCTCATCGTCCCCCCAAAGATTCTCAGGCATATATAGCATACGATCTGCTAATTGTTGAAAAGTATAGGTAACATTTTTACCGAGGGTATCATAAATGGTTGATCCATCAGCAGCAATCCATTCAAAACGAATATCAGGATATTTACTGTGTGTATCACTGAGTATGGATGCTATTTCTGCGGAATGAAAATCTGGTTGCTGTTCAATGGTATCAAGTAAGTCAGTTGAGATGGTAGCTAGACTATTCAGATCGTAACCAGAATTACCTAAATCGCCAATGAAGTTACTTATTGGAATAAATAATACAACACTGACGATTGGACTAATGATCATGATCAGCCAAAGTCTAAATTTAATTTTCATTGGCCGTCACCAGAGAATCTATAACCGATTCCACGTATAGAGTGAAGATAATTAGGAGAGTCTGCAGTAGGTTCAAGAATGGTTCGAAGTTTACTAATAAAAACACTTAAGTTATTATCATCAAAATTCTCATGATTCCATACTTGCTTATAAATTTCTCTCTTAGTTAATACGCGATCAGGATTTTGCATGAACATCGCTAATAGTTTACATTCTACTGGTGTTACATGAAATGATTTTTCCGCATTATGAAAGATATAATTATCAATATCTAGCATTAATTTATTTAAGTGTATAACTGTTGCAGGATAAGATGAATGAGGGCGATGTCTTCTTAACTGTGCTTGCACGCGAGCGATCAGTTCCATTGGACTAAATGGTTTAGTAACGTAATCATCCGCACCTAGCCCAAGAGTTAAGATTTTGTCTTGTATTTCTCGTCTTGCACTAAGGGTAATGACCAATGGCGCAGTATTAACAGAACGTAAATAGTGCAGGACATCAAATCCATTGCCTTCATCCATCATAAGGTCGAGAATCATTAATTCTATGTTATATTCCTTTAAGTATTGTATCGCTTGTCGTCCAGAATCCGCTTCTATTACAGTTAGATTTGCTTGCTCTAAATGCATTCGAATTAACTTACGAATATCCGGTTCATCATCCACAATTAAAATTTGACTGTTGATACATCATTCCTCCTTGACCAGCGCATTGAAATGAATTACAACTATGCTCAAATTATACCAATTTGAAAATAAGAAATATATACGTACGAAAAAGCATTAAGAATACGTTAAGAAAAGTATAGAGGAGAGAAATTTAATGCAATCTAAAAGATTGAAACTAGAATCATATATTAATAAATACTTAGAGTTATGGGATTTTTATGGCGTAATTAAGGTCATTAGCGGTGGCGAAGTGCTTTTTGAAAATGCATACGGATATGCAAGTATCGAGTTTGGAATTAAAAACGATATGAATTCGTGCTTTTCAATTGCTTCCTTATCAAAACAGTTTACTGCCTTTGCGATTATGATTCTGTATGATAAGAAAAAACTGGATATCGATAAATCTGCACAATTATACCTCCCTGCTCATATGAGGATTGATGATTCGATCACTGTACATCATCTACTATCACACACTTCTGGTTTATATAATTTTTATAATTTCGAAAATGATTTTTTTGCTGAATACAATAGAATGGAGTATTCTCAAAACGATTTCATCGAAAGGTACATCAATAAAAAACCTGTGAATCCACCAGGCAAGGAGTATGATTACAATAACTCAAACTATAATTTGCTTGCATGGATTATAGAATATGTTTCAGGAGAAAAATATGAAGATTATATTCGAAACAATGTATTTCAGCCTTTGAATATGATGAACAGCGATGTTGATGACGGATGTAAACCAATTCACAACAGATCAAGTAATTATGTAAAAGATTTTAATACAAATATCAAATGTCCATATTATAACGAAAAATTTAGCATTGGTGCAGGTGCCATAGTTTCAAACTGCGAGGATTTATACAAATGGTATACCTGTTTACGAGACCGTGAAATGTTATCAGAAAAAACGTACACTAGGTTTTTCAATGAGAATATCAACAATTACTGTTATGGACTGGAACATCATCATGTGTATGGAACCTATAGATATTCCCACGGGGGAGATCACCTAGGGATAAGTGCATATATGCAACAATATTTTGACGAAGGTATTTGTATTATCATTCTTTCGAATAATGAGGCTATCAATCAGTACAGATTGGGAAATGCAATTTCAGATATTTTGTATCAAGTTGATGTAGATGTACCGGCGAAACATGAAGAAATCATGATCAATGAAAGAAATTTACAAGAGTATTGCGGCACATACTTGAAAGATAAAATAGAAGTAGAATATATTAATGGGAAATTATACTTTACGAGATTTACTGGCAATCTTCATATTGAGATTTACCCGGTAGGTGAAGGGAAGTTTGCACGCAGATATTATGATCAAATTCAGCCGTATAGTATTACTGATGATGAAAACGGTAATAAGTCTTTTTTCGGATATGTCAAAAATAACTTTTCAAACTTGTCATTTAATTCCTAGTTATATGAAGCTGCACGGAATAGCATAAAAATATCGACTTCTGATTTACAGAAGTCGATATTTTTATGCTAAGTGTATTTATTACTTCAATAGAATTGGATAACATTATTGAATCATTTCTTGTAAATAATAGTGCTTTTTAATAGTTCTCATTACTTTCCGATGTACTTAAGCGAATACATATGAGTTTTCGATAAATCAATGACTTCTTGAATAAATTCCTCTCGATTTTCCTTAAAATCGGTTTGAATCCAATTTAAAATAAGACCATAAAAGCCATAAGCTGTATAACGTTTAAAATAATCCATGTTGACAGGGATATGGTTGATTGTTTCAAATATAAATTGTTCATTATAGATTTTTAATATAGTTTGAGGCAATTTTGTGTGTAATCCTGGCAATGTATCATTGATCTTAATAAGTTCAAAGAAATCCCGATGGTCATAAATGTAAGTGATAATATTCAATGAAGGTATATCTAGCTTTTCCGTATATATCGTTTGTCCAGGAGCATATTTTTTGCCTACTGAATCTTCTAAACCTTGAATCATAGAGGTAAGTAAATCTTCAGCCAAATCTATTTTATCTTGGTAATGAACGTAAAAAGTACTCCGATTATAAGCGGCACAATCTACAATGTCTTTTATAGAGATAGCATGGTATCCCTTCTCTTTTATAAGTTTTATAAACGCTAACTTAATGTGATCTTTTGTTCGATTTCGACGTTGAGATGTCACGCTATGTTCATTATTCATGAAAAGACCTCCCTGTTAAGTAGACAATTTTTATATAAGTGTATATTAATTAGACGATTCGTGATCCTTTAATGATTGTTAAATGTGAACAGAATAGTACAATTAAGTTGTTAACAAAATATCCTTATATTATTTAGCTAATTGCAAATAATATTATTGAAAATATTGTACTGGAGGAATTTATTGTGGACAAACTAAAAGATAAAGTAGCTGTAATTACTGGAGGAGCTTCTGGTATCGGTGCAGCAACAGCACGTTTATTCGTATCTGAAGGAGCAAAAGTGGTACTTGTTGATCTGAATGAAGAAAAAGGTAAAGCATTTGAGCAAGAGCTAAAAGCGCTTAATGCTGAAGCTCTATTTATAAAAGCAAATATTACGAGTGAAGAAGAAGTAGCTGGAATTTTCAAACAAACGATCGAAGCTTTCGGAAAAGTTGATACTGTATTTAATAATGCAGGGATTGGACGTGTTCATTCTTCTCATGATTTAGAATACTCCGAGTGGCGCAACACAGTAAATGTCGACTTAGATGGAGTCTTCTTGGTAGCACGTGAAGCAATCCGTGAAATGTTAAAAGCGGGCGGAGGTACGATTGTAAATACCGCGTCTATGTACGGTTGGGTTGGTTCACCAGGTTCTGCAGCCTATAATGCAGCAAAAGGTGGCGTAATTAACTTGACGCGCTCACTTGCGCTTGAATATGCAGAACAAAATATTCGTGTAAACTCATTATGCCCAGGTTTCATTGACACACCAATTATTCCAGAAGAAAGTAAACAAGTATTAGCCGGGCTTACTCCGATGAAACGTCTCGGAATTGCTGATGAAATGGCAAAAGCTGTACTATTCATGGCTAGTGATGATTCTTCATTTATGACAGGCAATAGCTTAACTGTCGACGGTGGATATACAGCACAATAATTGAGTATGAACGATCGTATAATATTGATTCTATATTTTAGGGAGGTAATTACTCATGGGAAAATTTGATGAAAAAGTAATAATCATTACAGGTGCAGCTGGTGGAATTGGTAGTGCTACAGCGAAAAAATTGGCAGAGCAAGGTGCAAAACTTGCTCTAGTAGATATGAATTTAGAAGCAGTTCAAAAAGTTATTACTGAGTTAGGTCTTGATGAATCAAGAGCAATTGCTCTTCGAGCAAATGTCGCTGAAGAACAAGAAGTGAAAGCTTATGTAGACGCAACGGTTGAAAAATTCGGTAAAATTGATGGTTTTTTCAATAATGCAGGGATAGAAGGAATTACTGCAAATGTCGAGGATTATCCTACTGAAACCTTTGAATTAGTGTTTAATGTCAATGTTAAGGGTGCTTTTCTTGGGTTGAAATACGTTGTTCCTGTCATGAAGAAGCAAGGATACGGTAGTATTGTAAATACTTCTTCAGGAGCAGGGTTAATGGGTTCACCTGGGTTTGTTGGTTACAACAGCTCCAAACATGCAGTAATGGGAATGACTAAAGTAGTTGCATTGGAAACAGCTCCATTTGGAGTTCGTGTGAACGCAGTGGCTCCTGGTGTAATCAATACACGTATGATGCGTCAAATTGAGAAAAATACTGTACCACAGGATGCAGAAGGAGCAAAAAAAGCATTTGGTGCCGCAGTGCCTATGGGAAGATATGGAGAGGCAGAAGAAGTAGCTAATGTAGCAGTATTCTTGTTATCAGATGACGCTTCATATGTTTCTCAATCGATTTATACTGTTGATGGCGGTCAATTAGGACAGTAAATTATTCAGCATAATAATTTATAGATGACAGTAAATAGTCACTTCAATAAGAAGTGGCTATTTTTTATGGCTTTATAATAAAAACGGAACTATATAAAATGCGAAAAATACTAATTATTGTTTCGATTATAATGTTTAGCTTCGGACTTTTCTGCAAAAGATAACAGATAATCTGGCAATATGAAAGTGAGGTGCTGAATATGAAAAATACAGATGAACTGGATCAAGAGGCAATTGAGACGGTAAGGAAATTAATTAAAGGAATCGACATAGCGATGTTAACATCAGTTACTAAGCAAGGCTTAGTATCACGTCCTATGAAGACTCAAGAGGTTGAATTCGATGGTGATCTATGGTTTCTGACAATGAAAGATACCAATGTACATGATGAACTTGTTAACTATCCGAATGTGAATGTATCTTATGCAGGTAAATCCTATGTTTCAATTCGAGGAAAGGCCGAGTTAGTGAATAGCAGGGATAAAATAAAAGAATTTTGGAACATAGCTTATGAAAAGATGCTAAACACAACTAGTGATGATCCGAATTTAATATTAATTAAAGTTACAGCTGATACTGCAGAGTATTGGGATTTAGGAAATTGGACTAAGGTAGTAAAGCAGTTAATTAACAAACTAACTGGTAAAAAGTCAGAAGAATCCGATATGAACCAAGTTGTCGATCTAAGTAACTAAATATTAATTTATATAGCTTCTATATATGATTAGAGGGATTAATGAGGAGGTATATCAATGTCAATGAAAGAAATAAACCATACTAATTCGAAAGATGTTTCAATTATAAAAGAAAATAAAGCAAAGAAGAGTACTAATAACAATTCAAGTTTCAATGACTCAAATGAGGAGTTTGCTTCTGAAATAGGCATTGAAGATAATTCTAGTGAGGGTAAGCCAGTAAGTGAACGAAGTGCTTGGAATTAGAGTTATATTAACAAACGGATTAGATATTTCTAGTCCGTTTTCTTATGCAAGCAAAAAGTAAAAAGTCTAAAGAAAATTGCTGAAATTTGAATTAGGTATTCACCTAATTCTTCTCCAATGAATATGTTACTGTTATTAAAAGTTACATTATCGGAGGAATTGGCGTGGGAAACTATGTAACCGTAGAACCGGGTGTAAGTGTTTATGTAGAAGACATAAACCCAACGGGAAAGAAAACAATACTCTTTATACATGGATGGCCTTTGAGTCATAAACAGTTTGAATATCAATATAATATTCTTCCTGCAATGGGATATCGATGTATAGGTATGGATTGGAGAGGTTTTGGGAATTCGGATAAACCGTTCACTGGATACAGTTTTGATAGATTGGCAGACGATGTTCGTGCTGTTGTGGATGCTTTGCAATTGAAAGATTTTGCGTTGGCAGGTCATTCTACAGGAGGTGCGATTTGTATTCGCTATATGGCGAGGCATCAAGGATATGGAGTGTCTAAGCTTGTACTTATAGATGCTGTTTCTTCACATCCAGTTCCTGCAGATGTTGCAAATCACTTTATTACAGAAACTCTTAATGATAGACCTAAAATGTTAAGTGACTTACCTGCACAATTTTTCTTTCAATATATTTCGCCTCCATTATCAGATTGGTTTTTCCAGTTAGGCTTGCAAGCCGCTGGTTGGTCCACCGCTGCAATTATGGAAACATTAAGAGATGAGACTGTAAGCGAAGATTTGAATAAAATAATGGTTCCTACACTAATTATTCACGGTATCCATGATCAAGTCATCCCATTTTCTGATGCTGAGGAAACTAATAAATTGATTAAAAACAGTAAGCTTGTTCCTTTCCAATACAGCGGTCATGCATCTTTCTATGATGAACGTGATAAATTTAATAAGTTATTAATGGAGTTTATCGGATAACTTTTCGCGTAGCTTAAATACATCGTTTTATGGGTGAATGCTCATAAAACGATGTATTTTTTTTGTCATCTAGGATCTATTTCTTGCGATTATTATTTATAGGTGTGAGGGTGATTATCTTTATTTTTTCACCTATTCTGGTTGATTTCTTCACCTGTTAGCTTTTAGACAATACCTTTAATGTTATCAGTAGAGAATATGAGAAGGGAGAAGATTCGAATGGAGACTGACAAGAATGTAAAAAAGGCTGTGCCCAATAAGCATAGACGCTCAAAAAATGGCTTGAATAACTTAGCAGGTTATATTTTCATATCTCCATGGTTGATTGGATTTTTATTACTTACATTATGGCCGATTTTGCAGTCATTCTATCTTTCTTTCACAGACTATTCATTACTTTCAGATCCAGAATGGTCAGGACTAGATAATTATAGAAAGATTTTTACTAGAGACGATGATTTTACCGCATCTTTATCTGTGACCTTTATCTTCGTATTAGTATCATTACCGTTAAAATTAATATTTTCACTCTTAGTAGCATTAATGCTTAATCAGAAACTAAAAGGTATGAATTTTTATAGAACGGTGATTTATTTTCCATCGCTAATTGGCGGAAGCATTGCAGTATCTTTACTTTGGAGAAATATATTTGGCGTCGATGGTTACGTCAATGAAATGCTCTCATGGTTTGGAATTCAAGGAATTGGATGGGTCTCCAATCCTGATACAGCACTTGGCTCACTCGTTTTACTTAATGTATGGCAATTCGGATCAACGATGGTTATTTTTCTAGCAGGACTTAAGCAAATTCCTTCTGAGCTGTATGAATCGGCTTCTGTTGATGGAGCAGCAAAAGTACGGAAGTTTTTCCATATTACATTACCAATGCTATCTCCAGTCATGTTCTTTAATTTGATTTTAGGAATCATTGGTTCCTTCCAAATGTTTACTGCTGCACTCATTATTACAAAGGGTGGCCCAATGCATTCCACATATATGTATGCTCTGTTCCTCTACGAGAAGGCATTTAAGCACTTTCAGATGGGCTATGCATCAGCGCTTGCTTGGGTGTTGCTAGTTATTGTTGCTATTATTACGGCACTGAATTTCTTTGTCTCTCGTTACTGGGTGTTTTATGAGTCAGATGGGAAGGGAGACCGATGATGAATCAACTCAAAAATAAGCGGAAACATTTCGTGCTCATATTGTTTTCTATCTTTATGATTTATCCAGTGTTTTGGTGGTTAGGCGCATCATTGAAGTCGATCGAGGAAATGAAAAGCCCGTCCCTTTGGCCAACTGAACCAATTTGGGACAATTATATACAAGGCTGGTTATTCTCACCATCCGAGCATACCTTTGCTCATTTCTTCAGTAATACATTACTTATGGAACTTTGGAATGTGGCTGGGGGAGTTATTACCGCAGCAATCGTAGCCTATGGTTTTGCTCGGTTGAACTTCCGGTTAAAAGGGTTATGGTTCTCAATTCTGCTAATGACGATGATGCTTCCGACACAGGTTACTATCGTGCCGCAATATATTCTCTTCAATAAGCTCGATTTAGTTAATAGCTATGTCCCATTAATATTGCCACATTTTTTCGGTGGTGGTGCGTTTTTCATCTTTCTTCTTGTACAATTTATTCGTGGAATTCCACGAGATCTTGATGAAGCAGCGAAAATCGATGGTGCATCTGTATACGGAATTTTCCTTCGAATTATTTTCCCGCTTATTAAGCCTTCATTAGTTACTGTAGCAATTTTTACATTCATCTGGAGCTGGGATGATTTCTTTGCACAGGTGCTTTATTTAACCTCAGTCGATAAGTTTACAGTAGGTCTTGCATTGCGGATGTATATTGACCAATTTGAAATCCAATGGGGGCCGATGCTTGCGATGGCTATGGTATCAATTATCCCCTCTGCGATTATATTTTTTCTCGCACAGAAGCATTTCGTCGAAGGTATTGCAACGACGGGAATTAAAGGTTAGTTAGCTTCATCTATTTGAAAATTGAGAGGGGATCAATGTAATGAAGAGAAAATGGTCAAAAAGTATGGGGTTGTTAATGCTAGTCATACTACTTACGTTTACGGCTTGTGGAAGCAACAACACTAACGAAGGTAAAACGACAAATACACCAAAGTCAGCGGATAATAGTTCAGTGATTAATAATACAGATGATAATTCGAAACCACTCGAGTTATCAATTATGTGGTGGGGTCCAGATACAAGACATGAAGCGACCTTAAAGGCACTTGAAATCTATACAAATCAGCATGCTAACATAACTTTTAAGCCTGAGTATTTGGCTTGGGATGCTTTCTGGGCTAAGCTACCAACGTTAGCAGCATCTAAATCCATTACTGATGTGTTACAAATGGATGCAGCATACATTCAAGAGTATGTTGGAAAGGGAACATTGGAGGATCTATCAGATATAGATTTATCAGGTATTGTTGATTCCAACGTGCTTGAGAATTTGAAAATTGATGGCAAGCTTTATGGTATTCCATTAAGTCAGAATGCTCAAGGTATTGCATTTAACAAAACAGCACTTGAGGCTGCTGGTGTTGATCTACCACAAAAGGATTGGACCTGGGATGAGTATTTTGAATTTGGCCGTACAGCTAAAGAAAAATTACCAGAAGGTCAATACGGTATCTCTGATACGTCAGATCTTTGGGACTGGTATCTATGGTATCAAACCGGAAATGGAGGCCAACCTCTAATGACCGATGGAGGAAAAACGTTCACTTTAGATAGAGATCTATTTTTCGAATATCACAATACGTTTGCACAATTACGTCAAGATAAGATTGTACCACCAGCAGAACAACAGGTAGCTTTATTAGAAAATGATCCCACATCAGATCCAATGGGTTCAGGAGTAGTGATGACGCGTGGAGCAACTACAGGTTCTGTCAATGCACTTGAGAGTATGCTTCCAGGTCAGGTTGATGTTGTGAACCTCCCAATAGGTAAAGCAGGCGGCGGTTGGGCGCAATCAACAATTTTCTTATCTGTTAGTGCTAATTCAAAAAATAAAGAACAAGCAAAAGAGTTTTTGAAATGGTTTATAACAGATGCTGAAGCTGGTAAAGCACTTGCATTAACTCGTGGTATTCCAATTAATCCAGAAATTTATGAGGTGCTAGAGCCAGATCTTACACCACAAGAAAGGCTAGGTAAGAAGATTTATGATGTTGCATTAGACAAAGCGTTACCTTTCTATCCAATAGCTGAAGGATACTCGGAATGGGTAGATACTTATAAGGCAACGATGCAATCCGTTATGTTTGGAAAATCTTCAGTTGAAGATGCATATGAGAAGCTGAATAATCTTGGATTAGAGATTGCAGCTAAGAAATAGTCTGGCTAAAACTCCAGCAAACCGCCTGCTATTACCTAACCGTAATGAGGCGGTTTTTGCTAACTATTAAGTTTTATAGATAAGAAAGAACATGAAAACAACATCCATTAATAAAAGTTGATATTGTGAAAAAAATGTAAATATAGGATAATCTTAATTAACAACTTTTGGTATTTTTATCCATAATAATATTGGTATTCAAGATCTTAAGTCAGTAAGTCAAGGAGAGGGCAAAATGAAAATAATATTTCATCGAACGATTGTGCTGCTCATCTCCAGTATGCTACTTACCAGCTGCAGCCTCACAGGAAAGACCAATGATGTGATAGACAATCCGCAACCTATTAAGCTTACAATTATGCATAATTGGATTGTTCAAGATGGAAAGGCACTTGCGATGCGAACTATTCTCGAGGATTTCCGAGCAACACATCCAAACATCATAATTGAGGAGGAAGGACTATCCACAGATGGACTAAAGTCTAGACTGCGCACACTTGCAGCAGCAGATGAAATGCCTGATCTGTTTGTTATGTGGCCAGATGCAATGACCAAGGATTTCGTTAAGGCAGGACATCTTCAGCCAATTGATGATTTCTTAGCGAATAAGCCAGAATGGAAAAATAACTTTCTACCAGGAGCTTTTGATGGTTACACCGTAAACAATCAAATTTACACGGTTCCTATGAATTTAGCCCCTACTTCATTTATATATTACAACAGGGCGATATTTGATCAATATCAGGTTAAAGTTCCTACTACATGGCAAGAACTACTAAATGCAATTGAGATTTTTAACCGTAACAATATTATTCCGATCGCATTAGGTAATAAGTCAACTTGGGTGGTGCAGTCCACAATTTTCAGTACATTAGCCGATAGAATAACTGGATCTGATTGGTTCAATAGAGTGAGGAATCAGGATGGAGCGTCATTTACCGATCCAGAGTTTATACAAGCTCTTGAAGTATTGCAAAACTTGAAAGAGGTTGGAGCTTTTCAAGCCGGTTACAACAGTATTGATGAAAATGAAATGATGCAATTATATTTGAATGGAAAATCTGCGATGGTTATTAATGGTGGATGGGCAGTATCCTCCATCGTAAATAATGCAACGGCTGATGTTCTGGAACATACACATGTTATGATTCTTCCTCCAATTGAAGGTGGAAAAGGGGCTGCACTATCGACTTCAGGTGTCGTTGGCACAGGACTTGGAGTGAATATTAATTTAACCGGAGAACGTAAAGAAGCAGCAATGAAGTTGTTCTATGCTTTATCAGGACCGGAAGGTCAACAAGCTACACTCGACAGTAATACTTTAATTAGTTACAAAATTTCACTCGATGAGAGTAAGTTAAGTCCTCTCTTTATTGAATTAAATGAGCTTGTCCAAAGTATCAACATTAGTTCGGTTTACGATAGCAGCCTTAATTCTGAAACAGCAGATGTACTAAATAATGGACTTCAAGAAATATTACTTGGTGGCGATCCTGTCATTATTGCTCGAAAAATACAGGATGCACAAGATGCATCGCTAGCGAAGTAATCTAATTTCTCTGGAGGATAACGAAATGGTTAAATGGATGAGTACCTCACTTGGGAGAAAGCTATCAGTCATTATTATGATCTCTACATTGGTTCCGCTATTGTCCTTGGGAGTTTTTACTTATTCAGTTTCTTCTATTGTAACCGAGGAAAAGGTAAATCAATCGGGAATTGATACGCTGAAGCAAATGGAGGATAAGCTACGTTTTATTATTGATGACATAGAGAATATTTCCTTATTTATGATTGGACAGAGTGATATTCAAAAATATCTTAGTGCACAAGAGGATGATATTCATCTTCAAGCAAGAATACTCGATTTTATGATGAACTTATCTACCTCTAAAAAATATATATCAAACATTTCACTTTATTCAAAAAATGCCAATGCTCCTCTTTCTAATACAGCAATCTACTCTTCAAATTTATCCGACCTAGTTGATTTATACAATGTGACTGATAAAATCTGGACCGGTGTATATACTGTATCTGATTTTTCAGGTCAGCATCAAGTCATGTCACTTATTAGACCTATGCGAAGTATTTATTCATATGAAACTCTAGGTTGGCTTGTCATTAGTCTAGACGAGGACGTACTTTCGGAATATTGGTCAGAGGCTAATCTAGGTGAGGGGAATGGTAAAGTCGCATTAATTAATGAACATGGTACGGTCATTTCATCTACTGAAAAAGAGTGGCTTGTAAGATCTTTTGATGAGTTATTTCCAGGTGCTTTGATTCAATTTAATAAAGGGCTACACGGGGAAACGGTATATGGAGAAGGATCGGCAAAGAAGACCATACTTTACTACAGTCAGAATTCAACGGGATGGAATTTTATTGGTATGATACCATACGATCTATATAGCTCTCAGAACCGCTTTATATTAATTTTAACAGCAGTTGCCGTACTATCTTCTATTATTATTAATGGTGGACTTGTCCTCTTTGTCATCCAACGAGTGACTAACCCACTACGTATGCTAACACGGTTGTTAACGAAGGTGAACACCGATGATCTAATGCCCATCTATCATTCTCAATCAAGAGATGAGATAGGAAGATTAGGAGATAGCTACAATAAGCTCGGTTCTCGTATTAAGGAACTGAAAGAGCAACTCATAAGAGATGAGACGCGTAAGAAGGAGGCAGATATTCGCGCTTTGCAGGCGCAAATTAATCCTCATTTTTTGTACAACACATTATCATCTATTCATTGGATGGCGCTTATGTCCGAAGAAAAACAAATTTCAGATATGGTGGGAGCATTAAGTGATCTTCTACAATTCAGTTTAAATAAAGGAAATGAATTCTGTCCCGTACATCAAGAGCTTGCACATATTCGAAATTATACAGATATTCAATCTATACGTTATCCAGATAAGTTTGAGGTAGATATTATTGTTGATCCGGGTTTACAGGATAAATTCATGTTGAAGCTAATATTGCAACCACTTGTTGAAAATGCCATGATTCATGGTATTCAGAAAAAGGCAGGTAGAGGTAGCATAGGGATTTATATAGAACAGCAAGGCAATTATATGAATTTTCTTGTCATCGATGATGGTATCGGTATAACGGAAGATAGATTAGCTAATGTACGCATTCAATTAGAAGAGTCAGCCGTTGTGTATGGTCCAGAGGCTAGCTATGGTTTGAGAAATGTAAATGAAAGACTTCGTCTACACTATGGTCTGCTGTCTTGTTTACAAATAGAGAGCAGACCTAATAACGGTACTCGAATATCATTCTCTATTCCATTCTTGGAGGGTCCTTATGAAAATTATGATCGTGGATGATGAGGTAATTATTCGTACAGGGTTAGAAAAAGTAATAAAGTGGGGAGACCTTGGTCTCACTTTACTTCCTCTTGCCTCATCGGCAGAAGAGGTATTAGATCGAATTGAAGTAGAAAAACCAGATATTTTAATGACGGATATTCGGATGAGCGGTAAGACGGGATTGGAGTTATCAGAGGAAGTGAAAGAGTTATTTCCTAATCTTGAAATCATTATATTGACGGGATATGACGATTTCATGTATACACAGCAGGCAATTCGTCAACAAGTTAGCGATTATCTGCTAAAAACGAGTCGTCCGGAGGATATTATTCGAACAGTGTTAAAGGCAAAGCAACGAGTAGAGGAGCGCCAGGTCACCCAGAGTCAGGACTACATGAGGAGTAGAGAGCATCGCCATAATCTCTTAAAGCGCTACATTATTGATGGGGAAGAATTGCAGCAAGAGGTCGAAACTCTTTTCATACATGGTTCTCCTATAACAGAACAACATAATCAAAGTTGGCAAATTATTGTCATATCGGCTGAGGGCTGGGGGCAATCTGCTATGGAACAAGATTTACTTCTATTTGGTGTTGATAATATGGTTGCAGATCTACTTCCTTGCATTAGTTTTGTATATAAAGATAATGTAGTTGTTGCTATATCATTGGGGAAATTAGACGGCGATAAGCAGATACGTCGTGCGATTTTTGAGAAGATCAGTCGTTTACTGAAATGTCAGCTAACTGTGGTTGGCGGTCAACTGATTGAAGATCCTAGTCATTGGCATGAATCGTATTTGACAGCGATAACGGCCAAAGCATATCAATCGTTGCTGGAGCAAGATCAGTGGGAGTATGAGGATATTAAAAATCGTAAGGGCGGTACTATGGTCTGTTCCTATGATGAGGAGATGGAACTATCATTACAGCTGCTTGAAGATGACCCAATAGCACTAAAACTTTGGGTTCAAAGATATATTAATCATCTACTTGTTGATCCAGAGGTTACTCCTCAATCATTTGAGAGTGCTATTCAGTCGGTTGTAATTGCGGCACATCGATGGATTAATCGTGTTCTCTCGGCAATTGGCAGGAAGGTATTGCTGGAAGTGAATCTACCGTCCCTACAATATACGCTTGATCGTAATCCAAATGATACTCTATTTCAACATCTGCATATAATTATGAAGCTCTATCATCATTACTATGCAGAAGGAAAGACGGCTCATATTCAAAAAGCGATTGTGTACATTGAGGAGCAAATTGGAAAAGATTTGAGATTGCAACAGGTAGCTGAGTTCGTACATCTTCATCCGAATCATCTGAGCGAAATCTTTAAAAAGGAAACCGGCATGAAATTTGTTGATTATGTGACTGGTAAGAAGATTGGGCGTGCTACTGAAATTCTAGCAACTTCACCTGCTAAAGTTAGCGAAGTTGCCAATAGAGTAGGATACGAAGACGTAAAGTATTTCGGACAGATATTTAAGAAGTATACAGGACTAACTCCTAGTGAATATAGAGATCAGAGTAGGTAAGAGCGACATGGTGTGGAACGTTGAATATTATGAATGGCTGTCCAGAAACCTTCTGTAAGAAAGGTTAATCATGAAGCATTTGAAGGAGAAGGTGAAATTTCAATGCCTTCAGCATTAAATTTGACAAACTATTTAATGGCGTGCAAACAGTGGAGCGTTCATAGCTTCCTTGTTTGCAGTACAGCTATAGTTTAACAGCCAAGCAATAATTCACATTATCAAACGCAGTTATTTTATGTGCAGGCTGATTTTCATTATAAATTTGAAACAATTCTGCAGTAATTTCAGCAGGAGTCAGATGCTGGTAGATAAGCAGATTAGCTGATGCTAATATCTGCTCTAGTTCATAATAGCTATAACTTGCTTGCATAGGCTCGCCTGCTCGAGCAGCCAGCATAACCTGCTTCTGTGCACGTTCACCTGCGAGAGGCGTGAATGTATATTCATCAGGATAATCAAATACAATGCTACTTCCGCTCGGAAGAAAGGAAGCAATAGTAGATAAAAAATGTTTAAATACATTCTTAGGTAAATAATAGCTTATACCGAGCAAGCTACTAAAACTGATTATACTCGGGTTAAAAGCAGGACAGGCTAGTACATGGTTCTGCCAATCAGTTTTTTGAAAGTCGGCTGAAATGCAGTGTAGATTTGACGGAGCATTCATACCTATACCCAATACACGTCTGCATTTATCGGCTGCAGTATAAGGATGATCAATCTCAAAGATTTGTAACTTTGTTGCCCACTCCGGCTGGCGATAAGCGAAGGTATCATACCCCGCGGCAAAAGCGAGATATTGTCTGGCACCGAGCGTGACTGCAAGCTCAAGTGCCTTCTCTGCAAAAGCAGCCCTACCAATTGGAGAAGGAGATAAATGATGATCAACTATACGACGTAGCGCTTGCTCATGTGTACCAACGAATTCTGGTTGGAAGAAAGCTACTGCTTGGGACATATTGCTTGAAATATTATCATATTCTTCATCGGTTAATAACTGTCTAGCAATATGATCATCAAAAATTTTAGTCTGATTATGTTCAGTATGATACGCTCTTGAGAATGCACTGACGAGTGCAGTTAAACTCTATATATAGAAACTATTTACAAATAAGGCATGAGAATGTAGAATATATAAAATTCATAATTCGAAAAACAATGAAGAGAAAAGTAGATAAAAGTATGGACCTATACAGAGAGCTCCGGTTGCTGAAAAGGAGCAAGGTTTATTTATCGAAGCAAGCCTCTGAGTTTCATATTGGATCCCAGTGTGGTGATAGTATGACGGTTACTTCCGTTAACAGGTTAGGGTATAGATTCTTGTACTTGAAAAGATTAATGTGGCGACATATTAATGAACTGGGGTGGCACCGCGGATTACTAAAATCTCGTCCTCAAGATAAAATCTTGGGGGTGAGATTTTTTTTGTTTTTCTAATAAGTATTTTTATATTATGAAGGGGTGAAAGTATATGAAGGCAACTTTAAGTAAATGGAAATATCCTTCTATATTACTTTTTGGTATTGGTGTTTCTAATCTCGGTGAGTGGATTTATTTTATAGCATTTAACTTAATCATTCTAGACATGACTGGGTCAGCATTTGCTGTGTCTATGTTATATGTAATAAGACCACTTGCGACGATTATGACGAATTTTTGGGCGGGGAGTGTTATTGATAGGTTTAATAAAAAAAAGATGATGGTACTATTAGATATATCCCGGGCTTCATTAATTGCAATATTACCATTACTAGACTCTGTATTATGGATTTATTTCTGGATTTTTATTATTAGTATGGGTAACTCTATTTTTGGAACGACCTCTATGACATACATAACGAAATTAATACCACTTCATCTAAGAAAAAGGTTCAACTCACTACATAGTTTAGTATCTTCAAGTGCGTTTCTAATTGGTCCAGCAATAGCTGGTGTATTATTTATCATTGGTTCCCCAACTATGGCTATTTTTGTTTATGCAATCGGATTATTTTTATCTGGTCTAATCACTTTGTTAATGCCCGATGTTGAGAAAAATGAAATCCTTACAACAGAGGACAATAAACTCACATTAAGAAAAATAAGACTAGATTGGAAAGCTGTAGGAAGCTTTAGTAGCAAAAATAAATATGTTATGCTGATATACTTTTTATTTACTTTTATCACAATAGTTTTAGCTAGCGGGGTAGACTCGTTAGAAGCAGCTTTCTCTAAGCAAGTCTTGAGTTTAACAGATAGCGATTATAGTTTTCTAGTCACTATAGCTGGAGCAGGAGCTATAGTAGGAGCCCTAATTAACTCTGTCATTGTAAAAAATATAAGTATTTCTTTGTTAATTGGTTTGGGTACCGTTTTTATATCAGTTGGATACAGTATTTACGCATTTTCAAATACTTTTACAATGGCTGCAGCTGGATTTTTTATTCTTTCGTTTTTTAATGCCTATGCAAATACTGGGTTTCTTACTTTTTTTCAAAATAACATTCCAGTTCATATTATGGGGAGAGTAGGAAGTGTATATGGTCTAATTCAATCTATATTTGTCATAATAATAACTATTTTAATGGGATTAGTAGCTGAAGTAGATATGATTCAAATGGTAGTTATAACAGTCGTATTACTCATGTTAGTCATTTCATTAATTCTTTTATTAGTTGCAGGTCTACCTTCTAAAAGAGAAGTTTTCAAATCCGAATTTGTAAATGAAAAATTTAATATCTAACCTTACGCTCGCTCGAAATAATTCAGCAATACTTTTTTCCAAGTCATATTGTAATTGTAGATGAACGAAAAGATGGATAGAAATTCAGATATAATCTGAAATCTCTATCCATCTTTTTTGCCTTATGAAGGGGTTCTCAAAGAATTATTTAATTTTCGATAATGATGTTTGCTAATTTAAGATTAACTGGGTTAGCAATGGTATCTCCAACTGGACATTTACTCTCCAAAAACTGTACAAATTCATCTACTTTTTCTTTCGGCGAATCAGTTTTAATTGTAAATGTATAACGAATATCAGAGTAGCCTGGTCTAACATCAGATTTATTAAAGAAACCATCTAAATCAAGTTCGCCTTCAACGTCCACTTTGAAATCGTCTAGTTTCACACCAAACTTAGGAGCATAAACTCTAGCAACAATAGCTTGGCAAGCTCCTAGTGAAGCAAGTAATGCTTCAACTGGATTCATACCAGTATCTGTTCCGCCTAGACTCTTTGGTTCGTCAATTGTAAGTTCGAATTGTCTAGAAGTAGTTTTAACTTTGACCCCATCTTGTAAATGAGCAGTCGCTTTAAATGTAGTAACAGCAGCCATTATAAAATCTCCTTTGAGGGAGTAGTTGAGGATCGATTCCACATCTAATCCATACTAATCCACTGTGTTTTATAAGTATTATATTTTTTAATATAAATTATGTCAATTTATTTATGATTTACTAGTTACGTAAAAGAGCTTACTTGGTAAACACCCAAGTAAGCTCTTTACTGTTAATAAACTATAATTACCAGTTGTTCCCTGATACTTTTGTCACTGTGAAGTTTGGACTTCCACTTTGTCCGTAAATAGGAGCAACGCCTGGGTTGTTAATCTTCACATTTGTAAAGCTTGCTCCGCCGATAACTGGTCCTTGACCTTGTTCTGCTCTGACAACAAGTTTAATACCATAACGAGTTGGATTATTAATATTTACGTTCTCTACACGAACGTTTTGCATAGCAAGATTTTCAGGAGATTTCGTTTGGAACATTAAGCCATAGTATACAGGATCATTGATGTCGACATTTTTCACTAAAATGTTTTTGAAGGTTCTATCTCCACCAAAGAACCAGATTGCTCCAAAGTTTTGATATTCATTAATTTTGTCATCTGCACCGACACTAGTCCAGAAATCTCCGCCTGTGCGATCTAATGTAACTCCGTCGATTACAGTATCTTTATCGCCAAAACCTAATGTGTTGTAACCGAAGCTCAAGCTACTAATTGTCATTCCAGGGTATGTTAATGTATCAGCACCATAAAGGTTTTGATAAAGATTGTCTGAGCCACCATATACGGCGAAAGCTGCTGCACGTCTTACGTTAGTCGCCGTAAGATTGATGTACTTATTACCTACATTGTAGGACCCACCAGAATCAATAGCGCTGAATAAAGCGAAAGCATCATCTCCAGCACCTCTAGAATAGTTGTTATCAATAACGTTGTAAGATGAACCATTTGTCATATTAATTCCATCAGCGAACGTGTTCTTAATACGGTTGTCTTTGAATGTATTGTAGGATGAGTTGACCCCCCAATATAAGCAAACAAAATGCTCTACCCAAACGTTTTGAACCGTTACATTTTGCATGCCATTACCATCAATAAATTTACCAGGTCCATCTGTTCTGTAAATATAGTTACCCCATGCAGATAAATCTTTAATCGTTGAACCATTAGCAGTGGCACCAATATTAAAGCCTACATCTGTATTCGATTGGTTTTGTGGTGCGACTAATTTGGTATGCCAAGGTCCTGCACCGATGATCTCGGTTGCACGCCCATATAAAAAGATTTTGCTATTAATCGTCCACTCACCGGCAGGGATAAAGATACCTTTTTTCGTAGTATCTTGTCTGAATTCATTGAGTGCTTGCTCAATGGATTTTGTAGCGGAAACTTGAACATATTTACTTGGATCTGGGTTAGATGCTGGAGGAGCGACATTTTCAGTTTCAATCATATCTACATAGATTGAAGATACATCTCCTACATCTTTTTGAATTTTGATTTTTGTTCCTGCTGGATATACTTGATCAAGTAATAATTGTGAATCTTCATAGAGCCAGTATGCTGTTAAGCCTGCTCCAGGACTATTGTCATATCCTAATCTACCAAGTGTACTTGGTGTCGCATAAACGTAAGAAAATTTAGAAGTTACGTTGAAATCACCTCTATTTACACCATCAGCATAAATACTAACCGTTCCGGTCGTATTCTCAGCAACAGCGTTACGAAGAACGAAGGCATTAGCAGGAGAAGTGAGCGTAAACTCTACATATTCACCTGTCGCATCAAGAAGCACAGCGGAACGTCCTGAAGCCTCACCAGCAAAGTCACCAGGTTTGAAATTAGGAGTTAACAGCGTACCGTTTGTAGTATTAGAGAGTGATTCTGCTTCGATAATAGTAAACGGCATATTAGCTCCACGACCTGAATATAGACTGGACGTACTTGTATTGTTTGCTTGTTTAATACTTACTTCGTTAGCATCAGCTGCCACGGTAGCTGTTACTGAGTAACTACCATTGATAGCTGTCCAAGTTCCCATATTGACATTAACAGATTGACCTGCTGCTAGTACGCCATTATAAGATTCGGTAAACGTTTTGATCGTTGTACCAGCAGTATCTTTAAGAAGTAAAGTGACGGCGTGAGCTCCACTTGCGGAAGGGCTATTTCCTTGGTTTTTGAGGTTTACTGTAAATGTTACGGTGTTGCCTGCACTTGGATTACTTGGATTCCATGTCGTTGTTGTAATCAAATCAGAACTAAGAACGGGAGTGACAGTCAAAGAAGTGGGATTAGTATAACTGTTGTTATTTTTATTCTGTTCAGTAAATACGTTACTTTCATTAACTTTGGCGATAGCAACATATGATCCTGCATTTCTCTTTCCTATGTTTAGCGAAACAGTTGTTGAAGCAGCAGCATTTAATCCAGTTACTGGAGCAGATCCAACAAGCTCATTACCAAGATAGAAATTGACTGTGCTAGCAGGGGAGTTAACGTTTCCGATATTTTGAACAGTTGCATTTAATATAATGTTATCTGTTTCAATAGCAGTTGTAGGTGTCCAAGTTAATGCTGTAATTGTAAGGTCCGGGTTCGGCGCTGGTGTTCCGTATATTTCGAACTCAGCCACTTGTCCTGCAGGAGCACCTGTGTTGCTTGTAATGTTCAGTCGAACTTCTTTCGCAGTAGCTACAACTGGAATTGTTACGGAGTTACCTGTTGCAGGGTTAAACGTATAGGATTGTGCGGAAAGCAAGTTAGTAAAGGCTGCTGAGTTTTGTGTGTTGCCTAGTACTTGAATAGTCTGGGAGCGAGTTGCCCATTCACTAGCAGCATTTAACTTCACAACAATGGATGTAATATTGTGGTTGGCACCAAGATCAACAGTTAACTGACTAGGATTACTCCCACCTTCCCAGTATGTTGATGTACTGCCATCGTTGCCGTTCGTAGCTGTAAAAATATGAACAGATGAGCTAGATGTAATTGATTTACCAAGAGCTAAGTTGGAACCAGTTGGAGGTGTAGGTGTAGGTGTAGGTGTTGGTGTAAGTGTGGGTGTAGGTGTTGGTGTAGGTGTTGGTGTTGGGGTTGGAGTTGGAGTAGGTGTTGTAGTCGGTGTAGAAGTATAGATCTCAAATTCGGAAAGTTGTGCAGCTGGCCAACCTGTGTTTGCCGTTATATTAAGTCGTACGAAACGTGTGTTAGTTGCTGAAAAGTCGATTGTAACTGTATTGTTATTTATGGAAGGATTGAACGTATAGGAAGCAGAATTCACAATGTTAAAATATGTGGAACCATTGTTGCTACCTTGTACCGCCAATGTTTGTGTGCGTGTTTCCCAACCCGTCGCTGGTAGCTTCAGTACAATTTGATCGATACTGTTGCTACTACCTAGATCGATTTGTACCCACTGTGGAAAGGTATTGTTTGTACTTTCCCAATATGTGCTTTGACTATTGTCGTTGACATTTCCCGCCCCATATACATCGGCAAATCCGCTAGCTGTAACACTTTTTTCAAGTGCTAGATTAGCTCCTCCAGCAGCTGAGGATGAGGAAGGATACAGTGTGATTTGTGATAACAATACAACTAATGATAGAAACAAGATGACATACGGATTTCTTTTTTTTAATTCCCTCATTGAGAACATAAAAAACCTCCTAGTCAGATAGTCTAACACTCGTTAATGCGCTTTCATATTGTGCATTGACATTATTCTATCCGTTATCCACCTCCTTAATTAAACGGTGTCTCTAATTCTACCAATCTCTTACTGATATAACTTCCCAGTAAGGTAAAATATTGGAATAGAATTATGATTCTAGCATAAATCAGTTTAACTACTTACTGAAGATGTATTACTACGATTATCGTGTGTAATATTATTGTATCGGACGTAGAGATTAAGCTATTTAGACAATTAGATAATGTAGTATTTAGAATATCATTGAACTTTCCCAACATTTCTTTTAAATGGTAATATTAATTTGATAGATGATAGTTAAAGGAGATGTAGATTACTGTGACTCAGCAATTACTTATTAACGGTAACCATCAAAATCAATATCTTGCAGATTGCCAACAATGTTTCGGTTTATGCTGTGTAGCGTTACCTTATGCAAAGTCAGCTGATTTTGCTTTTAATAAAGATAGTGGGTCACCATGTCATAATCTTCAAGCGGATTATCGCTGTGGAATCCATCAAAAGCTAAGAAGTAGTGGCTTACGAGGATGTACAGTTTATGAATGCTTTGGGGCAGGTCAGAAGGTTTCTCGAGAAACGTATAGCGGGAAAAGTTGGCGAGATAATCCAGAGTTAGCGAAGGAAATGTTCGATGTATTACCTATTATGCAACAGCTACATGAAATGCTGTATTACTTAACAGAGGCGCTTAGCTTAGAAGATGCTAAGCCTATTTATCAACAAATACAAATGGCTATAGATGAAATACAGCAACTTACAGATCTTAATACGACTTCACTCTTAGCACTTCATGTACCAACTCATAGAGCATTTGTGAATGACTTACTACTGCAAACAAGCGAATTGGTACGAGGCAAAGTTAAAGTCAGCACTCAAAATAATAAACATAGTAAAAGTATTAAAGGTAGAGATTGTATTGGTGGAAAGTTAAGAGGAGCTAATCTTAAAGGTAGCAATTTGCGAGGAGTACTATTTATTGCGGCTGATCTTAGAGACTCCGATCTGAGAAAAACCGATATGATAGGTGCAGACTTTAGAGACGCAGATCTAAGTGGGGCAAATCTTATTGGTAGTATCTTTCTTACGCAAGCACAAATTAATTCCGCAAAAGGTGATCGTAAAACTCGATTACCATCCGCTCTAACACTTCCAGCTCATTGGTTAAATTAATTCTGCTTTTTGATAATCCAAGGATGAATGATAGGTGATGTAGGTTGTCTTGGTAGCGTATACATGGTAACTTAAGAAAGAACGAAAGCAAACTATGATTGAGAAAATACTTTGGAGGTGGACAGATGAAAGCACTATTTATTGGAGGAACAGGAACGATCAGCTCCGCAATTACTAGCCAATTATTAGAACAAGGACATGAGTTATATTTACTAAATCGAGGTAACCGTAATAATGCTTTACCAGCAGGTGTTAAAGTTATTCAAGCAGACATTAATAATGAAGAGCAAGTATCAAAGCTAATTGAGCATTTAGAGTTTGATGTTGTTGCTGATTTTATAGCATTTGAACCAACGCAATTGGAAAGAGATTATCGCTTGTTTAACGGTAAGACAAAGCAGTTTATTTTTATTAGCTCAGCGTCTGCTTATCAGACCCCACTATCTGATTATAGAATTACTGAGGGCACACCTTTATCGAATCCTTACTGGGAATACTCGCGTAATAAGATCGCTTGTGAAGAGTATTTGATCAAGCAGTATAGAGACAATGGCTTCCCAATTACCATTATTAGACCAAGTCATACATACGACGAAAGATCGATTCCACTAGGTGTGCATGGTAGAAGAGGATCATGGCAAGTTGCTAGGCGTATGCTAGAAAACAAACCAGTAATTATTCATGGTGATGGTACTTCATTATGGACAATGACACATAATAGAGATTTTGCTAAAGGTTTTATTGGGTTAATGGGTAATATTCATGCCATTGGTGAAGCAGTGCATATTACTTCAGACGAAACGGTCACATGGAATCAAATCTATGAGATCATTGCGGATGCGCTTGGAGTTAAGCTAAATAGCGTTCACGTTTCATCACATTTTTTGGCGGCATGCGATGATGAATTTACTGGTGGATTACTAGGTGATAAGGCCAATTCCGTCGTATTTGATAATTCTAAGCTAAAAAGACTTGTACCGGAATTCGTTGCTACCACTCGCTTAGATCAAGGGATTAAGCAAACGATTGAATATATACTAGCTCATCCTGAACATCAGACGGATGATCCTGAATTCGATAACTGGTGCGATAAAGTTATTGGCGCTGTGAATGTTGCGATTGAGTCGGTCAAAAACTAGCTAGATCATATAGATATCGGAAAGTGTGCTGAATGCAGCACACTTTTTTATTGGAGAAATATTGTATTGTAGCAGAATATTAGATTTTGAAGTCAATTAGTCTACTACAGTCAGTATTTTTATACTAAATTATGTCTATTATGATTAATAATTGATATGCCAAAACTTCAAAGATATTGGCGAATGAAAGGTTTTTCGGGCAGAGCTTCAACAAGTATGAGAAGATTAGCTTGGTTCGTGTTATAATAGAAAGCACTAGTATGTAATTCATCATTATGCCATAGCGGCGATGATTAAGGAGATTGAATTTTGAATAATAAAAATTATGAAGCAGTTAGTGAGCTTCCGGAAAATTTTGAAGAGCTTAAGAAAGCAGTTAATCGTACAGCAAACTGGAAAGAACGTTTGAATGCTGTTAATGAATTGGCTGGATGGAACTCTGATGAGACAATTAAAGTCTTACAACATGTTATGACGGGCGATCAAGTATCTCAAGTTCGTGAAGCTGCATTCCGCACGCTTAAGAAAATGGGCGAAGAAGTACAAATGCCAGCGAAAAATAAAGGCGAGCTATTCAAAAATCTTCGCAAGATTTTGCTAAGAATTAAAAAGAGTTTACCTGATGGTCATACTTTCGAAGAGTTTAAAGAAAAGCTACAAAAGACTCGCGTAGATATTTATGACACTTACGAAGGTGATAAAGGCGATGGCTTTGACGCTTGGCTTAAAGATATGTGGGAAACAACGACTAGCAAAAGAAAGTAGTCGTTCAAAGTATATGTAATGTATAGAAGAGGGGCATAGATGATATCTGTGCTCCTTTTTTGTGTGGTAATCTTAGTATAATCTCTTCTTGAATTTTCCATTTTTATGTATAATTGAGAAAGTGATGAGCAAGCTAATTTATTAATTTACAATGAATACGGGGTGTTACTTCTTAATAGGAGGTTATTTCTTGTTCAAATACAATACAAATATCTTAATAGAAAACAAACTAGACCAAATCAATGCTAGTCTTCAAAAAGTGTTTAATAGTGAACGAATAGAAATTTTATCTGTAATTTGTGATGATATTGGTTATGCAACTCCCAATTTCACAACAGCTGGTATTTATCATTTACATGGCAATGTAATTTTAGAAGGTAAACCAATGCCTTGGTCAATCATTTTGAAAATAATAAAAGCTGATAGTTCAGAGAAAGAATTGAGCTCTCATCATAATTATTGGCGAAGAGAAGCATTGGTATTTGAGTCGAAGTTACTAGATGATCTTCCCGATTCTATTCAAGCACCCAAATGTTATCTTATTGAGGAGCAGCAAGATCAAACAATCTGGATGTGGATAAAACATATGATTAGTTGGGAGAAACTCGGCTATCGTGTGAAAGGTCATAAAATAAAGTCTGATAGAACTCATCGAGATGATGATTTAACACAGTATAATTATTATATTTCTATCTCAAATGGAGAGGATACTAAAGAGTTCGGAGGCATCACTATATTTGGTAACAATGCTGGTCTGTTCCATAATATAGGTGGTGGATTCCATGATGCGGAGCAAACGTCGCCCAAGTTATCAAGTTTCTTTCAAGCCTTCAATATATCTGACTAAATTTACTAGCCTTTACTTAACTTTAACGTTAAATAAACATAGAGATGACAAATTCCCCCTATTATTGAGACTATCAATGTTAGGGGGAATTTATTCATGTACGCAGTTAAACATCGAAAAGGAATAGCTATTTTGTTACTGGTAGCGCTCATTTTCAGTATGGCACCAGTTGGCATGAGCTTTGCAAGTGAAAATAGTAAACCAGATTTACTTATTACAGAATTGGTGCCTGATTCTGCGAATGTAGCGTCGAAAGATGCTTATGAATTTGTTGAAATATATAATAATACGGACGTGGCGATTGAGTTCAAAGATTATGAACTACGCTATCGCCACGGTACTACTGATACACACTGGAATGTCGGTGCTGCTTACAACAGTATGACAATTCCTGCCCACGATGCTATCGTAATCTGGGTTCTTACTGAAGATGTGAAGAACGTTACACTTGAGCAGTTTAATAACAATTACAGCACTTCGCTTGCAGATGGAACGAATCTTTTCAAAGTTATGACAGATGGCGGGATGCACAATAGCGCGGCAAGAACGTTAGCAATTGTTGATCCAACAGTCTTAGATGGAAACAATAAAGGTACAGTAATCTCTCAAGCATCATATGATAACGATGATCAAACAAAACCGGACAAAGGTATTTTCTATCGTATGCCTAATGCGGGTGATACAGCTATGGTTATGATGGACAATCCCGGTACAATTAACGCATCTCCTGGGATTATTTCGCCAGATCAACTAGTACGACTTGACGAGATTGTTACAGCTTTACCAATTGAGATACAACATACACCAAGTACATATCGTTTGATTACTACTAATGATTTTGCAATTGACTTAGCTATATCTAATGCGATTAATACAGTAAGTGGTAAAGTATATTACAAATTCGATGATGAGACAGCTTATACAGAAATGAGCATGACAGGCACATTAACACAGCAAAATGCTACGATTGTAAGTAGCCAATTAACATCCCATAATAAGCTAACGTACTACATAGAAGTAGTAGGCGATAACCAAGCACCAATTGTAACTCCAGTCTATGACATTACAATAGTTGATCCTGCAGCAACTAGTGAAGAAGCTCCAATTATGCTCGTTACAGAGCTATTGCCGAACAGTAATAATGTAGGCGGAAGTGATGCATATGAGTTTATTGAAATCTACAATAATACAGATAAAGATATTAACTTCAAAGATTACAAATTGTATTATGTCTATACCGATTCCGGAAGAGTAGCAGACGTTGTATGGCCTACAAATCAAGAAGATATTACGATTAAAGCAATGGATACGATGGTATTTTGGAATATTAATTCTGCAAATGGAAGCTTAACTGTGGCAGACTTTAATAAAGAATTTAAGACAAGTCTAGTTGAAAATGAAAATATCGTTAAATTGTATAATGATGGACTAGCGAATAGTTCTAGACGTGGTATCGCAATTGGTACCAATACGCATCAAGATATTTCTGTAGCCTATTATGATGGTTCAATTACGAACGTTGTTAACAAAGGCAGTCACTATCAGTATCAAGTTGGCAATACAGAGATGTTCGAATTTGCAGTAGGAACGATTGATGCTTCACCTGGTTACGTATTACCGAATCAAGTACCTGTAGTTCCTTTGAAAACTATCGAAGATAACGAAGTTCCTGTATTTACTGATCTAACGAATGTTACTGAAGTGGATGAAATTACTGATCTTACGATACAAGCAGAAGTAACAGATAACGAAAGTGTAAAATCAGTAATCTTATATTACAAGACGGATAAAGATGCCGCTTATTCTAAACGTTATTTGTACGATGAGAATAGAACGAATCAATTTACTTATACGATCAATTCGACTGAGTTTATTGGACGAAATAATGTTATGTATTATTTCGAATATTCGGATGGTCCGAATAGCTTAACGTCACCAATCTATACTGTAAATATTAAGAATAGCGGGACGAACGATAGTTTACGTCTAAACGTGAAAGACAATCAAATCATAAGCGGAACTACAACATTGAAAGCTGCTTCTGATACATTAACTCCAGACCAATTACTACTAGCCATTGATGGACAAGAGGTAGTGGATACGTATGCGGCATTAGAATCAGAAGCATATTTTGTATTTGAAGCTACCGATGTCAACTATTACTTTAAAAACGGAGTTACGATGGGTACGGAAATTCTTCATACGTTCCTTGATCCTATTAACACGTACACAACAATTAAAGTGCCTATTTCAGCAGAGCGACTTGCGCTAGGTAATAATGAAATAGCTGTCCGTGCAGGAACGAAATCAGGTCCATTCGATGACCGCCCTGAAGAAAATAAAGATGATTTCAAAATTCGTAATGTACGTCTAATATTAGCCGATGGAACTAATATTTATGATCCAGCTTTCAATAATAAAGATACTATCATCAAAATGGGCGATAGTGCAGGAATGCATGAAGCAATTGAATTCAAGTTTGAATTGACAAGTGCTAACTTACAGTCACTTGCTTATGACTGGAACACACTAGAAACAGAAGATGGCGCGCATCATGTTATAGTAGTAGCGGGTAATGAGCAACTTGAACAAACGGTTATTGTTGATAATACAGCACCAACGATTGTTCCTTCGATTACTAATGAAGAGGTATTACGTAGTGAATTTACACTAGATGCAGTAGTTACTGATAACTATGCTGGTGTAAAATCTGTTGATGCTACATTGAATGGTGACAGTATCGAGTTGCCATATCAGACGTCCACAGGTGCATTAGCTTCTGGGACATATTCATTTGCAGTAACTGCAATTGATACTGTAGGTAATCGTTCAGTAGAAACGGTCACATTTACAATTGATAATGATAACCCATATGCTGTAGAGGTTATTACGCCACAATCAGGTAGTAAAAATGTTGATCTATTACCGACATTAAAAGTTAAAGTGACTGATCCGCAAGAGGATGAGATGTCTGTCCTATTCAAACGTGGCTTCCAATATGATAGTAACCGTGCTGCTGGTTTCACCGCATATTACGGTTCATCTACTGTAGAGCCGCCAAAACAAAAAGTTCCTTCATCTGAGACGTTGATGGACACATCTGCATTAAGCAATATTAGTGCAGTAGATAACAAATACTATACAACTGATGCTACAGAAACATTCCCTTACCAACGTTTTGAGATCGAACTAGATTCATCTGTTGTTGCAACGGATGAAGTCGAGATCAAATGGCAAGGTAATTCATTAGAAGGAAGAAAAGTTAGTTTATACGCTTGGAATCCTACTGCTGGCAAATGGAATCTACTAGATAACTATGTTGCTGAAGTAGAAGATTTTGAGCTTGAAGCGAAAGTTCTTGCAGGCGATTATAATGACAATGGTGTCATTAATGTCATGGTGCAAGATGAAAGACCTGTAACTGAGGATGAATATGATTTCTCATTTGTATGGATGTCAGATACACAATATTACTCAGAGAGCTATCCTGAAATCTATTCGAATAATACACAATGGGTTGTAGATAATCAAGAAGCAATGGATATTCGTTATATTATTCATACAGGTGATATCGTTGATGATGCAGATCAAGCATACCAATGGGAAGCTGCGAATAAAGCGATGGAAACTATCGAAAAAGCAAAAATTCCTTACGGCGTATTGGCAGGTAACCACGATGTTGATCATCAAACCGGTGATTACTCCTACTATTGGCAACATTACGGTGAAGATCGCTTTAAAGATACAGAAACATACGGTGGATCATATCAAAATAACCGTGGTCACTATGATCTGATCTCTGCTGGCGGTATTGATTTCATCATCGTATATATGGGCTGGAACATCGGCGATGAAGAGATTGATTGGGTTGAACAAGTTGTGAAGGATCATCCAGATCGTAAAGCTATTCTAGCTTTCCATGAATATTTGCTAGTTTCTAATAATCGTGCACCAATTGCCGATGAAATCTATGAGCGTGTAGTTGTTCCGTATCCTAACGTTATTGCCACGTTGAGTGGTCATTACCATGATGCAGAAACTCTTGTAGATGAAATTGATGATAATGGTGACGGCATTGCAGATCGTAAAGTGTATCAAATGTTAGCTGATTATCAAGGTGCTGAAAAAGGTGGATTAGGTTATATGCGTCTACTGCAATTCGATCTAGATAATGACCAAATTCATGTTAAAACGTACTCACCATATTTAGATGATTATAATTACTACGATCCGACAGAATATCCTGGTAAAGATGAATTCGATATGGATGTAGACTTAGGTGTAATGAACAAACGAGTAGCTACTGATTATTTCGAAGTGAATATACACACGAAACAAATCATTGGTGAAGTTAACAATATAACTAGTGGTTCAGAAGCTTCAGTTCAATGGGATCAATTAACGCAAGGTACAAACTATGAATGGTATGTAGAAGTAACTGATCAATTCTCTGGTAAGACAGTTTCACCAATTTGGAACTTCACAACAGCTGGTGGTTCAACGGGTACGAATCCGCCAACGCCAACACCAACGCCAAGTGAAACGCCAGAAACTTCTAATAATACAATTACGGTAGAGCTTGATGATGTTGGTTCGAAGGAGTCTGACAAAACTTCTATTACTGTTAATAGTACGAACGGAAAAACGTTAGATGTTGTTGTTACGAGAGAAGCTATTGCACAATTAGCTCAGAACGGACATGATCTAGAAATTGCAATAGGGAAACAAAAGATTACTATTCCTGCTACAACTTGGAGTGGATTAGCTAGCAATGAGACATTAAAAGTTACTTTGGCATCGAAGGAACAATCAGAAGTTGCTCCTAACTTAGCAAAAGAGTTCCAACATGCAAGTCATGTATTAGATGTTACGATAGTAGCTACTAGTCAAAGTAATGCAACTGAGACTAGAAACGTTGATGGTAACATCTCACTGACATTTGATATGACTGCATTAGATGCTGATCTTGTTGGTGTATATCAACTTGTTAATGGTCAACCAGTTTATGTAGGTGGTAAAGTGAATGGTGGTACAATTCAAGTGGATGTTAAACAAGCGGGACAATATTTTGTAGCTGAATATGTGAAGTCATTCCAAGATACTGTTGATCATTGGGCTGAGCATAGCATTTCCATTTTAGCTGCTAAACATATTGTAAATGGAACATCAGCTAACAATTACAGCCCAGCATCAAATGTTATACGTGCAGACTTCACAACGGCTCTAATCAGATCATTAGGTATTTATGATCCGGAAGCTAGTAATCAATTTGCGGATGTTAATGTGAATGCATATTATGCTGGATTTGTTAATGTAGCAAATGAGCTAGGCATCGTGCAAGGTAGCAATAATGCATTCCGTCCAATGGATAAAGTAACTCGTGAAGAAGCTATTGTTATGTTAATGAGAGCATATCGTCATCTTAATCCAGATCTGACGGTAAATGTAGGAGAACAAACAGAATTTACTGATATGGATGACGTATCAGCATGGGCTGTGAAAGATATTCGTGAAGCTCAAGCTTTATCCTTAATTCAAGGGAAGAATGGTCATACTGTTGATCCTCAAGGACAATTAACAAGAGCTGAACTTGCTCAGATGATCGTAAATTTTCTTGCAGTAACAAGTAAATAATAGAGAGCTAGATTTACCTTAAATGCACTTCTATTGGTTGGAAGTTTCTAACCAATAGAGGTGTATTTTTATTGAAAGAAAATGTAATTACAATTAAGGGTCGGACCAGGTGGTTAGGATGTATATGGTACTAATGTTATTGCCCGACATGCGTATAGTTTAGCTGAGAATGGTGCGCCAAAGCTGTTGATTAGTGATTTGTATTGGGATTAAAATGGTTGTCCGTATTATTGATTGAGACTGAGCATCATTAGTATTATTACGTCATAAATAAGTAAGCCTACTATGTCTTAACGTTATTAACGTTGGACACAATAGGCTTTTGTTGTTTTACACGTTATAAAGCTCGACTAGTATCATTATTCCAAAGCAGCAACTTGTTCAGCTGATAGGGCATAGTCAAAGATTTTAAGCTCGTCAACAAATCCTCTTGCTGAAGCATCCCAGTAATTCACACCTAGAGCAACTGTTGTCGTATCGCTAGTAAATAAATTTTTAAAATTGCTGAAGCTTTTTACAAGTGTATTGCCATAGTAGATAGAAGCTGTTCCGTTATTAACGGTAATAGTAACTTGAACCCATTCTGTTGTAGAGAACTTTTGATCCGTTGATCCATCAAACCAATCCGCAGTACCATTTGCTCCGGTATTGTTTGCCCAAAGGAATGCATTTCCATTAGTGTGATCTGCCCCTCCAGGAACGAAGCTTAACCATTGATCATTTTTTTGGAATGCAAAGAATAGAGCGCTATATCGATCTAATTGATTCATCTTCACATTAAAACGAATACTGTAAGTCTGATCATTAAAATAATAGTTGGGCAGTAAAACACCATGTGAACCGTCTAATACAATACCTTGACCGTTATCGAATACGGGAGTATCTGTCGTGCTGAGATTAATTCTGTTACCTATATATGTAGCGCCCTGACTACCTGCCACTGTACTATTATCAAGATTATTATTGAAGTTAAAGTGCGCGATTGCTCCTTCAACAACATGTAGTACATAACTAGTGCTAGCATTTCCGCCATCCGTGGAAGTAGCTGTAATGGTTGTTGTACCAGTGCTAACACCTGTTACTGTTCCAGTTATTGCATTCACAGTAGCAATTATTGGATTTGAACTTGACCATGTTAGTTGCTTATTATTAGCAACGACAGGTACTACTGTAATATTTTTTGGTGTAAATGTTTGATTAAGCGAGATGATTTGCTCACTAATAGCCAATTGAATCGTATCAACCTTACTATCACTTGTAAGCTTGGCGCTAATCTCTTGTTGTGAAAGAACGCCAGTATAAACTTCAAGCTCATCGATATATCCTTTAAAAGGAATATCCCAATAGTTAACTGCTAGGGAGAAGATATTATCAGTGTCACCAGAGAATAGATCAGATAAGCTCTGGCTACTATGAAGAAGTTTTCCATTAATATATAATTTCAGATAGCCTTCTTCCACCGTGAAGGCGATGTGACTCCAAGTATTATTCGGAATCGTTGTATTTGTACGAGCGTCGAACCATTTGTCAGTTGTATTATTGCGGTGCCAAATCATAGTACCATCAAGAGCATTACCCTTTGGAAGTAGACTAATCCAGTGATCCGCATCACTTCCTGCAAAGAAAGCAGTAGTGAATTGTGTTAGTTGTTCTGGTTTTAACCAAAGTGATACAGAATAAGTATTGCTATTGATAAGGTCAGAAGGAAGAACAACCCCACTTGCTCCATCGAAATAAGCAGCTTTTCCGAACATTCCAGATCCATAGCTAATATTACCTTTATCGGTATCTGTAATTTTACCGCCAACAAGCGTTCCTTGCTTATTAGCATTCTGACTATCAATCAGCTCGTCCTCGAATGAGTACTTTGCAGCTAGCACAGCTACTTCAATTGGTTTTACTGTAACATCTATTGTTTTTGAATGACTAGTTCCATCTACTATAATAGAAGCAGTTAATGTTACTGCAGCATTATCAGTTGAACTAGGTCTAGTAACTACCCCATTATTACTAATTACAGCAGAATTAGAGGACGACCAGCTAATTACAACATCTCTTGTAGCTTTAGTAGGTAATGATAGATCACCGATTATATTAGTCGCAGGAGTAATTGTAATATCATTCAAAATATCTTGAGCAAGAGCAGTAGTAGACTTCAACTTACCGCCCCATATATTTTTCCCTTCATTATCCATCGCTGTAAATGCTATCACATAAGCTTGCGATGCTGAATCCCATTGTTCAATAAATGCCCCAGTATATAGACTGCCATTAACCGTTATTTTTGCAGTATAATCGTTCGCCAATTCCCAAGTTCCAGTAATTGCACCTGAGATAGTATGGTCGGAATTCAGCGAAATATAAGATGATGTATGAACAGTTTTGGAACTATCTTGTTCATGATTAATATATTTATAGTCGCCAACTAATTTACTCTCAGCAACTGCTTGAAGTGATTCACCTGCATAACGATAAGGAGTAGCAATTAACCAATTATCTTCAGTCATAATAAGTTGGTGAGTTCTTAACTCAAATCCATCTATTTGCTGTGAGAAGCGAGTGTGAAAAACAACAAATCTTTCGCCAGTTTCATCATCGATATAGACCGAGTTATGACCAGGAGATACATATTGAATGCCTGATCCGCTACCCTGTTCTCCAATATTGCGTTCAAAGTTATAATGTCCCATAATTTTGTTACCAATGGAATCGTGAACTGAAGTTGCAGTTAGAACAGCACTATCTCCATTAGCGTCAACAAATGGCCCATTAGGAGATTCTGATCGGAATACACGCATATTGTACTCACCATCAATACCTAACCATCCGTAAGTAACAAATAAGAAGAAGTATTCGGACTGTGCATCATATTTCACATATGGGCCTTCTCCAGATTTACCATAACCACCTGCAATTTTTGTGCCGAAGTAACGATCAATTAGTCTGCCATCTGATGTGGTCCCGTCTTTTCCAGGGTATTTCGCTGCTCCTGTAGCAGGATCAATTTCAAGCACGAAAATTCCGCCTGACCATGAGCCATATGACATCCACAGACGATCGTCTGCATCACGGTATAGATTGGCATCAATAGCATTCGGGAATGTCGCATTGTTGTAGGAACCATCGGATTTGAACCAGCCTGGTCTTGCATCTGTAATGATTCCATTGGTTTTAAGATCAGCTAGATTTGTATTTTCCCAATACTTATTAATTACACTTTTAGCATCATAAGCTTCATTGTTAGTAAATCCAGAGTACATAATGGTATCAACATATTGATATGGACCTTCGATATTTTGTGAAGTAGCAATGCCGATAGCAGAACGAATAGCGGTAGAAGAGACGCTATAGTACATTAAGTAAGCACCCTTTGAGCCATCTTTATTCTCATATTCGTCTACCCACATAATGTCTGGTGCCCATACAGAAAAGCCACCAAGATTATCTGCATCATTTTCTCCTGCCCAAGCAAAAGATTCTTGTAAATTTTCTGAAAGATTACCGAAAAGTTGGTTATTCGTTGTTGTATAACCATTAGTGAATCGATCCCAGCTCATTAAGTCAGAAGATTTTGCAGCTTCAATATGAGAACCGAATACATAATATTCGCCGTCTTTTGATTTAATAATAGAAGGATCATGTATACCAACTTCTTTGTAAGTAGGAGGTACTAGTGATGGTTCAGGTGATGTAGTTGGTTCAGGTGTTAATGTTGCCGTAGGCGTCGGAGTAGGTGTTGATGTTGGTGACTGTGTTGATACAGGCGCATTCGTAGGTGAAGGTGTTGTTGTTGGAACAGATGGGGCAGTCACCTGTGGTTGTAGTGCTACTTCATTCGATACGTTTGAAGATTTGAGTGTGATCAATGAAACAGCGATATAGCTGAACAATGTACCACCAACAGAGGAGCCTTCAATCGAAATATTGCCTTTTGCAGCAGAACCAGTAACATAGATATTACCTGTAATGTCGCTATCTATAATGGTGACATCGGGACTAGCGATAATAATGTTTTTACCAGTAAGATTTGAATATACTCCTGGTTTTGTAATAATGACCGGTGCAATATTGTTGAGCATTGTAATAAATTCTGCTAAGGATACCGATTTTGCTGGCTTGAATGTTTGATCTGGATAACCTTTGACATATTGATCGTGTAACAATGCTCCTACGGCAGCAATGCTCCAGTCATGAAGTTTATCTGAATCTAGCAATTTGTCTAATCCATCAGATTGACCAACTAACTGAAACACGCGATGTAGAATAACGGCTACTTCTTCTCTTGTAACCGCTCGATTGGGGCGGAAACTACCATCCCCATATCCTTTTATATAACCAGCTGTAGCTGCAATATTAACTTGGCTACTTGCCTCCGAATTATTTTCTAGATCTGTGAATAATACATCACTTGTTATCGTGAGATTGAAAACTTTATTAAGAATCATAATGATTTCAAGTCGTGTCATTGCTTTATCAGGCTTACTTGTATCGGAAATGTAATCCTGCTGTTTCCATTTGTCTAGTTCTGCAGATGCCCAATGATTGTTGGTATTACCAGTTGAAGCTAATGCAGCAGTAGGCAAGCATAACAATATTGCTAAAAAAGCACAAAGTATAGGGGAAAGCGACTTGAACTTCATTTAATAAACCTCCTCTTAAAATTGGTATAGCATTGTGCGTAAATACAATGGTAAAACATTAATCACCTCCAATATATAAAGCGTTTTCATTTTGCGGTTGTTTAAAACGTAATATTTACATTAATGATTAGTGTATACATTAATGTAAATATATAAGATGATTATTTTTTCGTCAAGAACAACTTTTTGAATAAGGAAATTTGAAAGGAATAATCTGATTAAGGAGGAGGGATTTATGTAATTAATGATTATATTAATGCCTATATTAATTAGTTAATATAATTGAGCTGTTCTCATATTTACTTTTTTCTTATCTTTACATAGCGTTGACTAGCTTCATTTATAGAAAAAAACATAATTAGCTTTTGAAATGAATAGTTTTACAGTGTCGGAATGATTAGCTTAAACGTATTGTCTGAATGAAGAGGAGTTAACGAAGTTCTTGCACCAATTAGTGAGTCTATTATGTTTCAAAATGAAAATGGGCTCACTATTTCAACTATTTAATTTACGATATAACATGGTATGATATCATATGAAAACCTATATTTCTGTTGTGAACATAGATAAAAGTATATGGGGCTATTTATAGAGTAGAGGAAGTGCAGTATGGTTATCGTTGTAAGCATTATAGTAGCGGTCATTCTAGCATTAATATGGACTCAAATGCTAATGAATAGACGTAATCAAGATAAATTTCATTATGCAGGTAAATTGCATAATGTTGGTCATAGAAAATTACATATCCATGTATCAGGCCAAAATGAAGCGCCTACCGTTGTATTCGATCACGGCAGTGAGTATGGGGCATCTTCATATACATGGCATATGGTAATTGAGCGGGTGCAACATTTTTCAAAAGTCGTTACATATGATCGTGCGGGCTATGGTTATAGTGATGGAGGCACCTATCCAAGAACAAATATGAGTCATGTTGAAGATTTACGAGAATTGCTACAAGCTGAAAATATTAAAGGTCCTGTTATAATTGTAGGTCATGGTTATGGAGCTATTAATGCTCGTTTGTTCGCTCATCGCTATCCGAAACAAGTAAGCGGGCTGATCCTTGTAGACGCATTACATGAAGATGAGTATTCTGGGAAATTTCCTGAACAGTATGAAGTGGAACAACTTAAAAAACAGAAGAAGTATAAGCTTTATACGGTGTTAACTTATTTCGGAGTGGTAAAAGGATTGCTTAGATTACAATCTTCATTGCGTCAACTACTAAATCATTATCCACGTGAGATACGCAAACAAATATGGACATTAATCGCTTTGAACAAGACCGTGAAAACAATAGCGAATGAGCAAGCTTATATCGAACAAGGATTTAACCAAATTCGTAAAGTAAAATCTTACAAAAACATACCTGTTACCGTTATTATTGGTGGAGGAATAGATGATGACTCCAATGATCTGAAGCAAGCAAGATACGACACAGCAGCAAACATGAAAAAACTCTCTGAGCAAGGTCTACTCATTGTAGCCCCAAATAGTGATCGAAATGTGCCGATCGAACAGCCAGAAGTGGTAGCAGATGCTATCAGGCGTATGATTAATCTAATAAAAAAAGAATATGTGTAATAGTAGTTCAAGAACAGTACATCAGTAGTACTGTTCTTTTATTTTGTAGTAGCGAATTTAATAGATAAACATATATGTGGAATATTGTGATAAAATGGAAAATAACTTATATGTCACATATTTGTTGAACTCAAAGAAAGGAAGTGAGTTTTTGGAATTTTTTCCAACTTCATTATTTTTCACAATATTCGCTATTCTATTATATTTAGGTTTTTTTGTTCTAGTTATCTATTGTATCGTACTATTTATTAAACTAGCTCGTCGAGGAATTAAAGCATTCGATTTGTATATCGAGGAAAAACGAGAAATCGTTTCTAAATTAGTCCATAATTTACTATATTTACGTTGAGGAGCCGAATATATGAATCGATTACATAATATTGATGAACTATTAAAAGAGTTTGTAGACCAGGACATCGTCGGCTGTGGTTGTGTAGTTACGAAAAATGGTCAAATGATGTATGAAGGTTACTTTGGCTATGCTGACCGTGAACAAAAAGTATCGATGAATGATCGTAGTATTCACCGTCTTTATTCAACGACTAAGGTTATTGTATGTACAGCAGCGATGCTACTCTTTGAACGTGGTAAGTTTCTATTGAATGATCCATTGCATCTATATTTACCAGAATTCAAAGAGATGCAAGTCGTTCATAATTCTTCAAATGGTAATGTACATGTGAAACCTGCTCAAAATCCAATACTTGTGAAACATATTTTCGCAATGACTTCCGGAATTCCTTACGAATGGGGCGAGTCGAAAACACATCAAGAAATAACTAGACTGACTGATGATCTAAAATCGAAAGGTCCTCATACTTTAGAGCAAATGATTAAGGAAATTGCGAAAGCACCATTATTATTTGAACCTGGAACTCGCTGGGCATATGGATATTCCCATGATATTGTCGCGCGCTTAGTAGAGGTAATAAGTGGTATAACGATTGAGCAATTTATTCAGAAAGAGCTTCTTGATCCCCTTCAAATGAATGATACTGGGTATCGTTTCAAAGATGATGTACAATCACGTTTTGTACCGTTATATGCTTTGAATGATAATAATGAACTGGCACCTACATGGGCCCGTGGAGATGAGAATTTCGATCCTTTAGCAATCTACAACGGTGGTGGTATAGGAATATATTCTACGCCAAGAGACTACACGAAATTTGCACAGATGCTTGCCAATGGTGGCATGTCCGGTAATTATCAAATTATTAGCAAGAAGACGATAGATCTGATTCGTAGTAATCATCTTAATGCTGTTCAACTAGATGACTTTGCCAATCCCTACACTGCTGGATATGGATATGGCTTAGGAGTAAGAACATTAATTGATCCTATTGCAGCGCATTATGGCGGTTCTATAGGTGAATTTGGTTGGACAGGTATGTCAGGAACTTACGTATTAATTGATCCTGCAGAGCAACTCTCGATTGTATATATGCATCAACGTTTGCCTAATTTGGAAGTTGAGCATCATTTACGCCTACGTAATGTTGTATATAGTTGTTTATAAAAAGAATCTTATTTTAAAACAGATGAAGTTCCTCGGTAGAATTCCGAGGAACTTCATCTGTTTTATTACACTATAATTTACTATTTCCCAAGAAAACCATCAATAAATAGTTGAAGTTGGAATTCTAAAGTAATTGGATCGTTAAAGAAGAAATCTGCTGCATTAGCTTCAATAACATGACCATTACTTACTGCAGGAATGTTTTTGTAAGTATCAGTTTCTTTGAATGAATTATCAGAACCGTCATTACTTAGTACAATGAAGTCACCAGCATATTCTGGAAGTACTTCTAAAGATAGTGAATAGTATCCATCAGCAAGTGCCATCTCGGTTACTTTATCCGTCATACCAAGACCCATTTCTTGATAGATGACTTCTGTTCCACGTCCCCAGTTATTTCCGAACACAGCCATCTGTTTTGCATAGTGCTCAATAACAGTCACTGTCACATCGTCACCGTGCTTAGCTTTTACATCTTGCCCAGCTTGCTTGGCACGAGCTTTAAAGTCATTAACCCAGGCCTCAGCCTCAGCCTCTTTGCCTACTAGTTTACCTATCTCGACATGTTGAGATAAATAATCAAAAGCATTATAAGTATAAGTAATCGTCGGAGCAATTTCCTTAAACTTTTCCAAATTTGCTGTAGTAGAAGAAGCAATAATTAAATCTGGTTCAAGATTAAGAACGCCTTCCACATCATCTTCTGATATAATTGCTACATCTTTCAACTTATCCGCGAAAAGAGAGCTTCCAATCGCCCAACTATCAACACCAACAACAGGGATACCTAATGCTAGTACATTACCAACATAACCAGATGAGAGCATTACAACACGCTCTGGCTTAGCAGGTACTTGAATTGGACCATTCTCAGATTCATAGGTTACAAATTCCGGTTCTGTAGTAGTAGACGCTTCTTGTTGTGTAATATTATTTACATTGGTATTACTATTGCTGTTACTTGAACTATTAGTTGCGTTATTACTACCGCACGCGGCTATGATAAGCATGAATACGATTAATAATGGCATGAATACTTTTCTCAATATGATTCTCTCCTCTTTTAACAACCTCTTATGATAACTTCTAGGTATGCAGATAGATAATTACTCTATTGCAGGCTCTTTATTTACACTAAATTTTCTTCATAAGTAAATACACGAAGTATGGCGCACCAATAAGGGCTACCATAATACCTGCTGGTAAACTCGTCGGTTGAAATAATAAACGGCTAAGCAGATCAGCTATTAACAATAATAGACCTCCGAGTAGTAGACTTACAGGCATAAATAATTGATGTCTTGGACCAACAATAGCCTTAGCGATATGAGGCGCCATTAATCCAATAAAAGCTACACTACCGGCTACGGACACAGCAGAAGCAGCTAGTGCAACAGCAGTTAACATTAATGTTATTCGTTCTCTATTCAAAGAGATTCCAAGTCCAATGGCTGTTGGCTCACTCATTGTTAAAATGTTGAGTCGATTTGCTTTGTACAAAGTAAACGGAATTAATAGTAGCAACCACGGCAGTAAAGCCCATATATACGGCCAATCGGCTCCCCATATATTACCCGTCATCCATTTCGTTATAAATTCAACTTTGAACGGATCAACAGCTGAGAAAATAAAGATCATAATGCCTGACAATGCCATAGAGAAACCGACACCAATCAGTATTAAGCGGATAGGTTGTAGTCCGACACCTCGCTCGTAAGAGAAGATATAGATAATGACCGCTGTAATAACTGCTCCGCCGAAAGCCGCGAGTGGTAGTAGAAATGTTAAGCTTAATATTTGGGCAGGAACGTATATGTAGAATAATGCAACACCGATACCAGCACCAGAATGTATTCCTATAATTCCAGGATCAGCGAGATCATTGCGGGTTACACTTTGCAATATTGACCCTGAAAGTGCAAGTGCCATTCCTGCTAACAACGTGACGATAATTCTAGGTAATCTCACTTCGAATAAAGTAAAGTTTTCCTTAAAGCTACCGTCACCGAACAAAGTAGGGAATAGACGAGCAAAACCAAGTGCAGATGATCCTGTTCCTATACCTACAATAAACGTAGCAAATAATAGTACTATAAGGATAAGCAAAGTAAGACGTTGTTTTCTTTTTTGACGGGCAAGTAGCATTAGAAGTTTCGACCTCCCTTGCGAACGACTAGTAAGAAGAAAGGAAGTCCCATAATTGCTACAATAGCAGCTGCAGGTGCTTCATATGGTGCAGTAACGATTCTACCTAATAAATCTGCAAGCACCATAAAGGTTGAGCCGATGAATATTGACATTGGTAATATATATCGATAATCATTGCCTACAACCGCTCGCACAATATGAGGAATCATAAGGCCAATAAAGGCCATATTACCAACAAGTGCGACGGAGGAACCTGCTAGAATGACGACAACAGTGAAAAGAATAATTTTCACTTTAGTTACATTCTGACCTAATCCAGTAGCTGCTTCTTCATCAAGACTCAATAGTGTCAGTGATCTGGAGTAGTAGAGTGCAACAATTATACCCACAATGATAAAAGGTGATATCATACTTATCTGTGACCACGTAGTACCAATTAGCCCACCTGAAGTCCACATGGAAACACGTTTTGTAATTTGAAAGTGCAACCCAATTCCTTCAGTAATCGCGTTAAGAAAGGCTGTAATTGCGGCACCAGCTAATACGATGCGCAATGGGGAGAATCCTCCTCTTTTGGCTGAACCTATACCAATAACAAGTAGAACGGCAATACCTGCTCCTATAAAACAAACCCATACGGTTGTTAAAGTGCTGATCGTAGGAAGGAGCACAATAGAGATAGCGAGAGCTAAGTTAGCTCCCGCAGATAATCCCAATAAGCCTGGATCAGCTAAGGGATTGCGAGTCGTTCCTTGCATAATAGCACCTGCAATGGCAAGTGCTCCGCCAACGAGCATTGCTGCGACTGCACGAGGAATACGAATTTCTTCAAGCATCGTTATTTTGTCATTGCTAACTGTTGTGAATAGAGCATGATATACATCGCTAAGCGTAGTATCAGCTGCACCGAACGTTATCGCAATAAGAAATACGACAATAGTTAAGCAAGCAGCAAAAATTAATTGCAAAGCAAAGGGTATAGCTTGTAGCCATGAATGCTTCATAATAACTTCCTATTCTCCAAGAAAACCATCAACAAAAAGTTGAAGTTGGAAATCTAAAGTAATAGGATCGTTGAAGAAGAAATCAGCAGCATTTGCTTCGATCACATGACCATTACTTACAGCTGGAATGTTTTTGTAAGTATCTGTTTCTTTGAATGAATTATCAGCGCCATCATTACTCAATACGATGAAGTCGCCCGCGTATTCGGGTAGTACTTCTACAGATAAAGCATAGTAACCGTCAGCTAACGCCATTTCAGCTGTTTTATCTGTCATGCCAAGACCCATTTCTTGATAGAGGATTTCAGTACCACGTCCCCAGTTGTCGCCAAACACGTACATTTGCTTCGCAAAATTTTCAATAACTGTAACGGTTACATCATCACCATGTTTTGCTTTAATATCGTTACCTACTTGCTTGGCACGAGCTTTAAAGTCATCTACCCAAGCTTGAGCTTCTGCCTCTTTACTAACTAATTTACCGATTTCAACATGTTGAGATAAGTAATCTAAAGCGCCGTAAGTGTAAGTAATCGTTGGAGCAATTTCTTTGAATTTATCAAGATTTGCTGTCGTTGGAGCAGCAATGATCAAATCGGGGTCAAGATTAAGAATTCCTTCAACATCACCCTCTGATACGATGGCTACATCTTTTAATTTGTCAGCATAGTTAGAGTTGCCAGCTGCCCACTCATCTACGCCAACTACAGGAACATCTAATGCTAGTAGGCTACCAGCATTGAAAGCAGCAAGTACTACGACACGTTGTGGATTAGCAGGTACTTCAATTGGTCCAGTCTCAGATTGATAAGTTACGAATTGGGGCTCAGTATTAACTGGTTCTTCTTGTTGACTATTATTCGTAGTACTTGGAGTGTTATTGCTAGCATTGTTAGTTGTGTTATTACTACCACAAGCAGCGATGATAAGCATGAATACGATTAATAGTGGCATAAATATTTTTCTCAATTTAATTCTCTCCTTATAGTGTAAGTCTTATTTCTATTCGATGTCGTTTAAGCCTTCTGCAACACTTCGTTATCAACGTCTACGTTTTGAACTACCTCTTATAATGAAGGTAAACCTATTTAAGTAACTCATATGTAACACATATTGGCTTCCCCGTCCTCGGATCTGTCCCGATCTCAGCATCGATATGATAGACTTCCTTCAAAACTTCATGTGTAATTACTTCTTGCGCAGTACCACGTTTCACAATGTGACCATCTCGCATGGCGATGACATAATCAGCAAAACGTGCAGCATGATTCAAATCGTGTAATACCATTACGATCGTTCGTTGTTGATTGACATTAAGTTGTTGCAACAGTTCAAGCACTTCTAGTTGATGAGCCATATCAAGATAAGTTGTTGGTTCATCAAGGAAGATCATATCTGTTTCCTGCGCTAGCGCCATTGCAATCCAGACACGTTGTCGTTGACCACCTGACAAGGCATCCACACTGCGGTGTTTGTAATCTATCGTGCCTGTTACCTCAAGTGCCCAATCGATTACATCATAATCTTGCTTTGAAAGTCTGCCAAATCCAGATTGATAAGGAAATCGTCCATAAGAAACGAGTTCTCCTACAGTTAGACCAGAGGAATGCTCTTGTGTTTGGGGAAGAATAGCGAGCTTCTTCGCTAGTATCTTTGTATGCTCTGAAGCGATCGTTTTTCCGTCTAGCACAATTTGACCAGATTTATGCGAAATAATTCTTGTCATTGCTTTAAGTAATGTAGATTTTCCACATCCATTAGAGCCAATAATAGCGGTGATTTTCTGATCAGGGATTTCCACTGAAAGATTATCAATAATAGTATGTTCACCATATGCGACAGTAAGTTCATTGGTAAGCAGGCGAACCATTTTATTTCCTCCTTATGAAGATTGTTTATATATAAACTAATGAATAAAAAAATAATTGATAACGATTATCATTTGCAGTATAATAATATAAAAATGTTTCGGTTATTGTCAATGATAAATTTTGGATGTTATTATACCCACTCAAATAGGGAGTTTTGAATAATGAACAATATAGAGCTATACGACATCACTATTATCGGTGGGGGTCCATCGGGATTATATTCTGCTTTTTATAGCGGTTTACGTGAAATGAAGACCAAGATTATAGATTTCCAATCAGAGCTTGGTGGGAAGTTACATGTATACCCCGAAAAATTAATATGGGATGTTGGTGGGATTCCGCCAATTCCTTGTGCACAATTGATTCAGCAATTAACGAAACAAGCGATGGTATTTAGTCCGAAAATTGTACTTGATACAAAGGTTGAACGTATTGAAAAGGTGGAAGAACATTTCATTATTTACACATCTACTGGTGAAAAACATTATTCCAAAACAGTGTTTCTAGCTACTGGGAGCGGAATATTAAAACCGCAAAAGTTAGAAATAGAAGGTGCGGAGCGCTTTGAAATTAGTAATTTACATTACACCATCAAATCATTTAAACCTTTCCATAAAAAAACGGTAATGATCTCAGGCGGTGGAAACGCCGCTCTAGACTGGGCAAATGAATTAGTAGGCGTAGCTGACCAAGTAATACTAACGTATCGCAAAGATCAGATGAAGGGGCATGAAGCCCATGTTACGCAGCTTATGGAGAGTAATGTGCAATGTTGCTTCAATACGACAATTACAAAATTGATAGCAAATGATGAAAAGTCAGCTATTGAGAGAGTGGAGTTAACAAACGCGGATACTGGCGAAAAACAGATGGTTGATATTGATGAAGTGGTCATTAGTCATGGATATGAGCAGGATATTTCGTTAATGGAGAATAGTCCACTTCAATTAGAATTGAAAGATAATTACTATATAGCTGGAAACTCACATTGTGAAACATCCGTTGCTGGTGTATTTGCAGTAGGAGATATCGTGTCCTATGATGGAAAACTCAATCTCATTGCGGGTACTTTCCAAGATGCTGCTAATGCGGTTAATAAAGCGAAAAGTTATATTGAACCTAATGCTAATACAAATGGTATGGTTTCTTCACATAATGAATTGTTCAAAGAACGGAATAAGGAAATTGTTCAACATATGCTTGTGAAACAATAGGAATACATCATATTCGACTAACAGTATATGTGACCTTGTACATTCTGTACGTAGTGACACACACAAGAGGGCATCTCAAAAGTCATGATAAAATGATTTTTGAGATGCCCTTTATTAATACTATTTAAATGCGTAGTAACTGTTTCTCTCGATATTGAGAAGGAGAGTATTTCATCGTTTTCTTGAACATTTTCGAGAATAGAAGAGGATCTTCGTATCCAACAGATCTCGCAATATCACCAATCGTTAACTCGACATTACTTAATAATTCACATGCTTTACGCATCCGAAAAGTAATGAGATATTCTTGTAAGCTACTATTCATAACCTCTTTGAATAACGAGCTTAGATAGCTACGTTGTAAGCCGATGAAGCTAGCAATAGATTGGACAGAAATTTTATTAGCATAGTTCATTTCAATAAAATGAACGACTTGGGCGATATAGTGTTCTTTACTATGTTCTCGCAGCTTTAAGGAAAGTTGTGAACCTCGGCATTCAACTAAGATGGATAGCCATAAATAAAGCAAACCCGTTAGTTTTAATTCTCGTCCAGCTTCTACATGTTTAGATTTTATCATTTGATCAATACTGCTATTGAAAAAATCAGCTTTGTCACAATCATATATAGGTGCTTCATCTGACAGTTCTGCTTGTTTCAATAAAGTAGGAGCTTTAATGCCATGGAATCCGATCCAACAGTACTTCCACGGATCATCTTGATCTGCTTGATAAAATGTAATGGTTCCAGGACAAACTAGAAATCCTTGTCCAGCATGTAAATGATATCTTTTACCGTTGACCTCAAATACACCTTTACCTTCAAGGATGTAGTGGAATTTATAATATTCTCGCATTGCAGGTCCAAAGGAATGACCAGGCGTACATTGTTCCCGCCCATATTGAATTAAGTACAGATCAAGTTGATGTAGATGCTGTGGTAAAAATTCGATCATTGTATACTCCTAAATTTTTTCTATCAACGCAGCTTAACTTCTTCGTATAGAAAAATACTACGGAAGAATGAACTTAACGTGATCTAAATATATGGATGATATTATTGACCTAGAGAGATCGCATCGATACGAGCAAGTTCTTCACTAGTAAATTCAAGATTTTGAAGTGCCGCAACGTTTTCTTCAATTTGACTTACTCGACTTGCACCAATAAGAGCAGATGTTACTTTCCCGCCACGTAACACCCAAGCTAATGCCATTTGTGCTAAGCTTTGTCCACGTTCAGCTGCAATCTCCTGTAATTGTATCGCAATATTGATTTTCTTTTCAGATATACTATCCTCATGTAAGAAGATAGAATGACCTGCGGCACGAGAATCAGCAGGAATACCAGACAAATATTTATTAGTTAGTACACCTTGTGCTAGTGGTAAGAAACCAATTGTGCCAATGCCTTCTTCAGCTAATACATCTTGTAATCCATCTTCGATCCAACGATCGATAATAGAATAGCTTGGTTGGTGAATTAAGCATGGTGTGCCTAACTCTTTCAATACTTTAGACGCAGCAGCTGTTTGCTCAGCGTTATAGTTAGATAGACCAACATACAATGCTTTCCCTTGACGAACAAGTAGATCAAGAGCTGTCATCGTTTCTTCAATTGGTGTATTTGGATCTGGACGGTGGTGATAGTAAATATCTACATAGTCTAAACCTAGACGTTTCAAGCTTTGATCTAAGCTTGCTACCATATACTTTTTAGATCCGAAGTTACCATATGGACCAGCCCACATGTCATAACCTGCTTTTGTCGAGATAATAAGTTCATCGCGGTATGGAGCCATATCTAATTTGAGAATTTTCCCGAAATTTTCTTCTGCAGAACCATAAGGAGGTCCGTAGTTATTAGCAATATCAAAATGAGTAATGCCAAGATCGAAGGCACGACGAGTCATAGCTCGTCCATTCTCGAAAACATCTTTTCCTCCAAAATTATGCCAAAGCCCCAAAGAGATTGCAGGTAAAAGTAAACCACTATTACCGCAACGATTGTATTTCATATCTGCATAACGCTGTTCATTAGCTGTATAAGTCATCATAATTCCTCCTAAAACTTTTTGTGAGTCTTTGCGAACAAAAAGTAGCTTCGAAAGCATAAACCTAACTTTTTGTGAGTCTTTGCGAACAAAAAGTAGCTTCGAAAGCATAAACCTAACTTCTTGTTAATTCCTGAATTACTGCTGAAAATAGCAAGTGAAATCATAATAAATAAGTATGGCTTACCCATTTATTATGATTAATTTATAGTGAAAAACATATAGCTAAACGTCTTATTGATATGGCATAATGCATGATTGTTCTATCGTAATCTATTTAATACGTTACTTCAAACATTAAGGAATATATAATTATAAGAGCATATTTTTTATTAAGTTAACATTCAGAAAGCATTAAGTGTAAGTTCATATTGTAGTGTTATTATTTTAGAATATAATTAATTATTTGTATTATTTTTGGGTATTTTACATTAATTAATTCGAATAATTATTTGATTATATTTATTGAATGGGTGTATCATTAGAATAATGTAAAATATTAGGTGCATGAAAATGACTAAGGAAAGCAACAAGAAAGGAACTCACAATGAGCCAGTTATTAAGTACAAAGCGAGAGAGTATTCCACAGTTATCAATAGTTCGAGCTATTGCGATTTTAGGAGTACTGAGTATTCATTCTACTTCTGTTGCAGTAAGTACAGGGATGATAGATTCTAGTTGGTTTTTTCTATATAATTTTGCAAATATCTTTTTGAAGTTTGGTACAACAACGTTTATCTTTTTAAGTAGTTTTGTATTGTTCTACAATTATTATGATCGGCCTTTAATAGGTAAATTAGTTACGAGTTTTTACAAGAAGAGATTAATGTATATTATTGTTCCGTACATCACTTTTTCTCTATTTTATTTTCTATTGAAATTGTATTTATATCCTGAAAGTTACCCATTAATTCTAGGTAATGGTTTCTCATTTGGTGAAATGATGTCTGCATTAGGCGACCGGTTGATACATGGTACTGCACATACGCATCTATATTTTGTCTATATAAGCATTCAGTTTTATCTGCTATTTCCGTTATTTTTATGGTTTTTCAAAAAGTATCCGAAGCTTACTCATTGGTTGTTATTGATCGGAATCATCGTTCAATGGGGCTTCTTCCTAGTGAATAAATACGGTTTAGAAACACAAGTTACTGCTCGTGGTAGCTGGTCATTAAGTTATTTTACGTATTATTTATTAGGTGCCTACTTAGGAATTTATTATGACAAATGGAAACAGTGGATCAATATTGCGAAAGAAAATGTAACGAAGAAACGCGTCATAGGTTGGAGTGTATTTGCTCTAATATGGTTAAGTTCGGGTTTATTGCATGTATATATGTGGTATGAGACTAGATTAAAACTAGATAGTTATAATTCAACACTATTTGATCTCGTATGGAATATTCATACGTTAACGACAGCAATTATATTGATGCAAATAGCTTTTATTCTTTATAGAAAATCAGCAACATCGATTAAAAATTTACTAATAAGATTAGGTGAAGTATCGTTTGGAGTATACTTATTCCATCCATACTTATTACTACTATATCGACTATACCCGCCAGAAAGTGGGGCTAGCATTGTTCATCATGCTTGGTATGTAGGTGGTTTCCTATTTGCATTAATCGGTTCTTGGATCGTTGTAGAATTAGTTGTTCGTTTTATTCCGCAAAGTTGGCTTATTTTTGGGAGTATTAAGAAAAAGAAACCTTCACAACCAAAAGCCAAACATAATGCGTCTAATGTTCAAATGTAGGTTGCCCTATATTTTACCCTTCATACAAGGAATATAATAATGAGAAAAGCCTTATCTACACAGCAAATGCTGCATAGATAAGGCTTTTTTTGTGTGGTGTTAAAGTGTTTCTACAGAAGCATACGCACCCTAACTATAAACGAAACCCAGCAAAGTGTACGGCACGAGTACACCAGCGGACAATCGCTCGATACTTTCAATAAAGGATTAAATGCACGAAACTTTCAATGAAGATTCAAATAGTGGGCTTTCAGAATCGATGTCGAATAACCTACGAAGCCAATCATCGTTATCAAAGTCCACTGTTTGAACTACCTATCGATTCCAGAAACGTTGTTGGGCTACAGCCTCAACAAACTGTGAGCCGGTTTTCTTACCTGCTGTAGAGGCTTGAATGACTCCTGGCTGATCAGTAATTTGTAGTTGCGTTAATATCGATTCATATTGTTGCAAGGAAGCAATTGGTTTATATTGCTGATACGTTTCAAGAATAAACGGTTTGATGAGTTGTGGATGCTCCAATCCTCCAGCAATAATCAATCCATCGAATAGGCATGGATCTGTGTTGAAGAATGTATCTTGTACCATCCATTCGCCGTTATTTTGATCCAGAACATTACCTAGACGTTCACCAACAAATCGATATTGAACCTTATCCTTGTTCAGTGCATCTAATACGGGTTGCAATTGCTCTGAAAGCACCATATCCGAAATAACGATGGCAACTTTACGAGTACGAGCTGACTTAGGCGATTGATCTACACTTAGAGCAGGTGAAGCTTTTGTATTCAACTTCTCTGGCGCTTGTTTTTGCTTGTCAACGTAAGTAATGCCAATACGCTCCGCTACATATTCTACAAGTTCTGAGCTGACGTTAGCAAACATATTTACGACCTGTTGCTGTACGGATTTACTTTTCACTTTACTCAATTCAAAGGTGAAAGCGTCCTTTATATGTTGCTTCTCAATGGTACTCATACTATTCCAAAACATCGTCGCTTGCGAGAAATGGTCTTTGAAGCTATCAGCACGATCTTTTATAACGCGACCTTCAACTTTCTCTTGATAATGTTCAAAACCACCCTCAGCTAATGTAGCAGGTCTGGGTGTATGGTTAAACAACGAATTGCTATTGTAACTTACTTGGCCAACATTAATTGTCTGTCTTCCGAATCCATCGCGGAAATTGTTATGGAATGGACATACTGATCTGTTAATAGGCAACTCATGAAAATTAGGTCCGCCAAGACGGATAAGTTGTGTATCTGTATAAGAGAACAACCTTCCTTGCAGAAGTGGGTCATTAGTAAAATCGATTCCAGGTACGATATTTCCAACATGGAACGCTACTTGCTCTGTCTCCGCGAACACATTATCGACATTGCGATCAAGTGTTAATTTGCCTACGATTTGAACGGGCACATCTTCTTCAGGCCAAATTTTTGTTGCATCAAGAATATCAAATGAGAATTTGAATTCTTCTTCTTCTGGGATAATTTGCAGTCCAAGTTCATATTCCACAACATTGCCCATGTCAATATTTTCCCATAAATCGCGACGATGGAAATCAGGATCGTAACCAGCAACCTTTTGATACTCTTTCCAGATTTGCGATTGTCTGCCGAGTAGTGGTTTCCAATGGAATTTTACAAAATGTGCTTTACCTTGGTCGTTGATAAGTCTAAAGGTATGTACTCCGAATCCTTCCATCATCCGAAAACTACGTGGGAGAGCTCGCTCCGACATGACCCACATAATCATATGTGCAGTTTCTTGATTGTTAGCTACGAAATCCCAAAATGTATCGTGAGCAGAAGAGGCTTGAGGGATTTCATTATGTGGTTCAGGTTTCACAGCGTGAATAACATCTGGGAATTTAATTGCATCTTGAATGAAGAAGACAGGTATATTGTTGCCTACTAGATCATAATTCCCTTCCTCAGTATAAAATTTAGTAGCGAATCCACGTACATCACGTACGGTATCTGCTGAACCTTTGGAACCTGCAACCGTAGAAAAGCGAGTGAAAACTGGAGTAGTAATAGAAGGGTCACATAGAAATTTCGCTTTCGTATAACGTGCTAACGATTCGTATACCTTGAAATGTCCATGTGCTGCAAAACCGCGAGCGTGAACAACACGTTCAGGGATACGCTCATGATCGAAATGAGTCATCTTCTGTCTAAAGTAGAAATCTTCAATAAGAGTAGGACCACGAACACCGGCTTTTAAGGTGAATTCATCATCGGTAACTTTTAAACCTTCATTAGTTGTTAGTATTTTTCCTTCATCATGAGCTCTATAGTGCTCTAATTGTTCATCCTTGCTATTGCTCATCTTGATACCCCTCCAATGACTAAAATGGTATTAGGGATATTATGGCTTAAGTAGGAATAATTATTCTTCACGCAGTGTTACTGCTTTTGCTATAATGAGAAGTCCTAATAACTTAATAAAATACATATCATCTACGAGGGAGATCATCATGAACAAACATCATCGTTACCTAACGGAGATGAATTTGGTTAGAGCATTTGCCATTATTGCTGTATTGCTTATACATTCAACTAGCTCAGCAGTTAATAGCGCGAACGTAAATTCAAGTTTTTATTTCCTATATGTACTCATCAATAAGATGTCTACATTTGCAGTTCCATTATTTCTATTTCTAAGTGGATTCGTTCTCATGTATTCCTACCAGCATCGGGAAGTGACTCTATCGTCTATCAATACGTTTTACAAACGAAGAATGACGAACGTTATTATTCCTTATATTATCTTTTCTTGTATCTATTTTACGTTGACACATCTAACATCACTGTCATTATACTCGTTTGCAGAGCTTGGTGAGGCGATTTTAATTGGAAAAGCGTACGCTCATTTATACTATATCTTTGTTATGGTGCAATTCTATCTACTATTTCCAATATTGTGGAAATTAATAGCGACTAGGAAATCAACAGCGATCTGGATTTGGCTAATTGGTTTTATTATTCAATGGGCATATTTCTATATTAATCGTGAGTATATATCGCAACTCGAAGGTCTTCCACAATTATTTAAGAGGACAGCAAGCTTATTTGTGTCCTATACAGCGTACTTTGGTTGTGGAGTGTGGATTGCAACGAGATACAGTCATATGTTACAGTTTCTTGAAAAACATACTGTACAATATCGAGTTTATCGCATCGTAATATTAGTCGCTTGGATTTGTTCTGGGGTCTATTATGCTAATCTATTCTACCGTGGATGGGTATATAAAGATTGGGAGTCTTCACCACATTTTGCTTGGACATGGTTTATATTTATTATGATCTCTATAGCACTTAGTATTATAAGTTCTAGATACTATGAACTGAAATGCCCTACCTGGTTACAGCGAATAATAACTTCTTTAAGCGACCACTCATTTGGAATTTATCTCATTCATCCACTTTTACTATACATGTATCGAAGATTACCGATGAGTGGGGATCCGATACTATTCAATCTTTATTTTGTAGGTCAATTTTTGTTTGGGTTGATCGTTGCTTGGATACTAACGATCCTCATATCAAAGTATGTTCCTTATGCAACCTATATTGTAGGTAATGGGAAGAAGCGTTCAGCGAAATAATATGATCAACTTCTATTGGTTATTATTTATAATTTGAAATGATTATCTAATCGAAAAGCTCGAAGACCATGCCTATTGGACGCGGTCTTCGAGCTTTATTTGTATGAAATAGAATATAGCAATCGCCAAATCTCTTTTTCCATTGCATTTCCTTATGAATCTATGGAGCTTGATAGACCATACAGTACACATTTCTAATCGGCTGATCGTTCCTAGAGGGTAGTTCATACTGATCTGTAATGAAAAAGCCAGATCGTACGTAGCTAGTAATGGCACGTTCGTTCCATGTTTCAACTTCTAGATCTATTTCAAAGTTAGAATATCGTTCATTAGCCTCACGAATTACTAATTGCATAACTTGTTGACCAATTCCGAGTCCGCAATATGCTGGGGCAAGAAAGAGTGCTATTCTAACGGTTGTTTGCATTGCGAAAAATTGAGCAAATCCAATTAAAGTATCATTTGCATCTATTACGCTACGATACTGTTTCGAACGAATTTCAGTATCTCCAAACTCAATTTCTTGTTTCTTCATAATGTCCCATGCAGGCCAATGGTATATATGATAGGGGGAAGGATAACGCCACTCGGTGATACATGATGCATCATCTTCCGACATTGGGATGAGAGAATAAGGTAAGGCTATAGTCATCATCATTTACGAGCTCCAGTCGTATAAAAGTAACTTCTTAGTAAAAATTCTCATTATTTACTAATGTGTAGCAACGGTCTATAGTTATAAGAAAGTAATTTTAACATGAATCAACGATTATTATATGAATAAGTTGGATGAAATATAGAGCAAGGACAACTAATGATGATAGAGGAGATTAATAACCTACATGATTCATAGATTACAAAAACTTCCCTTATTTCAGCAAATGAGTGCTAATGAACTACAGCAACTATTACCTTACCTATCCAGCGTTAGTTTTCAACAAGATGTACCTATTATACAACAAGGGCATGTTGGAGCAAGCTTGTACATACTTGAAGAAGGAACGGTAGACATTTGTTTAGAACATCCAAATAAAATACATATTGCCACACTCTCGATTGGAGCGTTTTTCGGTGAAATGTCTTGTATGACAGGAGATCCGATTAGTGCGACCGTAATGGCTAAGTCAGTAGTAAAAGCATTCTCACTAAGTAGAGACGGTATGCTTAATCTTATGGATCGTAGCGAAAGTTTTCGACAACATATGATCGAGGCAATGGTAAAACGTATTCAGCAATCTAATGTAAGAGTAAGTGAAGAATATTCAAAAAGTTTATATTTGATGAAGCGCAATGAATTAGATGATCGAGACCGATATGGAGAGTTAATAGGCGATAGTGATCATATTGTGTATTTACGTTCGCAAGTAGAGCGTTATCGCAATGAAGCGGGTAATATACTCATCGTAGGTGAGGCGGGAGTAGGTAAGAGACATGTAGCTCGGCGAATCCATTATACATCCAATCGCCAATATGAACCCGTTATCTCTATTGAAGCGGAGCAATTCAATTGGAGTGAATGGGAAGCGCTCGTATCGGCGAGTCAAAGAGGTACATTAATAATTGAAAATATAGAGAAATTAAGTGCGGCAACCATTCATGAATTAGTGGAACGTAATCAACAAATGCATCTAATAATGACTTGTAACGATGAACGAACAATAGCTGGATGTCATATTATTGCGATAGAACCATTACGTGAACGTGCCGAAGATATACCGCTCTTAGCAAAACACTATTTGCAGAAAACAAAAGATGAAGGAATAAATGAGTATTCATTAGACACTATTTCTGAAGAAGCGCTTAGAATGCTTGCGCTGTTCCCTTACTTAACTCAAAACATTACAGAGCTGATTACGATTGTTGAAGCAGCCTATATTGTGAGTGAAGGTCGAACCATTCAAAGCTCTCATCTGAAGTTTAATCGTTTTAGAAAGCCCGGCACTAGACCTACAGTAGGATTAGCACTTGGTAGTGGATCACTACGTGGAATGTCTCATATCGGTGTCATTCGCTCATTGCAACAAGCTGAAATTCCAATTGATATTATTGCAGGAACAAGCGCGGGTTCATTAGTTGGTGGAGCTTTTGCAGCTGGTATGTCCGTCGATGAGTTAGAAAAAGCTGTGACTAAGTTGAAATGGAACAATATCGTTAGTCTCACCTTTCCCAAAAAATCAATTGTCCATAATGAACCGTTGATTGGTTTTATTGAAAGTTACTTAGGTGATGTTCAAATTGAGCATTTAAAAATGCCATTTGCCGCAGTTGCGTCTGATTCTAATACTGGTGAGGCGCATATTATGCGTAAAGGTTCACTTGCTAAAGCGATCGCTGCAAGTACAGCGATTCCAGCAGTGATGCGTCCTGTGCAATATCAAGGTAAAACACTTGTAGATGGCGCAGTCGTTCATCCAGTCCCTGCTGCGTTAGCCAGAAGTATGGGAGCGGATATAGTCGTAGCCGTTAATGTATGTTCACAAGATTTCACGAAAGGTGCACCAACGAATTTTGTGAAATCATTGCTCAATACAATAGATATTATGAGTGCAAAGCTAGTAAAGGAAGAATTACAGATGGCCGATGTTGTCATCCGTCCAGAGTTAGATAATATTCAAAATGGATTCAAAGATTTTAAGCAATACATTCATGCTGGAGAACAGGTAACGAGAGAGCATGCTAGTCTTATCCAACAGCAAATGTTGCTTCTTAAATAAAGGTACTGTTATGAAGATCGAACTTGGGTATGTGATTGATTAATATAATTACTATTGCATTGGGGAGTGTAGGGGTTTGAATAATTCTTGGAATAAAGTTATATATAAAATTGGTTCTCCAATTTATGATAAGTTTTTTAATTCGGGTATCTTTTTAAATGCTCGGAAACAAATACTCCAATCAATACCATTTAGTGGAGAACAAAAAATATTATTTGTCGGTGTAGGTACGGGTGCTGATTTAGAGTTAATCAATTACTCTGACTTAGATATAACTGCAATTGATTATTCACCTGATATGCTTGGAAAGGCAAAAAAAAAGTTCAAGGATTCTACGATTAAATTTTTAGAAATGGATGCTCAAAATATGATTTTTGAAGACGAAGTATTCGACTATGTAGTAGCAAGTCTAATACTTTCAGTTGTACCAGATGCTAATAAATGTTTTCAAGAAATTACGAGAGTTTTAAAGCACGAAGGAAAAATAATTATTTTTGATAAATTTGCTCCTAAAAATAAAAAGCTTTCGTTACTAAAAGTGCTTTTAAGACCAATTATTAGCGTATTAGGAACTGATATTGGTCGAAGTTTTGAAGAAATAATTCCAAAAAATAATAAAAGTTTAAAAGTAGAAGAGGATTCACCAGTTATGATGAATGGAATGTATAGGAAAATAATAGTTGCTAAAATTCATTGATTATTGTTATTCAGCTAACGGGACACGTTAGCCCAAGAAATCACCCCCAAGTAAGGCGGTTTTCTTCAGGTTGATAATCAAAATTTAGATTTAATATAGCCTAAATAAAATGGAGTTCACATGATGAAAAACATCATGTGAACTCCATTTTGCTGTGCTATGAATATGAGCTTTATCAAAGTTTACTTTTACAATACTTGTTCAAGGAAACGAATAGCACGTTCACTTTTAGGCTTTGAGAAAAACTGTTCAGGAGTAGCTTTTTCAACTAGCAATCCTTGATCCAAGAAGTAGATCGTATCCGCAGCTTCACGTGCGAATTTCATCTCATGCGTTACGATTAGCATCGTCATCCCACTGTCTGCTAAGTCTTTAATAACATTAAGTACTTCTTTGACCATTTCTGGATCAAGTGCAGATGTAGGTTCATCGAACAACATAATTTCAGGTTCCATAGCTAGAGAGCGAGCAATAGCTACACGTTGTTTCTGACCACCCGAAAGTTTTGAAGGATAACTGTTTGCTTTGTCGGACAAGCCTACTTTAGCGAGCAGTGCCATACCTTTTTCTTGAGCTTCTGTAAGTGACATACCTTTCACTTGAGTTGGAGCAAAAGTAATATTTTGAAGTACGGTCATATGTGGGAACAGGTGAAAATGTTGAAATACCATCCCAATATTTTGTCTTATGGCAGCTACATTAGCTTTCGGAGCAGTTAGTTCATCTCCGTTAATCGAAATAAATCCACTAGTAGGAACTTCTAATAGGTTAAGACAACGTAGAAAGGTCGATTTGCCTGATCCTGATGGTCCAATTAAAGCAACAACTTCGCCTTTTCTAATCGAGGTCGTAATTCCTTTAAGTACTTGATTTTTACCAAATGATTTAGTTAATTGATCTACATTAATCACTACGACGTAATCTCCTTTCAAGCATGCGAGCTAGTGAAGTCAATACAAGAACAAGCACATAGTAGATCGCTGCAATGAGTAATAATGCCTCAAATGATCGGAAAGTAGAAGCACGAACAACATCGGCACGACGCATCAGATCGGCAACACCAATGACAGACACGAGTGATGATTCTTTTATTAATGCTACACACTCATTCACAAGCGCTGGCAATATATTACGTAATGCTTGTGGGAAGATAATCGAGATCATCATCTTACGGTATGGAATACCAAGTGCAATTGCTGCTTCACGTTGCCCTTTATCAACTGCCATAATTCCTGCACGAATTGTTTCTGATAGATAAGCTGCAGAGTTTAATCCGAAGGCAAGACCTGCTGCTAATAAAGCAGGAATATCATAACCTGTTAACTGTGGTGTAGCATAATAGATTAGCATTAATTGTACTAGCAATGGTGTTCCACGGAATATCGATGTATAGGCGGTGGCAAACCATTCTAACGGCTTAATACCAGAAATTTTGCAAAGGGATAGTAGACTTCCTAGTATAAATCCAAGGACAGCGGACACTAATGTGAATAGTAGTGTAACACCGACACCTTTCATAATATAAGGAACATAACCTTCTAATACGCTAAAATCGATCAGTTTCTTATTAACAGCTGACTCAGCATTAGCATCAGGAAACCATTTTAATAATAGCTCATCAAGCTTACCGTTTTCTTGCATTTGGGCAATAACGGTATTGAATTCAGCGACATAGGGTGATCCTTTCGGAAATGCTATCGCATATCCGTTATCGTTGCTATCAGATGGAAGGAAATTCATCTCTAGTTGGCCATTTGCATTGGTCATCTCAACGGCTACCGCATCTTCTACGATGGCGGCATCAATCCGATTAGAATTAAGCTCTTGAATAAGATCAGCGATTTTATTCAGTTTACGAACTTCGGCAGCATCTTCAACGCTATAGGCAACCGCCTCTTGTACAGAACCGAGTTGCGCTCCAATAATTTTTCCATTGAGAGATTCAATGCTGTTATAGTTCGAATCTTTTTTAGAGACAATTGTATTCCGTGCGAAATAGTACGGATCAGAAAAATCTACGCTTTGTTTTCTTTCTTCGGTAGCTGACATACCGGACATAATGAAATCAACTCGACCTGATTGCATCGCAGCGATTAGTCCACCAAAGTCCATACTAGCAATTTTTAATTCATAGCCAAGTTCGTTCAAAATATATTTGGCTATATCGATATCTAATCCAATGATTTCACCATTATTTTTGGCATCGACGCTTTCATAAGGTGGGAAATCAGGTGATGTACCCATTACTAACGTTTTTTTCGGTTGCTCAGTTGCTTCTTCAGCAAAAACAGATAGTGCAGGCCCGAAAGAAACAATTAGAAGCACCATTGTTAGGAGCGATACATATAATACGTGTAACTTATGCTTGTTCATGTTGTCCTCTCTTCTCAAAAAAATTCAATCATCCAATTATAGAGGGATAATAATGCATTGTAAATGTATAAATATAAGGTAATCCTTTTTGTGAAAGAAATGTCATAAGTAGTATGTTTCGCGGCTAATTATTTATGTATGTTACAAGAGGAGATGATAACTATGGAGCAAGATAAAGTGGTGACAAGACTATCGTTACTGATCGTTATCGCTACAATAGGTATCTATTTTCTGCATCGTCAATTTATGATTCATTCCACTGCTTATCATGTTCAAACTGATCAACGTATTACGTTATCATTAGTGTTAATTCCTGCATTGCTCTATAGTATTACTTGGGCGCTATCTAGATGGAATAAGAAAAGCGCATCTATATCATGGCTTAATATGCTGACATTAACCTTTTCAAGTATTGGAATGGTAGCAGCAGGGAATGGGATGTTGGAGTACCACTTTTCAATTTTTATGGTGCTAGCGATGATTAGTTACTATGAAAACATTAAAGTTATTCTAGTTATGACTATTATATTCGCCGTTCAACATGTGTTAGGCTTCCTTGTATTTACGGAGTATGTGTTTGGTGTTCCAGTTGGAGAGTATAGTTTAACGATGGTGTCCTATCATGCAATATTTCTAGTTGCTACTTCAGGAGCATTAACTTGGCAAATCTATCATAAGCACAAATTGCGATTAGAATTGGATGCAACGGTGAGGGAACAAGTACAATTACAAACGATTATGCAACAAATGATTGTTAGTTCTGAGCAATTATTAGAAGCATCCGAGCAGCTACACACACTCTACAACAATACACAACATGATCTTGTTCAAATTGTATCAGAAATACAGCGTATATCTAGTGATGCTGAAGCCAATAGTCAATTTTCTTCAAATGCTTCAACAGCGGTATACAATATTTCTACTGGACTTACGGATATTTCTAATAGCAATATTGACGTCGTTCAGCTTGCTAATCATATGACGTATAAAGCCGGTCAAGGGCAACAGATGATGGATTCCATTTTAAAGCAAATGGATCAATTAGATCTCGCATCAACCACTTCATCCGCTACAATTAGCAATTTGAATGAAAGATCCAATGAAGTGCAGCAGATTGCAACGTCGATAAAAGCAATTGCGAGGCAAACTCGATTACTTGCAATTAATGCGGCAATTGAAGCTGCACGAGCAGGTGAGTATGGAAAAGGGTTTGCAGTAGTAGCGAATGAGGTAGGGAAACTTGCAGATCAAAGTAGTGATGCTGCAAGTCATATTAGTAAACTTGTTAGCGAAATAGAGTTTGAGACGAATCGATCCGTAGAAGCGATGAAATCCGTTATGGATGAAGTAGAGCAAGCGGTAGAACGTATCGATAAAATGGGCCAGTTACTGCAGGAGATGATCACGTTAATCGATCAATCGGTGACAAAGTTCCATCTCGTTTCAAAATCAACAGAAAGGGTAGCAGCAAGCACCGTAGAAGCCTCTGCATCACTTATTAAAATGAGTAATTTCGCATATGAAATTAAAGAGAAGACGAAATCAGTAGCTGCCGCAACGAATCGTCAATACGATTCAAATGGTCGCTTAGCACCATTAATAAGAAAACTAACTGAAATAAGTTATAATTTAAAAAAGTAGGAGATATTCAAAATCGCTTTTACCTATTTCTATAAATGGGTAAAAGTGATTTTTTTAGTTTAAAGTGGGGGAATGATAATATGAAAAATCTATATTGTGAAGCGTATTTCCATAATTCAGCTGAACTGTACTATACTAAAGGCTATGTACTTTTGCAAAAGTTGAAGTTGCCATATGTCCATTGATATAATTTGGTTATTAGGGTGTTCTGCTCTGTATAGAAAGTGATTGAAGGAAAGCTAATGGATAAATGCATTTCAGGAGAGAAGAAAGAAGGAGTGTTTACTTGCTAAAGTTATTTCGATTCTTAAAGCCTTACACGATCACAATCATCTGTATTTTTGTGTTGATTCTGTTGCAAGCTTTATCTGATCTATATTTGCCTACTTTAATGTCAGATATCGTTAACAGAGGAATTATTAAAGGCGAAACAAGTTATATTTGGAGTATGGGTGGAGTGATGTTGCTCGTCTCCATTGGAGGAACGATCGTAGCTATATTTGCAAGCTTTTATGCATCTAAAGTTTCATCGATGTTCGGGAAGATTGTTCGGAAAAAAGTGTTTACTAAAGTTGAAGGTTTTTCACTACAAGAGTTTGATCAGGTAGGAACAGCTTCACTTATTACTCGTACAACAAATGATATAAATCAAGTCCAACAAGTGTTACTAATGATGTTAAGAATGATGGTTATGGCTCCAATGATGTGTATTGGTGGTCTAATTATGGCATTCTCGAAAGATAGTCAACTTTCATTAGTACTATTAGTCTCTATCCCAGTGTTAGTCGCTGCAATATTGTTAATTATTCGTAAAGGTATGCCATTCTTCAAAATTATGCAGAAGAAACTAGATCGTATTAATCTAGTTCTACGTGAAGGGTTAACAGGGATCCGTGTCATTAGAGCGTTTAACCGTACTAGTTATGAGCAAAAGCGATTCACGGAGTCCAATACCGATCTGATGAATACAGCTGTTAAAGTCAATCAAATTATGGCATTTATGATGCCACTAATGATGCTCATTATGAACTTATCTACGATTGGTATAGTATGGTTCGGTAGTCAACGTATTGATATGGGAGAAATGTTTGTTGGTGATCTAATGGCATTTATCCAATATGCGATGCAAATTATGTTCTCGCTTGTCATGATGTCTATGATGATCGTTATGTTACCTCGTGCACAAGTTTCAGCTACTCGTATTAATGAAGTATTGGATATAGAGCCAACGATTACAGAACGTAATTCACGTTCAGTTAATGCTAATCAGTTATTAGGTACGGTCAAATTCAACAATGTTTCATTTACATATCCTGGAGCAGAAAAACCAGCTATCGCAAACATTGATTTCGAATGTAAGCCGGGAGAAATAACGGCTATTATAGGTGGAACAGGTTCAGGTAAGTCAACCATTATTAACCTTATTGAGCGTTTCTTTGATTGTAATGAAGGTTCAATCGAATTTTCAGGTGTTAATGTGAAAGATTGGTCAATAGAACAATTAAGGAGCAATATTTCACTCGTACCTCAAAAAACAACGATTTTTAGTGGGACAATTGCTGAAAATATTCGCCAAGGAAAGCAAGATGCCTCAGATGCGGAGATTCGCGAAGCAGCAACAATTGCTCAAGCAATTGGATTTGTTGAAAAGATGGAACAAGGCTTTGAAACAATACTAGCTCAAGGTGGGACGAATATATCAGGAGGACAGAAGCAACGTCTGTCTATTGCTCGTGCACTTGTTCGACGCCCAAGTTTATACTTGTTCGACGATAGCTTCTCAGCATTAGATTATAAGACAGATTCAACGCTTAGAGCTGCTTTGAAAGAGGAAGTATCTGATGCCGCAATGATTATCGTTGCGCAACGGATTAGTACCGTGATGAATGCAGATCAGATTATCGTACTGGACGAGGGTGAACTTGTTGGTAAAGGAACTCATGCGGAATTGTTAGCGTCGTCAGACGTCTATCGTGAAATCGTTCAATCCCAGTTAACAGAGGAGGAGAGCGCATGAGTAAGAGTGAAAGAGCATCTCACACAGGTAATAGGCATGGCGGAGGTAGACCTCCGGGCGGGCCAGGTGGTGGTCCTCCAGGTATGATGATGCCAGGAGCTAAGGCGAAAAATTTCAAAGGTACATTTAAACGATTAATTCAATACTTGAAGCCGTATCAAATAAGATTGTTTATTGTATTTCTGACAGCAATATTAAGTACTATCTTTTCAATTGTAAGTCCAAGAGTATTAGGTGAGGCTACTGATATTATTTTAGATGGTTGGTTAAGCAAGGAAAAAGGTATTGCAGGTGCGGGCATTGATTTTAAAGGGATCGCGTTTATACTAGCAATATTAGCGCTTCTTTACGTCATTAGTGCGGTATTTGGATTTATTCAACAGTTTCTGATGGCTAAAGTAGCACAAAAAGTTGTATACCAGCTTAGAGAAGATGTGAATCACAAACTGGGTAGATTACCACTTAAGTTTTTTGATTCTCGTTCCAATGGTGATATTCTAAGTCGTGTCGTCAATGATGTAGATAATGTAGCAAATACATTACAACAGAGTTTAACGCAAATGATCACCTCTGTAGTAACGATTATTGGTATCATCATTATGATGTTAACGATTAGTCCTTTGTTGACGCTTATTCTCATTCTTACTTTACCGTTAAGTTTTGTTGTGATAGCAGTTGTTGCTAAGAAATCACAGCGACATTTCAAAAATCAACAGAATGAATTAGGCGATCTTAATGGTCATGTGGAAGAAATGTACACAGGACATACGATCGTAAAGGCATTTGGACGTGAGAAGGAATCAATTCAACGATTTGAAGAGATGAACGACAAGCTTTATGAATCCAGCTGGCGTGCACAATTTATGTCTGGTATTATGATGCCTTTGATGGGCTTTATCGGTAATATTGGCTATGTACTCATCTGCGTCGTCGGCGGGATTCAAGTGACAAATCAAGTCATTACAGTGGGTAATATTCAAGCATTTATTCAATATGCTAGACAATTTACTATGCCTATTACACAAACAGCTAATATTGCGAACATAATTCAATCGACAATCGCATCAGCAGAGCGTGTATTTGAATTGTTAGATGAGGTAGAAGAAGAAAAGGATATAAATCCTAACTTGAAAATAGCTAATCCACAAGGTAATGTATCATTCCAACACGTGAAGTTTGGTTATAAAGATGATGCTGTTCTTATGGAAGATTTGAATTTAGATGTGAAAAGTGGTCAGACGATTGCGATTGTTGGTCCAACAGGTGCAGGGAAAACAACGCTTGTTAATCTGTTGATGCGCTTCTACAATATTCAAGGTGGAGCAATTACAATTGATGGTAAGTCTATTGATCAATTGGAACGTTCATATGTTCGTTCATTGTTCGGTATGGTTCTACAAGATACATGGTTATTCAATGGTACAATTCGAGATAATATCGCTTATGGTCGAGATGGTGCTTCAGAAGAAGAGATTATTGCAGCGGCGAAGGCAGCTCATGCAGATCACTTTATTCGTACACTACCAGATGGCTACAATACGATTCTGAATGAAGAAGCATCGAATATTTCTTCAGGTCAGAAGCAATTACTAACGATAGCGCGTGCTATTCTCGCAGATCCATCGATGCTTATTCTAGATGAAGCAACAAGTAGTGTAGATACACGTACAGAGCTTCATATTCAGCAAGCGATGAACAATTTGATGGAAGGTAGAACAAGTTTCGTTATCGCCCATCGTCTATCGACAATTAAAGATGCGGATCTTATACTAGTTATGAATCAAGGTTCGGTAATTGAGCAAGGTTCTCATGATCAATTACTGGCAAGTGGTGGATTCTACTCTGAGTTGTATGCGAGTCAGTTTGCCAATGGAGGTTCAGCCGAAGTAGAAGATGTTCACTTGTGATCACGATGATTATGCTAACGTAGTGCATTCGACTACGAAGATGCCATTCATCGTTTGCTCCAGTGCTCGTGTACCAATTACGTACACTCCGCGCTTCGCTTCTCTAGCTTCATGGCATCTTCTTGGTGCTGACAAGCGAACGACTCCGATGCTGAGACTGCGAGTGATGCTCCGAAGTAGTGCAGAGTCGCTGACAAGCGAAGTCGCTTGTGTCGCTGCGAGATGCTTCGGAGATATAATTGAATAGATTTGAGTGATCACGCAACTTCGCTACGTGCTGACAAGTGAACGCTGCTCTGATGCTGATACTGCGAGTGATGCTCCGAAGTAGTGCAGAGTCGCTGACAAGCGAAGTCGCTTGTGTCGCTGCGAGATGCTTCGGAGATATAATTGAAAAGATTTGAGTGATCACGCAACTTCGCTACGTGCTGACAAGCGAACGCTGCTCCGATGCTGAGACTTCAAGTGATGCTCCGAAGTAGTGCAGAGTCGCTGACAAGCGAAGTCGCTTGTGCCGCTGCGAGATGCTTCGGAGATATAATTGAATAGATTTGAGTGATCACCCAACTTCGCTACGTGCTGACAAGCGAACGCTGCTCCGATGCTGAGACTTCAAGTGATGCTCCGAAGTAGTGCAGAGTCGCTGACAAGCGAAGTCGCTTGTGCCGCTGCGAGATGCTTCGGAGATATAATTGAAAAGATTTGAGTGATCACGCAACTTCGTTACGTGCTGACAAGCGAACGCTGCTCCGATGCTGAGACTTCAAGTGATGCTCCGAAGTAGTGCATTTTCGCTGACAAGCGAAGTCGCTTGTGCCGCTGCGAGATGCTTCGGAGATATAATTGAAAAGATTTGAGTGATCACGCAACTTCGTTACGTGCTGACAAGTGAACGACTCCGATGCTGAGACTTCAAGTGATGCTCCGAAGTAGTGCAGAGTCGCTGACAAGCATCTTGTGCTGCTGAGTGTTACTTTGAAGGTGACAGAACAAATTCCAGTGAACATGTAGCTTCGCTACATGTTACAACCGGATAGAACAATTTAATGATATACTGAATGAACTTACAAGACAGATTGGAGTTATTGAACATATGTATGAGGTTGAAATGGATCTGGTAGCAGATTGGATAAGCATTGTGAAGGAAGTATTTCGTGGTGGAGGTATTGTCCTTGAGGATGGTCTCACTTCAGAAGATATTGCACAAATATATTTTTTACAGAGTTTGCCTGAGGAAGAGGCTAATTCTTTAGCTCAACAAACGATACAAAAGCTGCAAGATATGGAACAAGTCATTCATTCACATTTGGAATCAACGATTGTGCCGGATATACGTCAGCGTACTGAATATGAAGGGAATCAATTTCATTTCAGTTGGGTTTTCGATCAAGGAGAACATATTGTTGAAACCCATTCGGAATATCGTATTCCATTAGCTTAGTCGGACAACTAGTTGAGCGAGCTACCATATAGCATACTCATTACAAATGCCCTTGGCAGTAGGAATTAATATCCTACCACCAAGGGCATTTTATCTGCATGTATATTAGATAGATAGCATATTCGATGCCGAATACGGTACGATAGCATTACTTCGTTATCAAAGTCTACTTATTGAACTACATCTTCCAATGAAAGTTCAAAACGTAGGCTTTCAGAACCGAGAAGATGAAGTGCTACTTTTGAAAGGAGGAAGCGCAAGTGTACGTGGTTGGTACACGCGGCCCGGACTTGCCAAGTTCGCTTCATATTCGATGCCGAATACGGTACGTTAGCATTACTTCGTTATCAAAGTCTACTTATTGAACTACATCTTCCAATGAAAGTTCAAAACGTAGGCTTTCAGAACCGAGAAGATGAAGTGCTACTTTTGAAAGGAGGAAGCGCAAGTGTACGTGGTTGGTACACGCGGCCCGGACTTGCCAAGTTCGCTTCATATTCGATGCCGAATACGGTACGTTAGCATTACTTCGTTATCAAAGTCCACTTATTGAACTACATCTACAGTAAGTGTTACTGGGCAATGATCACTGCCTAGTACCTGATCCTCAATCGTCGCTTCGATAATATGATCACTAAGCTGCTCAGAGACAAGGAAATAGTCGATTCTCCAACCGATATTACGTTCACGAACTTTTGGCATAAAGGACCACCATGAGAATTTATCTTCGACGAAAGGATGAAGATGCCGGAAACTATCGGTGAAGCCTGCTTGAAGTAAATTACTCATACAAGCTCGTTCTTCAAAAGTGAATCCTGAATTGCCTATATTAGACTTCGCGTTTTTCACATCATGATCTAGATGTGCAACATTCAGATCGCCGCAAATGATAACAGCTTTATTAGCTGCTAACTTAGTAACGTAATCTTTGAAACGTTGTTCCCACTCTAATCGATAAGGTAAACGTGCAAGGTCGCGCTTAGCGTTAGGAGTATAGACGGTCAGAACATAATAAGTATCATACTCAAGCGTTATTATTCTACCTTCATCTTCACAATCATCCTCTAAGCCATACCAGACGGAAAGCGGTTGATGCTTCGTAAAGATCGCTGTACCTGAGTAACCCTTTTTAATAGCATAATTCCAATACTGATAATAAGAGTCACCGAGGTCAAGCTCGATCTGACCTTCTTGCAACTTAATTTCTTGTAAGCAGAAAAAATCTGCCTTTTGATCGTGAAAAACATCTAGAAATCCTTTTGTAACACAGGAACGTAAACCATTTACATTCCAAGATACACACTTCAGCTTCATCTTGCTGCTCCTCAAAATCTTTAGTAATACATATTATTAGTTGATTCCACAAATACAAATAAACCTATAAGAAAGATAAAGATAATACCATATAGAAGTGTACCAACGATACTAGTAATTAGACCACTTATTGCTAATCCTTTTCCATCTTCCTGCTTACGAGCAATTTCTTTTAACGCCATAGCGTTCAATATAATTCCCGCAATACCGAAGAAGAAACCGATATATGGCGCAATAATCGCAAGGATACCAAAAATTAAACCTATAATAGATTTTGTATTTGTTTTGTTACTACGATATATTACAGTTTGTTGTTGGAGAGGGTTGTTCGGGTTGTTACCGTTCTGTGCTTGCCCATAATATTGATCTTGCCCATTGTACGGCTGCTGATTATTATAGTTAGGTGGAGATTGTTGATAGCTTTGCTGTTGTGGTTGTTGATATGGTTGAAAGTTCTGTTGGACAGGCTGTTGATATTGGTTGTTATAAGGCGGTTGTTGATTATGTCCGTTATTTACATATGTTGAATGTTGACCATTAGATTGGTCATAGCTGTTATAGCCATCAGTACCATTGCTATTAGCAGTAGGTTGGTTAGTTTGTTGATCTGATTGTTGGCTCTGAGAATCTGTTAGATCGTTGTTACCTATTGGATTTCCGTAAGGGAAATCTTTTTGATTCGACTGATCACTCATTATTTGCCTCCTTAAATTTGTTCGCAAATTTCTAACTTCTATCATAGCAAATATTCACGATGTCAACAATCAATTAGTAGCAATTAATCGTTAAGCTTTCATCGAACGCTCAATTGCGATAAGATATTACTATTGTTGTTAATTTAAAGTGACAATAGTCGAGAGAAAAAGTAATGAATTAAGCTACATTCGTAGCCAAGGAGTGGTCAGAGTGAGAAAGTTTGTACAATGGTATGCCAAATACCCCGCGATACTATTATCAATGCTTTTGTTGATAAAAATAGTTCTATTTCGGCAATTAGGCATCCATGATCTATCGCTGTGGGGTGTTGTATCTGACATAGCCGCAATGATATGTCTTATGGCATTACCTGCGATATTTTTACGCGGAAAATCGAAAGCGGTTCTACAATATATAATCGCTGGGTTGTTATCACTAATATGGTTTGCTACATCAATATACTATAGTTACTATGGAAGTATTCCAACCTATTTAACTTTGACTCATATGAATCAAGTAAGCCAAGTTAGTGAAAGTGTAACTTCAGCTATTGAACCATATATGATTTTCTATTTCGTTGATTTTATTATATTAGCATTAATGACGATGATATGGGGTAGAAAAATAGAGGTTAGGTCTCATTATTGGACGGCAACAACTAGAAAACAACGTCCGAAATTAAGAGCTTTGATTATTTTTACGTTAAGTTTAATTGTGTGCGGAACGATCGTTTTTACTGCGAGAAATATTGAAAATGAACATGCGCTTGCGAATCGATTAGGAGTAATTACTTATCAATTTGTCGTTTTAGGGCAAGGAAAGACTAATTCAGGCGGTGGAATGACTGAGAAAGAACGTGCCGAATCACAAGCACTGATTCAGGAATGGTTTGCTGATCGTGATGTATCGGATAATGCAACGTATCATGGTGTAGCTGAAGGTCGTAATTTGATCGTAGTGCAATTAGAATCTTTCCAAAATTTTGTTATCGGATTGAAGGTAGGAGATCAAGAGATTACGCCTAATTTGAACGCATTAATTAAGGATAGTTTCTATTTTCCACGAATGTATCAACAGATTGGTGAAGGAAATACATCAGATGCAGAATTTATACTGAATACAGGGGTATATCCGCTTGGAGCTCCGAATATGAGTAGCTTCGTAGGAGGAAAGGAAGTACCGAGTTTACCACGAACATTAGCTACACAGGGATATGATTCCTATACTTTTCACGTTAATGACGTATCCTTCTGGAATCGTAATGAAATGTATCCAGCTTTAGGCTTCGATAAGTACTTTGATTCGGAGAGTTTTGTAAATGATCATTTCAATAGCTTTGGTGCTTCAGATAAAGAATTCTATAGGGTTATTATGCAAGAGTTTGAACAATTCAAGAAAAAATCAGAGCCTTTTTATGCTCAACTTATTACGACATCAAGTCATCATCCGTTTATTGTTCCTAAGGAGGATCAGCATCTAGTATTACCAAGCTCTTATGCTGAAACACAGCTAGGCAATTATTTGCAGGCTATTCGCTATACGGATGAGCAACTAGGTATTTTCATTCAGCATTTAAAAGATGCAGGGATGTGGGAGCAGTCAATGATAGCTATATATGGTGATCACTCTGGCTTGCAGCCCAAAGAGAATGATCCTGATTGGGTCAGTGAGCAATTAGGAATTCCTTATCATGACACAATAAGTCGGTTGAATATTCCATTTATCCTATCCATTCCAGGGGTTGAGGGAGAAGTCATTGATACAATAGCTGGACAAGTGGATATGCTTCCAACGATTTATAATGTTTTAGGTATCGATACAAATGAACATGCTCAGGCTCTCTTCGGGACGGATCTATTGAATACAGAAACGAATATTGTTGGAACAAGATATTATATGCCAACAGGTACGTTCTTCAATGATAATGTATTATTTGTACCAGGACTTGGATTTAATGATGGAGTAGCAACTGATTTGAAAACATTTGAGAATGTTGAAGTTGGAAGTAATCTACGGTCGGACTATGATTATATAATGGAACTAATGGAAATGTCAGATCTCTATTCAAGGCAGTTACCTATGAAATAGTTATCAAGTATAGGATATGAAGGGGTGAATGGTATGGGAAATGTAACGGAGTTATTGATTACGCAATGGGTTGAGCAGCAACAAGCATATTATGAAAGTGGAGAAACTCGCAACGTTCAATTTCGAATTCAACAATTAAAGAAGTTGAAGCAAGCGATTATGAAACATGAGAACAATATACTAGAAGCATTGCATGTCGATTTGCGGAAAAGCAAAACAGAAGGATTTGCTTCGGAACTTGGGCTAGTGCTATATAGTATTTCTCACATGATCAAAAATCTTCATCGGTATGCAAAGCCTAAACGTGTTAAGACTCCGTTTCCCCTTATCGGAACTTCAAGTTATATTGTATCGGAGCCATATGGCTCGGTACTCATTATCGGTCCGTTCAACTATCCTGCTTCGCTTATATTGGAGCCGTTAGTTGCGGCAATTGCTTCTGGGAATTGTGCGATTATTAAACCTTCAGAATATACGCCGAATGTATCAGCAGCACTTAGAAATCTTATAACAGAAACATTTGATCCGCATTATGTGCGACTAGTAGAAGGTGCCCAACAAGAGACAAGTTGGCTTATTCATGCGCCTTTTGACTATATGTTCTTCACTGGAAGCACTAAAGTTGGGAAAATTGTAATGAAAGCAGCTGCTGAAAGATTAATACCCGTAACGTTAGAACTTGGTGGGAAAAGTCCAGTTATCGTTGATCATACTGCCAAAATTGAGATTGCAGCAAAAAGAGTCGTATGGGGGAAATTATTGAACAACGGTCAGACTTGCATTGCTCCAGATTACATACTTGTTCAGCAATCGATCTATGAACCGTTTATGAAATCGGTTATTGAAGCCATTCATCAGTTTTATAGTGAAAATCCGATGGAAAGCGAAGATTATGGTCGTATTGTAAGTGATCTTCATTTCTCTAGATTGAAGGCAATGTTAGAAGGTATAGATGAGCAATACATATATGGTGGGACGTATGATGAGCAACAACGCTATATTTCGCCAACATTTCTTAATGGAGGTACTTGTAAGCAACCTGTCACGCTTAAAGCGATGCAAGAAGAAGTGTTTGGACCGATCTGTACCGTTATTCAATATGATAATTTAAGTGAAGCAATAGCCTATATAAAGCAATACGATAAGCCACTTGCTTTATACGTATTTACAGAAGATAGTGCTGTTGAACAAAGAATTGTTGATTCTGTATCATTTGGTGGTGGTTGTATTAATGATACATTAAGTCATTATATCAATTATGAGCTACCATTTGGTGGTGTTGGACCATCTGGTATTGGTGCTTATCATGGTAAACATAGCTTCGAACAATTTTCCCATCGAAAAAGTATTTTGAAGCGAACAACTCTATTTGAACCGGGTATTTTGTTCCCTCCTTACAAGGAAAAATTGAAGCTTTTAAAGAAAGTATTAAAGTAGCCGGAAATTATGGAAACAATGCAACCTTTTTCCTTGCTCGTACGTTAAATGAATGTAATTATTACAACCGAGGAGTGTAACAAAGAGATGAGAAAATGGCTTAAGGGTGGAATTGCACTATGTTTGACCGCTGCTATGTTAACAGGATGTAGCTTTGGATTTGGAAAAGATGGCTCTAATGACGGAAATGCAGCACGTACACTGAAAGTTATGTATTATGACGAAGGAAGTTTCTTCCAAGAGTATGGCATGCTGTATAGCGCACTCTATCCTAATGTTGAAATTCAAGTGGTAGAAACTAGTCAGATTCAGAATACACTTTTGGAAGAAAATGAAAACGATTATGACAAAGCACTAGCTGCATTTATAGAAAAAGAGCAGCCGGATGTCTTGATGCTAGAGCCAACACAGTTAGAAAAACTGGGTGTAGAAGGTAAATTATATGATATTGAAAGCTATGTAACAGATAGCAAATATAATGTAGATGGACTTGTCCCAGGTGTTATTGATGCTATGAAAGGTTATGGTGGCGGAAATTTGTATGCTATCCCGACGAATTTCTCTACTCAAGTGCTTTTCTATAACAAAGATCTATTCGATGAATATAACGTACCGTATCCAACAGATCAGATGACATGGACTGAAGTTATCAATCTAGCGAATATGTTCCCTAAAGATGGAGATCCACTTGAACGTGTATTCGGTCTAAAAATGGGTTGGAATAAAGAATTGAGTACCCTGGTAGATACACTTGCAAATACGGAAGGCTTGAAAGCTTATGATGAAAATACATTACAAATGACAGTCGACACACCAGCTTGGGCTAGTATTGTAGAGCAAGCGCAATCTGTATTGAAATCAGATGTATTATTCTTTGACGATATGATGTATGGCGGTGGCAGAGACGGAATAATGTATTTTGATCAAAGTATTGATTCCTATGGTCAAAATCCATTCTTCACAGGTAGACTAGCGATGAGCGTAGATAGTAACTATTTTGTAAGTCAAATTGAAGACGCAAAACAATACGCTAAAAATCCAGAAGATATTGTTGAGAACTGGGATATGGTTACTGCACCGGTAGGATCACAAAATCCAGATTCATCTTATTACACTAGCTATTATAATTTATTTGCAATTAATGCTGCGTCAACAAATGTCGAAGAAGCATGGAAATTCATCTCTTATATTACTGGAGATGAATATGCACGCGTAAAAACTAAAGTATCATATGGTAACTTACCGTTACGTACGAAATATATGCAATTAGATAAAGACCGTAATTATGCTGCATTCTATAAGTTAAAACCGATGAACCAATCGGTGGACTATAACAAAATTCCTGAAAGATACCTTTATGAGTACTACAATGTTTCTACTGAAACATTCAATAAAGTAACTGAAGGTAAAATTACCATTGCAGAAGCATTAGCAGAATTGCAATTGCGTGGTAATGAACTGTTAGCGACAGGTAAGATGACAAAAGAAGAGCAAGAGAAATATTGGGAAGAACAGAATCAAATGTACATGGAAGACTCTGGATCTGTACAAATGCTTCGTTAAGCATCCGACCAAGCAATAACTTCTAATGAAATAATGACGGAGTTTTTGACTAGAAAACAATAGATTAATTAAAAAGGCTAACAGATGATAATATCTGCTAGCCTTTTTTTTGATTTCAGTGATATTTTGAGATGATCTTCTTACCATAGATTGTTAGTTATACTCGAAAAATGAAAATATTTAAGGAAATATTGGAAAATATGAAACTATTTACATATGTATAACGTAATATATATGTAAATAAAAGAATAGAGGGGTGTAACTGGGATATGAGAAGTTGGTTTAGAGGTGGAATTATACTTTGTTTGACCTTAGTTATATTAACGGGATGTAGCTTCGGTTTTGGAAAAAATGATTCTAAAAATGCGAATGAAGCACGTACATTAAAGGTTGTGTATTATGACGAAAGTAGTTTCTTCCAAGAATATGGTATGCTTTATAGCGCACTTTATCCAAATGTTGAAATTGAAGTTGTAAACTCGAATGTGATACATAATACATTAATGGAAGAAAACGATAATGATTATGACAAGGCACTAGCCGCATTTATAGAAAAAGAGCAGCCTGATGTTCTGATGTTAGATCCATCTCAATTAGAAAAATTGGGCACTGAAGGAAAATTATATAATATTGAAAGCTTTATTGTAGATAGCAAATATGATGTAGATGGACTTATACCTGGTGTTATCGACACAATGAAAGAATATGGTGGTGGTAATATATACGCTATACCTACGAACTACTATACACAAGCACTATACTATAACAAAGATTTATTTGATGAGTATAACGTCCCGTATCCAACAGATCAAATGACATGGAAGGAAGTTATTGATCTTGCCAATATGTTCCCTGCGGATGGTGACCCACTAGAACGTATATTTGGTTTGAAAATGAGCTGGAGTAAAGAATTAAGTCAACTTGTTAGTACGCTTGCTAATACAGAAGGATTGAAAGTTTTTGATGAAAATACATTGCAAATGACTATTGATACACCAGGTTGGGCAAGTATTGTAGAACAAGCACAATCCGTATTAAAATCAGATGTATTATTCTATGAAGATATGCTGTGGGGGCGTGGCGGAGAAGAGGTCGTTTATTTTGATCAAAACTTGGATCATTATAGCAGAAATCCGTTCTTCTCAGGTAGACTTGCGATGAGTGTAGATAGTAATCATCTTGTAAATGAAATTAAAGATGCAAAAAAATATTCTCAAAGCCCTGAAGATATTATTGGTAATTGGGATATTGTTACCTTACCAGTAGGATCACAAAATCCTGATGTATCATACTCTACCGGTTACAATAATCTTTTTGCTATTAATGCAGCTTCAACAAATGTGGAACAAGCATGGAATTTCATATCCTATATTACAGGTGATGAATTTGCACGTGTGAAATCAAAATCTTCTTACGGTGGATTATCGTTACGTACTAAATATATTGAATTAGATTCAGAACGAAATTATGCTGCATTCTATAAGTTAAAACCGGCAATCCAAAATGTCGATTATACAAAGATTCCTGAAAGATTCCAATATGAGTACTACACTACTTCTAACGAAATATTTGGTAAAGTGAACAATGGTGAGATTGCGATTGCAGAAGCATTAGCAGAATTGCAATTACGTGGTAATGAATTGTTAGCGACAGAGAGGATGACCCCGGAAGAACAAGAGAAATACATCGAAGAACAACAGAAAATGTATATGGAAAGCTCCAGTGGAGAAATAATGGTTCCTTTTGAAGTTGAAGAAGTAACTACTGAGGATGCAACCGAAGAGGCAGTTACTGAATAGTAAGCCATAACTTAACGAAGAAGGCTAGTAGATGATATTATCTGCTAGCTTTTTAATGGTTTGTATGGTAAAAGACTAATAAACCCAAAAAAGCTAAGATATTTTTAGTTGTTCTAAAAATATGGTAAAAATGCAACCTTTTACCTTTGTGAAACGTTATGATAGTGTAAGTATTCCAATTAAGGGGTGTAACCAAGAGATGAGAAAATCGCTTAGAGGTGGAATTGCTCTATGTTTGACTTTAGCTATGTTAACGGGATGTAGCTTTGGCTTTGGAAAAAATGGATCTGAAGATGAAAATCAAGAACGGACATTAAAGGTCATGTATTACGACGAGAACAGTTTCTTCCAAGATTATGGCATGCTTTATAGCGCACTTTATCCTAATATTGAAATTGAAGTTGTAAACACAAATAATATCTATAATACAATTATGGAAGAAAACGATAATGATTATGAAAAAGCACTAGCTGCATTTATAGAAAAAGAGCAGCCGGATATCCTTATGATTGATCCAACTCAATTAGAAAAAATGGGTACTGAAGGGAAATTATATGATATCGAAAGCTTTGTAACAGATGGCAAGTATGATGTAGATGGACTTATTCCTGGTGTGATTGAAACGATGAAAGGCTATGGCGGTGGTAATTTGTATGCCATCCCAACAAACTTCTCGACACAAGCACTTTTCTATAACAAAGATTTATTTGATGAATACAACGTACCGTATCCAACAGATCAAATGACTTGGACGGAAGTTATTAATCTTGCGAGTATGTTCCCTACAGATGGAGACCCGCTAGATCGTGTCTTCGGTCTGAAGATGGGCTGGGGTAAAGATTTGAATGAAATGATTAATTTGCTTGCTAATACAGAAGGTTTGAAAGTATTTGATGAAAATACATTACAAATGACAATTGATACACCAGCTTGGGCTGCTATTGTTGAGCAGGCACAAACGTTGTTAAAATCAGATATTTTATTCTATGATGAAATGCTTTGGGGTGGCGGCGAAGACGGAACCGTATACTTCAAACAAGATGAATCAAATTATGGCATGGATCCATTATTAACTGGTAGACTCGCGATGAGAGTGGATGGTAACTATTTTGTAAATAACATTGAAGACATGAAAAATTACGCTAAAAATCCTGAGGATTTTACTGACAATTGGGATCTTGTTACTGCTCCAGTAGGATCACAAAATCCTGATGTTTCATATTTCATGAGCTATTATAATTTGTTTGCTATTAATGCAGCTTCAACAAACGTTGAAGAGGCGTGGAATTTTATCGCATATATTACTGGTGACGAGTATGCACGTGTAAAATCTAAAGTTTCATATGGTAACCTACCACTTAGAACTAAATACTTGAATCTTGATACAGAACGCAACTATGCTGCATTCTATAAGCTAAAACCAATGAATCAAAATATAGACTATACAAAGATTCCTGAGAGATATCAATATGAGTACTATAGTATTGCTTATGAAACGTTTAATAAATTGAATACTGGTGATATTACTGTTGCAGAAGCGCTAGCAGAATTACAATTACGTGGTAATGAATTACTAGCGACTGATAAGATGACGCCAGAAGAACAAGAAAAGTATTGGAATGAGAAGAATCAAGGATATATGGAAGGAAACGTAACAAGTGAAGAGCTAATTCTTAAAGCAGCAGCTGGCGAATCGGTTACAGTTGAAGAAGTTCCCACCCCTACTGAAGAAGCAGCTTCTGATGATGTAGCGACTGAGGAAGTCGTAGAATAGTTAACAGTAGGGAAGGAGAAAAAGCTAGCAGATTATGGATCTGCTAGCTTTTTTCATAATTAGTCGGTTATATAATATTAGTACGATAATAATAATCATAGAGCAGGTGTGTTTGTGTTAAGGAAAATCGTTAATATTTTGCCGCAAAGTTTTCTTGTTTACTTGTATACACACATTCCATTTGCAAAGCTGAAAAATTGGCTTGTGTACAGAGCTCAACACAAATTTCTTGTTGCTGTGCTCGGTGTAATCACGAATGAAAGAGGACAAGTGCTACTATTAAATCATGTATATCGGACTAAGCCATGGGGAATTCCAGGAGGCTGGATGGAATTAGAAAGTCCAGAATTAGGTTTGGCGAGAGAAATATATGAAGAGACAAAACTTAAGGTGAACATTACGGGCTTAGCAAAAGCTATCTATGGTAAAATTCCAAATAGAATAGAACTTGTGTATAAAGGGACGATCAGTGAAGGAGAATTTGAGCCTAGTGCTGAAATATCTAATATGATGTATTGTAATGTTGGAGAATGGCCTGAGGGCTTACCAGATCATCAAAAAATATTAATCAAAGAAGTACTGACTTAATGGTAAGAGGCGAACTAAAGGAATACATTAAGAAGTAAGTGATCATAATTCCATTACATGGTATGATATTTAATAGTCATTGCTTAATAAGAAAGCTAGTAACCAATCATGATCAGCTACTAGCACGAAGGTTTATTTTGTTTGAAGGTAATCCATAAAAATTTGTAATCTTACCCCAATGGAAGCTGGAGCTTGATCATGACCATAGTAGCGATATACAGCGATATCTTTTTTACACTGCAAATGATTATATGCTGCGAAAACAGTGGATGGAGGAGTAATATCATCTATTAGTCCAATAGTTATCCATGTGTAACAATTAATTCTAGGGGCAAGGTTCATCATGTCAAAGTAACTAAGTGTCTTCTTAGCATTCTCTTCTATTTCTGGTCTATCACTATATCGACGGAAATATTCATTGAGTTCATAGTAAGGACCAGTAGGTGCAACATCAATTGCGCGTTCAAAATTCGAAAGATAAGGATAATCAGCTACCGCTACAAGTGGTACAGTTGAAAGTGCAGCTGCTGCTAATGTAATTGCACCACCTTGACTACCACCTGTCACGGCGATACGCGAAGCATCTACTTCAGGCATGGAAGCAAGAATATCAATGGAACGCACAGCATCCATATATACAGCTCGATAATAATACTCGTTTTTATTTTGAATACCTTTTGTCATCCAACCAGAAATATGACCATTACTGGAAATGACATTATCAATAGAACCTGCATATTGACCTCGACAGAACATACGCATAACTGCATAGCCTTTCAATGCAAGATTAACGACATCATGTTTATCACGATCATTCACCCAGTTATACCCGTGAAATTCTACTATTCCGGGTAGCTTCGTATCAGTGATAGGCATAGCAAGTACCGCTTCAATTTGAGCATTATTAAATCCTTTGAAGAACACTTGATAGACTTTCATATTTTTTACCGGATATGAAATCTCATGTCGCTCATATGTAAGAGGCACTGTATGAAGTTCTTGAAGCGTTTCTTCCCAAAAACTATTAAAGTCTTCAGCTGAAGTTGCGGCTGGTTTATACTGCTGTAGCTGTTCTAAAGGCATATCATATGGTTGTGGCATTATTCAAAAACATCCCCTCTTGAACTTAATTGTTTTAATAGTAAAATTGTGACATATCTAATCTATCATTTCAATATATAAGATAGAAAATAAAAATAATGTATTAATTTCCTGTTGTTTCAAAATGTGAAATGAAGTAAAATTCTATTGAGTTGTAAATATTTGGTTTGTTTTTGGGAGTCAATTAGACTTAAGTCTAGTATCTGCTATTACTTAAGAAGGTTACAGCATTTCCCACATCGAGTTAGACTATTAATATGAGTTTATATGTTAGGGAGGTAACTATGGCGAAAGAAAGAGAATTATATATTGTTCTTACGAATACTGGCACTGTTCTAGCCAATGTTATTTCATATTGTACAAAAGAGCATCTTAGTCACGTATCCATTGCGTTTGATAGTGATCTAAGAGAAGTATATAGTTTTGGACGAAAGTACCAACGGAATCCTTTCATTGGTGGATTTATTCGTGAAGACATTACAGGTCCAGTATTTTTACGTTCACAATGTGCGATATATCGAATTAAGGTTTCACAGCAATCGTACGATACAATTCGCACTCAGATAGATCACTTTATTCATTACTCTCATCATTATCATTATAATTTCCTTGGAATGATAGCCGTATATTTTAATATTCCATGGGATCGTCGAAATCATTATTTTTGTTCGCAATTTGTTTCTACAATACTACTTAACGCTGAACTTGAACTATTCAATAAAGAAACGACTCTCGTTACTCCGGGTGACTTTCTCGATGCACAATTAGAACTTATCTATCGTGGCAGATTAAGAAGTTATCTAGGTGGTCTAAAGCATGATATTGGTGATAGTTTTCAACCAGCATATAAGCTAGTTCAAAAGTTATGAGAATAACGCTGAACTAGCTTTTTTATATACATTTCTGACAATATACGCTAACATCATTGTAAGTATGTTTGTAGAATATGATGCTTAATTGTACAAACTATAAAATATTGTTCATGAAGAAATGCTTGATGCTTCCGATGCTACTTTTCATTACAACGTAGTATTTCAGGAAGCATATGAAAAGTTTTAGGAGGCAATAAGATGAAAAGTCAATGGATGTTGTTGTTAGCATTTGTATTTGCACTAGTGATTGCAGTATTTGCCGTCATAAATGTGGAGCCTGTAGAAGTTAATTTCTTTTTTGGTCATACTTCGACCCCACTTATTCTCGTTATTCTATTCTCTACATTATTTGGTGGACTGACTGTAGGGGCATTAGGACTTGTGCGTGTATATGTTCTACAACGTAAAGTAAAACAGTACGAGAAACAATTAGCGGGTTTTAATGTTGATGGTCATACAGACTATGAAGAAGTTATCGTAGAAGATAAGAAAGAAGCGGCAACAGAACAAGAAGATTTGAGTAAGTAGTGTGCATTGATTTTACATATACTGAAATAGAGAGTGAGTATTCTTCACGAATTGAAGGATGCCCTTTCATTCGAGTATCAATCTGTAGTAAAATATAATTAATGTTCGATTAACTTTCCTGCATCACTTCGTTATCAAAGTCTGCTTTTTGAACAACCATATAAAGGTAGGTGGACATATATGTCTAATGAAAACACTCAACAACCAGAAGAACAAGTAGAAGTAAAGCAACTTTCACAAGCTGAACGTGCTAAGCAACTTCTTGCTGCTCGTAAGCAACAAAAAGGCGGACCTGGCAAACAAGATTTGTCGACTGGTACTAAAAAATTAACTAGTCAAAATACAAAAAAGGTTAATAATCAACGTAAAAAAATGGGCGTATAATGATGCGAATCATTTGCAATCAATTGGTTAATAACCGCTGATTACTGGGTACTTAAAAAGCCATGAAAGACTACATTATTGTAGTCTTTCATGGCTTTTTTGAAGTCATTATATTTCTTACCGTTCACGAAATTCTTGAGGAGTTACACCAAAGCGATCCTTAAACAATTTGATGAAGTAGCTTGTTTTCATATAGCCAATTGTCGCAGCTATCTCATAAATTTTATCTGAGGTTGAACGGAGTAGGTGGGCAGCCGTTTCCATCTTTAATCTAGACAAATACTCGCTAATCCCTTCGCCCGTTTCTAATTTATATACTTTAGATAAATAAGATGGGTTCAGGTGAACGTGATCTGCAATCGTTTGTAGAGATGCTTCGGTCAAATGTTGAGAAGCATATTCCTGTACTTTTTGTATAATACCCGTTCGTGAATCTTGTACACGGTCAAGCATAACAAGTTTATAGGCTGAATATACTTCATCAGTCCAAGATTTCAATTGAGCAATCGTATGGAAGTGTGGGCCATTCATTAATTGATTGAATTCTGCCCCAAGGCAGTCTACTAACCGCAATTTGTTTTTATGAATGGAATAACTTAGTGAGCTTACGATACAATAATATGTTTCTAAAATATACTCGTGCGAATCTCCACGATCTTGCTCTAACTCCTCGTAAATCAATGTTAACTTTTGATCTACTGCATCCCATTGACCTGTTTCTAACAAATGATTAAGAAGTGGTGGGGTATACAAGTGTGTCAATGAGTGAGCATTCTCATTTTCATATTGCTCGTCCTCATTCAATGTGAGCAAAAAATCTCTTTCACTCCCAATGCGCTGACGAAAACTTCTAATTAAATCTTCATACTGAGCTGATAAATGTACAGGAAATATTCCAATCTTGCTTAGTACTAAAGAAATAGTCCCCTTCAAATATAATTTCACATAATGTTGGAGCTGAGCGGCCTTTTGTTCGACAGCTACAGGATTCATTAATTGTGAGATTCTCGAGGTTGATAACCCCTCTCGAGGTAGTATGAGGAATACATAATAGCCGTAGCTATCTTTGACATACCAAAGTCGATAATCTTCATTAAAAATTTCTTCTGCTATATTACAAACTGCATATTCAAGCAATGAGATGTCACTGTCACTTTGATCGTAAAAATAATCCTCCATACGCATTAGCATCATGTAACAAGTTAATCCACATTCAATCGGTAACTCCAACATTTTAATACGCTTTTCAAGCTGCTCCTTACTTATCTGCTCACCATTAAGTAAGGAGTTTAATAGATGGGATCGTAAGATAGGTAGATTTATCTGAATAGATGCCAATGCTTTTTGGTGAGAACTAATCTCGTTCCAACGGCTCTCTAACTCGTTTATGGCACCTTGAACAGCTTCAAGTAGCTCGTCGTCTTCGACTGGCTTTAATAAGTAGTCGCTAGCTTGATTTTGGAGAGCTCGTTTTGCATATTCGAAATCATTGTAACCAGAAAGCAAAATGCATTTTATATGGTCCCAGGATGCTCTAATAGACTCTATTAGGTCAAGGCCGGATATTCCAGGCATGCGAATATCGGTAATGACGATATCAATCGGAGTCATTCTCAATATATCAAGAGCCTCAGATGCTGAATGAGCCTGATAAACAGATGATATATTGATGCTGCTCCAGTCTAGATTAGTTGCAAGATCTTCAACCAAATCTGGTTGATCATCTACTATTAATAATTGATACATGTCAAGCAACTCCTTCGACACTTCATGATGGTTAAACGTTAATATTGTTATTCCTTACTAGGACTAATCCACGATAGACGAACGATTAAGCCGCCGCTTGGTCTGATTGAGAAATTAATGGAAGCCTCGGGCCCAAATTGAAAAATCATACGTTGTCTAATATTCCACAATGCGCAACCACTGTTATCATCTGGTGTGTCAAACAATTTATGTTCAAGCATCTCTAATTGTTCTTCTGTCATACCTACCCCATTGTCCTCTACAATAATGGAATGAAAGTTCCCGACGGTTTCAGCTGAAATCGTAATTATACCATCACCATCATATTGCTCAATCCCGTGCAGTACAGCATTCTCTGCAATTGGCTGAAGTAACAGACGAGGAATTTCAAGATCAAGCATATATTCGGGAATTTCTATATGGTAAGACATGTGTTGAATATGAAATTGTTGAATTTCGAGATAGCTTCTGAGTAACTCCACTTCTTCAGTAAGTGTAGCTGTTAGCTTCTCAACCCTAGTTGTATATCGATAATATTTAGAAAGATGCATCGATAAGGTCATAACGGATTCCGTCTTATTCAATCTTGCTAGACTTCGTATTAATGCAAAGCAATTGTATAGAAAATGAGGATTAATCTGCGATTGCAATTGCTTTACATTCGCTTCTCTTAGACGTAACTCCTCCATATATACTTTCTCAATTAATCGTTCAGTTTCTGCAGTCATATCGTTAAACCGCTCAAATAAATATGAAAACTCATTTTTCGGATTAACTTTTATTCGAGTAGAATAGTCACCATCTTGAAGCTTTCTAACATTTCGAATTAACAAAGCAATGGGACGTTGAACATTACGATACAATAAGTAACCAGCAAGTAGACTCATAACAAGCAATAAGACAACAGAAACATAAAATAAAATTTGAGTTTTAACAATCGGTTGTAACATATTATCAATCGGTACATAGTCAACGAGATACCAACCTAAAGTGTCTATAGGTGCAAACAATACTAAGTATTCTTGTTTTGAAATGTTAATGATTTGATTACTGGATGTAGGAACAAGTTTTTCGGACTGAATAAGATCACTTATTGTTGTAATCGTTGTTTTATCTGAATTTTTATTTTGAATAGAGCTGCCGTCCATATTATATAGGAAAGGGTCACCTTTTCCTGTCTCTTTGAATGTGTCCAAATCTTTAATAATATGTTCTTCAGGGAAAGAAATCTCAATAATAATACCAGCTTCATTAAGATTAGCAATTTTATTTTTGGGTCTTACAATATGACGAACAAAACGCTTCTGGGAAATATTTTGCGTAATGACTTCCTGGTACTTCCATTCTGGCGCAAGTAGACTTTTCACTTTATCTAAGTCATATGAAAGATATCTATTCGTAGAGACAAACTCTTGGTTGGAAGGGGCGAGAATACTATACTGAGTATCCCAGCGCTGGGATACATTAAGTAACCGCAAACGCTCCATTATTCGAAGCCGCTCATTATTACGTTCGTAAACGCTATCTGTTAAATGGAGTGTTTGTAGTGACTGAATATGTATGTCCTCATTTAATAAGAAGCCTAGAGAGGTTAACGTTGTGACACTTTTATCAAATTCATTAGCAAGAAAATTAATATCCTTTTGCTTTAGAGAGCGAACCTCATCCTTAATAACTTGAATACTTGTTTGCATAGATAATGTATAAAGTAAAATAATCGGAATTAACAACAGAATGATAAGCGATATGATTTTTGCGAATGTGTTTTCTCGTAACCTCATCTCATAACCTCTCTTTTCAAAGCAGTGGTGTTGCTAGAATTATGATACAGCAATGAGTAAAAATTACAATTTAATTTTATTGAATTCATCGATTGCTATTGTTTCATAATTTACATTGGTCATGCATTGGAATACTTGATTTGATGGGTTATTATAGATCTGGCTAGTAAAAATATCCATTAACTACATAACTGCTGACAATTGATCTTGAAGCTATGAAAGAGTGGGTAAGATAATGGCATCAATCTAAAGATAATAGCATTTCAAATAGTTATTGCTAATACTATGATTAATTCATAACAAATGGTATTAGTCATTTTGATTTCATTTTACATATAGGGAGCGAAATAATGAACAAAATATTATCAGTACTATTGATTTTGTCATTTGTTATAGTAATTACTTCATGTTATGGGGTAAACACTGATGATGAGGAAAAGACAAATAATAACTCCAAATCAAAGGGGATTATCGACAGTGGAAATAATGAAATATTTGTAGATGGTAAATATTCAACTCCAATTACGTTAACAACAGTATGGGGTATTCCTGAGAACGGTGCTGTGTTCAAAGAAGGAGAGAGTATTGAAAACAATGTGCATACACAAATCATCAAGGATCAACTAGGCATTGAGATCAAGTATGATTGGGTTGTTACGAATACCAATGACGCTTACAAAACAAAACTTCGTCTGATGCTTTCTTCTGAGGAGAAAATGCCAGATGTTATTTCGTACCGTGGAGATTTAGAAACGGTTAATATGCTAATCGACTCTGGACAATTTATGTCAGTTGGTGAGTTAGTAGAAAAATATGCTAATGACACTTATAAAGAAGGTCTTGCTCTTGATCCTGGGATTTGGTTGCCAATTACTCGCGAAGGTGAAAAGATGGCACTTCCAATTTTAGACTATGCTTATAACGACGATCATGTTATGTGGATTCGTCAAGACTGGTTAGATAAGTTGAAAATTAAAGCACCAACAACGATCGCTGAGCTTGAAACAGTGATGGAAGCATTTGTGAACGATGATCCTGATCAAAATGGTGTAAAAGATACGATCGGTTTGGCAACAGGATTTAAAAATGGATTTAGTACTTGGATGTCTGATATTGGCTTCGTATTTGGTGCATATGGCACAATGCCTAGTCAATGGAATTTGAACGATGAAGGAACATTAGTAAACGGTTCTATAGATCCAGCAGCGAAAGATGCACTAGCTACGTTGAAGTCTTGGATGGAAAAAGGATATATTTCCGAAGATTCTACTTTGTATGATGAGATAAATGGAACTGAGTTATTTACTAAAGGTGAAGCTGGAATTATGGTAGGACGTAACTGGCTTCCAGAATGGCCTTTCCCAGAACTTCTCACTAACGTACCTGGTGCAAGCTACAAGGCATACCCAATTCCTGCCGGTCCCGATGGGAAAATTGGTTCGGCTGGAGGTAATCCTCCTGTAAATGGATATCTCTTTGTTAACAAAAATGCTAAGCACCCAGAAGCAATTATTCATTACTACAACTGGTTCTTCGATAATTTGGCTGACCCGCAACCAGGCAGTAAATTCGAGAACGGTTTTGCAGAAGGTTATGATTACGCGGTACTACCTGATGGAAGTCTAACGGCTGATGCTGAGTTATATCCAGAGCTATTTCCTGGTTTGAAGGGTCAAACTGCTCCAGTACTTTACTATACATTAACTTATGAAGGTGCACGTATTCCGACGCTATATGCTGACACTCATATTAAACTTGCCAATGGTGAGGCACCTGAATCACCTTACGAAAAACAAGTGTTTAATACTAGAAGGAAAGAAAATATAGATGCAATGAAAATTATTGTTGATCAAAAAAACATTCGTATGAAAGGCTACTATTTGGGACCGATAACCGAGACAATGCAAAGTAAAAATGAGCTTCTTAATCAGCTTGTTAACGAAACATATAGTAAAATAATATATGGACAACAGCCAATTGATGCGTTCGATACGATGGTAGGAAATTGGTTGATATCTGGTGGAGAGGAAATTACAACAGAAGTTAACGACTGGTATAAAAGTACGCAATAAATCGATAATGTTCGTTTTGTTAAAGGAAGTTGGCTCGTATGAAATAGAGCAACTGTGAATGCAATTAGTTAAAGCATTTGTTATAATACTTTTTAGTTAATCCCCCTTACTAACTATAAAAGGTGAAAGTCCATGTTATCATTTTCTAGACTAATTAAGTGCAAGCCTGTAATCCCTTAATTTATTCCTAACTTATTGAGATTTTAATTGATAAGGGGGAAATAGGCTGTGAACCAAAAAATCTCAAATCCTTCATTACTGTTATTAATTATTCTTGTGGCTTTTCCACAAATTAGTGAAACGATATATACTCCTTCTTTACCAGATATCGCTCAGTCCTTAGGAGCGAGTAATAATATGATCCAACTTACGCTCAGCATTTATTTTGTAGGTTTTGCAGTTGGTGTATTTTGTTGGGGAAGGTTTTCAGATTTCATTGGAAGGCGCCCAGCTATGCTGTGGGGCATTCTAGTTTATGGGATAGGGAGTTTCTTCTGCTATCTTTCTAATTCAGTCGAGTGGTTGTTGATCTGTAGATTCATTCAGGCTTTTGGTGCTAGTGCTGGATCAGTAATTACACAAACGATCTTGCGTGAGAGTATAGAGGGAGCCAAGCGTCATGCGGTATTCGCTCAGATTTCAGCAGCACTTGCATTTACCCCTGCTATAGGTCCACTTCTTGGTGGATGGATAGACCAATTGCTAGGTTTTAGAGCAGTGTTTTTCACATTGGTATTGATGAGTATTGTCATTCTAATGTATACGTGGACTGCTTTGCCTGAAACCAAGGTGACAGCAAGAGTGAAAATAGACATCTTATCTATAGCTAAGCGTCTAATTACAGATCGAAGAGTTTTGGGGTTTGGTTTTCTCATTGGCGCAACCAATGGAATATTGTTTAGCTATTATGCTGAAGCACCATTTATATTTATAGATTTTTTTCAAATGGAGCCTGGTTGGTTTGGTTTTTTTGGAATCTTTGTAGCATTGTCATCTATAGTTGGAGCAATGTTATCGAAAAAACTAATCTTAAATTTGCGTCCTGAGAAAATAATAGTGTACGGATCTATTATTTCAATGATAGGTGCTATTACTTTACTATGCTTTGCTATTATTGGTATAAAGGTATCCACGATTGATCTACTGATAATGGTAGTGTGTATATTTATTATTCTCCTTGGTATCGGTATGTCAATTCCGAATTGTCTTAGTCTAGCATTAGTCAATTATGGTGATGTACTTGGAACAGCAGGAGCAATCTTCGGATTGGGTTATTACATTATAGTTAGCCTTATTACTACAGGAATGAGTCTTCTACACAATGAATCCTTGCTGAGGATGCCAATGTATTTTGTATGTTTGACTGTTGCTATGGTACTAGTGAGCCATAGGCTAGTTAAATATGAGTCGAGGTAGATTGGTTCTCCCTAAATTCGTTAACAATTAATTTCATATGCATGGAACGAAAGTTGTCCTCTGGTTGAATACGAGAGGACAACTTTTTTAGTAAATGAAGCAAGCTATATAAGAATTTGAAAAATTGGATTTTTCTTTTTGATGTGGTACCGTTTTTTGCTAACAAATGGTTGAATGAAAAAGTGTAGCTCCTAGCATAATGTAAAGAAGAGAATGAATTGATAAGCATACTAACGGAGGGCTTAATCATGCAAGCTAGTCAATCACTAAAAATATTTTTGCTAGCGGGTGTAAAAACATCACCGTCGGCCTTTCATGCACTTGAACATGCATTAGTCGATAATTTACAACAGAAAGGCATTACACCTGATATCGAACTTTTATTTCCATATGGAGATGCTGAGCGCAGTTTAATGCGCCAATTATATGAAGTACGTGCTGATCTTTCAAGAAAAGCAAAGCTCGCAGGTTATGGCGGTAGAAAAGTCTGGGAACGCATTAACTCGTCTTGTGAGGTCCCAAAACTATTGTTGATTGGACATAGTGGGGGCGGAGTCGCCGCGTATCAGATAGCTAGGAAACTCCATGAAGATCAATTACCCATTGATTCTAAAGTCGTTCAAATAGGCTCACCGAAAACGAGAATTATTCCGCAACTAAAGGAGCGGGTTGGTTATATACATTCAATAGATAATGACGGTAAAGTTAAAGATCCTATTAGTCGTCTAGGTAGCTGGGGAGGATGGAGTTACATTACACCAGAAATTCCGTTACCCCATTGGGATTCACAAAAATATGCTCCGGGCTACATAGAGGGCATTCGTACTTTAGGTGGTCATGCAGATTATTTTCGGCAGAGTGAACAATTTAGTGATGAACATCGTGCGTGTAATTTAGACAAGACGATGTCTAGTCTCAACGCTTACTTGAAGGAATGGCTGTAATCCGATACACTTAATAGATATTGGATAATAGTTCATACTTCCGTTGTTCTTTTCATTAAAGTGAAGGATAACGAATAGGTAGTGAAGAGTTTAGGGGTGGAAAATTGGCTAATACGCATACCTATTCGAAAGGTGAAGAAATTGCTAATGCAATAACTCACGGAATTGGTGCATTATTGAGCATCGCAGCATTAGTTATTTTAATTGTGTTTGCTGCGTTGAAGGGAACGGCTTTGCACGTAGTAAGTTTTTCGATTTATGGTTCATCCATGCTGCTATTATATATAGCATCTACGCTAGTACACAGCTTCCCAGAAGGAAAGGCAAAGAGAGTGTTTGAATCATTAGATCATTCATGCATATATATTTTCATTGCGGGTACGTATACTCCCATCTTGTTTCATACGGTCCAAGGGACTCTTGGTTGGGTGCTATTTGGAGTTGTATGGGGAATTACGGTAGTAGGTATCGTGTTCAAATCAATGTTCGCTAATCGTTTCTTATTTACCTCTACCATTCTTTATATATTAATGGGTTGGTGTATCGTTTTTGCTTGGAAGCCACTAACTGCTAATTTAGCAGCTGAAGGAATCACTTTATTGGTCGTAGGCGGGATTCTATACACTGTAGGAACTGTGTTTTACATGTGGCGTAGCTTTCCTTATCATCATGCAGTATGGCATCTATTTGTACTTGCTGGTTCGATTGTCCATTTCTTTGCAATTTTCCTATATATTTTACCGGCTTAAGTTATTTCAACATTAGGACAGAAACCTAGTGGTGATGCACAAATAGCTGAAGCGATTTGAGGCATATCTTCGGATAAATTATGGAAATAACTCGATAGCAGATGATTGGACGCTACTGAGCCTTGTCGGAATGTACGTTGAACTTCGCCTTTCACATGTAGATAGAAATAAGTTTCCTCAGTTTGTGGTGAATGATAGACTAGTGTAGGTAAATGTGGAACGATATCGAATTTGTTCTGTATTCTCCAGTGAATGGGAACTGTAGAGTTATAAGATTTAACAAATGTAGGATCTCCAACTCTAGGTGCACCAAATGTATAAACGATTGGGCTGTTAAAGTTAGAATTAGTAGCAATATCAATGGCTGCTAGTGTCGCTAACGCTCCGCCTAGACTATGCCCAGTAATGAACAGTGGTAATTCGGGTTGCAGTAAAGTTAACATTCGAAATATTTGCTCACGAAGAGCTAAATAAATGTCGGTAAATCCTTTATGGGTATTGCCGACATTTTTTGTTGGTGTAAACTCCATTTGTTGTGCTTTAAAGTCATAGGCCCAGTCCAAGGCAGTACTCGTACCACGAAATGCTAAAATAGAATATCGCTTAGAAGTGATGATAAAACCATAACGATCATTTTCAATTCCCATATCTGATGTACTGATCGCCCCAACGAGTCTGTATTCATCAGGAATAACAAAGAGTCCTGTTTCTTTGTTTGTAAATTGCACATGTGTTTGTCCGCAAATGGCTGCAAGAAATAATGCGCTTGGTAGATCAGGCTCTTGCACTTGTGCTTGTAGCTGTAGTCTACTCATATTTAATTACCTCCGATTCTAAGGAGTAAGTATTCTTTATAGTATGTAAGGAGGTAACAATGGGTAACTGCACAGACAAAAGAATACACAACATTCAGACAAAGTGATAATATATGAACACATAGAGGTAATATTGAGTACGAAAAGATTAAAACTATGTTCGGGAGGAATTTAATATGTCATTAAACGTAGGTATCATCGGTACTGGTTGGTTTGCTGATAAACACGCGCATTTATTATATGGACAAGAAGGTGTAAAAGTTACTGCAATAGCAGGCAGTTCTCAAAAGAAAGCTGATCAATTCGCTAGTAACTTTAACGATGCGAAGGGATACGACAATGTAGATGATATGCTTGATGCAGGTGAATTAGATGCTGTATACATATGTACTCCGCCATTTGCACATGGACATTTTGAGCAATCATTGATCGAGCGGAATATTCCTTTCCTAGTAGAAAAACCTCTTTCATCTGAAGCAGGCCTACCAAAGCAATTGCTCCAGCAGATCGAAGACAAACAATTAATTACATCAGTTGGTTATCATTTTAGATATATGGACAGTGCACTAAAAGCTAAGCAGTTACTTGCTGAACGAAATATTGCGGTATCACTAGGATATTGGATGGGTGATGCTCCAGGCGGTACATGGTGGCGTAGACAAGAACTTTCTGGTGGTCAATTTGTGGAACAAACGACGCATATCGTTGATTTATTACGTTATCTTGTAGGTGAGGTAACGGAAGTCTATGCAGCTTATAGTGAAGGGATTTTATCTAAACAGGATTCTAAGGCAAATGTAGCAGATGCCGGCACTGTAACATTGAAGTTGAGTAATGGTACAATCGCAACGATTAGTAATACATGTATTGTTCCTGCAGGTCACGAGAGTGGTCTACATATTTATACAAATGCTGGTAAATTAGAAATAGGTCATGGTGGCGTGAAAGATATTACTACAGCATCAACAACGGTGTATCACAATCAAAGTAATCCCTATGAGAACGAAGCTATAGCATTTTTACACGCTGTTCGTACAGGTGATGTTTCACTTATTCGTTCTAATTATAGTGATGCATATCGCACTCACCAAGTAACTATGGCTGCAAATGAGTCTGCTTCAACTGGTCAAGTGATCAAATTAGTCTAATGTAGAATGTATAAAAAGGGTCAATCTAAAGTCGTTTAGATTGACCCTTTTGTTCATCTATCGAAGTTTCCTAGAAGGTAATGGCTTATCATTGGCATATTCGGTAACAACTGATTCCAAGTTTCCAAGGTTCTTTTCTTTTTTATTACGCGATTTCCGAGAAGGTAGTTGAGAAAACTCCTCTAGTTCTAACGGTTTAAGTATATTTATGCTTAGCTTAGAAAGTTGCTTGCTTTTTTTGCGATGCATAAGAATATCACCTGTCCAACCACGTTTCCATAGTAGGAAGTATATAAAACTGGTAATAATTAAGATTGCACCTAATGTATATAGAAAACCAAGAGGTTCATTTTTGAATGGTAACCATATAAAATTGCTACCCCAAATAGCTCCAAATAACGTAATAGGTAAGCAAATAACAGTAAAAATAGTTAAGGTTCTAATGATCTCATTTCCTCTAAAATTAGAAAGAGCATCATCAACGGAGATGAGGGTATCAATTTCCATAGCATAGTGCTTTAATAAACTATCAATGCGGTTAAATCGATGCTGTATTCGGATATAGCTAGCTGAAGCAGTAAGTGTATCTAGGAAAGCTTCTTTTGCTAATCCTTCTACCTCACGAATAGGTAAATATAAATGGCTGTAATGTAGAAGTTCATATCTTCGTTCAATAATATCATCTAATAAATCTTTACGGTTTCGTTCACGCATATCCAATTCTAATTGCCCTAATCGTTCTTCGAATTGGTCTAAGCCAATATCTAAGCTTTCAAGTAGAATACCAATCATACAAAAGAAAGCCTCAGGGGCACTATGACACTGTTCATAGAGAGGAAGATGATCTAAGTTTTGTAATCGTAGTGGAATTCTTGTATCTGTTTGCATCGTAATCAATTTATTAGAAGATAACCAGAAGTGAAAAGGAGCAATATCTTTCGTATCCTCAGACAACTGAATAAGTATCGTACCATGAACAACAACTCCATGATTTTCAACATGTTGCATAACGATATTGTTAGTGATCCGATCATAACTTGATTCGATCCACTGGGATACATCAGGATGTGTTCGCATTAATTCATATTTTTCACCAGAAAAGCGTTTGTCTTCTTTTATTTTATTAGACTCAAATTTAATTTGAGGCTCATGAGTTAATGGTTTATGTTGAAGCTGCAGAACATGCCATTCCCAGCCCGTCATATAACGAAGATTTCGATGGATCAAATGATCTGCCTCCCCCTTCTATATAGATCTTCTCTAAATTACATCATAACGTAATGATAAGTCCTACACAACCTAATCGAACAAAATATACAATCTTAGAATAAATCTCTAAAGTTTCGACATTTTGAGTGATTGTTTCCTCTTTGGGGAATAGTAGTTAATAAAAAGTTAGGCCTATGCTTTCGATGCTACTTTTTATTTGCAAGAAGCATATTAGATAGTTAATAAAAAGTTTTAGGAGGTTTTTTACTTTGATTAGTCAAGTATTATTGTTTCAAAGTCAGCATGAGGTAGCAGAAGCACTGCAAAAACTAGAGGCTAATGGATTTGCGAAAGATCGTCTAAAAATTTTGGTGAAGGATTTGGAACATAGCAAACTACTCAATGCAGAGACATCGATTCACATTGATCTGCTTTCTGAAATTGCATCTGCTAATTCAAATGGAGATAGTGATAACGAAAATATCTTTATTACTCCATTTTTTGTTTCACAAGCTTCAATGCAAATACCAGTGAATGGGATGCCGGGTGTAATCGTTGGTGACTCTAATGAGCAGCATGGTATGGAAGCACTGCTTGCCTATGGTCTGAATGAAAGTGTAGCTAGTACTTGTTTGCATGCATTACGACAGGGGCAGTTTTTATTATGTATTAACAATGAAGCTGTCGAAAGCTCATTGTTTGATAGTTTGTACATGTCTTTCTCAGACAATGACGACTGGATTCCCGATACGAATGCAGTGCAAATATTGAATAATCTATAGTTAAGCCAAGTTCGTCGTATATTCGATGTCGAATATACGACGAAGTCGATCATCGTTATCAAAGCTTGCAGTTGGAACTAACTAATTCAAATGAAGGTTTTGAACTACCTAATTTCAATGAAAGTTCATAAAGCGGGCTTTCAGAACCGAGAAGATGGAGCGCTACTTGCGGAAAGAGGAAACGCAAGTGTACGTAATCGGTACACGCGTACCTACAATGTTTCTGCAAGAAACATACATCGGAAGCCTTTACTTTACTTCCCTAGTTCGCTTCATATTCAATGTCGACTAAACTACGTTAGCCAAGTCATCGTTATCAAAGTCCTCTTTTTGAACTACCTCTAACGGTCGAGCTTCACAATATCTGCTAGATCATCCATCGCCCCCGACCCACAAATCATGTTCGTTAATAATTCTGCTCCGAGCATACTTGAGACAGTGCCGTTTCCGCCATAACCAAGGATATACATAATGTGCTGATCATCAGGATCTACACCGAGATAAGGAAGTTGATCAGCAGTTTCTGCAAATGTGGCATTCCAACTATAGTCAATCTGGAGATCATATTCCGGAAATAGTTTGCGTAACTCATCTAACAATTTATCATTAAGTGCTTCTACAGATGCGACATTATGATTGGGAGTTTGAATAGTTTCATCCAGTCCACCAACAATAATTCTATTGTCTACCGTCGTTCGCAAATACAAATAAGGACGAGCAGTTTCCCAAAGCATATATTTTTCATACCAACTCGATAGATCGTCAACAGGGTTTGATACAATAACATAAGAACGATTCAATATCGGTTGAAAGAGCTTTTGGTGGAGTTGTTCAGGCTGATAACCAATGGCATAAACGATGTATTCAGACTGCACTATATAGTTATTATTAACGGTAATTCGATAGGAGCCATTAGATAAGCGTTCATGATCACTAACTAATGATTTCTCATACAAATGACAGCCCTCTTCCGTTAAGTATTGTGCAAGACTTAACACAAATAGATGAGGATTAACTTCGGCATCGCCATGTGTCACTAATCCAGTACCTTTTGAGAAAGGGAATTGTTGCTCTATTTGATGACTTCCCCATAACTCACATGGCAATTCCAAACTTAGCAAAGCTTCATATTCTTGTTGTAATTTAATGATGTCCTCATCAGTAGAACTAAATTGCATACTTGTCCGTGAACGGAAGTGTGCATCACCAACATGTTTTTGAAGATTTGAAGCGATATGCTTTAACTGGTCTAACGCTCGATAACAATATCGATAAAATGTATCTGCCTTTTCACGACCTATGGCACTTCGTAACTCACTTAACATAATATCATTGCAATATTGTAATAAACCTGTACTAGCTAATGAACTACCTTCAGCAATCTGATCTCCTTCGAGAAGTATAAAATCGATACCTTGTTCATGAAGCATATAAGCCATTAACAGGCCTGACATACCACCGCCAACGATAAGTACCTTTGTTGTTAAGTCTTTATTTAATGTTGACCATTCTGTTTTTTTAGTATGAAACGTATTCCAATAATAATTCCCGGTATGAAGCTCCTTCATAATATTCACCTCGGAACTTAGTATATCCATTATTTCATTCGCTCAATGATATGTTTGCGATATGAAGTAGGAGATTGATGGTAAAGTTTTTTGAATTGTTTTGAGAAGTATAGAGCATCTTGAATACCTACCGAAGCAGAAACTTGCTCAATCGTTAATTCTGTTCTTTCTCTAAGCATTCTCCTTGCATTATCTAGTCGTAACTGTAACAAAAAAGTACTAGGAGTAACGCCGATTTTTTGTTTGAATATACGGGAAAGATAAGCTCGATTGTATCCAAGTGCTTCTGCCATATGTTCAATGGAGACTGGATGTGTATATTGAGTTGTTAAGTAATGGACCATTTGGTTATGCAACTGATGTTCATTCGCATGTTGTCGATGCAAGTAATAATCTGAAGGTTGTTGTGCCCTGCCATATTCAGTCATGATCATATGAAGTAAACCAGAGGCGTATATGGATGAAGTAGGGTGGTTGAAGCGGAACGCTTCTAATATATCTTGATAATAGCTCCCTACTGGTTCAAGTGGAACGCTAGTCATTACTTCACGACCAGATACGAAGCCAGCCAACGTTATGAGATGTTCTACTTGCTCACCACGAAAAGCGACCCAGCGATAGTGCCAAGGATCATGATTGTCGGATTCATAGGAAATTAATTCATTAGGGCGAATAAGAAAGGTATCCCCTGCATGTAATTCGTAACGCTTATGCTCTGTAGTAAAGCTTCCACTACCTGATAGGACCACATGCATGAGATAAAAGTCATATACTTTTGGACCAAGTCGATGATTAGGTTTCGTATGACTTTCACCTGCAAACAACACATGAAGCCATTGTTTGTTAGGTTCTGTCATATTAGGATTAGAAGCTACACGATACGATTCTTTCGTAGATTCATCGTCTGCGTAATGTTGGTTTGACTTCAGCAGTTCATGAGAGGGATTCTCCATAAATTCACCTATCCTTTCTTGTTTTAGTTTATCATGTAATAAGTACAAAAGTCACATTAATCCATATAGATTTCACTTACCACCATTTTGTTAGTATTGAAACTACTATATACTGAATGCAATATCACTTAACAAATTTGATGAAAAAGGAATGTGATAACAATGGCAAATATTCAACAACTTAAAGAACAATTTTTGCAACGCTTCGGAACTTCTAATGATGATATTAAAGTATTCCACGCTCCAGGTCGCGTTAACTTAATTGGTGAACATACAGATTATAATGGTGGTTATGTTTTCCCAGCTGCCTTAACTTTTGGAACAACATTACTTGTACGTAAACGTGAAGATAAAGGTCTAGGTCTTGCATCTACAAACTTTGAAGAAACAAAAGTATTAAGTATCGAAAGCGTTGTTTTCGATGAAGCAGATGATTGGATGAACTATCCTAAAGGAATTGTTAATGAAATCCATCAAACGGGTGTCGTGTTCGGTTCTGGTTATGATCTTCTATTCCATGGTGAAATTCCTAATGGTGCTGGACTTTCTTCTTCTGCTTCGATTGAAGTAGTGACTGCTTTTGCTTTGTTAACATTAGAAAATCAACCGGTTGACACTGTGAAGATTGCTCTAATGTCTCAAAAATCAGAAAATGAATTCAATGGTGTACAATGCGGTATTATGGATCAATTTGCAGTAGCTAATGGTAAAAAAGATCATGCGATTCTACTTATGTGCGATACGCTTGAATATGATCTTGTACCGTTTAACTCAGGTGAATATAAATTAGTGATTGGAAATACGAATAAACGTCGTGGTCTAGTGGATTCTGCATATAACGAACGTCGTGCACAATGTGAGCAAGCTGTTCAAGATTTACGTGTTGACTATCCAGAATTAACATTGCTTGGTCAATTAAACATTGAGCAGTTCAATGCTTCGAAACATCTAATTAAGGATGAAATTGTAATGAAACGTGCGCAACATGTTGTAGAAGAGATTGATCGTGTACTTCAATCGATGACAGCATTAAAAGCAAATGATCTTGTTCTATTTGGTCAACTAATGAACGGTTCTCATGATTCACTTCGTGATTTGTATGAAGTAACTGGTCATGAACTTGATTCACTTGTCGCAGCTGCTCGTAAAGTACCAGGCGTATTAGGTGCTCGTATGACAGGTGCTGGCTTCGGTGGATGCACGGTTTCCCTTGTTCATGAAGATTCTGTTGAGCTATTCAAAGAGCAAGTGGGTAGCGAATATACAGCTGAGACTGGGTTGGTAGCTGACTTCTATGTGTGCACAATCGGCAACGGCGTAGAGCAACTAGGGTAGTTCAAAAAGCGGATTTTGATATCGATGACTATGCTAATGTAGCGTATTCGACATCGAATATGTCCCCCATCGAAAGCCTGCGTGTGCTCACGTACCAATTACGTACGCTGTGCTACTCGTTTTCGCTGTGGGTCATCTTCTCGAATCTGAAAGCCCACTTTTTGAACCTTCATTGTAAGTTAGTTCTAAAAAGTTAGTTCAACAGCGAACTTAGATAACGCTGTTATCGCTGTTCTGAAATTAATCAGTACACAAAAAAGCAATATGCTTCCGATGTATTTTTAATAGCAAGATGCTATATCAAGAAGTAAACAAATTTTAGGAGATGATAACATGGCAGTTCTAGTTACAGGTGGCGCGGGTTATATTGGTTCTCATACGGTTGCAGCTTTGCATGAGCGTGGAGAAGAAATCATCATTCTTGATAATTTACAACAAGGTCACAAAGAGGCACTTCTAGGCGGTAAGCTCTACGTTGGCGATCTTCGTGATAATGATGTTCTAGATAAAGTTTTTACTGAAAATGAAATTGATGCGGTTATTCACTTTGCAGCTAACTCTCTAGTTGGTGAGAGCATGAAAAACCCAGGTAAATATTATAACAACAACGTATTTGGAACACTTTGCTTACTTGAAAAGATGAATGAATACAATGTTAAGAAAATCGTATTCTCTTCTACAGCAGCAACTTATGGCGAGCCTGAAAGTGTACCTATCGATGAGTATGATCGTACTACTCCGACAAATGCATATGGTGAAACTAAGTTAGCTATGGAAAAAATGATGAAATGGTTTGACGTTGCGTATGGCGTAAAATATATTTCACTTCGCTACTTTAATGCTGCTGGTGCACATGATAGTGGAAAAATTGGTGAAGCACATGATCCTGAAACTCATCTTATTCCAATCGTACTTGAAGCCGCACTAGGTAAGAGACCACATATTTCTGTATTCGGCGATGACTATGCAACTGAAGATGGTACATGTATCCGTGACTATATCCATGTAAGTGATCTAGCAGATGCTCATTTACGTGCAGTAGATGCATTGCGTAAAGGATCTGACAGCGCTGTATATAATCTTGGTAGTAGCCATGGCTTCTCAGTTAAAGAAGTTATTGATATTGCTCGTGAAGTAACTGGTCGTGAAATTCCAGTTGTTATGGAACAACGTCGTGCAGGTGACCCTGCGGTTCTCGTTGCTTCATCAACTCGTGCACGTGAGGAACTTGGTTGGAGTCCTGACCGTAGTAACTTGAAAGATATTATCGCAAGCGCTTGGAGTTGGCATGTTAATCATCCAAACGGATATAACGAGTAACATTATTGCACAGCAGGAAGGAATGTCGTTATGACAACACAAACTATTACATCTGCAGAGCAAGCATTATTACAAATTGAACGTTTAGTCCAGTTTGCTCATCAACAGCAAATGATTCAAACAGCAGATATAGATTATGCAAGAAATGCATTATTAGATCTTTTCAAATTTGATGAGCCATATGAGGGTGTTGTTCCTTCAGAACAATTAACTTCTCCTGTAGAGGTATTGGAAGGTTTACTTGATTATGGCTTTGAAATTGGCTTAATTGCTGAAGAGTCATTAACATATCGTGATTTACTTGATGCAAAGATCATGGGATTGTTAATGCCTCGTCCGTCAGAACTTATTAGTATTTTTCATAAACTTGCTGAAGAAAAAGGGATTTCTGCAGCAACAGACATGTTTTATAAATTAAGCATTGATAGCAATTATATTCGTATGGATCGTATCGCGAAAAACCCAAGTTGGTTACATCCGACTAATTATGGCGATTTACAAATTACTGTTAACTTGTCTAAGCCAGAAAAAGATCCTAAAGAAATTGCTTTGATGAAAACATTACCACCTGCAAAATATCCTAAATGTTTGTTATGTGCGGAAAATGTTAACTACGCGGGACGTGTTAATCATCCTGCTAGACAAAATCTAAGAACGATTCCAATTGTTTTGCAAGAGGAACAATGGCATATTCAATATTCGCCATATGTGTACTACAATGAGCATAGTATCGTATTTAAAGGTGTTCATGAGCCAATGGTTGTATCTCATAGTTCAATGGCACGTTTGCTTGATTTTGTAGAACAATACCCACATTACTTTATTGGATCGAATGCAGATCTTCCAATCGTTGGCGGATCTATTCTATCTCATGACCATTTCCAAGCTGGAAAACATGTCTTCCCTATGGAAACAGCGCCAATGGATTCAAGCTTTACTTCTGAGAAGTACCCGAATGTGAAACTTGGAATTGTTCAATGGCCAATGTCGGTAATCCGTCTGCAAAGTAGTTCGAAAGAAGAAATAAAGCAGTTAGCTGCTACAATTCTGGATGAGTGGAGAGCATACAGTGATCCATCGGCGGATATCTTTGCATTCTCTGATGCTATACCTCATAATACAATTACACCAATTGCACGTTTATTAGACAATGGTGAGTATGAGCTTGATCTTGTACTTCGTAATAACCGTACAAGTGAAGAGTATCCAGACGGTATCTTCCATCCACATCAACATTTGCATCATATTAAGAAAGAAAATATTGGGCTAATTGAAGTGATGGGACTTGCAGTATTACCTGGTCGTTTGAAAGAAGAACTTGCTCAAATTGCAGAGTTATTAAGTAATAATAACGCCTCTGCTATTGAAGCTACACAAAGTGAAGAACATGCTCTTCATAAACATTCCCAGTGGATTGTTGAACTAGCAGAGCAGCATGGTACTAGCTTATCTGTTGCCGAAGCTAATGCATTAGTACAATCACAAACAGGTGAAAAATTCCTAGCTGTATTGCATGATGCAGGTGTATATAAACGTACAGAAGCTGGTCAATTAGCGTTCAAAACGTTCATTCAGTCTTTAGGATTTCAACAATAATGTGTTAAAGTGATAAATTATTAAAAAAATTCCCATTTGTTTCTAACAAATGGGAATTTTTTTGTTGTAATTATATATGGGATATGGTATTTTTTATGTAATTATGAAATTTCATAGTTAATTTTAGTATAAATGGCTAGGCTTGAGCTTTCGATGTTACTTTTATTTACAAGAAGTCGCATCCAATGAAGTACATAAAAGTTAAGGATGGAGGGGTTGTAATGGCTGAAAAGATGTTACCACTAGATGAATTTCTAAAACTTGATTCTGATGATCAGGTTGAAAAGCTTAAACGTTGGAAAATGGATTACACGCTCAAAGATATTCGTGAAACGTGGAACTTCAAGCATTCTGCGCAGTATTATATGCTACTTAAAAAATTGCGTATTTACGAGCGTGTTGTGAATAAGTCAGATAAATTTTATCCGCAACCAGATACGCAACGATTAGGTGCAGATGGCATCTGGAGAAATTATAACGGTAATGGATTCAATACACCAAGCGATCATTTTAACTTCCATCTGAACACAAAACTTTCAGGTACTGAACTAGCAGATAAGTTAGAAAGAATTGCGTTCTTCTTACGCGGTGAACCGAAAGAAGTCGATGTAAAGTTTTCAATCATTGTTACTGAAAACGGAAGTTCTGAAGCGTAATATAATGTATAAGTATAATATAAATATCGCATTTTTTTAAGTAGAATACTTAAAACTATACCCTAGAGTGTGGACGGAAAACGTCTACGCTCTAGGGTATTTATATTTTCGATGAGTTATAAATCCTTAGAATAGCAGTAACCAAAATTCTGTAATAGATTTACTACAGATGGTAAGACTATGCATATGCAATCATCAGAAAGAGGGTTGGTTCTCTAAGATGTACATAAAAGATAAGGAAACTGACTCTGGAAATATAGCTGAAGCCCAAGAAGAATTAATGGAAGAAGTACTATCAAAAGACATGGAGCAAACTGTACAACAAATTAAGAATTCTTTGGGGCAAAGTACGGATTTGATGATAAGGGAAATATGGCTTGGTACTGAATCTAAGAAGTGCGCGACTATTGTTTATATAGATGGTCTGGCGGACACGACGATGGTGCAAGATTTTATTATTAGACCACTTACAACAGATTTTTCGAAAATGGAAAACCAAAATGATTCTACTGGTGATGAACTATTTAAAACTGTAAAAGAATATGTAATTTCAATAGCCCAAATAGATGAAGTTAACAGCTATCAAGAGATCACACTCTCTCTACTAAATGGAGATACGGTAATCCTCTTAGAGCATAGTAGCCGAGCTCTTAAAGCAGGTACGGCAGGCTGGGAACAACGTAGTGTACAACCACCTGAGGATCAGGCTATCGTTCGGGGACCACGAGAGGCATTTACTGAGAATTTGAGGACGAACACAGCAATGATCAGAAGGAAAATAAAGAATCCGAGTCTGTGGTTGCAGTCCAAAACTTTAGGGTCCGTATCTCGAACAAATGTCGCCATTATGTATGTTAAAGGAATTGCTGATGAACAAGTTGTTGAAGAAGTAAATAGAAGATTAGATGGGATTGATATTATTGGTGTTTTGGAAAGTGGTATCATCGAACAGTTAATCGAAGAAAAAACGTTGACTCCATTTCCTACGATGTACAATACAGAACGACCTGACGTAATAGCTGCAGGACTAATGGAAGGACGTGTTGCAATATTAGTAGATGGCACTCCATTCGTTTTAATAGTACCATCACTTTTCATTGAATATTTCCAAGCGTCTGAAGATTACTATCAGCGGGCAGATTTTGGCTTGCTGCGACTATTGCGTGTGTTATCGTTCTTTATAGCCTTACTTGGACCGTCCATTTATATCGCGATTTCTACCTTTCATCAAGAGATGTTACCTACTCCACTCATAATCAGTATCGCAGCAGGTAGAGAAGGGGTTCCATTTCCTGCGTTTGTCGAAGTATTAATTATGGAGACAACTTTTGAGATTTTACGGGAGGCGGGAATTAGAATGCCTAAAGCGATCGGTCAAGCGGTCTCAATAGTTGGTGCACTAGTCATTGGTCAAGCTGCAGTAGAAGCAGGTCTTATTTCGCCTAGTATGGTAATTGTTGTCTCAATTACTGCAATATGCTCCTTTGTATTGCCTGCATATAATATGGGAATAGCTGTACGAATATTAAGGTTTCCTTTTATAGGACTTGCCGCCGCCGTAGGTTTGTATGGAATTTTTATTGGAGTTGGGATTTTACTCGTACACTTATGTAGCTTGAAATCTTTTGGTGTTCCTTATATGTCTCCGTTCACACCTTTTAATTTGAGTGATCAGAAAGATAGCTTACTACGCTTACCCAAAGTTGGACTTTCGCTTCGACCGAATTCGATAGGCTCAAAACAGAAGAAGAAATGAATTGGAGTGGGCAAATATGTTGAAAAAACTTTTATTATTGGCCATTACTTTTTCAATGATGATCGTATTGAGTGGTTGCTGGAACAGACGAGAAATAAACGATATGGTAATCGCCGTAGGAATGGGTGTTGACAAGCTTGAAGAAGGATATCTCGTATCGGTGCAGGTTGTTGATCCGAGTGAAATCGCAGCAAAAAAAGGAAGTGGACATACGCCTGTCACTTTATACGTGGGAAAGGGGAAAACGATTTTTGACGCGGTTAGAGAAATGTCAAGTATCGCCGCTCGTAAAATCTATTTTTCTCATTTGCGTATGTTTTTAATAGGTGAAGAAACTGCACGAACCGAGGGCATTGGTACCACAATCGAATTTCTTACTAGAGATCATGAGTTTCGTGAAGATTTTTATATTGCAATTGCAAGAAAGACTACAGCAAAAGAGATACTAAAAGGATTAACACCGATTGAAAAAATACCTGCGAATAAAATGTTCACCTCACTTGAAATGTCTAGCAAATCTTGGGCGGCAACTAGCACTGTAAAAATCGACGAATTGATATCTGATTTGATGAGCGAGGGAAAAGCCCCTGTCATTACCGGAATAAGTTACATGGGAGACCCAAGTAAAGCTGATAAGAAGTCAAATGCTGAAATATCTGAACCATATGCACGATTGAAATATGGGGGAATGGCGGTTTTCTGGAAAGATAAACTTATCGGATGGCTGAATGAAGAAGAAAGCAGAGGTTATAACTATCTAGTTTCAAAGGTGAAAAGTTCGGTAGGAGCAGTCACTTGTCCTCGGGAGGACGGTAATTTTTCCGTCGAAATTAATGGTGCTAGCAGTCATATGCAAGTAAGAACTAAAGATAATTCCAAATATTTAGATATAAATATTATTGCAGTAGGTAGTATAGGAGAGGTTCAATGTCAAATTGATTTGACAGATCCGAGCTCTATCCATGAGTTAGAAAAACTTGCAGCTGAGGTCATTGAAGCAAATATAAAAAAAACACTTAATAAGTCCTTTGAAATGCAAAGTGATTTTGTAGGCTTAGGGGCAGCTATTCATCGGTCAGATCCTAAAGCTTGGAAGACACTGAAAGAGGATTGGAATGAACGTATGGAAACATACCCTATAAATACTTCAGTAACTATTAAATTAATCGGAACAGGTCGATCAAAGAGATCGTTCTTAGAAAAAATAAAGGAGTGATTTCTTTTATGTTAATTAAAATAGTCAGCATTCTTGTTATAGGAGCAATATTATATCGCGTTGATGTACCGAAATTAATAAAGGAGCGCAATATTAAAGGAGTTGCAATGAATATATCGTTGCTAAGTGTAGCCGTTGTACTGAGTATAGCTAAAGTGATGAAGTTGGGTATTCCAACTCCTTTATACTTCGTTAGTTGGCTCTGTAGACCATTAAGCAACTTGATTAAAATGTTGTATTAATAGAAGTAAGAAAGGTGAGAATATTATGCAGCGACATGCACCAATCGATGTTCGTCAATTTCAAATTCTGGTCATCCTTTTTACAGTTGGAACAACTGTATTAATTGCACCCGCAGGGTTGGCAGAGCTACTTGGACAAGATGCTTGGCTTGCGCCTATTATTGCCATAGGTCCCGGGCTGCTCCTAGTGTTACTATATAATACGATAAGTTCTATATATCCAGAAAAGACGTTTATCGAGCTTTGCGAATCGTTACTTGGTGTATGGCTTGGGAGAACGATATCTATAATGTTTGTCATATTTTCATTTTTAGCAGCTGCAATGTCTTTGTTCGATGTAGGAAGGTTCATTAATACGATAATTATGCCAGAAACTCCAATTTTATTTGTAAATCTGTTATTTGTTATTTTGCTTGTTTACGCGATTGGAAGTGGTTTTGATACGTTAGCTAGAATGATGGAGTTATTTTTTCCATGGTTTATGTTACTTTTTTTATTAATGGTTATCTTTGTAGTGCCTCAAATTGATCTAAAAAATGTACAGCCCATGATGGAATTCGAGGCCAAAAATCTTGTGTTAGCTGTACTTTCGGTACTAAGTATATCCTTTATGCCACTCGTTGTATTTCTCATGTTCCACAAAAAGGGTTTACAATTTCCTGCTATTAAACAAAGAGCTTTTTTGAAGGCAGTTTTGATCGGAAGTATCATTTCTGTCATTATCGTTGCACTTACAATTCTTGTGATTGGTGCAAATGTCGTATCTTTACAAGAATTCCCTGTATATCATCTAGCTCGAAAAATCAGCATAGGTAATTTTTTGCAGAGAGTTGAAGTGGTCGGAGCCGGCATATGGATGATTACTATATTTGCAAAAATATCTGTATATTTTTATGCATCGGTTTCAGGACTCATCAACATTGCTAAACTGAAAAATCAACGTTCGATTTTATTGCCATTGAGTTTCTTATTACTCGTAGTCTCAACTGATATTTTCCCGAATTCTATATTTGAGAATGATTTCAACTCTTCAGATTGGATCGTTCTTGTGTTTGTTATTGGGGTTATTATCCCCATATCTCTGTTGCTAGTAGCAATCTTAAAGCGCCAATTAATAAAAAGTGATAGCAAATAAGACGATGAAAATTCACTTCATATCACATTCGAATTGAATTTAATAAGTAACTTAAATACCCTATAAGATGATACACTACAAAAAGAAGTGGCTATCTTATAGGGTATTATTTTCCTAGGAAAAATTGTTTTGTGTGCTAGTTACGTAGTTTTCCTAATTCTGATACAATTGCTTCTACTTCGCTGATACTGAATTTATCTTTGGAAGTGATGACTTCATATATGTCCTTAATATCTTCATATTTATTCAAATCATAACTTGAAGCTTGCATGGCTGCTGCAGATGCCATTTTTAATTTGGTTTTAATCTCTTCGATCATAATAACCATGTTTTCCATTGATGCTTGTTGTAAATCCACCATTTTTTACACCCCTATCTAAAATAAATACAGTTTCATCTAATTTCTATTCATTATTGTAACATGATTTGTTATTCGAGACGTAACAAATTGAACTGATCTAGAAAATTCGCTACAATAACTGTACGTTGAAATTTATTATTATAAGAGCGTTCACTTGATATAGAAAGGAATTTTACATGCAGCAACTAATGGAGCAACTTTTGACCGAACCGATTGCTATACAACAATCTATCTATACACAAGTCTTGCAAGACTTGCAGCCTATCGCAAAGAAAGGTTTACAGAAAGATGATATTGTATTTGTATGTATCGGTACAGATCGCTCAACCGGAGATGCATTTGGACCAATTATGGGAACGGTATTACAACAGTTATCATTCCCATACGTAATCGGTACGTTAGCTGAGCCATGTGACGCTTATAAGGTAGAACAAGCGCTTCAACAACTTCCATCACATAAATTAGTCATTGCAATCGATGCTTGTCTCGGTAATGAAAAAAGCGTTGGAACATTTATCATTAAAGAAGGATCGATTCAACCAGGGGCAGCAACTGGAAGAAGATTACCACCAGTTGGACATTATAGTATTGCCGCAGTTATTAATGAAAACGGACCAAAAGCCTATTGGAAAATTCAAAATACATCGCTATTTACTGTATTAGGGATGGTTGCTACGTTAAGACAAGCAGTAATCGAGACTTGGGCATTGGATAAGGAGAGATAGCGTTATGAAAGATCAAAATTCGTTATTTACACTTGCTAGTAATGAGTATACTTTATTAACTGGTGAAACTATTTGCTATTACGATTCTGCACCACATGCAGACCAAGAGGTAACAACGATCGTACTTTTGCATGGGTATTGTGGAAGTTCAGCATACTTCTCAAAGCTTATCCCACTGTTAAGTGATCAATACCGGATTGTTGTGCCCGATCTTATAGGGCATGGACAATCGACAACTAGTGAACAAAGTAGTTATACGATGGAACTTGCGGCGTCTTGGATAGATGAATGGATCATGAATATAGGAATCAACAATGTTCATTTGTTTGGACACTCACTAGGTGGATATATTACCTTAGCCGTAGCTGAACGTAATCCAACCTATCTACGTTCTTTTGGACTGCTTCATTCTACAGCTTTGCCTGATAGTGAACAAGCAAGAGCTAATCGGGAAACTGCTATTATCACCGTGCAAGAACAAGGGGTTGCATCCTTTGTATCGGGACTAGTCGTGAAATTATTTGCAGAACCTGAAGAGCAATCTAGTTTATTAGATTACGCTCAAAGTATCGGCCAGCTTGCATCAGCAAATGGTGTTATTGGCTATGCTAGAGGAATGCAACAAAGATTAGATAGAACGGATATAATTAGAAATACATCGATCCCTGTATTGTTGGTATCGGGTGGGAAAGATAGAATTGTAACATCAGAAGGAACTTTCACAGGAAGTAATGAACATACAACTTGCCATATTATAGCTGAATCGGGGCATATGGGGATGCTTGAGACGCCAGTGCAACTTGCTTCAATTATCGAACAGTTTATAGACTAATGGAACATGATTTGGAAGGAGATATACAACAAGTGAAAGAAGACAACCAGTTAGTAGCATTACAAAATGAACTTCAACCATGGTTAACAGCAGGTACGCTTTATCAAGCGATTCTCAGTTCGCCAAAAACGAAGGGTGAACAAATCGCTAACAAAATTGTTATGCGACCAGTTCAATTAAAAGAAGGTTTATTTTATCAGTTTGAATCATATTATAGCAATAAGGTGTTGCACCAAAATGTACCTGCTACAGACGCAGCAGAAACGTTACTTCCGCTTATTCAAGATCAATATAAACAAACTCTTATTAAAGAGAAATCGACGCATCTTCATATTCTAACTAATAAAAAAGGTCAGCTTTCTATTAAAAGAAAACGTAATGAAGAGCAAGTTCCCGAGCAAATTATCCAACAACATAACCGCCAAAAGCGCCGTGTGCTTGAAGAGGGGACACCAATCACGTTTCTAGTTGAATTAGGAATTATGACAGTTGATGGGCGAGTTCATGCCAAAAAGCAAGATAAGTTCCGCCAAATCAATCGTTTTCTTGAAATGGTTGAGGATGTACTGGACTATTTACCGACAGATCGTACGTTGAAAATTGTTGATTTTGGATGTGGAAAATCGTATCTAACATTCGCCCTTTATCATTATCTAAGTGTGGAACAACAGCGGAATATTGAAATTATCGGACTAGATCTTAAAAGTGATGTTATACAATTATGTAATGATCTTGCACAAAGGTTGGATTATAAGTCGTTATCGTTCTTGGTTGGTGATATTGCTGATTATGAAGGATTATCTCAAGTGGATATGGTTGTTACGCTTCATGCTTGTGATACGGCGACAGATGCAGCAATCGGGAAAGCGGTCAATTGGGGAGCTTCAGTTATTATGTCAGTTCCATGCTGCCAACATGAGTTATTCCCACAAGTAAGCAATGACATCCTTACACCTTTACTGGGTCAAGGATTGTTGAAGGAACGATTTGCAAGTCTAGCGACGGATGGAATTCGTGGTCAGTTGCTTGAAAGTATTGGTTATCGTGTACAAATGCTAGAATTTATTGATCCTGAACATACTCCCAAAAATTTATTAATCCGTGCAGTTAGAACGGATGTCCTAAGTTTTAATGAACAAAAATGGGATCAATACCAACAGTTTAAGCAATTTCTAGCTGTTGAGCACAGTTTAGAGAGAATACTTAAGTCTCATTTACCATTACAAAACTAGTCTTTAGTCTCTTGTATTTGTAAAAAGAACTGTTAATGTAATTGTAGTTTTATGGATATTTTGCTATAGTGGAATAAGTTGGATACTTAAGTGGGTGAGATTGATGGGAATCACGATGCTAATCGATTTTGGTGTTTTTCTAGTCTTATTAGCCTTACTAGTTTTTCTAATATTTACGAAAACAATGTCTATCCTTCATCGGGTGTATTTAGCGTTGCATCTTGCATTTATGCATTGGGCATTATTGCAATTTGCTGCGCACACTACCCCATACTTGCCATATAAATTTTTGTTCATACAATCCTCCTATGTAGCATTATCATTAACAGGTCTAGGTTCTTTTGTACTGACATTATATATTATGAATAAGAGCTCCTTCTTCAAAACCTTCACTTTTAAGTTATTATTACTCCCATGCGTATGTGCTATTGTATTTATTTTAGTAAACCCTAATGAACTTTTTCTAACGTTATATCAAGATGGACGCTCAGATAAAGTATTTTCCTATGGAAAGTATTTCGGTCTTGTTATTGGGCAAATGTTCATTTATGTCATAACTTCTTTATTTTTGCTAGTACTGTCCTATATTAGATCAGCACATCGAAGTGTGACGCGTAAACTTAGTAAATTCGCTATCAATGGACTTGGACTATTAATGTTGTTCGGCATTATAGACCTTTTTATTAATATTATCAATATGACTTGGTTTAGTTCATATTTTCCAGTTTTATCGATTGGGATGATGTGTGCTGCTTTTTATATGACTTTTCAGTTGAATAGAATAAATGTATTAGATATTATTGATTTAGCACATCGTGATGTAATGAATACGATGTCGGTTGGAATTCTTGTGTTAGATAGAGATAATTTTATCGTTGAGATGAACAAACATGTTCATGCCATTATTCCATTACGAATTGGAAACTATTTCGATATGCAGCGCATCCAAGAACATATTCCTGAAATGGACTGGAGTAAGATCGAGAAACAATTTATTCTTCGGAAAAATGATCCATTTTATAAGTTAGACTTTGAGATCTATACAAAAAAGCCAACAGAAAGCTATTTCCAAGTACAATCTACTCCGATATTGAACCAAAGATCGAAGTTAATGGGTTATATGTTCACCATGCAAGAAGTGACTGAGATCAAAAAATTAGCAGAGAGTACGAAGAGACAAAATACATTACTTCAACAGAGAAATTCAGAATTAATTAAAACTCAAGAAAAATTGTATGAAGCGAATAAGAAGTTGGAAAAGATTGCAATTACAGATGTGCTTACGGAATGTTATAATCGTAGATACCTTATGCAGTTTTTAGAATATGAATTACCACGTAATATTACGAACAAAGTACCTTTCACAATCATCATTATCGATATAGATTATTTCAAATTAATAAATGATGCTTACGGCCATTTGAATGGAGATACGGTTCTTGTTCAAACTGCACGTAAAGTAAATGAAACAATACGTAAACAAGATATATTGGCTCGTTATGGTGGCGAAGAATTTATTATATATTTACCGCAATTATCTAGAATTGAAGCACAACAAAAAGCGGAAGATATCAAAAATGAAATAGAGAACAATCGCATATGGATTGAGGAAGTGAACGATGAGATTTCAGTAACGATAAGTGTAGGGGTTGTTACAATTGAAGATTATAAACAATTCCAAATTACTGATTCTAAAGTTCTATTACATGAGATAATGAGTTTGGCCGATACAGCATTATATGAAGCAAAATATAAGGGTCGTAATTTGATCGTTAATCGTAGTTTTGCTATCTAGATAATAGGTCGTTATACATTATGTATAACGACCTATAGACATTACTAGGCAAAGAAGAAAGCAGGGACATTGTAATGAAAAGAGTGCACATAGATTTAGTGAGTGCAGGCGATATTATTGCGAGAACCATTTTCCAAGAGAACGGGAATGTATTACTTGGATCAGGTGTTGAACTTACAGCTCGATATATAAGTAGACTTCGTAATATGGGAATAGATTATCTATACATAGAGGATAAACTTACTGAAGATATTATTCCCGATGAACCAATTTCAGATGCGACGCGTTCAGCTGCAGTTAATGAAGTATTTACGACGATGAATGCATTCAAAGATAATGAATTAAGTAAAGGTAGAATTATTGCTCCAAATATGGGGAAAAACTTTCGAGAGATATTCGGAAGTATTATGACTGATCTATCTGCTCGTCCTAACATACTTGTTAACTTAGGTAGTATTCATTCAGCAGATTCTTATTTATTTCAGCATTCAGTCAATGTTGCGATACTTTCTGGGGTTATTGGAATTGCAAAAGGATTCAATCGTAACCAATTAGAAGAATTAGGTATTGGAGCGTTATTGTTTGATATAGGTATGACAAAAATGCCTGATAAGCTACTAAAGCAAACGGGAAATCTTTCGAATGAGGAACGTCAATTATTAGAAACGCATCCTCGTGAAGGCTTTGACATTTTACGTAAGTATCATGATATATCATTATTATCAGCACATTGTGCATTGCAGCATCATGAGAGATTCAATGGTTCGGGGTATCCAAGGCAATTGAATGGCGACGATACGCACATCTATGCACAGATAGTAGGGCTAGCAGATATGTATGATGCTTTAATTTCCCCACGTCCACATCGTAAACGTTATACAACGAGTGAAGCGATAGAGTTTCTTTTTGCAGCAGGTGGTACATACTTCGATCATGAACTTATTAAATTATTTTGTAGTCACATTTCTATCTACCCGATTGCGACAATGCTACTACTTAACACAGGACAGACGGTAGTCGTTGTTCATAATAGTGAATTAGCTCTTCATCGTCCAACGGTAAGGGTATTGAAAGAAGCCGATGGCTCCACGCCTACAACGCCTTATCAATTAGATCTCAAAAATGAGTTACACATTACGATTGTAAAAGAATTATAAAAGTAATATCTATAACTTAGGTCATTCGAAGTTTCGTATGACCTATTTGTTGTGTTGAACGACCGACAAATGTCAACTTCGCAGTCGAGTTCACGACAAAGATATTCATCGGGATCACAAGCAACTGATGTGAACTACCTATTTCAATGAAGGTAACTACCTATAGTAGTATTTGATTGTGATGACAATTAAGGTAGAATAAAGAGTAAAGGTTTCGATTACTTGTGAAGTAGGAGTGAAAGCTGTTGGATGAGTTTTCTCGAATTTTATATTGGAATAAACAACGTCAAGATCAATCTCTGAAGGAAAGTCTAGGCGTGATCGTAGACATTGGTGATGATGCCGCAGTTGTTTCCTTACCCGATCAAGTTGAATCGAAACAAAAACAATATGAAACGTTATATACTGTAGATACGATGGTTGAAGAGATACATTTCTCAAGTGCAACAACAGACTATGAGCATATTGGGTACAAGGCATTAGCTTCGAATCTATCGGATATTGCTGCAATGGGCGGTATTCCTTTACACGCACTAATTGCGATAAGTGTACCTAGTCATTATTCATCGGATCATATTAACCGAATATATAATGGAATTTACGAATGTGCGAATAGATACAAAGTAGCTATAGTTGGTGGGGATACTACTTCATCACCTCATAGTTTGACTATATCAATTACCGTTATTGGAATTGTAGAAAGTAAAAAGGCTATATTGCGCAGTGGTGCAAAAGCAGGAGATATTGTATTTGTTACAGGTGTTCCAGGACAGTCGGCAGCAGGCCTGCATGTCCTTCAACATGCGGATAAGAGTCAATACCAAAAATCGATCGTAGAACCGTTAATTCGAGCACATCAACTGCCTGAACCGCATTTGCTTGCAGGAAGATTACTGAATGCTTCTAATGAATGTCATGCGCTCAATGATATTAGCGATGGATTAATAAGTGAACTTGCAGAAATTGCAAAAGCTTCTCATGTCGATATTACTATTGACGAGAATCAAATACCACTATCTGAACATATGTCACAATATGCTGCGTTAAGTAGACAACCATTGTTTGATTGGGTTTTATATGGCGGGGAAGACTATATTCTAGTAGGAACAGCTGCTAAAGAACATTTTTCGAGCATACAAGCAAGCTTTCACGAGCAACAACTACAGCTCTATGCCATTGGAGTAGTTGAGCAAGGAAATGGTGCAGTCTGGATAGAAAGTTGGAATGATCAGCAGCAATTGAAGGCGCGTAACCAAATTGTTAATAGAGGATATAATCATTTTAAATAATGAGTGGTGAATAGTAATGAATATTGAGATGAAGCAGTGGCAACTAAATATTACGTCACAACAGGAAACTGAGATTCTAGCAAGAAAATTATCAGAGTTAGCTTGGGCTGGCATGGTCATAGCATTAGATGGTGATCTTGGTGCTGGAAAGACGACTTTTAGCAAATCGTTTGCGGCACAACTAGGTGTGCAAGGTATTGTTAGTAGTCCTACATTTACGATTATTAAGGAATATGAAGGTAGTGAATTACCTTTTTATCATATGGATGTATATCGACTATCGATCGAGGAAGCCGATGAATTAGGTTTGGATGATTATTTCTATGGTCAAGGCGTTACGATAATAGAATGGGCGAGTCTAATTACAGAAATAATGCCTCCGCAATATGTATCGTTATTTATAGAATATGTCGATGAAGAAGAGCGATTAATGACATTGAAAGCTTACGGCGAGCGATATATTAGCTGTATAGAGAAATTGATAGATGGGAGTACATCACAATGAGTAAGCAACATACTTTGCTAGCAATTGATACTTCAACTGCAACGATGGCAGGTGCAATTTTGCAGCAGGATCAATTATTAGTAGAAGTTCAGACAGAGGCGGAACGTAACCATTCCATTCATATTATGACGAATATCGAGAGCATGCTGAAAGAAGCGGAATTGTCGGTTCAACATATTACAGCTTTCGTTACAGGAATTGGACCAGGCTCTTATACAGGTGTTCGAATTGCGGTCACTGCAGCAAAGACATTAGCATGGAGTACAGGCAAACCAGTTATCGGTGTCTCAAGTTTAGAGGGCTTAGCGTATGGCGCCTTGCTTCATGAACAAGAGCATTTAGATCAAGGTAGTGCTATTATTATCCCGATAATGGATGCGCGAAGAGGACAAGTATATACGGCTGCTTTCCAAGCGAGTGGAACTGATAAGTGGGAACGCCAACATAACGACCACATTCAAATGATGAGTAATTGGTGTCAATCATTACAAGAACAACTCGAGCGTTATGTACAAGATGGCGTGAAGGAGTTATGGTTTGCCGGTGATGTTCAGCTTCATGAGGAAGCTATTGAACAGATGAAAGTCATTGCGAGTGGGCTATCTATTACAGTCCGTAGTCTGACTAGTGCGATGCAAGGACTAGCCATTGCGAAGTTAGGACAAGCGAAGCTTGGAACCATGTCGGAGGATGAGCTAGCTGCAGTCCATGATCTAGTACCCAATTACGCTCAACTAACAGAAGCAGAAGTGAAGCAAAATGCTAAGGAGAAGGAAGAAGGTCAAGCATGAACATTATAGAAGATGAACTTATTTTTCGAAAAATGACGCTTGATGATGTCCCTTGCATTGTTCAAATCGAATTGGATGCTTTTGAAACACCTTGGACGGAAGAAGCTTTTCGTAATGAATTAATGAATAACTTATTTGCACAATATATGGTGATGGAATATAGAGGTGAGATCATCGGTTACGCTGGAATGTGGATCATTATTGATGAAGCACATATTACGAATATCGCCATTCTTACCCCATATCGAGGACTAGGACTTGGTACGAGGTTAATATATGAAATTCAACGAACGGCACAATTTTTAGGTGCTCAAAAAATGACTCTAGAAGTTAGAGTAAGTAATATGAGGGCACAATCGCTCTATCGTAAATTTGGCTTCGAGGATGCTGGTATACGTCCACGATATTATTCAGATAACAACGAAGATGCACTAATTATGTGGGCGGAACTGCAACAGTCAGTGAATGGAGTGAATGTACTTGAGTAACGAGCTAATTCTTGCAATAGAAACAAGTTGTGATGAGACAAGTGCTGCGGTCATTAGAGGCGGCAAACAAATATGTTCGAATATTGTATCTAGTCAGATTGATGTACATGAGAGATTCGGCGGAGTTGTTCCTGAGATTGCATCTCGTAAACACGTAGAGAGTATTACTCGTATTATTGAACAAGCAGTCCAGCAATCAGGCTATCACACAACGGATCTTGATGCCATCGCTGTAACGGAAGGCCCAGGGCTAGTTGGAGCATTACTAGTAGGAAATGTAGCTGCGAAAAGTTTAGCAATGTCTTTGGACATTCCACTTATTGCAACACACCATATTGCTGGGCATATTTACGCAAGTCAACTTGAACATGATTTGCAATTTCCATCTTTAGCTATTGTCGTATCAGGTGGTCATACAGAATTAGTACTATTACCTGAAGAAGGAAAATTCGTCATTATTGGTCGAACGCGTGATGATGCAGTAGGTGAAGCTTATGATAAAGTGGCTCGTGCTTTGAAACTGCCTTACCCAGGTGGTCCATATATCGATCGTCTAGCTCATGAAGCTGATGAAGTCATTATAATGCCAAGAGCATGGCTTGAGAAAGATAGTTATGACTTTAGTTTTAGTGGCTTGAAATCAGCAGTATTAGCACAAATTAATCAGCATCGCATGAAAGGACTTGAACTAGATGAAGCGGCATTAGCGCGTGGATTCCAAGAATCAGTTATCGATGTTGTTGTAACAAAAGCGTTACGAGCAGCCAAGCAATATGAGGTTAAGCAGCTAGTGTTATGTGGTGGTGTTGCTGCTAACAAAGGGTTACGTGCTGTGTTACAGCAAAAATGCGCAGAGAAAAATATCCCACTTATTATTCCATCACCAGGTCTTTGTACAGATAATGCAGCAATGATCGGTGCAGCTGCACATGTGAAGTATAAGCATGAGCAATTTGCAGGACTGGATATGAAGGCGGATCCTGGACTTTCCTTAGAGGCATGGTCAATTGATTAAGAAGAAGTTTAATAAGCAGTGTTTGATAACGATGTAACACATTGTAGCTTAATCGGCGTCGAATATGAAGCGAACTTGGAAAGTCCGGTACGCGTGTACCAATAACGTACACTTGCGTTTCCTCCTTTCACAAGTAGCGCTCCATCTTCTTGGTTCTGAAACCCTGCTTATAAACCTTCATTAGAAGAGGAAGTTTAATAAGCAGGGTTTGATAACGATGTAACACGTTGTAGCTTAATCGGCATCAAATATGAAGCGAACTAAATAATATATGAAATGCAGTGTGCGAGAGTTTATACGAAATAACCTCAATGATTAGATATTGATTCTAACAATAGAGGTTTATTTCAATCGCACACTGCATTTTTTTAGTGTGAATATCGTTATCCACATATTAACATTATGGTGTTAATAACTTCCATAAATACAATGATATTAAAGGATTTGTAAAAGATGAATAAAATGATTGTGTGTATAAAGTTTTCAATAATAAATAGTGGATATTGTGGATAATGTGGATAACTACTGTTAATAACATCCAATTTATAGGGTGATCCTCAACGATCCCAATAGAAAAGCATTTATTTCATAGCATTAATGACTGAATTGACTAACAATTTATACACCGTTGTTGATAAGTATGTTGATAACTTTAATTGAAAAATTATAGAAAATAGTACAAATTATTAACAATACATAATATGATAGGTGAATAATAGAAACTTTATAAGGGGGAAACCCGATGTATAAATTACTAATTGTTGATGATGAACCTGAAGTTACAGAAGGGTTACAAGAAGGAATCGATTGGGAAAGTTATCGTATCAGTTCCGTACATACTGCAATTAACGGCAAGGATGCGATTGAATTGTTCGATCGTATAGAGCCAGATATTGTAGTAACAGACATTAGTATGCCGTTTATGAATGGATTACAACTAACTGAATGGCTCAAACAACATTTCCCTATCACCAAAGTTATTATTATTTCAGGTTATGATGATTTCCAATATGCGAAACAAGCGATACACCTACAAGTAGAAGAATACTTACTAAAACCATTTTCTAATGCACAATTAATAGAAGCAATTACTAAAGTGATTGCGACAATTGATCAAGAGCGTGAAGCAGTTTTGAATATGAAAACGTTGCAAGACCATTATCGAATTAGTTTACCTGTTATTCGCGAAAAATTTTTAATTTCATTAATGACGCGTCGATTGCCACTTCATCTGATCGAGCAGCGAGCTGAAAAGTACAATTTGAACTTGCAAGGTAAAGGATACATTATTTCATTAATTTCGATTAATCATGATAATAACGACATAGATGATGAACCTAGTCTATCACTTGTTGATTCTAATGATATAGATTTAAAGTTGTTTGCCGTAACAAATGTTGCAACTGAGCTATGGCAAAATGAGCAATTAGGAAATATATTTGTACATCAAGATGAAGTCGTATTATTGACGATAGATCAGGTTGGTGATCCGCATGAGAAAATGATTGAAACCGTCAATACATTGCAACGAATACTACAAAGCATTCAGAAATATTTACGGATGTCTGCGATTATTAGTGTAGGTACCTATACAACTTCTCTTGATCAATTGAAACATGGATATGATTCAGCACGCTCAGCATTAGATTATCGTCGAATTATTGAACATAACTCGATTATATGTATTGATGATATTGAGAAAAACGTACAGACGCGATTGTATTTTGATGATTATAAGGAACAACAATTTATTCGTGCAATTAAGCTCGGTACAGAACGTGAATTACAACAAGCAATCTCAGTAATCGTTGATGAGATTGAACATACGCAGGCAACTGTCAATGAATACGAACAATATTTTCTTGAAATTATTACGGCAGTTCATCGCTTAATGAAGTCGCTCGACGCATCGTTTGGAGGACAATGGACTGAAGGTAGTAGTTTGCTGTTACAATATCAAAGTTTGAAAAGTCTAGAGGAAACAAAATTATGGTTCTCTGACTTATGCCATAATCTGCATCAAAATATAGCTAGTACTAGACAAAATACATCACAAAAACTAGTTGAAGAAGCGATTCATTATACAAAAGAACACTATATGCAAACAGATCTTTCTATTGCTACATTATGTCTCCAACTACATATTAGTCCCGGCTATTTCAGTGGATTATTTAAGAAAGCTACGCAATTAACATATGGTGCATATCTACTTAAAGTAAGAATGGAAACGGCACAACAATTATTGAGCACGACAGATCTAAAATCTTTTGAAATCGCTGACAAAGTTGGGTTCTCTGATCCGAACTATTTTAGTCTAACATTCAAAAAATATACAGGAGTCTCCGCCAAAGATTATCGTAATGCTCTATTGAGAAAGGATTAGATTATGAAGCGACGGAGTATTCAATTCATTCTAACTGTAGCGTTCTCTTTGTTCTCAGTATTCATCATTACTACGATCAGCTTGACATTATATAGTCAGTTTTCATCAAATACGAAGGAAAATGCTAGTCGTAATGCACAGCAAATCATTGATCAAGTAAGTTATAATCTAGCAGACTATATAGAATCTACAATGGATTTATATCATATGCTACATCACACAATAAGCTCTAGTGAAGAAGGAATGCAAAGCGATGAGCTATGGAAATTACAATCGATGATTTCTTCGAGATCTGATGTCGTATCGCTTACCTTAGTTGATTTGTACGGAAAACCCATCGCATTATTACCTAATGTTAGTTTGAAAGAATCATTAATTGTGAAAGATGAATCATGGTTCAAAACGGCAGTAGAAAAGGATGGATATTTGTCTATTTCAGTGCCTCATGTACAAAATTTATATTCTCAAAAATATGAATGGGTCGTTTCACTTAGCAAGACCATTACATTCATGAAAAATGGTCAGTTAGAGCAAGGAGTATTGCTGTTAGATGTGAATTTCAAACGTATTCAAGAACTATCGGAGCGAGTAAGCTTAGGGAAAAGTGGCTATGCCTACATTATTGAGGAGTCTGGTGGTAATATTGTTTATCACCCACAAATCGAGATTATCTATGCTGATTTGAAGCAAGAAAATGTTGAACTTGCACTAAAGCAAACGTATGGTAGTTTTATTGATCAGTCTGGGCCCAGGGCTAAGATGATCAGTATTCAATCTATTAGTAATGTTGGCTGGAAAGTTGTCGGCATCTCTTACATGGACGAGCTAGCGTTAACGAATGCAGATCTGAGTATTGCATTAATAAAAATTTTAATTGCACTTGCCATCATTCTGTTGCTGGTGTCTAATCTAATCTCGCGCCAAATATCTAAACCAATCAAAAAACTAGAAGTAACGATGAGAGGTATTGAACGTGGAGAGTTTAATGTTGCTGCCAAAAGTGATGGTCCACTGGAAATTAAAAACTTAGGGGATCGTTACAATATTATGCTAGGCACGATTAGAACGTTAATGAACAAAATTGTCTCGGAGCAAGAAAGTAAACGGAAATATGAATTAGATGCTTTGCAAGCACAGATCAATCCTCATTTCTTATACAATACGCTTAATACTGTCGTTCGAATGATTAGTTCGAAACGTAATGAGGATGCCGTCACGATGATTACTGCATTGTCTAAATTGTTCCGTATTAGTCTTAGTAAAGGCGAAAGCTTGATACTAATTTCGGAAGAAGTTGAACATGTACGAAATTACCTCATTATTCAACAGATGCGATTCAAAAATAAATTCGACTTCCAATTCCGAATCGATGAACGAGCACTCGGCTACATTTCGTTAAAGTTAATATTACAACCGTTAGTGGAAAATGCACTAGAGTATGGTATTGAACCAAGTGTAGACAAGGGTCAAATCGAGGTTGTAGTAAGTCTCAACGATAAGGATCAGATCGAAATTATCGTTAGAGATAATGGGGTTGGAATAAGTGAGCATCAGCTTAAAGAGATTAATGCAGGCACTTATCATAGCAGTTCAGGTTCAGGGGTTGGACTTAAAAATGTGAACGAGCGAATTAAGTTATACTTTGGCGAGCAATATGGCCTTTTAGTTGAAAGTGAATTAGAGGAAGGAACGACAGTCTATATTACATTCCCGGCATTAATTCTTTCATCTACTGTAAAGGAGGAAGATCCGTATGCACAATCGTAAAGAATGGCTAATTGTGTTGGTCGGTGTGCTTATTTGTGGGGCATTAATTTATTCTGCATTTCATCCAAGTAAACCAGATCGTGTAGCAGTTAACCATCAGAAAAATATTGCAGTGTTGCTACGATCCTCCACAGATGATTATTGGAATTATGTACGAAAAGGTGCGGATAATGCGGCATTAGAATATGATGTCACCTTGCAGTTACACTTTCCTGAAAATGACGGAGATATAGCAGGTCAGATAAGAATTGCTCATACAATATTAGCTTCTAACCCTGATGCGATCATTATTGCTGCGAATAGCGATAAGGAATTTGCAGAAGTTCTTGAGGAAGCCAATCGCCGCCGGATCCCCGTTATTGCTGTAGATAGTAAATTAACGAGTGGTGTCACGACGACATACATCGGGTCTGATAATGAAGCATATGGACAAGAAGCGATGAAAGAAATGGCGAAATTATTGAACTATAAAGGTAATCTTCTAGTTGTAGACTATACGCATGCTGGAATTAACGGTGAAGCAAGGGAACAAGGCGTATATGAAGAACTGAAAAATTATAATGATATTAATGTTGTTAGTACGGTTGTATGTACGAATGATGTTGATCAATGTAAGCAAATCGTCAAAAAAAATATTAAAGAGCATGAAGTTGACGGGATATTAGCGTTAATGACGACTAGCTCTATTAGTTCCGCGTTAGCGTTGAAGGAATTGAACGCTTCGAACGATATTAAAATGGTAGGTTTTGATAGTTCTATTCAGTTATTAGAATTATTGCAAGAAGGCCAGATGGAATCATTATTTGTGCAAAATGCGTTCTCGCTTGGTTATTTGTCCGTTCAATATGCTGTGCAAGCTGCAGATGGTCAGAATCTCTCCTCGTCTTATCTTAGAGATATGACGATTGTTAATAAAGATAATATGTTTTGGTTGAAAAATCAGAAGCTACTCTATCCTGTCGTACATTAATATAAATAAATCCTTTAGGAGCATAGAAATATGAAAAAGGTAGTTACTACTTTAGTAATTAGTGTTTTTGCAATAATTGCAGGTGCTTGCAGCAGTAATGAAGGGGGTGGAAATTCACTACCCAAAACTGGTGTCGCTATTTTCATGTTTGATAACACCTTTATGAGTGGTGTTCGTAGTGCAATTACTTCTGCTGCAGAGGGGAAAATAGCTGTCGATATTGTAGATAGTAAAAATTCACAGACAAAAGAAAATGATAAAGTTGATCAATTTATCTCTAAGAAGATGAAAGCAATGGCGATCAATCCCGTTGATCGTACAGCAGCGGGGATCATTATCGATAAAGCGAAAAAAGCAAATATCCCAGTAGTATTTATTAATCGTGAACCGTTAGCAGCCGATCTTGCTAAATGGGATAAAGCATTTTTTGTAGGTGCGAAAGCAGAAGAGTCAGGCACAATGGAAGGCGAAATTCTTGTGGAATACTGGAAAGCGAACGCTAGTATGGACAAAAATGGTGACGGCATTTTGCAATATGTAATGTTGAAAGGTGAACCAGGGCATCAGGATACAGAGCTACGCACAAAATTTTCTGTAATAGCGATTGAAGAAGCAGGTATTAAAGTTGAATTGCTTGCAGTGGATATCGCAATGTGGGATCGAGTGAAATCTCAAGAAAAAATGGCAGGATTTCTTGCAGATCATGGAGATAAGATCGAAGCCGTTATTGCTAACAACGATGATATGGCCCTTGGTGCAATCGAAGCATTGAAAGCTGAAGGATATTTCAAAGATGGTAAGTTTATGCCTGTAGTAGGTGTCGATGCTACAGAACCAGCTATGCAAGCGTTGAAAGAGGGAACATTACTTGGAACTGTACTAAACGATGCTGTTAATCAAGGTAAAGCAACAGTACAATTGATGTCTGTTCTCGCAGATGGGGGAACGCCAACTAATGAAAATATAGGTTACGACATTACAGATGGTAAATATGTATGGATCCCCTACCAGAAAGTAACGCAGTAACTATGTACGGATTCATATCAGAAAGTGTAGTAGTGCTTATGAATGATCCCCTACCAGATAGTGGTTTCGTGGCATGGTGGGTATATTGCAGTTAATGAGTAGGGCAGAATGCTGCCCTTTCTTTTACATGTATGTATTTCATGATTAAGCTAACATCTTCATCTAAATTGTTTAATATTGATGTTCCTCTTCAAAAATGTGGATTTTTTTGTTTATATTATTAAAAGTTAACGATATAATATATCCAGATAAACGTTTCATTCCCCATGATGTTCAATTCATTACGTTTTTCCCCTCTTCGTATTAGCTCATATCAGATCTCTTATTTTTTCAAAATGTGAAAGAACCCAGCTCTTGTAACAGATGTAATGCAGTCGAAGAAAGTTAAAAGTTATGATCATAGTAAGAAGGGAGCGCTATTATTGTATAGTCATATTCTTATTGTGGATGACCATCCAGCGGTAGGGATTGGTACGAAAGATATGATAGAACGTAATATGCGAGTAAGAGTTAGTTATGTTCAATCTGCCAAATTAGCGATTGAGATGATTAGTAGACAACGCATCGATATTGTAATATGTGATTGGCAGATGCCAGTGATGAATGGCATTGAATTATGTAGTATTTTGAAAGACAAGCAACCTGATGTGAAAGTTATGATGTATTCTGGATATGAGTTGGAGCCGCATTTCAATGAAATGATGGATGCAAGGGTAAATGGATTTGTAAGTAAATCTCGTTCTAGTGATGAACTTATTCAATCCATACAAAGCATGATCGAAGGTAACGCTATTATTCCAATAGATTTGTTACAAAGATTACGCAGTATGGATTTACGAGCTTTACAAAAAATGATGCAGAGGCAAAATTCGTATATAACAGATAAGGAAAAGGAACTTTTAGAGGCAATTTCACATGGTCATAGCAATAGAGAGCTGGCTGACAAATTCCATATTAGTCAACGCGGTGTAGAATATCAATTGAGTAACTTATTCAAGAAGTTACAAGTTCGTTCTCGTGCGAAAGCTATTACAGTAGCTATTGAGCTAGGGTATATTCCAGCAAAAACGTTGAAAAGTTAAGATATATCATGAATGCTAACTAATAACATTAATGCAATCATGAATGCTATTGTGAAATCTATCAAAAAAAAGAAGCTGTTCGCACGTTAGATTTCTCTTTAGTGGAATAGCTTCTTTTATGTTGTTAGCATCTTATAGTTGGAGCACGAAGTCAAAATGACATTGCTCATAGGCGGAGATAAAATTAAATGACTCTGCTCATCTACGTCGATATAGAAAAGTGCAGCTTAAGCCATAACATCTTCCCATTGCTCATAGCAAGTATCAAGAGTTGCTTTACGATTAGCTATCTCTGTTTGAATCTCTTGAATACGCATATAGTCGTTAAAGATGGCTGGATCTGTCAGTTTAACTTCCCAGTCAGCTATCTCTTGCTCTAATTCGGCAATTTGTTGCTCTAATTGTTCTAATTTACGTTGTTTACTGCGCTCTTCACGTTTCTGCTGCTTCTCAGCCTCATAGGATAGGACAGGGGATGCTGTCACTTGCTGTTGAACTGAGTTTTTATTGTTTTGTAATTTGGCAGCTTCAAGACGAGCTTCTTCCATTTCGAGTTTTTTCTCCAGCATATCGTCATAATTTCCCAGGAAATAGCTGGCACCTTGTGCGGATAGTTCGACAATTCGCTCAGACATCTTGTTCAGGAAATAACGGTCATGCGAGATAAAAAGTAATGTTCCTTCATAATCAAATAATGCTGACTCCAATACTTCTTTACTGAATAGATCCAAATGGTTCGTAGGCTCATCGAGAATTAGGAAGTTAGCTTGAGCTAACATTAATTTAGATAATGAGACACGCGCTTTCTCGCCACCACTGAGTGATGAAATTTTCTTTAATACATCCTCACCACTGAATAAGAAGTTACCAAGTACTGTACGAATACGTGCTTCTTCCATATGAGGATAAGTACCCCATACTTCTTCTAATACAGTGTTATTGCCATTAAGTACATTATGTTCTTGATCATAGTAGCCAACTTTCACATGTGATCCGAATTGAATACTCCCTGTTGTAGGCTCTAATTGAGATACGAGTGTCTTTAATAATGTTGATTTGCCAATTCCGTTCGGTCCAACTAAAGCAACCATTTCACCACGTTGTAACTGGAAACTAATATCGCTGAAAAGCGGAGTAGCAGCATTAGGGAATTGCACAGATAGATGATTAACATTCAGTACTTCTTTCCCACTCATCCGCTCCACTTCAAAGGAGAACGACGCACGCTTCAAATCACCCATCGGCCGATCCAAACGATCCATCTTATCTAAAGATTTGCGACGGCTTTGTGCACGCTTTGTCGTGGAGGCACGTACAATATTTTTCTGAATAAACTGCTCCATTTTAGCGATTTCGTCTTGTTGTTTTTCGAAGTGTTTCAATTGAGTTTCGTACTCTGCTTCTTTAATTTCAAGGTAACGACTGTAATTACCAGTATAGCGCTTCGCTTGGTGGCGCTCGATTTCTACAATCGTAGTCGTCATCGCATCAAGGAAGTAACGGTCATGTGAGACGACAACAATAGCACCATTATAAGAACGTAAGTATCCTTCTAGCCAAGTTAACGTCTCGATATCCAGATGGTTGGTAGGCTCATCGAGCATTAATAGATCAGGTGCTTGAAGCAAAATTTTAGCTAATGCTAATCTTGTTTTTTGTCCACCGCTTAATGATGCGATAGGAGTATCAAGTTCGAAAGTTCCAAATCCCATACCGTGCAGGACACTATTAATTCGAGTATTAATCTCAAATCCACCATTAGCTTTATACCAATCTGAACGTTGTGCGTAACGTTCTAGCACCTCGTTATAACGTTTCTCATTCTCGTGTAGATCAGGGTCTGCGATTTTTATCTCTAACTCACGTAATTCTTTCTCAGCGGCATAGAGATGAGCAAAAACCGTTTGCATTTCTTCTATTATAGAAAGATGGGATTGTAATCCACTATTTTGCGCAAGATAGCCTAGCTTTGTTTCTTTCGCTTTGTGAATATCTCCACTTTCAAAACTAATTTCGCCAGCGATGATTTTTAGTAACGTAGATTTTCCGGCGCCATTGACACCTACTAGTCCGATTTTGTCTCTTTCTAGTACTTGAACATTAATATTTGAAAGGATTGTATCAATCCCGTAGCTTTTTGTAATATTGGATACTTGCAGTAACATTCCTTGTCCTCCATCAAAATGTAGTGGTAGCAACTCGTATATAACTACTATATAGTGTACCATAAGCATGTTATATATTGGCGTAACTTGTGTAACAATGGTACACTATTATCAAAAGTAGACTATTTTTCTTACCATAAAAGAATTTATTAATTTCCAGAGGAGAGCAAAGGACAAGTTCTATTTGGCGATAAAATACCTTATAGACGCGGGCGCTCATTCTTGAATTACCTCGGTTAGAGCATTTCTTATATTGGAATATGCTTTCTATGCGACTTTTCATTGAAGAGAAGCAAAATGGAGAAGAAATGAAAAGTTTTAGGTGGTTAAACTATGGAACAGCTATCTGTACAGAAACTACATATGCGCAAACAATTTAAGGAAATTAGAAATAATATCGAAACGCTACATGCTCAGCAATGGTCTGAAGAGGCATGCGCATATGCGATTAGTCTAGCGCAACAACGAGGCTGGCGCGAAGTGATGGTCTATATTCCATTTCGTAGTGAACTTCAACTATGGCCTTTCATTGAATGGTGTTGGCAACATCAGATTACTATTATTGTACCAAAATGCCTAGTAGAGACGCATACGATGCAACTATATCCATTATACAATAAAGATCAGCTACGCCTAGGGGCGTATCAAATATTAGAACCTAATTCAGATCAACTTACGCCGATAAACACAGTGCCTGATGCCGTTATTGTGCCTGGGCTCGTCTATACAAAGGATGGAGCACGATTAGGATATGGTGGCGGTTATTATGATCGTTTTTACGAGTTAATGGGTCAACAAGAGAAGCAGATAACATGGATTGGTATCGGATATGAAACTCAGATTACAGATCACATTCCGATGGATGAATATGATATTAAATTGAACATTTTAATTACTAATAAAGGAATTACGACATGTTCATAGAATGAAAGGATGTAACAGATAGTGGAATTCACTCATTTTAATGAACAAGGTAGAGCAAAGATGGTAGATATATCTGACAAAGAGATTACGAAGCGCGAAGCTACGGCAACATCAATGGTGAAGATGCTACCAACTACATTGCAGAAGATTAAAGAAGGTAAAATTGGTAAAGGTGATGTATTATCTGTAGCTCAAGTAGCGGGAATTATGGCTGCTAAGAAAACATCAGAATGGATTCCAATGTGTCATCCACTTGCCTTAAACGGAGTGAACATCTCATTCACTGATAATGACATTGACGAGTTATATATAATAGTTACAGTGAAGATAACAGGAAAGACAGGCGTGGAGATGGAAGCTCTTACTGCGGCATCCGCAACTGCCTTAACAATATACGATATGTGTAAAGCATTACAGAAAGATATGATTATTGGTCCAACGCAGCTTATGAAGAAAACAGGTGGAGTACACGGAGATTTTGAGAGAACCGCTGAATAAAACATAGAAAGAATAGAGAGAAGAATGGAGGAATTGGAGATGCAATGGAAGGTTGGTATACTTACGGCAAGCGATAAAGGTGCACGTGGTGAACGTGAAGATGTAAGTGCACAGGTTGTCAGAGAACTAGTTGAAGATGAACTAGGTGGCCAGATCGTTGATTATCGAATTGTTCCAGATGAGCAAGATGAGATTATGGCAGCATTGATTGAAATGACAGAATATTATGGGGCAGATCTTGTAATAACGACAGGTGGAACTGGACTTGCGGCAAGAGATGTAACGCCAGAAGCTACTTTGAAAGTCATTGATCGTGAAGTGCCAGGAATTGCTGAAGCGATGCGTATGGGGGCACTGCATAAGACGAGACGTGCGATGTTATCTCGTGGAATATGTGGTACTCGAGGTAAAGCTCTTATTATTAATTTACCAGGTAGTCCAAAAGGCGTTTCAGAAAGTTTACTTGCAATTATGGATCAATTACCACACGCATTAGGCATACTATCAGGTGAACTGCTAGAGCATTAGAACAAGGTTTTTGAAGTAACATATTATTTGCTCGTAATTATATAGTAAGTTGATGAAAAGTAATGATTAGGCTTACGAAGTAACTTTTCATCTGCTTCAAGTTATTTAATAGAGTGATGAAAAGTTTTAGGAGATATAATCAAGATGACAGAATTACACGGACATGATGATAATGATATGGATTCACATACTACCATAACAGAAACCTCACTTAGGGAGGTTTCTGTTTATGATGCAATTGGACTTAGACTTGCACATGATCTGACGCAAATCATTCCTGGTCAATTCAAAGGCAGACTTTTCAAACGTGGGCATATTATTACAGAAGAAGATATTCCAAAATTACTTGATATCGGCAAAGAGCATATCTATGTAATGGAATTGGGCTTGCTTGATCTGCATGAGGATGATGCTGCGAAGTTAATGGCGGATGCGTTAATAGACGAGCAGTTATTACGCAATGAGCCACATGAAGGAAAAGTAAGTGTTAAAGCTCATATTGATGGTGTTGCCAAAATTGCCAAAGAAGTAGTCGATGCAGTTAATGCAATTGGCGAGATTGCGCTGGCGACAATCTTCACTAATAAAGTGGTGAAACAAGGTGGACAACTTGCAGCGACTAGAGCGATACCACTTATCGTAGCGAAAGAAAAAATTAAGCAAGTCGAAAACATTGCAAAGCAATACCGTACCAAACATGGTGTAGCACCGATATCGGTAGTCCCCATACCAGCTAGACGTATAGGGTTGCTTACAACTGGTAGTGAAGTGTATAATGGCAGAATTAAGGATAAATTTGGACCTGCTGTAAAAGCAAAGCTTGAGGAACTTGGATCGACTGTTGTGGAACAACGTTTTGCTACAGATGATCGTGAGAAAATTGTTGAAGAAATTCAATATTTGCAAGCTAAAGGTTATGATATGATTTTGGTGACTGGCGGCATGTCTGTTGATCCAGATGATCGTACTCCAGGGGCGATAAAGGCTACAGGAGCAGATATTGTTAGTTATGGAACACCAATGTTACCAGGTTCAATGTTGCTCGTAGCTTATTTGCAAGATGTACCTATTCTTGGTTTGCCAGGATGTGTGATGCATGATCCGTACACTTCCTTTGATGTATTTCTACCTAGACTATTACTAGGTGAGAAGATCGAGAAGGATGATATAATTGCTCTAGGCTATGGCGGTCTATATGGTTGCTAAGTATATGAAAAGTTGAAGCATAAGCTTTCGATGTACTTTTCATAATCAGGAAGCAGATTCTAGAGGTATACGAAAAGTTGAAGGAGGAATCGTGATGGGCATAGGTGTGACTGGTGTTATTTTATTGGTATTGGTGGCTTTGCTTTTATTCGGTCCCAATAAGTTGCCTGAGCTTGGACGAGCAGTAGGACGTACACTACGCGAGTTTAAGACCGGTGCTAATGAGATGTTGGATTCAAACGATAAGAAAAATGAAGATACATCTCGCGTTGAAGTGAATCAAGTTGAGCAAACAGAGAAAAACAATAAGCGGCTACCAGACTAGTTTGGTCCGCTTTTTTCTTGCTTGTTAATCATCGAAGAGAAAAGAGGGAAGTCGCGCGAATGAGTGTGCCACGAAAACAATTGGAGCGTTTGGCTTCCGCAAAAGATCGACTTATGTCAGAAGAAGGTTTAATGTCACTCGTTGAACATCTAACCGAGCTTCGCAAAAGAGTAATATACATACTAATAATGGTCGTACTTGGCCTTATTCTTGGACTTGTAATAGCAGAACCAACATATCAGTTTTTATTGAATGAAAAGCCAGCTGCTGGCTCCTTAGTGCTTCATACGTTCTCCTTCTGGGATGGAATTGGCATCTATATGCAAATCGCTTTAGTTGTTGCGATGATCTTGACGTTACCGTTCACGGTACTGCAGTTATGGTTATTTGTGAAGCCAGCTTTATTACCCCATGAACAGAGATCGACATTGAAGTACGTTCCATTTGCTGTATTTATGGCGTTACTCGGTCTATCTTTTGCCTACTTTGTCGTATTTCCGTTAGCGTTCAACTTTACAAGAGCTGTTTCAGACCGTTTAGGTTTAGTTGAAACTTACGGTGTAGTGCAATATTTTGATTTTATGTTCAGCATCATATTACCAATTACATTATTATTTGAACTTCCATTAGTCATTATGTTTTTGACAGCTATTCGTATTGTTAATCCATTACGATTACGTAAGATGAGAAAGATAGCGTACTTCTTAATGGTAGTTATCGGAGTCGTTGTTACACCACCAGACTTCATTTCAGATATTCTTGTCATTATTCCACTTATTGTGCTGTACGAAATTAGTGTGTGGCTATCAGGGACCGTATATAGGAAGCAGTTGTTATCAGATACTCAGTGGGTAGACAAAGAGGAAGAAGATAAATAAATATACAAATAAGAAAAGGGAGTGTCCCATTCGTAGATAAAATCTACAAATGAGATACTCCCTTTATTCGTTATACTGAAAATATAAGTCTGAATCTGAATTATAGATGAAGTGCTTTGCTCATATAGTCTAGCGACTCGTTAATACGTGTACCTGGATTAGAGCCAAACAGCTCAGCAGGTAATACTTCGATACGACCATTTTTTACTGCGTCAATACTGTTCCAAGCGCTACTAGCTTCCATCTCGCGAATGAAACTATTCTTCACATCTTCAGGGTCAGCATGCGTCATAATGAAGATTGCTTGTGGATTCGACTCGACAATACGTTCCATATCAAGCGTAGCATATTGAGGGTAACTAGCTAATTGCGGATAATTTGCAGCAATATTAGTACCACCAGCAAGTGAAAGAAGGTCTCCAGCAAGTGAGCTAGGTAATGCTGCCATAAATGTGCCAGGAGCACCATATACGATTAGAGCTGGAACAGACTCTTGCGATGCAGCAGCTAATTCAGCAAGCTTACTATCAATCTCAGCTACTAACTGTTCAGCTTTACTCTGTTTTTGTAGTAAATCTCCGAATAAGGTGATTTGGCGTTGAATGTCTGCTACTGAGTTACCACTTGTGAGGATAACTTTTGCACCAATGCTTTCAAGCTTCGCAACATCTTTTTCATTCATAATGTTGTGAGCGAGAACGACCTGTGGCTTCACATAAGCAATTTGTTCTAGATCAACCTCATGAGTTGTACCAATTTCACGTACGTCATAGGAAGATTCCCATTGCAGCGGTACCTCAGTTGTTGGTCGACCGACTAACGAGCCTTCAAGGGAGTAGATAATGTTAGTTTCACCAATACTTAGTGCCGCGATCTTATCAGGTACACCATTTACCGTAATCTCACGATTATTGAAATCAGTAATCGTAATCTTTTCACCAGTTGCTTCGTTCGTAGTAGATGGATCAGACGTTGCACCACAGCCAGCTAGTAGAACAGTACCCGTAAGTAATACACTAGCTAATAGTTTTGTATATTTACGCATCTTCAATTCTCCTTCAAAATAGTTAGAAACAAGTGTATTAAAAGTCATTGCATGATTTGTAGTTATCGGTTTGTTCTTGATAATGATTCTTAATCTCGCTATTTATTGTGACATAGATGCGGTTTGAAGGAAAGAGAAAACTTATGTCTGAATAATGACAGATTATAGAAGTGACTTAAAAGTGTCATAAACTTGTTGACTATTTCTTTTGAAATCATGTAATATCGAATAGGGAGTAGAGATAATCATTCTCATTATCAATTTACGATGTCTATGATGTTCTTATGAGGACATTTTATTTTTTTGTTTTCAGCTGAGAATGATAATCAATAATATCTTTGCTTAAATAGGAGGTATCTATGAGTTATCAACACGATTATGTAAGAAAGTTGCTTACAGTAGTAGTGATGTCTTTATTATTAGTCTTTTTAGGTACATCTCATGCAATGGCAGCGACAGCGCTTGAGGATGGAGAATATACAATTAATTATGAGATACTTAGAGGCGACACGAAAGACGACTCTACTTCACTAGCAGATGGATATTGGAATAAGCCTGCTAAAGTATTTGTGAAAGACGGTAACATTACAGTTCAAACAACCATTAATCAGCACGCTTGGGTTGTTGCATTTGCAACACAATATAATGGAAAAATGGTTGATGCTAAAGTCGTATCAACGAATGAGAAGGCTAATTCAAGAGTTACAGAATTCAAAGTTAAAAACTTTGAGGATATGTTATTATCCGAAATGACTGTTGAAATTCCGGAGATGGATTACTACCATAGTTATGAAGTACGATTCAAATTTTATCCGGACTCGTTGAAATCAGTTGGTAAGCCTGCGGAAACAGCTAAGCCAACAGCAACGCCTAAACCGACAGCTAAACCAACGTCAACGGCTAAAGTAACACCTGAACCAACAAAAGATACATCGAGCACAGGTACGAGTCCAGCAAAGCCTACAACTTCAACGAAACCACAAGCTACAACTGATCCGATGACACCGAGTTCATCTAATGGTTCAGGTTCTGACTCTGCAACATCAGATCCTAATGCAAGCTCCTCTCCTGATGATAGTAAGGTAGTAGCAGGTAGTGAAGGTTCTGAGATTGGTATTAATGGAAACGAGGATGCATCGACAAAAGACGATGCGGAAGTACTTACAGGTGAAAAAACGGATGATGTTGTCGTAGTATCTGAACAAGGTATTACTGCTAATGAAGCAGTAGATGGCGCAACTGACGTTGAGACGGAACAATTTACCGTTGATAAAGAAGAAAAGCAAGGCGGTACGATTGCAATTGTACTTATTATTATCGTTGCAGTACTATTCATTGCAGGTGCTATTGCTTGGATTGTTATGAATCGTAAACGCAATAAATAATTCAAGAAATTCAAAAAAAGATTATGCTTTCGATGCTATTTTTTTTGACAAGGTAGTTCATCGGGAAGTAAATAAAAAATTTGGGGAGATTAAATAATGAAGAAGAAAATGGTAAAACATCTATCAACAGCAGTAGTTGCAGCTATGCTAGTGGGATCGGTTCCAGCATTCGCAATGGCAGCAGAAGTTAGCCCTATTACTGCTACACAAGAAACAGCAACAAGTGCACTTGTACATTTCGTAAATAGTGGTGACACTTCTAAATTATCAAGCATGGCAGCTTATGTATCTGAACCAAAAACATACACGAAAGACGGAGTTACTTATTTGCGTCTAGATGTTCAACAACAATATAGTGTGAAAATTACTGTTGAAGGTAAAGAAGGCACTAAAGTTGGAGAATATGTGAAAACAGTAGAAGGCCGTAACGGTTCTCAAGAAGTTACATTTTTCACTTTTGATTATGCATTAACAGATGCAACAGCAATTATAAAATCTCAAGCTTCTTATTTCGTTCCTGGTGTATTCACAGAAACTCAAGTACATGACCTTTTCATCGTAATTGGTAATGATATCGATGCAGCAAAAGCTGAACTTACAACATTAATCGCGCAAGCCCAATTAGAAAAAGCTCCAACTGCAGCACTTCAAACGGCTCTCGCAGCTGCTGAGAAAGCTAACAACTATGTAACGAAAAAAGTTGATTTGGAAGCAGCACTTAAAGCTCTGAAAGTAGCATTTGCTGAGAATCCATCAGTTGCTCAAGTATATTTCGTGAATGAAAGTGATTCTAGTAAACTTTCTTCAATGGGTAACTATCTTTCCAATCCAAAAATATATACAAAAGACGGTGTAACGTACCTTCGTCTTGATGTACAACAAGTATACGATGTAACGGTTAAAGTAGAAGGTAAAGATGGTGCTAAAGTTGCCCAGTACGTTGCAACAGTAAATGGACGTACTGGTCCACAAGAAGTAACATTCTTCACATTCGATTATGCAATTGCTGATGCAAAAGCAGTAATCAAAGCATCTGCTTCATACATGGTTCCGGGTGTATTCACTGAGCCACAATCTCACGGAATTAACATCGTTATCGGAAGCAATGTTGATGCAGTAAAAGCTAAGCTAGTAAAAGCACTTGCAGTAGCTAACACAGTAACAAATCCTTCTGCAGCACTAACGACTGCGATTGCTACAGCTACAGCTGCAAATAGCTACTTGAAATCTAATGAAGAAATCGTTACAGCTACAAATGCTTTAGTAGAAGTTGTTGCGCAAAACGTAAGCTTCTCTGATGCTACAACTCACTGGGCAAAAGATGCTATTAACTTAGCAGTAGCGAAAGGCGTTGTAAATGGTTATACAGATGGTACATTCCAACCAAACAAAAACATTACACGTGCTGAATTCACTAAGTTAATTGCTACAGCTCTTGATTTGCCAGTAGCTAACAATGAATTAACATTTAAAGACGCTGCAAGTATTCAAGAATGGGCAGTTCCATTTGTAAAACAAGCAGTAAACGCTGGAATTATTACTGGATACCAAGACGACACATTCCGTGCTAACAATAACATTACGCGTGCAGAAATGGCCGTTATGGTTGTTAAAGCGCTAAATATTAAAGAACTTGCTTCTGCAGATGAGCTAACGTTCAAAGATAGTGATGCTATCCCAGCTTATGCAAAAACATATGTAGCTACTGCAGTGAAACTAGGTCTAGTTACTGGTCTTACTAAAGATACATTTGGTCCTAACGGGCAAGCTACTCGTGCTGAAGCAGTAACAATCATTGGTCGCGCTCAATAATTTATGCGTAGTTTTAGTATGAACCATGTCATCCATGGCATGGTATGAAATGAATAGTTTACATCATGAGGACCTCGAGCAATCGAAGTCCTCATAATGTGTTTATGGGTAGCAATTATAAAAAGTTAAAGTGTATGCTTACGAAGCTACTTTTCATTAGCAGAGTAGCATTACAGTAGTCAATGAAAAGTTTTAGGAGGATACAATACGATGTTAAGAAATATGCGAAGCTTGAAGTTAACCGCAATTGGTTTGACATTATGTATATTATTTATGGCAGGTTGTAGCTCTAATGGTGCTACAGGCAATGAATCTGTCAATAAACCATCCAATACAGCAGGCAATGTAGCGACTCCAAGCTTAGATGATGTGGATCATCGTATTGTCTCTACAACAGTTGCTATTACTGAAGTTCTTGCCGCGCTTGATCTTAATGTAGTAGGAAAACCGTCCACAGCGAAAGCATTACCAGAACGATATAGTGATGCTATCGAAGTAGGTAATCCGATGAGTCCTGACATGGAGCTTGTGAAATCTTTGAAAGCTACTCATGTGTTATCGGTAACGACATTGCAACATGACCTAGAAGATACATTTAAAGGATTGGGAATCGAAGCTAGATTTCTAGACTTTACAAGTATGGAAGATATGAAAGCGGAAATTACAAAGCTTGGTGCAGAATTTAATCGAGTGGAACAAGCAAAAGCACTTGTTGAAAGCTACGATAAGAAGATTAGTGATATTAAAGCGGAAGTGGCTGGTCAAAAAGCTCCCTCGGTATTAATTTTAATGGGTATTCCTGGTAGTTATCTTGTTGCTACAGAAAATTCATACATCGGTGATCTTGTTAAGCAAATAGGTGGTACTAATGTCGTAACAGATTCAAAAGTAGAATTTGTTTCATCTAATACAGAGTTTCTTCACCAAGGGAATCCTGATGTTATTCTTCGTGCTGCTCATGGTATGCCAGAAGAAGTTATTAAAATGTTCGATGATGAGTTTAAGCAAAATGATATTTGGAAACATTTTAACGCAGTGAAAAATGAACGTGTATATGATTTACCTGAAGACTTCTTCGGAACGACAGGTAATTTAGCTGCAGATGAAGCATTAGACATACTTGCTGATATGCTCTATCCAGATCGGAAAGGATAATTCATCGCATGAAGAAAATCATTTACTTTGTTGCTGCGGTTGTGTTGCTTATCGCAGTCGCGTTGTATTCTATGGCAACAGGAAGTCTTAAAGTTGGTCTTTGGGAACTTATCCAAGGATTAATCTATGGTGGTAATGATAATGTTGATGTCATTCGAGATCTTCGACTACCTCGTATCATTGTTGCAATACTAACAGGGGCAGCTTTAGCAGTCTCAGGTGTACTGTTACAAGCAGTTATGCGTAATCCACTGGCTGATGCTGGGGTAATTGGTATTTCATCTGGTGCGGGCTTTGTATCAGTATTAATTGCCACATTGTTCCCTACACTTATTTTCTGGATGCCAATGTTCTCAGTTATTGGTGGTCTATTTGCATGTTTCTTAGTATATCTATTCTCATGGCGTTCAGGACTCCAACCACTTCGCCTTATTCTCGTCGGGGTTGCTATTAATGCAATGTTCTCTGGACTTAATCAATTATTCAATTATCGTGGTAGTTATGCGGTTGGTGCTGTTAACCAAGCTGTCAGTTCTATGTTCTCAATGAAAAAATGGGCAGATGTTGAAACTTTATTGATCTATGTATCGATTGGTTTAGTTATCGCTTTATTGCTTAGTACCTGGTGTAATATGCTGTCTCTGCAGGATCGTACAGCGAGTAATCTAGGCTTACGTGTTATGCGTGCTAGAGTCATTATCTCCTTTGTGGCCGTATTATTAGCCTCGGTTGCAACAGCTATTGGTGGCTTGATCGCGTTTGTGGGGCTATTAATTCCACATATTGCGCGTCTAATGGTCGGTACAGATCATAAGATTCTTATTCCATTCAGTGCGATATCTGGAGGATTACTTATATTATTAGCTGATACACTTGGAAGAACGATTATCTATTCAATTGATATTCCAGCATCCGTTATTATGATGATTATTGGTGGTCCATTCCTAATCTTTATGTTAATGAGGGGGGATCGTGTCAATGGAAACTAATAAGATTAGCTTTCAATACAAAAACAGTCCACCAATACTAAATGAACTTTCAACGTCCATCGCGGAGGGTAAGGTCACTACAATCATAGGCCCCAATGGAAGTGGCAAATCAACATTATTAGCATTGTTAGCTCGTAACTATATACCGAGTGTTGGTCAGATTATTATCGATGGACGCGACTTGCAACAATTGAAGACAAAGGAATTAGCTCGAATATTAGCCGTTGTCCATCAGCAAAATGATGCACCGTATGATCTAACAGTTGAAAAATTAGTTGAATATGGTCGATTACCTTATCGCCATATGTTCTCGTCAGAGTCTAATGAAGATCGTGAGGCAATTGAGTGGGCATTAGAGTGTACAAAACTAACTGAGTTCCGTCATCGTCGATTGAATGAGTTATCTGGTGGACAGAAGCAACGTGCTTGGGTTGCGATGGCACTGGCACAGAAAACATCAATACTGTTTCTAGATGAACCAACAACATTTCTAGATATATACTATCAGATTGAACTGCTTGATCTAGTGCAACAATTGAATCGCGAGCATGGATTAACAATCGTTATGGTGCTGCATGATGTCAACCAAGCTGTTCGATATAGCGATCACATAAAAGTGTTGAAAGATGGAAATATTATTGCTGAAGGTGAACCAGAGGCGATTATGACTAGCGAATTAATGGAACTCGTCTATGATGTGAAGGCTGTTATTCGCAAGGATGAGGAAACAGGATTATATATCGTGCCTATTGCTACAAATGCATAGGCATTTTTTTTGAGTTAATACTTGAAATCATCTTGAAAAATAGGTAGAATAATAATTGTTAGCACTATGAGTGATCGAGTGCTAAAAACGCAATTAAATTGAACCATTCATATAAGGAGGCTTTTTTCAATGATTAAACCTTTAGGAGAACGAGTATTGGTTGAACCAATTGCTCAAGAAGTAACGACAGCTAGTGGGATTGTATTGCCAGATACGGCGAAAGAAAAACCACAAGAGGGTAAAGTTATCGCTGTAGGAAGTGGCGCGCTTAAAGATGGCGTTCGTGTTGCTTTGGAAGTTAAAGAAGGCGACCGCGTTCTGTTCTCTAAATATGCTGGTACAGAAATCAAGTATGACGGTAAAGAATACTTGATTATGAAAGAAAGCGACATACACGCGATCTTCGAATAGGCTCGCGATCAAATACACATATAACCAATTGATTATGCTTTGATGTAACTTTTGAGTTGCAAGAAGTACATGGAGAAGACAACAAAAGAAGAGTTTGCTTTCGAGACGATATTTTATTCGTAAGAGTAACTCATGAATGTATTATAAAAATTTTTTAGGAGGATTTAAACATGGCTAAAGAAATTAAATTTAGTGAAGACGCTCGTCGCTCTATGCTTCGCGGTGTAGATGCGCTAGCTAATGCAGTTAAAGTAACACTTGGACCAAAAGGACGTAACGTTGTTCTTGAGAAAAAATTCGGTAGCCCACTAATCACTAACGATGGTGTATCTATCGCTAAAGAAATCGAACTTGAGGATGCATTCGAGAACATGGGTGCTCAACTAGTTAAAGAAGTAGCTACTAAAACTAACGATATCGCTGGTGACGGTACTACAACTGCAACAGTTCTTGCTCAAGCTATGATCCGTGAAGGTCTTAAAAACGTAACTGCTGGTGCTAATCCAATGGTTATCCGTAAAGGTATCGATAAAGCTGTTAAAGCTGCAGTTATTGAGCTAAACAATATTTCTAGAAAAGTTGAAACTTCTCAAGATATCGCGCAAGTTGGTGCAATCTCATCTGCTGATGATGAAGTGGGCCGCTTGATCGCTGAAGCTATGGATAAAGTTGGTAACGATGGCGTTATCACTGTTGAAGAATCCAAAGGATTCGCAACTGAGCTTGAAGTGGTAGAAGGTATGCAATTCGATCGTGGATACATTTCGCCATACATGATCACTGATACAGATAAAATGGAAGCAATTCTAGACAATCCTTATATCTTAATCACTGACAAAAAAATTACAAACATTCAAGAAATTCTTCCAGTACTTGAGAAAGTTGTTCAATCAGGTAAACAACTTCTTATTATTGCTGAAGATGTTGAAGGTGAAGCACAAGCTACTCTAGTTGTGAACAAACTTCGTGGAACATTCACTTGCGTAGCCGTTAAAGCTCCTGGCTTTGGTGACCGTCGTAAAGCAATGCTTCAAGATATCGCAGCACTAACTGGTGGTCAAGTGATCACTGAAGAACTTGGACTAGATCTTAAATCTACAGATGTAGACGCTCTAGGTACTGCTCGTCAAGTACGTATTACAAAAGAAAATACAATTATCGTTGATGGTGCTGGTAACAAAGCGGATATCCAAGCACGCGTTAGCCAAATCAAAGCTCAACTAGAAGATACAACTTCTGAGTTTGACAAAGAAAAACTTCAAGAGCGTCTAGCTAAATTAGCTGGTGGCGTAGCTGTAATCAAAGTTGGTGCAGCGACTGAAACTGAATTGAAAGAGCGTAAACTTCGCATCGAAGATGCTTTGAACTCTACTCGCGCAGCAGTAGAAGAAGGTATCGTATCTGGTGGTGGTACAGCGCTAGTTAACGTATATAACGCAGTAGCGGCAGTAGAAGCAACTGGCGACGAGCAAACAGGTGTTAACATCGTACTTCGTGCTCTAGAAGAGCCAGTTCGTACAATCGCAGCTAACGCTGGTCAAGAAGGTTCTGTTATCGTAGAACGCTTGAAAAACGAAAAAGTAGGTATTGGTTACAATGCAGCTACTGGCGAATGGGTAAATATGTTCGAAGCGGGTATCGTTGACCCTGCTAAAGTAACTCGTTCTGCTCTTCAAAACGCAGCATCTGTTGCAGCTATGTTCCTAACAACTGAAGCTGTAGTAGCTGAAAAGCCTGAGCCGAATAAACCTGCTATGCCTGATATGGGCGGTATGGGTGGCATGGGCGGCATGATGTGATGAATTCTTCTTCGATGTAAATCGAGGAGGAGCGACCGCGATTCAGCGGTAGAATTCATCGCAGATGGAGCACATAACGCTCAATGCGGTAATCTAGACTCTGTAGTCATATGGGGCAAGGGTTTCTCTTCAGAAAAACTTAGATTGACCATATCGAATTAAAAATAAATAGGCCTCTCACGAGTTCAATTCGAACTTTGTGAGAGGCCTATTTATTATGCATTGCGCAGACCATTATCTATGTTGCGCACATTTTCCTTTAATTGGTGTGTATGATCTGCCGTTGTCGATGTATGTGTTACGATTCGAGGGGCGGGATATATGTTGGTTGCTAGATGTGCGCAGCAGGCCGAGCGAGACGATGAACTTCTTACTTTCTTACTATCGTACAGATGTTAGCAAAGAAGAAAGCCCCCGATGGAAACAGGGGCTACAAAACGGGCTACTATTGGATAAGAATGCCCTCTATTATATATTCCATGGATAAGAACTTCACTATAATTTTCGTGCTGCCCGGTTTGAGCGCTGTAAGAATGCCGTTGGCATCGATTGTGGCTAATTCCGGATTTTCAATTTCAAACGTCGCCCAAGCGGTTACGTCTTCCGCCGTATCGTCGTTAAAGAGCACGTTGACTGTGAGGTTAGTTGTCGCCCCTACTCTCAGTCCGTATGATGCTATCGAGGCGTTGAGGAACGCCAATTGACGCGATTCCGTCACCATAACTGGCACGTTCAAAGTTAAGCTGCCATAGGTGACGACGATGGTCGTGGTTCCGCTTGCGACCGCCGTAACGATGCCCGCATCATTGACCGTCGCGACACTCACATTGTTGCTCGCATATTGCGCCACATCGGTTACGTTGAGCGATTGGGCGTCATCGAAGCTTGCTGTAATGGCAAGCGCCTCTGTCGTACCGACTGCCGTCAACATAACATTGGCCGGATTAGATGTCAGATGCGTCAAGGTCGGGGCAGGTGCCACGATCGTCATCGTATATGGCGCAGACGCAGTTGCCGGAGTTGTAGCCGAATCCGTTGCGCTGATCGTGAAGTTAAACGTACCGCTAACACTTGGAGTTCCGGAAATCACCCCTGCATATTCATCCAAATCCAGTCCCGCAGGTAGTTGTCCGCTCGTGATAGCATAAGTAATGGCTCCTGTCCCACCAGATGCTGCTACACTGCCGGTATAGACATTTCCCGCAATCAACAGTGAAGATGATTGTATCAATTCAGGCAATTCGATAGGTATTGTCACCGCATATACAAAACTCGCAACCGAGCTATTCGTCCAGCCAGGCTGAACGGCGATGGCTTTAACCGTTGTACTGCTAGTAATGTTTATCGGTCCGGTATACGGCACACTAGACGTGGTCGGTGTGCTACCATCTACTGTATAGTAGATGGTTGTCCCACTCGTTGCGCTAAGAGATACTTGCGTACCTGACACGACAGCTCCGCTAGCAGGATTGGCTGTCGGTGTCGCGAGGGTCTGGAGAACGGGCGAACCGGCCACTTGGAACGTATGCGTAGCTGACCCATCACCTGCGCGTAGGCTTAAGGTGTAAGTACTGCTGTTGGCTGATTCAGACGTAGCTAACGTGATCGGCAGCGAGAAAGTACCGGGCTCTCCGGCAGGGGCCTCAATCAACGATCCGACGGAGATGTTGGCCGAATATGGGTCAAGGATGCTTGCAATAGAACCCGAGCCCGATGGTAAAGGATATAGTATCATATGGCCGTATTGATCATAGAGATCTAAGTTCATATGATAAGTATGCGACCAATGTGCTTGGGACACTTCTTGCCCGTCTATGCCGCGAAGAGAACCTATGAACGCTGCTTTTGAGACAAAAGGCATCGATTCGACTCTGAAATTTTTGGTGACTGAGACATGGCTATCCGTATCATGCACTGTAATCGAAATATTGGATATACCCGATTGCAAGGACTCGGACGAAGTATCCACAACAACAATCGGTCGATCTGATGCAATTGTAGCGGTAGCACCACTACTAAGCACTTCAAGTTTGGACAGATTCGGCATAGACATCGACTCACCGTATTGATTTTGAACCAACACCTCAATGCCGATCCGAGTCCCTTTGGCAACTGTATCCGAAGGGTTAACAAAAGAAAGTTTTACAACTCTCTCGTCCATTACTATTACATTAACTGAACCGATGACTGCTGACGAATCGGTGTAGCTTGCGGTCACGGTGTATATTCCCTCCGTCAATTTCTCAGCGAGGGTCAAGGTATAGTTTCTCGTTTCATTATCCGGGACGGCTTGAAAATCTATAGGAGAGCCGTTCTTTGAGAAGGAAAGACGAATTGCTGCTGGATCGATACTCCTATTGAACCTCACTTGAAACTTCTTCGCGCCTACTGCCTTCGCATCCAATATGGAAAGAGTAGTATTAGCAAAAGGCGTCGATGGTGGATACCAAGACTCTTCCTGCTTTTTCTTTTCTTCTTCCGCTTTCTTCAGTTCTTCTGCCTTCTTCTCGGTTTCTTTCTTATCCGTTATTACTGTCTCTAGCTCAAAGGCTGCAGATACTAGGTCAGAGCGAGTAGCGGTTTCCTTATAATTAGTCGGAAAATCAATATTTTGTTTTTTTAAGGCTTGGATATACCCCGCAGCCCAGTCTGCAGCACCCTCTACATTTGCATCCTTTTCAGGTTCAATATCAAGTACGCGTGCAGTTGCGACCGCCATCTCTTGGACGGTCATGTCCTTACTAGGGCTGAAAGTTCCATCTGGGCTCCCTAACATGATGCCAGCTTCTTTAGCAGCTGCAATCTCTTCTACGTACCATGCACCAAGTTCCACATCTTTGAAGGGTTTCTCTGTTACAACCTTAGTATCCGGTGTTCCTATACCTTCAAGATTTAGAAGTAACGCAGCTACTCTAGCAAATTGTGCACGATTCATATTTTGATCGAGTCCAGACTCTCCGCCGTTTATTCCGGAAAAAATCCCTTTAATTTGTAACTGCTCAAACTTTTGCTGTGCAGTTAAGTCAGAAGCATTCGCGACATTCTCTACAGTTGGAATGAGGAAATATCCCATTAACAAAAGAACTATCATTAGGCTTATATGTTTTTTCATTTTAGATTCTCAACCTCTCTCAATAGAAAAATTTTAGTTCTATTTCCTATTTGCGAATAGTAGTTTTACCAACTCTCTCTTGTAGTTTTGAGTTATCGACAATTAGAACATCAATTCGCCATAAATTATAGTGAATTGCCTGTTTGTATTCTATCATAGTAGATTAGCTAATAAATGAAACTTAAAGAAAACTTTAAGTTCATGCGAGAGATAAAACATACCAAAGAAACAAATCCCGCATTCGAAATATACACCTGTATAATATGTTTGGAGATGTATTTGAAATCGAACATCGTGGAGCTTAAAAAGATACTTTACCTAATCGTAATGAGTCAATGGCCACGCTGATTCTGGAGACAAAAACACCAAGTAATGGGATAAATACGTCAGGTTTTGCAGCTGTACTAACGACGTGACGGGATACAACATGTTACATCTTCCATTGGCGCTAATATAAAAAACGGCTTCGGTAAATCAAGCCCAAAATTCTGTTCGATACTACACGTTAATGAACCGTCCGGGGTGGACGGTTTTTCTTATGCTCAAAAAAGGACCTCATCGTGATGTTTGTGTTCAACGCCTCGCAGATATTTGCAGAGGACAGTATCCTTTAGTGATGTTATGATTAGAATAATTAATTTACTTATTTAGCTCTTGCAGATTGGGGTTACGATTGATAATGAGGGGTATTCTCCAATTCAGTTCTCGTACTATTTGGCTTCATACAGTTGCTATCATAATTATTGGTTTGATAGCAAGCTATCTCTATCTCGCCATTTCTGTCCCAGACTCCCCTAAGATACAAAGTGAAAAAGGCGTTTTGGATTTAACGCAGGTTCATATTAGTAATGACCCACTGAAGCTACAAGGAGAGTGGGCGTTCTATTGGCAAGAGCTACTGACACCTGAGGACATACAGAATCGCTTAGAAAGCGACGGGAATTTTGATCGTTGGATCAGTATCCCAAGCTCTTGGCTAAACTATCGGTTAGATGATCAGCAGCTGAGTGGTACAGGCTTCGCAACTTTTCGTGTGGTTATCGAGCTTAGCGAGCAGGATCAGAATGAGCGGCTTGCTTTGCGAATGCCTACCATTTTTCATTCATATAAGTTATGGGTTAATGGCGAGTTACTAGAAGAAGTTGGCGTGGTTGGTCAGGACAAGAGCAGCGTAACACCGCATCTAGCAACGAAGTTGGTGTTCTTCCAGCCCGAGAAAGATAGGGTGGAGCTGGTTATGCAAGTCGCCAACTTCCATCATATGCGTGGCGGCATCACCAAGTATATCGAGCTGGGCGGCAGTGATGTGTTGACGGTCAAGACAAATCTGAAAATTGCCGCAGAAATGTTCATTACCGCAAGCCTGCTGGTGATTGGCGTGTATCACCTGCTATTGTTCGCATTGCGACGCAAAGACAGAGCTCCATTATATTTTGGTCTGTTCACCATGTTGTTCGGTATCCGATCATTGCTGGTCGGCGAGCTTTTGATCACACAATTGTGGCCAGTGTTTCCATGGGAATTGCAGTTCAAGATCGAGTATCTGATTCTTTGCAGTAGTGTATACATCATCATGATGTACTCTGAGTGCATCTTTCCAAATTATGTGTCGCGTTGGTTTCATCTTGGCACGCGGATCGTAACTTGCTCATTCTGTATCGTAATTATCGTGACTCCTGCACTTATCTATACAAAATTATTACTGGCGATCGGTGTGATCGTAGTTCTCCATATGATTTATCTAATGATTGGTCTTGCCCTAGCAGCTATGCGGCGTACGGAGGGAGCAACGATTTTCCTGCTGGTGTCGGTGGTAGCTCTTGTTACCGTTATCAACGACTTTTTATATTTTAACGAATGGTCACGAATCGGTAATACATCTCCGCTTGGTCTGTTGGTATTTACGATTGCACAGATGATTCTGCTTTCATCGAGATTTACGAGGGCGGCATCGAACGAGGAGAGGATTGCAAGTGAGCTGCAGGACGCTAATAAAAAGCTGATCGAAATGAATATGAATTTGGAAGGAACCGTGCAGGAACGCACTCAGGCTTTAACCGCAGCTCATGATGATCTACGCACTTCGTATGACCGTTTGCTCCACTCTGAGCAAGGGAGAAAAAAGCTCCTTGCCTATATTACGCATGATCTGCGTATGCCACTGTCCAGCATGCTTGGTTATGTGGAAGCTGTGCAGGACAGAGTTAAGCCGGAGCATGATGAACAGTATTTGAACTATATTCGGGATAACACAATAAGGATTAACCGCATGATCGAGGAATTGTCCTTCTTGTCGCATTTAGAGACGGGACAAGTCTCGTACCGAATGGAGCAGGTTTCTGTCTTCCAATTCTTGCGCAAGTTCTATGAACAATATGAGCTAGTTGTGCGTGACGCAGGATTAGATTTCGTGCTGGATATCGGAAATGCGGAAGATCAAGGACTCGGCTCGCCTGTTGTCGAGATGGATACGCAACGATTGGAGCAGGCGTTGTTCAATCTGGTTTCAAACGCAATGAAGTTCTCTTCTAAAGGTGGTATGGTGCGTATTGCGCTAGCTGTGGACGAGGTGAATCATACTCGTTATGCGATCATTAGCGTACAAGATTCTGGCATGGGAATTCCTCCAGACCAGCTCGAGCAAATCTTCGATCGCAATTACAAGTATTATCGACCGGGCATGGAGAAGAACGTGGAGGGCAGTGGGCTTGGGTTGGCGATTTGCAGGGAAATCGTACAAGCGCATGAAGGGATGGTTCGAGCAGAGAGCGACGGCCTTACGGGGGCGATCTTCTATATATCGCTACCTTATATTGTAGAAGAAAGGTGACAATGTGATGGACATGCACAAAATAATGATCGTCGATGATGATCCTCATATATGCGAGATTGTTCAGGTGTATTGCGAAAGGGAGGGCTTCTTAACCTCGTACAGTCATAGCGGGACAGAAGCCTTGAAGCTGCTTACGTCTTTTGAGCCGGATTTGATTGTACTGGATGTACTGCTGGCTAATGAAAACGGCATTGATTGGTGCAGGAACGCACGTAACTACACGAATGCGCCGATCGTATTTCTGAGTAGTCGTGAAGAGGATGAGGTGAAAATTAGTGCATTATCCTATGGCGGAGATGATTATATGACCAAGCCGTTCAGTCCGGGCGTACTCATGGCCAAGATCAAGGCACATCTTCGTAGAGTGTCGACGGGCAGAAGGGAACAACTTCTGGAGTTACCGGGTTTGACGCTGGATTTCTTCACACAGTCCGTCAACATGGGCAGTGAAACGATCTCTTTATCGAAAAAGGAGTTCAGTCTACTTTCCTATATGGCACAACACGTGAACCGTGCCGTCACTGTCGATACGTTGTTTCAGCTCATCTGGGGAACAGAGAGTCTGGAGGATACGAGAACGGTCGCTGTACATATTAGTAATTTACGAAAAAAAATCGAGGCTGACCCTGCCAATCCGGAGAGAATTGTTACGATTCGGGGGGCCGGATATATGCTAGTTGCCATAAGTGCGTTACAAGCGCGTACTTAGTATTAAGATTGGTAGCCTACTATAAGTAGAGTGAAATATAAGTGAATTATAGTTGGAATTTGTTCTGGACTCTATTCCAACTATAATTGAGCCAGGAGCAATATGATCGAGAATCTTATTCACAGATCAGACCAGCCTACTCCGAGCGGAGTAGGCTGGTCTGATTATTAAGCGATTAGACAGACGATTTTAATCTAACTCTTGCTCTAAATAAGGTTGTACTAAACGTCGCACTTCATCAGTTGACTTAGTATCCATATTTGATTTCTTAGTTCGCCTGCGCTTCTAAATCCACGGATATAGATTTTGAAAAAGCGAAGAAGTGGTTTGAATGAACGTGGCTCGGTTTCTGTATACTCGTCAATATGAGGGTAACCCAATCTTGTTTTAACAATAACCGGCAATCCGCCTGCTAGAATAATGTCTGCTGCAATTTTTCTTTGCAAAATAGAAGGAGACCCTTCCGACTGGACATTATCCAGCCGGAAGGGTCTCCATTTTTTGTTTACGCCTTTACTTAGCCAGATATTCGACGAACCTTACAAAGATAGTGGCTACTTCGGAACGGGTAGCTCTACCTTTAGGGTCAAAGATGTTGTTACCCTTACCTGTTACAATGTCGATGCCTTGTAGCGCCTTAACTGCCTCCAATGCCCATGAACTTATTTTGCTTTCATCCGCGAAGGACTGAGTTTGGCTTTGAGGGATCTCATAGCCCTTGAAGTTCATATAGTTATACAATATCACTAGCATCTGTTCGCGTGTCATCGATGCATTAGGATCAAACAAATCTGCGCTTATACCGTTGACTATGCCGTTTTCAGCAGCCCACTCGACTGCCGCCGTGTACCACTGTCCGTCCGTCACGTCGCTAAAGCGGGAACTGGAGTAGTCGGAGCGGTTTACATTCTCAAGATTGGCAAGTACCTCTACAAACATCGCACGTGTCATTGAGGTGCTCGGCGAGAACGTCGTGGACGTAGTGCCGTTGAAAATGCCGAATGTGTAGGCTGAGTTTACGTAGCTGTAGAACCAGTCGTCCATGTTGATATCATTGAAAGAATTGCCCGATATCACGATGAAGCCCAGAGGGGTGTTGTCATCGAACACAAGCTCAGTACCCTCATGGATGTTCAACGCTATGCCGTTGTCGCCTGGTAGTGCAACTTTGGCGCTCTTGTCTGTTGGAATGGTCACCTTACCGTTTGAGTTTATTGTTGTGCCTTCAGGCACTTCAAGCTTCGTCCCGCCCTTGGTCGTAATCAAGCCACCGCCAGGCAGGGTAGTATTGCCGTTTGAGTCTGTGACCGCGGGCTTATCCTTCGGTGTGTTCACTGTATAGGTCGGCTTTGACGATCCATTGTCTGTCCCGTTGCCCGTATTACCGTTGTTTCCGCCAGAAGGACCAGGCACAATAGGAGTATTTTTCGGCATAGCTGTCGAAGTTATTTCCACACTGTCGCCCTTCGCGTTCACCGCGACGACCTTGAAGGTGTAAGTTTGGCCGTTAGTCAGGCCTGTGAAAGTATATTCGGTCTCCTTAGTACTCAGTGTGACTGGCGTTTCATTGTCATACCAGACCTTGTAGCCCAATATCGCACTGCCACCGTCATCAGCCGGAGCAGTCCAGCTCAATGTGACGTGTCCATCGCCCGCCTTAGTTTTTAAGCCGCCAGGAGCACTAGGTACGTCTAGTTTTCTCTGAGAAAACATCCAATCAAAGACGTCTGAGTAGTCATTGTCCCAAGCCGGCAAGCTAGGGGATTGTGCTATTGGAGCTATGCTCCAAGTCTTCTCAGTAAAAGGATTCTCCATAGTAATCTCGTTGTAAAGAACCGCCGCTTCTACTTCGTGCGCTATATAGTCAAGAAGGGGAGGTGTGTTGTCCGGATTTGGTCTCTGACTTGGCTGATCATATTGATTGTATGGCCACGTGAGAGCTTCATTGCTCTGGAAACGAGAAGCCCTTGCGTTGGTCAAATCCGAAATATCGTTAGTAATGAAGTTATCGAGCTGCGATGCATTTACTCGAGTGTCATAAGTGTTTACAAATATCCAATAGGCCTGGTCTTTGTGAGCTTCGTTTGCGCTCGCTGACGGCGTACCACTTGCAATTCCCAAAGGTGCAGCTGCCGCGAAGAAATCAGGGTATGTGTTAATTAAGGTGTTCGTATACATTGCACCCATTGAAAAACCCGACGCATAAATAAGGTTAGGGTCAACTGCCCCGCTGGCAACCATGTCGTCGATAATCTTCTTAACATCGCCTATTTGTGGAGTAGAACCGCCACTAAAGGAAATATTCAGAATATGGCTAGCATATTTGTCAGGATCTTTTTCCATTTTCTTCATCAGAGCAACCGAACCGTTAGCGGATTTCATTGACGCTTTTTGATCGATATGTGCTTGTGTGCCGCCGCGTGAAAAACCATGAGTATAGACATATAGCGGCATTCCTTGTAACACTTCACCTTCTTCATCCTTGTGAAGATAGAGTGCGTAATTGACTGAATCGCTTGTAAGTGATGTAAACTTGTCAAGGATCGGATTTACAACGTTTTCCTGTCCAAAAACCACGTAGCTAAGGGGAGCGCCTTTAGTTAGAACGATATCGTCGTTTTGAACAATATTGTAATTTTGTTTTGTCGAGTTACTGCTGTAGAGTGTTGAATTGCCGCCGACTTCTGTATAAAACTCAAGCTCAACTACAATGTAACGGCCACTTGCCAGACCGTCCTGATAATCCGGTGAATTGTTTACCTTCCCAAGATAGCCGCGCACTTTCGGTTCGTCATTGGCGTATACTCTTGAGATTTTGCGCGTTCCTTCAAAGACTACTGAGTCACCGACTAGCGTCGTGTTTCTAGCTGACACAGTAAACATGCCTGGATCAAGCTCGGAACCTATCGCTTCTTTCCCTTCGCCTAAGTCGATGATGAGAGCCGTTGTGTACTCGCCACTAGCAAAGTTATCATTCCATACGATAAAAGGAAGTTGATCAGCGGCTGGATCATCTTTGAATGTCACGTGAATTTTATGATCAGCGCTAATATTTGTTAAAGAAAAAGTATTATCGTAGGATATAGTCACAGCCTCACCATCAACCGTTACGGTATCTACAATTTTTCCGTGATCAGGGATAATCGTAAATGTTTTGACTGAGCCAGGCACGACTCTTAGAACATTGCCGGGTGCGTTCGGAGTTATTTGGCCGCCCGTATCCGTGGAGGTGGTGATTGAGAATCTAGTGTCCAATTCATCGGTATCAATGAGCTCCAAGCTGTCTGCAAATGCAGAATGACCACCAAAACCCTTGTCCGGATCTCCGAAAGCGGAAACGACTTCATAGCGATCCCCACCATTTTCCGTCGAGTTATTGATATAAACCTCGAAGGTAAACTTGCCTGGCTCCAAGGTCAAGTTTCTTTTTGGGATTCTCATTTCCACAATGTATCCAGTGTCCGTGATTTGATTCCATGCAGCTCTGTCCGTATGGGACTGCCCTGAAAATATGCCTGTCGCACTGACACGCCATTGGTTTGAACCGCTGGATCCTGAGCCGACATAAAACTCTAAGCTGTCGTACGTATGATCCGCACCAAGTCCCTGATAGAGATTACTATCCTCTACAACTACACGAGCATACACGTAGTCATTGTCCCAAAGGATCTTTACATTGCCGGTAGCATGCGGTCTTGAATCATCTGGTACAGTGCTTTTGTTAATTGGATACTCCATTGTCTCATTCCACAGTGGGTCATTGGAACCGAGCTCAGGAGTTCCAAATGTTGCGGTAGGACCATCAGGCAGCACGCCTAGTTTACTCTGTGAGAACATCCAATCAAAGACGTCTGAGTAGTCATTGTCCCAAGCCGGCAAGTTAGGGGACTGTGCTATCGGAGCAATGCTCCAAGTCTCCTCAGTAAACGGATTATCCATAGTAATCTGGTTGTACAGAACCGCTGCTTCTACTTCGTGTGCGATATAGTCTTGCATGACAGGTGTGTTGACCGGATTTGGTCTCTGACTTGGCTGATCAAATTGATTATATGGCCACGTAAGAGCCTCATTACTCTTAAAGTTCGAAGCCCTTGCGTTAGTCATTTCCGGCATATTAGTATTTATATAGTTAGTGAGGTTAGTTTGGTATGTTCCAACGTTATGAGCATTGATAAACATCCAATAAGCAAGATCACTGTGAGCTTGGTTTTGGCTAGCTTCCGGTGAGCTGAATACTGGGGCCATAGGTGCACCTGCTGCGAAGAAGCCAGGGTAGGTGTTAATTAAGGTGTTCGTATACGCGCCACCCCATGAAAAGCCTGCCACATAAATACGGTTAGCGTCTACTAATCCGCTGGCAACTAAGTCGTCGATAACCTTCTTAACATCGCCTGCTTGTGGAGTAGATGTTCCATTATAAGAAATATTCAGAATATGGCTAGCATATTTTCTAGGGTTTTCTTCCATTTTCTTCATCAGCGCAACCGAACCGTTAGCAGATTTCATAGACGCTTTTTGGTCGAGCATTGCTTGTGTGCCGCCTCGTGACATACCGTGAGTATAGACATATAGCGGCATTCCTTGTAGCGTTTCACCTTCTTCATCCGTGTGAAGGTAGCGCGCGTAATTGAACGAATCACTCGTATGTGCTGTAAATTTGTCAAGGATCGGATTGACAACGCTTTCTTGTTTGAATACGGTGTAGCTAAGCGGAGCACCATCAGTTAGCACGATAACATCGTTTTGAACAATGTTGTAGTTTTGCCTTGTCGAGTTCGAGCTGCCATCCAGCGTTCTATTGCCGCCGGCTTCGGTATAAAACTCAAGCTCAACTACGATGTAACGGCCACTTGCCAGTCCGTCCTGATAATCGGGTGAGTTGTTTACCTTCCCAAGATAGCCGCGGACTTTCGGCTCGTTATTGGCGTATACTCTTGAGATCTTGCGTGTTCCTTCAAAGACCACTGAGTTACCGACAAGGGTCGTGTTTCTAGCTGTCACTGTAAATAAGTCCGGATCAAGCTCGGAACCTGACGCTTCATTCCCTTCGCCTAAGTCGATGATGACAGCCGTTGTGTACTCGCCGCTAGCAAAATTGTCATTCCATACGATAAAAGGAAGCTGGTCAGCGTCTGAATCATCTTTAAACGTTACGTTAATTTCATGATCAGCGCTAATATTTGTTAAAGAAAACGTATTATCATTGGATATAGCCACTGCTTCACCATCAACCGTTACGGTATTTACAATTTTTCCGTAATTAGGAGTAACCGTAAAGGTTACGTCTTCTCCACTTTCCACTCTCAAAACATTGCCGGGTGCGATTGGCATTATGCGTCCGCCCGTATCCGTCAAGGTGGTGATTGAGAATCTAGTGTCCACAACATTAGCAAGAATGAGCTCCAAGCTGTCTGTAAATGAAGCGGCGTTGCTATAACCCGTGTCCGGATTTCCGAAAGCGGAAACGACTTCATAGCGATCCCCACCATTTTCCGTGGAGTTATTGATATAGACTTCGAAGGTAAGCTTGCCTGGCTCCAAGGTTACTTTTGGGATTCTCATTTCCACGATGTATCCAGTATCTGTGATCTCGGTCCACGCAGCTCTATCAGTATGGGACTGCCCTGAAAATATGCCCGTCGAACTGACACGCCATTGGTTTGATCCGCTAGAACCTGAGCCGACATAAAACTCTAAGCTGTCGTACGTATGATCCGCACCAGGTCCCTGATAGAGATTTCTGTCCTCTACAACTACGCGAGCATACAGGTAGTTGTTGTCCCAAAGAATCCTGGCTGTGCCCGTGGAATGAGGTCTGGGGTCGTTAGGCACAGTGCTTTTGTTGATGAGATGCTCCATTGTCAGTGCCCACAAGGGATCATCTGACCCGAGCTCAGGAGTTCCGAACATGGCAGTCGGTGTTTCATTCGCTTCTGCGATCTCGATGTTTTCAGTGTCGGCGGCAAAGCTGACAGGTATTAGCGACGTCAACATTACCAAGCAACAGAGGGACGAGAGCATTTTGCTAAATCGTTTTGACATAAATGAAATCCTCCTTATTTTTCAATACGATGCGACCACGGCTTATCCGTATCGAATTTGGACACATTGCCAATTTGACAACTACCCAAATATACGATATAATTTTGATTCTTTTTTTTCAATACAGTAATTAAAGGTGTTTACCCCTTAAAATATGAAATCGCTTACTTTGAAAGTGCTGTGAAAGAGAACATAGTTAATCAACTGAAAGAATCTTTATCTGGCGGAGAAGAAAGCAACTCTATCGGGCTTTGACGAGCATTCATGCTAATGCATATCCCTTCGTAAATTGAGCGTCAAACTGGCATCATAATTAACACTTAAGGAGTGGTTTTTGTGTTTTTATAGTTTACATGTAAGGATTTTCATGATGACCGTCGATTTTAGTCTAGTGCTAAGGTGAATTGAATTTGTATATCTTGTGGAACTATGAATAATTTTTTTAATTGAGAATTATTATCACTTGTTGTATGATAAAATACAAAGAAACTTATAATTGAGTAAGGAGAATATATAATGCAAATATATTGGATTAAAATAAATAAGATTATTGAAGAAACTCCTGAGATTAAAACATACCTACTAGATTGTCCGGAAGGCTTTACATGGGAAGAAGGGTCCCACACCCATTTCGCACTAGAAGGTTTTAATGTCGGAGATAAACCTAACCGTAGCCTGATTCGCCACATGTCCATCTCAACTTTACCACATGAAAATTCAATCGGTATTACAACACGTATTAAAGAGCAGTGCTCTGAGTTTAAATCGATATTAAGAAATCTTGAAGTTGGCAATGAAGTGGCTATATTTAAGACTCATTCGAATATGCCACTTAAAAGAGAAGATAAAAATGTATATTTGTTATCTTCAGGTGTTGGATTAGCAACGTTCAGACCACTTGTACTTGATTATTTCAAACGTGCTGATAACGTAAATCTCATTCATTCGTTGAATATTGATTCATCAAAAGATTTTTTATTCACAAATATTTTTGAATCTGCACCTGACAAGAAATTTACGTCACAGTTCGTCGATAATCGTAAAGACTATTATGAAAAAGTAAAAAACCTTGCCACAGACAAAGATGGACTCTTCTATGTTGTCGGAAGCGACGAATTCCTCATGCAGAACATTAAAGTACTGCGTGGGCAAGGCATTAAACCGGAACAAATTATGCTCGATAAACATGAACAAAAGCTGCATGAGTTTTTAACTCTAAATGTTTAGTTGTGAAAAGTTCTCGAATACGGCTTCATAACAAGAAATAATGGAATAATGTCAACGAAACGTAAAATTAAGAGACCTCTCAGGTGTTCACATTGAACATTTGAGAGGTCTCTTTTTAAATTATATATATATTATTCTAATTCTTGATCTAAATAAGGTTGTACTAATCTACGTACTTCATCAGTTGATCTCGTATCCATTAATTGGTTTCGTAGTTCACCTGCACCTCTAAATCCACGAACATAGATTTTGAAAAAGCGAAGAAGCGGTTTGAATGAACGTGGTTCGGCTTCTGTTGAATATTTATCGTGAAGATCTAACTGTAAAAGAAGTAAGTTGAGAAACTCCTTCGCGCTATGTTCCTTAGGTTCTTTTTCAAAAGCGAATGGATTGGTGAAAATTCCGCGGCCAATCATGACGCCATCCACGCCATATTGTTCCACTAATTTTAATCCTGTTGCACGGTCAGGAATATCTCCATTAATGGTCAACAATGTATTTGGAGCAATTTCATCGCGTAATTTCTTAATTTCAGGGATGAGTTCCCAGTGTGCATCTACTTTACTCATCTCTTTTTTTGTCCGAAGGTGAATAGAAAGATTCGCAATGTCTTGGCTCAATATATGTCTTAACCAATCGCGCCATTCGTCAACTTCAAAGTAACCCAATCTTGTTTTAACACTAACCGGCAATCCACCAGCTTTGGCTGCTTGAATAATTTCTGCCGCAACTTCAGGGTGTTGTATTAATCCAGCACCTTTTCCGTTGGATGCGACGTTTTGTACTGGGCACCCCATGTTTAGATCGATACCACGAAAACCAAGTTTTTTCATATCAATACTCATTTGTTCAAACAATGCAGGCTTATTACCCCAAATATGAGCGACGATCGGTTGCTCATCTTCTGTAAATGTTAACCGACCACGAGTACTGGCTATCCCATCAGGGTGACAATAACTATCTGTACTTGTGAATTCCGTGAAAAATACGTCAGGCTTTGCAGCTGTACTAACGACGTGACGGAATACAACATCTGTTACATCCTCCATTGGTGCTAATATAAAAAACGGCTTTGGTAAATCAAGCCAAAAATTTTGTTCGTTACTCATAGTATCTTCTCCTTAAACTCTTCAGTTATATATATTGACTATTCATCCTGCAACTGAAAAGTCGCATCGGAAGCATGGCTAACATTTATATAAAATCAAATATTCTCTAGCAAAGTCCTTTACCCATCCTATATAGTATCATTTTTTCTCGTTTAATGCACAAAATCAATGGTAAAGGCAAGTCACCAATTAATGTGAGAAAAATGGTGAGAACAGATGTCATAAGGAAGTATAAATGTAGAAAAGGTAGTATAAATTTTCATACTATTCGGCAAAAGTGACCGGTGTTATGATTTGCTTACCCAGAAAGAGATAAGGGACTATATTTTATGATTATTGAAAAGGAGTGATCCATGATCTGTGAAGGGATGTTGTTTTTGTAAAAGTAGTTATGTAATACATAAAATTTAAAGCGCTTTCTTTTATCTAGTGATAGAAACCAAAAAGAGAGTCTGTTTTTATGTAAAGCAAGTTGGTGCTACATAACTCAGAGTTCCATGCATTCAAATAAAACTCCGTTTAAACAAAGCTTCAGCTACTGCATTGTCAAAATCTCTACCTCTATCCAGTAATTTCACAATTAAATAGCTCAACAAATAATAATACATAGCGCCATTTGTTTAATACTCGTAAAACGCTCCTTTTCATATTATTCTCAGTCAACTAGCCCACATAATTTTTGTCCAACATAGTGTAACCTATCCAGGGAATGAAAACATATCATTGGGAGGTATTTTTTATGGGGAAAAAGATGAAGTCCAAGAGTAGGCTTAATAAGCTAAATTCAGCAGTATTAAGTGTAATGATAGGTGTATCAATGTTATTTGCAACCGTTATGCCAGTAACTGCAGCTGTGCCACTAACCTATGATCGTACTCTGACACTTTTAGATGAAGGATTTTCTAACAATGAAGACAAGTACGAAATTTATCCTGTACCACATTCTATTACATATTTAGCGGGGGAACGTTTTACTCTAGGTAATGGAGTAAATCTTGTCTTTGAAAATGGTGCGAATGGTATTGATAAGTATACTAAAAACTTTCTGAAAGAGATACTGGGTAAATATAATGTATCCTATACAGAAAGTAACCAGATTGATGATGTAAAAACAAATATTTTAGTAGGGGTATCAGGTTCAGGTGACATTGTTGACAATTACGTAGATAGTAATATTTCGATGAATAATAGTCTTGATGTATTTGGAAATGAAAAAATTGACTCCTATATGTTAGATGCCCAGGAAGGTGTTATTACTATTCTAGGGAAAGACACAGATAGTGCCTTCTATGGAGTTGCAACGCTACAAATGATGTTTTCTTCATTTGCAGGACAGTATTTCCTGCCAGTTCATATCGAAGATTGGGCTGAGATGAAATACCGTGGCATTGTAGAAGGGTTTTACGGTGTCTGGGATCATGAAGGGCGTGCCAGCTTAATGCGCAGCTCCCGAGATGTAAAAATGAATAGTTTTGTGTATGCCGCAAAAGGTGATGAATATCATAGATCAAAATGGGCAGAACCATACCCTGAGGATCAAATAAGAGATTTAGAAGACATTGTGGAAGTGGGGAAAGAAACAAAGGTTAAATTTGTTTGGTCTGTGCATTTAGAGTCCTTTTTTAGAGGGATAACTATAGACACACATCCACAAGAGTACGAGAAACGTTATAATCTATTAACTGCAAAGTTTGACCAACTATATGATGCCGGTGTACGGCGAATCGATGTTCTGAACGATGACTTTGGGTCTGGTAAAAACGAAGATGTTGTAGCGCTACTAAATCGCCTAATGACAGATTATGTAGATAAAAAAGAAGATTTAGAACCGATTGTCTATTGTCCACAGGGATATAACGTTAACTGGTCAGGGAATGGGCAAGAACTTCTGGCTTTAAGCAAACTAGATCCACGTATTATGATTTACTGGACGGGGCAGGATGTGAATAGTCCTATTGCTCAAGATAGCATTAATTATCTTATTAACAAAACAGGTTTAGAACCTATGTTTTGGATTAACTATCCAGTAAATGAGCATGCAAAATCAGGAATTTTCCTTGGAGAGATTAGCCATTATGTACGTAATGGTGTAGTTGGACTTGGAGGTGCTGTATCTAACCCATCTCAATTTACAGAAACAAATAAAGTAGGGTTATTCCAACTAGCTAGTTTGTTTTGGAATAACCAAAACTATAGCGAGTATGCAGTAACTCTGTGGGAAGACAGCTTTAAATATCTCCAACCAGAGGTATATGAGTCTTATCTAACGATAGGAAGAAATGTTGCTAACGCACCGAATTCTACTCGTGTAGCAGGTTTTCCAGAAAGTGAATATATTAAAGACAGTTTAGAAAAAGTGTTAGCCAATGCAACTTCAGGCAAGCCTATAGCACAGGAAGAACAAACGTTGGAATTACTAAAGGAATTTGATAACATTCTACTGGCTATTGAAGATTTTCGAGAAAATTGCACTAACCTTATCTTGATTGAAGAGCTAGATCCGTGGCTTAAATCATTAAAGGATGTTGCGACTGCTGGAAAAGAAGCCCTCCAAGCCGTTATAGCACTGGAACAGAAAGATGTTGATATGGCTTGGCGAAGTCTATCGTCTGCTAGTAGAGCCCTTTCAACTTGGGACAGTTATACGACTTTTCCTAATGAGACGCGTGCTAAGGCAGGTACTAGAAGGCTTCAACCTTTTGTCGCAAAGTTAATTCCCTTTGTAACAAATAAGCTTACTCCATTACTTAATCCTGACAGCACTGAGTTTCTCTCTTCTTTTTATGGAGTAATGGGTGGACAACAATTGAGTGACTCTAGTAATACAGTCAATATGTTTGATGGCAAATTAAACACCTATGCTAGTTTCCAAATTGTACAGAAAAAAGATGACTATTTCGGAATAGATATTGGAAGGGCTATATCAGTCAATAGTATCTCGATTTTACAAGGGAAAAATGATACGGATCACGATTATTTCCATAAGGCTACACTAGAATACTCCGCTGATGGAGACAAATGGAACACATTAGTGCCGCTTGTAGATTCACGTAGCATTGAAATGAAGGAACTTAGCATTAAGGCTCGGTATATTCGAGTTCGGCTTGTTGAGACTGGAACACCGGGAAAACCAGATTACTGGACCTTTATCCGTGAATTCACGATTAATGGAAACGCTTACCCGTATAGTATATACACTAATGTAGATGGGTTAAAAGATAGTTCCGTTACAGTAGATGGTGCTGATTATATTCTTACTACAGCATCAGATAAAATCACCTTACCTGCTAAAGGATATGTAGGAATTAGTTTGCCGAAGATTGCTGGAGTTAATGCCATTTCAGTACATCCTACATTACCAAATGGAGTTGTGCTGGAATATTCCTTAAATAAAGCCCAATGGGAAGATGCCTCTACTTTATCGGGGAACACTGCTATGCGCTTTGTTAGGCTATATAATAACAGTGATGAGTCCATAACCTTTGATTTTAATCGTTTATCTGTTTCCTTAGCCAGTGTAGATATGAATCCTAAAGTGATTGAAACCAACTTAAAGAATGCCCTAAAGGAAGGCAGTTGGGGATATCTATTTGATGGAAAGGATGACACTTTTGCCTGGACCAATGAGGCTCAAGCAACAGGACAATATATTACTGTAGACCTTGGTCTGTTAACAGAAGTCTATGATGTAGCACTGATGACTGCTGATGGGAATCCACAAGTGTATAATGGAATCCTTTCTATATCAAACAATAAAAGTGATTGGACGACAATTGCCACTGTCAATAATGGTGGAGGTGATAGTCGATTAGACCCTCCGTATCGTTATATTGAGGGGAATGGCAATGGAATGATGGCAAGATACATTAAATTAGAGATTACCCAAAATAATGGTTATTACTTAAAACTTCATGAACTAAAAATAAATAAAACAATAGCAGAAGAAGAAAGAATTAGTGCTTTTTCTGGAAAACCTATGGGTCCATTCGAGGATATGCTAGATGGAAACTTATCTACCATGTTTGTTCCTGGTCTTATAGAAATGGAAGACGGGTATTTTGAATATATACTCTCAGACAATGTAAACGTAAATAGTATTAATATTTTGCAAGATCCAAATAGTATTTCAAATGCTATTGTGAAAGTACAGTCTCTAAATGGCAACTGGACAAACCTTGGGAAACTTGATAAAAGTGCTAATCTATTTGATACCAACTCTTTAGATGGAATACAAAAGTTGCGTTTGGAATGGGTTAAGAATACGGCACCTGCCATTGCAGAGATTTTCTTTTCTACAACAGGAGAAGATGGAGTGAAACCAGATGAGGAGATATCGATCGTTCATCCTAGCATCTTTAACGTACCGATCATTGAAGATGTAACCGTAAATAATGGTACCCCTTGGGAAATGGTAGGACTACCAGAAAAGGTGACTGTGACACTTAGTAATGAGAAGACAGCGCTACTACAAGTAAACTGGAGTGCTAGTCAATACGATCCTCTAACTAAAGGAGACTATAACGCAACTGGAAGATTGGTACTTCCTTCCAATATAAAAAATCCAGCTCAAATAGCACTGACTGCTAAAGTAACCGTTAAAGTTGGAATGGGGGAAACCATAGAAGGAAACCTTGCTCTAAACCAGCCTATAGAAGTCTCAGGTTTAGAGACGGCAGGTTCTTGGCCAGGTGAAAATATGGTAGATGGCAATTTAGATACCCGTTGGAGTGCCAATAAGATGAAAGAGAGAGATGATCTAAATCCAGCTAATCAAATTTCTGGAGCTAACTGGGTAGTTATTGACTTGGGTGAAGGTAATAATACAATCGAAAGCTTAGATATTTATTATCATGCTAAAGCTAGTGGTACAAAATATGAAATACAAGTTTCAGATGACAAGAGCACTTGGACAAAAGTAGCGGAAGTCAATAAGGAGCCTACTGAGGCTCAAAATGAACAACACACTATACCAGTGGATTCGAATGGTGAAGGCAGATATGTCCGCATCTACTACAAAGAGATGAACATTAATGCAAAAGCTGCTACTGGTATCAGTATAAAAGAGATTAAGGTCAATGGTAAGAAGTCTTTTGGTACCTCTTCTGAGCCAGAAAACCTTGCATTACAGCGTCCAACGGATGTATCGGGTACAGAGACTAAAGATTTCCCGGGCTCATATGCAGTAGATGGAACAAATAAACGTTGGAGTAGTAATCTTATGAAAGAAAGGCAGAACCAACCTACAGATCAAGCACAAAATCCAGCATGGATTGTTGTAGATTTAGGTGACAATGTAGATAAAATTAGCTCAGTTTCTGCTAAATATTTCAACCTTGTGTACGGTACAGAATATAGAATGGAGTTATCTGATAGCAAGGAAAGTAATGCTAACTGGGAGACAATTCATGCGATTAGCAAATCGCATGGGGGTGCCGCTAATCCTACTGATCAAATTACTTTTGATAAGCCGATTGCGGGGAAACGTTATATTAGGTTATTCTTCACGCAAATGAATGTGGCTGCAGCAGGTCATGCCGTTGGGTTAGAGGAATTAGTAGTAACAGGTACCCGAAAAGTAAATGAGGATCCGAATGTTATTATGGTAGAAGATCAAACTGCTTTTGGTATTTTAGGGATGGAATTTGACAATCTAAGCTTACCTAAAAGAACAGTAGTAACGTTAGCAGATGGCAGTTCTTTAAGCCTACCCGTTGTTTGGGATAGAGAAGGATATGATGCTAATGTTAAAGAGCAACATTTAACTGGAAGACTAACCTTGCCTAGCAACATCTCAAATTCACAAGATATGAAGGCAACGGTTCGTTTAATATTAGAAGATACACCACAAATAATTTCTGCCACCGCCAAAGGAATTACGGTTGCTTTCGGTACAGATTTTGTTAAATTACCACTACCTAGTAAGGTTGTTGCTGTACTAGATAATGGATACAGCGTCATTTCCTACGTGAATTGGATGGAAGGGAATTATGATTCAGCTCTTGAAGGGGAACAAACACTTGATGGAACGTTAATTATCCCTGAGGGTGTTGAAAATAATGAAAATATTAACGCTCAAATTACTATCATTGTACTACCAGCTATAGTAGAAACTTCTGACCTTGAGTTGGTAATACAAGTGATAGAAGAAAAGATTGCAAATGGTGACCTAGTGGAAGCAGACTATACAGTTGCAAGCTGGAGTGTGTTACTAACTGCACTTGAAAATGCTCGACAATTACTACAAGGTGAACCTACACAAGTAGAAATACAAGCTGCCTTATTAGATCTTAAAAATGCAATGAGTAGCCTTAAAGAAAAAGAAGAAGTTGACTCTTCGGTGGATACATCTGGATTAGTAGCTAAAATTAGCGAGATAGAAGAAAAGATCACTAAAGGTGAACTAGTACAAAGTCGCTATACAGCTGCAAGCTGGAATGTTTTACAGACTGCACTTAACAATGCCAAACAATTACTACAAGGTGAACCTACAGAAGTAAGCGTGAAAGATACTTTATTAACTCTTGAGCAAGCATTAATTGGACTACGTCTAGAAGAAAGTGGAAGTAGTGGAGGTTCAACTAATACAGGCACAAATAATCCAACCATCACGATTAATCAAAATGGTACTCAATTAGATCCAGGCAAAATTGACATAACAAAGCCTTCTGTTGTGCTTGAGGTTACTCCAAACAAAGATGGCATCGTATATGTGAATATAGCTGCTAGTACTTTAACAGATATAGAGGGTAAAAACTCTAACTTTGTCTTTGAGGTTAAAGCGCCATATAGTAGCTATCAAGTGCCTGTAAATCTTGCATCCTTGATTCTAGAGTTTGACAGCATGATTGCAGCACACCATTTAAAATCTGAGGATGTATACTTTGCCATAACCTTAACTGATAAATCAAGTGATAAAGATGTTCAAAAAGCACTAAAAGATGCATTGCCAAATGGCAAAGTTATGGGTGCTGTAGTAGACTTTTCAATCGATATCATCAATAAAAAAACAGAGAAGTCTATTGGTAAGGCAGAATCATTTGCAAAAGATATTAAAAGGGTAATAGCAATGCCAGAAGATATGAAAAACATGCCAGAAACATGGGGAGCATTTTATTACAATGAGACCTCTAAAGCTTTAGAATTTGTTCCAGCTAAAGCGACTAAGATAGATGGTGTGTGGGTTGTGACGATTAGTTCAAACACCAATAGTATGTATGTAGTGGCTGAGAATAGTATCAAATTTACAGATGTAAAAGCAGACTATTGGGGAAGGACAACTATCGAAAATGCAGCAGCTAAAGGACTTGTTAGGGGTATTGGAAATGAAATGTATCAGCCTGATAGAATAGTTACTAGGGCTGAGTTTGTACAAATGATTGTCAATGCAATAAAGTTGCCAAATGTACAAGACAATACAAAAATGTACACAGATATAACGCAAAATGCATGGTATTACAATACCATTATGAAGGCAAAATCTGCAGGACTATTGGCACATTTTGAGTACAATAACTTTATGCCCAATGCTCCTATTACTCGAGAGGAAATGGCAAGTATTTTAGCAGAGGTAATAAAGTATGAAAAGATTACTATTACCAAAGATCATATTGATTTAGGGAGTAAGTTTAGTGATTATCATACGATAGATACAAACTTACAAACAGATATTGAGTTAATTTATCAATTGAAGATTATGCAAGGTACATCTGCAACAACATTTGCTCCTAAAGGTATAGCTACAAGAGGACAGGCGGCAGCTGTACTAATTAATTTACTCAAAGCGTTAGATATGATTGATTAGCGATAATAACTTTACCAGTTTACTTGTCTTTTAATTAGAGCTTGTATCAAGTATTGGTTGGTTTCAACAAACTTTAGGGATAACCGTAAAATAACCTTGGACTTATAGTTCAAGGTTATTTTACTATTTCATTAAATTGCCGTTGTTATATTTGGATGGTGTGGATGTTCATTCTGCTCTATTTTCGTTATAATGATAGGTATGTCTGTTTTGAAGTGGCACACAAGCATTGTGGGAATAATCCTTCAATACATGAATGAACTGTTGAAAGGGGAATCATTCCTTGACTAATATAAAAGAACAAACGCTCGTCGCGGAAATCGATCATTTAGATGAAAAAGGCAATGGACTAGCTGTCATTTGGCGTGAGAGTAAAGGTTCCAATCCTAGAAAGTTGAAGTTAACAATTCCACAGACACTCATCGGAGAGTCCATTCAGGTCGTCGTCGATGATCCCGATAAAAAACGAAGAAAAGTAATGGCTGAAGAGATTTTAGTCGCAAGCCCTGAACGGACGGATGCACCTTGTCCTCATTTTGAGCTTTGCGGAGGTTGTGTATGGCAACACTGGACGTATGAAGGTCAATTGAAGCATAAGACGAACCATGTGAAGAGCGCGTTGGAACGTGAAGGAATAGATTCTGAACTGGTACTGAATACGATTGGTATGGACGATCAGTGGCATTACCGGAATAAGATGGAGTTCACATTCTCCCCTGAAGGGGATCTTGGAATGCATGAGCAAGGGAATTTCCGTAAAATTATACCACTGGAAACATGTCTCATTGCAGGGCGGAATATGGTCGATGGCATGTTGGAAGTTGGAGAATGGGTAAAAGAATTCAACCTTAATGGCTATGACAAAGATGCACATGAGGGCCTTCTTCGTCATTTAATGGTACGAGAATCGTTTGCGACTGGCGAGATGATGCTGGCATTATTTGCTACGCAAACGCCTGACAGTGAATTAGCGTCAGCAATTGAAAATCTTGTCGAGCGGATTACGAAAAAGTTCCCGAACGTGAAAAGCCTACTTTGGCTTGTGAACACAGATTGGGCGGATCGCACACAATCCGAGGATACACATTTGTTAGCGGGGCGTGATTTCATCTATGATGAAATGGCAGGTTATCGCTATCGTCTGTGGTTCGATACATTCTTCCAGACGAACCCTGTACAGGCTCAAAAGCTTGTGGATCTTGCGCTTGAGATGGGAAAACCACAAGCAGACGAGAAAATGATCGACCTGTTTTGTGGAGTCGGCACGTTCTCATTACCGTTTGCTGCACGAGTGAAGGAATTGGCAGGAATTGAACTTGTCGAGACATCGATTGAATCCGCAAAACGGAATGCTATCGATAATGATTTGCATAACACGACATTCCTTGCCCGTGATGCACGCAGGGGACTAGATGAGATGCATGAACATTTCGGATTCGCAGATATTCTGTTGATAGACCCACCACGTAGCGGAGCTGGTGGGAAAGTGATGCGTCGTATTGGACGCTCCAAACCAAAACGTATCGTCTATGTATCATGTAACCCTGACACATTCGCAACTGACGTAGCTGAGTTGCTACCATTTGGCTACACGCTTCAAACCGTGCAACCTGTGGATTTATTCCCTCATACTGTGCATGTTGAGTGTGTGGCTTTGATGTCACGGATTGATAAATAGAGGGGCTTTAAAAGCTTATAAATAAAGGGTTTCCAGACATTTCGTTTTTCTTTCAGCTGTTTTTCCGGAGGAGACGATGTCGAGAAACCCTTATTTTTATTGTTTTAGGGAACATATCAAATGCTCTAAAGTTGATAGGGTTGAGTTGACAGTTTAGATAAATTAGTCGGGTTGTGGAGATAGGATTGTTAAAGTAGCACAGTTTTTGCAATTCATATCAATTTATATTAATACCGTTGAATTTCGGGATAATATATGCTAGCAAAAGTGTTGAAAATAGGTGGAGTAGATAAAGGTGTTTATTTTGAAAGACATAAGAAAAATTAAAAGGAGCTATAAAGAAAATCTCACTCAAGAATTATCAACTAAATATATTGACGAAATCATCCTATTTGTGCCATGATATTAAATGGATTTGTAAATCTACTGAACGGAGGGCAGTTCTATGATAAAAAACAATATTGAAAAAGATATTAAAATAAAATGTGTTGAGGCTGATACAACACAAGCTGCTTTGGCTGAAAAAATAGGAAAAACCGTACAGTATGTAAATCGGATTGTAAAGAAAGATGATGGTGTTATAAATAAAACCTTTATCCAAATGATGGAGGGATTAGGTTATGACATTAGACTCACCTACGAAAAACGGGAGGATTATGACGATGAATAAACAACAATTGGCTTCTACGATTTGGCAATCAGCAAATCAGATGCGTTCAAAGATAGAAGCAAACGAATACAAGGATTACATCCTCGGTTTTATGTTTTATAAGTACCTTTCAGAACGTGAAATACAGTTTTTGAAGGACGAAGGATATAAAGATGTAGATATAAAAAAAGTCAGTGAGGAAGATGTTCAACTGGCAAAGCACATTCGCCAGAATATCGGATATTTTATCTCATATAACAATCTGTTCTCTGCATGGCTTGAGATGGGCGATGATTTTAATATCGCCAATGTTCGTGATGCTCTAAATGCATTTGACTTAAACATAGAGGAGACCTATAAGAAGATTTTTGAGAACATCTTTAAGACCCTGCAGTCTGGTCTTTCTAAATTGGGTGATACAGCTCAAAAGCAGACTAAGTCAGTAAAGAGCTTGTTAAAGCTAATTAGACGGATTCCTATGGATGGCAAGCAGGATTATGATATTCTAGGATTTATTTATGAATATCTAATCAGCATGTTTGCAGCCAATGCAGGAAAAAAGGCTGGAGAATTCTACACCCCGCATGAGGTGTCAATTCTGATGTCTGAAATTATAGCTGAAAATTTAAAGAACAAAGAGCACATTAGAATTTATGATCCAACATCTGGTTCTGGATCTCTACTCATCAATATAGGTACATCAATTAGTCGATTTATCTCTGGTGAGAATAAGGTCGATTACTATGCACAGGAGTTGAAGGAAAACACATATAACCTTACTCGTATGAATTTGGTTATGCGTGGTATCAACCCCTCAAACATTAATGTACGAAATGGCGATACCTTAGAGGATGATTGGCCTTTCTTTGAAAATGACCAAAATAGAGATCAGACTTATCGGCTAGTCAAGGTGGATGCTGTAGTTTCTAATCCACCGTACTCTCAAAAATGGGACCCAAAAGATAAAGAATATGACCCTCGTTATAAAGAGTTTGGCGTAGCTCCAAAAGCAAAAGCAGACTATGCATTTTTGCTGCATGAGCTATATCACTTAGAAGATGACGGTATTATGACCATCGTTTTACCACATGGTGTATTATTCCGTGGTGGTGAAGAAGGTAAAATCAGAGAAACGCTTATCGAAAGAAATCACATTGAGGCCATCATCGGTTTGCCTGGAAACATATTCTTTGGAACATCTATTCCTACGATTGTTATGGTGTTGAAAAGAACACGTAAGGATTCTGATGTGTTGATTATTGACGCTTCAAAAGGATTTGAAAAAGCAGGAAAAAATAACAAACTTCGTGCCTGTGATATTAAAAAGATTGCAGATGCTGTGAGACTTAGAAAGCCTATTGAAAAATATGCAGCTCTTGTGACCAAAAAGAAGATTCGTGAAAATGAATATAACCTAAATATTCCTAGATATGTGGATTCTTCTGATGAACCAGAAACTTGGGATATTCGGGCAACTATGTTTGGGGGCATTCCGATGCACGAAGCCACATTACTTAAGGAGTATTGGGATACATTCCCTGGTCTTTTTGATGCGCTATTCAAAGAGATGTCTGAAGGTTATTTAATGATTCCACACGAGGACATCCAAGCTGTCACACTAGAGGTTCCTTCCATCGAAGAATACAGACAGGCTTTTGCTGCGAGTTTTGATGGTTTTTATAAATCCTTGCATGATTCTCTCATCGAAGATATTTTAGATGTAAATGCGCGAGGCAAAAAGGATGAAGTGCGTCAAGAGATTTTTAATCGCATTTCAAAGGTCAAACTCTTGGATAAATATAAAGCCTACCAAATCTTATCGGATAATTGGGACGTTATTACGGTTGATTTGGAAATGATTCAGAGTGAAGGGTTTGAAGCAATTTTCCACGTTGACCCCAATATGGTTATTAAAAAGAAATCAGATGACGATGACGAAGTGCCAGAAGTACAGGAAGGCTGGAAAGGTCGTATTCTTCCTTTTGAATTGGTGCAGAAAGAAATACATACAGATGAACTGAATGAGATTATCGTTCTTGAAAATCGATTGCGTGAAATTGCTTCTATTTATACTGAAGTTTTAGAGTCATTGGAAGATGACGAACTGGAAGGAAGCATAGTGACTGAAGAAAAGGATTCTTTTGTTGCGAAGGAAGTCAAAACTTTTGTAGCAGAGGCATTAAAGGATGTAGATAGTCCGGAAATTGCAGCTCTTCAAAAATATCTATTGATTTCCAAAAAGAAGGATAAGTTGGATTATATAGCTGCAAATGATGCAGTTGCGTGGGATGAGATGAATACAAATAAAGATGGCACTTATGGCAAACCCGCTATTAACAGTCGCATTTCGCAATTGCAGATGGAGTACGATTTCCCTGAAGACTCTTTTGATGCAAAGATGAAGCAAGTGCTTATGTTGATGGAAGAAGAAACACAGAGCAAGCGTGAACTTCGAATCAAAAAGGATGAACTCCATCTAAAAACAAAAGAGACCATTGAACATATGGATGAAGATACTGCATTGAGACTTTTGAATTTAAAATGGATTGAACCGCTTGTAAGTGGAATATTCCAGTTGCCAGAAGACATGATTAATCAGATGATTTCAAAAATCATCACATTGCAGAATAAGTACGCCACTACATTTGCTGATATTGAAAAAGGCATAATTGATATTAGCGAATCCTTGCATAAGATGCTTGGTGATCTTAGTGGAAGTGCACCTGATATGGAAGGTTTAGCGGAATTTAGAAAGAGTTTGGAGGTTTAAGTATGGGCGAAGAAAAATTAACACCTAGAATTAGATTTTCTGAATACAATGATGTTTGGGAACAGCGTAAGCTTGGTGAGTGCTTTAGAGAACGCACCGAAAATATGCCAGACGGTGAGCTGATTTCAGTTACAATAAATGATGGTATAAAGAAATTTTCCGAACTTGGTCGCCACGACAGTTCTAATGAAGATAAGTCAAAATACAAAAAAGTATGTGTTGGAGATATAGCTTACAATTCTATGAGGATGTGGCAAGGTGCAAGTGGTTATTCACCTTATGAGGGTATTGTAAGCCCAGCATATACGGTGCTTTCACCAAATGAAAAAGTTGATTCGAAATGTGTTTCATATCTTTTTAAGAACCTGGATATGATCCATACTTTTCAAATTAATTCTCAGGGAATAACCTCTGATACCTGGAATTTGAAATATCCTGCTTTGAGTGAAATAGAAATAAATCTTGCTAAAGATATTATGGAGCAAAAGGAAATAGCCGCATATTTCTCCTACCTCGATACTCTTATCACCCTACGTCAGAAAGAGTATGATAAGTTGCTGACTGTAAAAAAAGCCATGTTGGAAAAAATGTTCCCTAAAAAAGGAATGAATGTCCCTGAAATTCGATTTAAGGGATTTACCGAACATTGGGAACGGCGTAAGGTTGGAGAAGTAACAGAAGAATTGGAGCAATATACCACGCTTCAATCGGGATTTCCGTTGCTTACATCCTCAAGACGTGGGCTGATGATGCAAAATGAATACCGTGATAATACTTCTACGGATAACCAAGAAACGTTATTTAGCATTGTACCAATGGCGGCTTGTACATATCGGCATATGAGTGACGATGATATTTTTCATTTTAATATCAATGAAATTGTTGAAAATGGACTTGTAAGCCGTGAATATCCCGTTTTTACAGCTTCAAAGGATAATAATCTGTTTGCAATCATTCAGTACTTGAATTCTAGCCCAGAATTCAGAGCTTTTTGTAGAGAGCAAAAAATGGGGGGAACTCGGACAAGGTTATATTACAAAAGCCTTTGTAGATTTGAGCTTTTGCTTCCGACGGAAAAAGAACAGGATCAAATCGCTGCCGTTCTCAAGCATCTCGACAATCTTATCACCCTTCAACAGCGTAAGCTTGAAAAGCTAAAAAATATCAAGGCTAGTTGTTTAGAAAAAATGTTTGTGTAAATCAAGGAGGTGATTGATATGTCTGAAATTATATATACAGAAGAAAAAGACTTTGAAGACGCCGTCATTAAAGCCCTGATTGAATATGGTTGGGAACCGGATATTATACGATATCCTACCGAAAAAGATTTGATTCAAAACTGGGCAGATATTCTTTTCAATAATAACAAGCAGAATACACGTTTAAATGATTGTCCTCTGACTGTAGGTGAAATGGATCAGATTATAAACCAGGTAAAGGCTTTGCAGTCACCTCTTCGCCTGAATGAATTTATCAACGGTAGAAGTATTTCGATCACTCGCGATAACCCCGAAGATCAACTTCATCTTGGTAAAGAAGTTAGTTTGAAAATTTATGACCGCCAAGAAATTGCCTTAGGTCAAAGCCGTTATCAAATTGTGCAGCAGCCACAATTCAAGACTAAGTCTCCCATTCTTAACAATAGACGCGGGGATCTTATGTTGCTTATCAACGGTATGCCAGTAATCCACCTAGAGCTAAAGCGTAGTGGTATCCCGGTCAGCGAAGCATATAACCAGATAGAGAAATATTCTCATGAAGGCGTATTCCGTGGAATCTTCTCTATGGTTCAGATTTTTGTGGCAATGCAGCCAAAGGAATCAGTTTATTTTGCCAATCCAGGTGAAGATGGTGTTTTTAATAAGGCATTCTACTTCCATTGGGCTGACTTTAATAATAACCCCATCAATGATTGGCATACTTTCGTATATAGGTTTTTGTCTATACCCATGGCACATACGTTAATTGGTTTCTATACTATCGCAGATACCGGTGATGGAATTCTTAAGGTAATGCGTAGCTATCAGTATTATGCTGCTGTTGGCATTGCTAACATTGTTGCGGAGAAGAAAAGCCACTGGGGTGATGGTAATCAGCTGGGAGGCCACATTTGGCATACAACGGGCAGTGGTAAAACACTGACCAGTTTTAAGGCGGCTCAGTTGATCGCCAGCAACCATGATGCTGAGAAGGTGGTATTCTTGGTTGACCGTAAAGAGCTAGGTATTCAATCCTTAAAAGAGTACCGTTCTTTCGCATCTGAAAGTGAGTCAGTACAGGCAACTGAAAACACCACAATTCTGACTTCTAAATTAAAAAGTGATGATCTTGATAATACACTAATTGTTACCTCTATTCAAAAACTTAGCAATATTACTGCAGAGGATATTGGTCTAAATGAAGCAGATCTCAAAGCTATACAGAGAAAACGTATGGTGATCATTATTGACGAATGCCATCGTTCTACATTTGGAGATATGCTAATTAATATCAAGAATACTTTTAAGAACGCTATTATTTTTGGTTTCACCGGAACACCAATTCAGGATTTAAATGCCAAGAAAGACAGCACCACACCTACTATTTTTGGCGATGAAATCCATAGATATACATTAGGAGATGGAATTAGAGATAAGAATGTGCTTGGCTTTGATCCATACCTTGTTCGTATCTATGATGACAATGATTTGAGGGAACAAATTGCAAAGGAAAAAGCAAAAGCATCTTCTCAGCAGGAAGCCATGAGCGACCCAAAAAAGAAGAAAATGTTTCTCAAATATATGGATTCATCACAGGTGAAAATGTACGGAGAGCTTGTTAATGGTAAATGGATTAGTGGTATAGAGGATTACATTCCAAACGAGCAGTATCAAACACCTGAATATAAGATGGGAATTATTACTGATATTAAAAAGAAATGGCCCCTTTACAGCCGAGACAGACAATTTCATGCTATTTTTGCAACCAGCAGTATTCCAGAAGCAGTAGAGTACTATCGTCTGATGGTAAAGGAAATGCCGGAACTAACGATTACGGCTATGTTCGATCCGTCTATTGATAACGAGGGTGGGGGCTCTCTTGATAAGGAAGACGGCATTGTAGAAATGTTGGATGCCTATAACAGTAAGTTCTCTCAATCTTTCACCTTTGCTTCTTACGATAAATTTCGTAAAGATGTTAGTTTGCGCATGTCACATAAAAAGCCTTATGAACGCTTGGGCAAAGATGAGCAAATTGACATTTTGATTGTTGTAAATCAAATGCTAACTGGATTTGATTCTAAGTGGGTTAATACGTTATACCTAGATAAAGTTATGGAATACGAAAATCTTATCCAGGCATTTTCTAGAACCAACCGTCTCTATGATATGGCAGAGAAACCTTTCGGAATTATAAAATACTACCGCCGTCCTAACACTATGGAGAAAAATATTGAAGCAGCGGTTAAAGCTTATTCAGGAGATGTTCCTTCTGGACTTTTTGTAGACAAGCTCCCAAACAACCTCAGACATATGAATACTCTGTTTTTGGGTATTGATCAGCTCTTCAAAAATGCTAATATTGAGAGCTTTGAAAAGTTACCAGAGGATTCAGCTACAATAGCAAAATTTGCTAAAGACTTCAAATTGTTTGTAACGCATTTGGAGGCTGCATTGATTCAGGGATTTGTATGGTCTAGAAAATTTTATCCAGACGAGAATCAGGTTGAGGATGCTATTGAAGTAGCACTTGATGAGATGACATTTTTGACCCTCCTTGCCCGATACAAAGAACTTTCTAGAGGCGGTGGCGGAGGCCGAGGCGGAGATGTTCCATACGAGGTGGATATTCATATCACTGAATATGATACTGGGAAAATTGACGCTAACTATATGAATTCCAATTTCGATAAGTATGTCACATTGATAAAGGGCGATACCGATCCCGAAATTGTGGCTGCGGCATTAAAAGAACTACATAGATCATTTTCCATGTTGTCCCAAGAGGAACAACGCTACGCTGAACGATTTGTACATGCTGTAGAGAATGGAAAAGCAGGTTTAGTTCCTGGAAAAACCTTCAGGCAGTATATTGCAGATTACATGAAGGCAGATGAATATGCCAGAATTAATCGTGTAGTTAGGCGACTTGGTTGTAGCTTTAATCTTCTTCGTGAACTGTTGGAGAGAAAAGTTAATAGTAGCACCCTTGATAATTATGGTAAATTTACGGAACTTAAAAATTCGGTGAATAAAACTAAAGCCAGAAAGTTTTTTAAGCTTGTTCTCCGAAATGAGTATGTTGAACTTAGGTTAGCATTATATAGTGAGAAATATCTTCGTTCTTTCTTGTTAAGTGGAGGTCAAGATCCATTTCTATATGTGAATGACGAAGATATGTATACGCAGCCAAAGGTTAAAGAGACAAAATCAGATGTACAAAATATTGGTGTCGCTCTTACAGAAAATGATTATGTTGGAAAAAGGACAGTTTCGACAGTAAAAAGTGAAATGCTAACCAACTGGTATTCTGAAAGTAAAGCAGTAGAAAGCATAGTAAAAACTGATTGCTTTGCCTTTGTGGAAAATAAGGTTTGTCTGGCATCTTATCAATATATTCAACGAACTGACGATGGTCACCTTGAATTAACAGAATATGCAAAAGCCCATGAGGAAGAATGTTTCCTTCAATTCATTGTGGATGAAAATGACGGGAAATTGCACTATGTGAAACTTCCCGCAGCGAAAGCAGATGTGGCATTCAATTATTATGATGAGATAAGTGAAGAATTACTTAATCAATATGGACTAGTAAATGAAATGTCTAAAGAAATGCTGAAAGCTATCGGGGAATCAGAGTTTGGAGATGCATTGACAAAGCTTATGGGTAAACATATTTGCAATTACTCGGGTAGATTGTTGAAAAGTATAACCGGCTTGGACATCAGAACCATCAGTAATATGAAAAAAGGCGAAAACCTTACCAAGCTAAATGTTATTTCTGCTTGTCTCGGAATTCATATTCCATTTAGGGTAAGTGATCGAATGCTGCAATTAGCAGATCTAGGTTTAAGTATGACTTCGCCTGGTAAAATAGGTACGGATAATGAAACTTATGATATGTTGTTACATCTTAAATGGGCTACTGATTATGGGGACGTGTATGATGAACTTAAAGAACAAAGTTTAGACTATCTTATTCATCAGCCGCCGTTATAAGTCGATATTTTACTGATTAGACCGGATTATATGTCTGGTCTTTTTTTTTTGAAATTTTTTGATGAACTTAATTCATCGGATATTTATTTGTCGTTAGTTATAAAAGCGACTTTTATTCTTAAATAAGGAACAGTGTATATGAAAATATGTACTGTTCCTTATTTTTTTGTCTCAAAAACACTATTTGCATGAAAGTGATCTTGCAAAATTAGTGGATTTTCAAAGTTAAGAAATAAAGATTGTCCGTTATTAAGGCTTTTTGATGATGAACTTTATTCAACGGGCAAAAAATCTAGAAATTATAAAATGAAATTACAAAAAAATATCAAATGCCTGATTTGCAATAAGGCAAAGGATACATATTGTTTCGCACTAATCCATCAGGATTGTTGTGTGATGCAATAGAAGTACCTTACCTTGTTGCGCTCATTTTCAGGACAAAGGGTCTGTGTACTTCTGCACAGACCTATTTTTGTGTCCTTTGCCGCCATTGCAGTCCGGCGGAGAGGATGCAAAATGAAAATTACAATTCGCTATAATGACAAGCTAACAAATTTAGAGGTACCGGACGAGGACTTCACATTAATGATTGATGCAGATTATGAGGACAGGCTATCTACTGCCGAGGATAAAGAAACGGTGGCCCGCCGTTTGCCACAGGAGATTATGGACGAGCGTTTCAACAAACCTGAGTATAACAATTTGCACAAGTTTGATAGAAACAGAGGGATGCCAAAGAAGCCATTTCGTAAGGATGCTGAAGCCAAGGATGATACCGATCATATGGACTATTTTCCTGACAAATTAGATAAAAGGGCTCGTGAGAAAAAAGAAGAGTATGAATATTGCTGTGAGATTATTCGTAGCATTCTTAAGCCAAAACATTCAGAACCCTTTATTGCTGTATATCTTGATGGCATGTCAATGACTGACTATGCAAAAAGTGTAGGTGTAAGTAAAAGTGCTATTTCACATCGCTTGGCTACCGCTAAGAAAAATTTGAAAAAAGTTTTTCCGAATTCCTCAACTTTCCCCTCTTGCCACGGCTAATAGGTAGAGGGTTGCACATAAAGGCTCTCGGAAAGAGGTGAACCAAATGCAACACAATTTGAAAATCAGTGTTTCAAAAACTCCACAGTCTGGCGGGATTGTCACTTGCCGTAATGTCACTATAAGGGAACGTTTCCTTCGTTTCTTACTTGGTGATAAGCAGAAACTGACTATCCTTGTTCCGGGTTACACGGTACAGGAACTCGCCATCAGTGAGATTAAGGAGGGGGGATTAAACCATGAGCAAAATCAAACTACTCCTTGATGTGGTTTCTGATATGCGTTCCTTGGCAGACAGCATACAAGCGGTTGCAGAAGTAATGGCGGGTAATGAACCTGTCAAAAAAGAAGAGCCGACTACATCTACAAAAGAGTCTGAGCCGAAGAAAACGGAAAAGCAAAAGAAGAAGGAAATTACGTTAGAGGAAGTCAGAGCGAAACTCGCTGAAAAGAGTCAAGCTGGCCTTACTGCCCAAGTGAGGGAGATTATTGAAAAATACGGAGGCTCTAAGTTAAGCGAAGTTGTCCCAAAACATTATGCAGATATGCTAAAAGATGCGGAGGTACTTGGCAATGAGTGATCATGCAGTACTTTCTGCATCAGGGTCGCATAGGTGGTTGAACTGCCTTCCATCTGCAAGATTGGAACTGGAGTTCGCAAATAAAGAATCCAATGCAGCGGCAGAAGGCACTGCTGCACACAATCTTTGCGAACATAAACTTAAAAAAGCACTTCATATAAGAAACAAGCGTCCTGTTTCGCCTTATAACACCGACGAGATGGAAGAACACAGCGATGCCTATGTGGAATTTGTAATGGAACAGCTTGAATTGGCGAAGCAAAGCTGTACGGACCCGTTAGTACTTATTGAACAACGTCTTGATTTTTCCCGCTATGTACCACATGGGTTCGGAACAGGTGACTGCATCATCATTGCAGATAAAAAACTCCATATTATTGATTTCAAGTATGGCTTGGGTGTGTTGGTAGATGTGGTGGATAATCCTCAGATGAAATTGTACGCACTTGGAGCTTTGGAAATCTACGATAGCCTGTATGACATCGAGGAGGTTTCCATGACTATATTCCAACCGCGTAGAGAGAATGTCAGCACATGGACAATCCCAGTAGATGAGCTAAAAGACTGGGCAGAAAATGAACTGATACCAAAGGCGAAGAAGGCCTATGATGGCGAAGGTGAATATCTTCCGGGTGAGTGGTGTACTTTTTGCCGAGCGGCTGTTAAATGTCGTGCAAGGGCTGAGGAAAAACTGAAACTAGCACAATTGGAGTTTAAATTGCCGCCCCTACTTACGGACTCAGAAATTGAGGAAGTTCTATCTAAACTAACCGACCTTACGAGGTGGGCAAATGAAATCATGGCCTATGCTACGGATGCTGCAGTCAATCACGGTAAGGAGTGGCAAGGATTTAAGATAGTTCAGGGTCGATCTATTCGCAAATATAAGGATGAAGGTGCTGTGGCTGAAGTAGCCAAGGCAAACGGATATAAGGATATTTACCGTCAGAGTCTCATTACCCTTACAGAAATGCAGAAGCTGATGGGCAAGACAAAATTTGAAGAAATCCTTGGTGGTCTCATACATAAGCCGCCAGGAAAGCCGACGCTGGTTCCACTTTCAGATAAGCGGCAAGCTATGAAACTATCAAACGTAAAAAACGAATTTAATGAAGTTATGGAGGAATTGGAAAATGAATAATCAAAATAGAACGAAGGTTGTTACAAGTATGAAAATACGTCTCAGCTACTTTCACGGATGGGAACCGGTATCCATTAATGGCGGAGCGGAAAAGTACAGTGTATCGGTATTGATTCCAAAGACAGACAAGGAAACCATCAATGCAATCAATGCAGCAGTAGATGCAGCTATTGAAGAGGGCATCGCTAAGTTCGGTGGTAAGAAACCAAATAAGGCTGCCATCAAACTGCCACTTAGAGATGGTGATGTAGAACGTGATGATGAGGCTTATAAAGGTCATTATTTTGTAAATGCCAACAGCAATACTCCACCTCAGATTGTAGACAAAGCGGTCAGACCTATCCTGGATCGTAACGAGGTTTACAGCGGTTGCTATGCCAGAGTGTCTCTAAATTTCTATGCTTTCAATTCTAACGGCAATAAGGGTGTGGCTTGCGGACTTGGCAATATACAGAAGGTAAGGGACGGAGAGCCTTTGGGCGGCAGAACCAATGCTGCGGATGATTTCACCACTGTTGAAGATGATGATTTCTTGGCATAACAGCCGAATAACTAACCAAGCGAGGTGGCGGAGGATGTTCTTCTGCCATCTTGTCTGTATTGGAAAGGACGACAATATATGAATTCTATTTCTGTTGATATAGAGACGTTTTCAAGTGTCAATCTTCAAAAGTGCGGAGTTTACCGTTATGTCGAGAGTGATGATTTTGAAATTCTGCTATTTGGATATTCCGTTGATCATGGCGAAGTACAGGTTGTTGATCTTGCATGTGGAGAGGAAATACCGGAGGAAATTATCAATGCCCTCATGGATGATTCCGTTACCAAGTGGGCTTTTAATGCGATGTTCGAGCGTGTCTGTCTATCAAAATGGTTTAACCTTACTGAATATCTTGACCCTGCATCATGGAAATGCTCCATGATATGGTCAGCATATATGGGACTACCTCTTTCTTTAGAGGGTGTTGGTGCTGTTTTAGGGTTGGAAAGACAAAAGCTAATTGGGGGTAAAGATCTTATCAGATACTTCTGTACACCTTGCTCTCCTACAAAGTCAAATGGCGGTCGAGTGCGTAATCTGCCTGAACATGACTCGGATAAATGGGAGCGTTTTAAGGCATATAACCTCCGTGACGTGGAAGCCGAAATGTCCATACAGCAGAGATTATCCAAGTTCCAGATACCGGAGAATATATGGGCGGAATATCATCTCGACCAGGAGATCAATGATCGTGGCATTGCCATTGATATGACTTTTGTCAAACAGGCTGTCGCTATAGATAAACATACTCGTGAAAAGCTAACTGCCCTTATGCAGGACATGACCAATCTAGAGAATCCAAATTCGGTGCAACAAATGAAAGGTTGGCTTTCCGAGAATGGGTTAGAAACAGACACCCTTGGTAAAAAAGCAGTTGCAGAGATGTTAAAGACAGCACCTGAACCACTAGGCAATGTTTTAGAACTTCGTCAGCAGCTTGCAAAATCATCGGTGAAGAAATACACAGCAATGGAAAATGCGGTATGTCATGACAGCCGTGCCAGAGGGATGTTTCAGTTTTATGGAGCAAATAGAACCGGCAGATTTTCTGGCAGATTAATTCAATTACAAAATCTCCCTCAAAACCATATGCCCGATTTGGAACAGGCACGTGCTTTAGTTCGTAGCGGAAACTTTGATGCCCTTATGCTGCTCTACGATTCTGTACCAGAGGTCTTATCCGAACTTATTCGTACTGCTTTCATACCCCGTGATGGAATGAAATTCATCGTTGCAGACTTTTCAGCCATTGAGGCTCGTGTCATTGCCTGGCTTGCGGGTGAAAAATGGAGAACAGAAGTTTCCCAAAAGGGTGGGGACATTTACTGTGCCAGTGCCTCTCAGATGTTTAATGTACCTGTTGAAAAACACGGTGTGAATGGACATCTCCGTCAAAAAGGGAAAATTGCAGAGCTTGCCCTTGGTTACGGCGGTTCTGTTGGAGCTTTAAAATCAATGGGTGCTTTGGAGATGGGGATTAAAGAAGATGAGTTGCAGCCGCTTGTAACCGCTTGGCGACAATCCAATCCCAATATTACAAAACTATGGTGGGATGTTGACCGTGCAGTAAAAACCTGTGTTAAGCAGAAAACTCCCACAGAGACACATGGTATTAAATTCAGATATCAAAGTGGGATGCTCTTTATTGTTCTTCCTTCTGGCAGACGGCTTGCCTATGTGAAACCTCGTATGGGGGTGAATGTGTTCGATGGTGAGTCGGTTACTTATGAAGGTATCGGTGGGACGAAGAAATGGGAAAGAATTGAAAGTTATGGGCCAAAATTTGTCGAGAATATTGTTCAAGCAATCAGCCGTGATATTTTATGTCATGCCATGCAGACATTAAAGGATTGTTCTATTGTAGCTCATGTTCATGATAAAATTATCATCGAGGCGGATATGAATATGTCACTTTCTGCTATCTGTGAACAGGTGGCTAGAACACCAAGCTGGGCAAATGGTCTGTTACTTAGCGCTGATGGCTATGAATGTCAGTTTTATCAAAAAGATTAAATGAATTAGTATTCGGATTATCGTGTGGTAAGAAGATAAAAGACCTTCAAATTTTAAATAATGAAAACGGGATAGCACTTATTTTATGATTAGTACGTGCTATCTCGTTTTTTTTTTGTAAATGTGTTAAATTGTGGAATGGGCATTATTAAATAACTTCAGGTGGTTTCCTTATATATTTGTTTTATGCATAGTGCTTTTTATTTCCCTGTTTCACCAAATTGCTTGATTCGTTCACCAATTTCGTCACGAACACGCTGAAATTCAGACCACTCTTTTCCAGCCGGATCATCGAATCCCCAGTGTTCACGTTTAACATGCGGCGGTGTGATTGGGCATTTATCCGCAGCATCTCCACATAATGTAACTACCAAATCAGCATTATTTAAGATTTCAGGATCAATTATATCTGATGTTTGATTGGAAATATCAATATCTACTTCACTCATTGCTTTAACAGCATTTGGATTTAACCCATGCGCTTCAATTCCGGCACTTTTGACTTCCCATTCAGCACCTAGATTTTTTTTAGCCCAGCCTTCTGCCATTTGGCTTCTGCAAGAGTTTCCAGTACATAAAAAGTAAATTGTTTTTTTAGACATGATGTATATCTCCTTTTAGTTAATTAATAAAGAAAAGTATAGACCTATTAAGGTAATAAGTAGAATTGGGATCGTTAAAACAATACCTGTTTTGAAATAGGTTCCCCATGAAATTTTGACTCCCTTTAGAGATAAAACATGGAGCCATACTAAAGTAGCTAACGATCCGATTGGTGTGATTTTCGGACCTAAGTCAGACCCAATTACATTTGCATAAATAAGAGCTTCCCGAATAGTACCAGATGTGTTGGTTTCAGCAATAGCCAAGGCATCAATCATCACAGTTGGCATATTATTCATCAAAGATGATAAGAAAGCCGCTATAAAGCTCATACTTATCGTGGCAACAAATAAACCTTGTTCAGCAGTTGATTGGATAACGCTAGCTAACGATTCAGTTAGCCAAGCATTTCCTAAACCATTTACGACCACATACATCCCAATCGAGAAAAATACAATATTCCACGGTGCACCTTTTACAACTGTTTTTGTATTAACTGCATTACTCCTTCTTGCCATTAATAAAAAGAAGATGGCAACGACCCCTGCAACAAGTGAAACAGGGATATGAGTGAATTCGCTAGAAAAGTAACCAATCAGTAATATCCCAAGAACATACCAAGAAAGTCGAAACATTTTAAAGTCCTTAATTGCTTCTACAGGTTTTCTTAATTTAGATAAGTCATACGTGTTTGGTATATTATTTCTAAAATAAATTAATAAGACCGTAATCGTTGCTACTATTGAGAAAAGGTTAGTAATAATCATTTTTGAAGCATACTCTACAAATCCAATGTTAAAGAAATCTGCAGATACAATGTTAACTAAGTTACTTACTACGAATGGTAAAGATGTCGTATCTGCAATAAATCCACTCGCCATAATAAATGGAAAGATCATCTTTTCTTTAAATTTCAAATTACGAACCATTGCTAAAACAATTGGCGTCAAAATTAAGGCAGCTCCATCATTTGCAAATAGTGCAGCGACGATGGCTCCTAAAATGCTAATATAGACAAACATTTTAATTCCATTTCCCTTAGCAGCTCTGGCCATATGTAGTGCTGCCCATTCAAATAACCCAATCTCGTCTAAAATCAGTGAAATAAGAATGATTGCTACAAATGATAATGTCGCATTCCAGGTAATTCCGATCACTTCAAGTACATCATTAAATCCAACTACACCTAATAATAAAGCTAAAATAGCCCCGCCACATGCACTCCAACCAATATTTAATCCTTTTGGCTGCCAGATAACGAGAATAAGTGTTGCTAAAAAAATTATTGTTGCTAATATTGCTGTAATCACTAAATTTAACCTCCATCACTCAGAAGTTTTACCTTTCATTGATAGCTTATTTAAAGCGCTTGAAATGGCTGGAGCAAAAATCGTTAGTAAATATGATGAAATACAAGTATTGTATAAAAAGTATACACTCAGTTTGAAATTTAGACTCCCTTGTAAAAAAGTCACATTATCCCCAGAGGATAAAGACTATTCACGTTACAACACATTTAAATATGTAACAATAGGAAAAATAAATGTTGAAGTAGGTTATAAGTTGTCTTGGCGTAAATGGGGCAAGCATGAAAAATTAATAAAACAAACGCAAACTATGACATCTGAAGATTTATTAAGAAAGGTGTTCTTATACATATTTTCGCTTCCGCTAATTATGGATGAAGAAGAAAAGGCACATATCCTAGAGGAAGAAAAAAGATTGATAGAAGAACGGGAGAGGGAATTACTTAGAGAACGGAGAGAAAAAGAGCGTAAAAAAACTGAGGATTTGCTGGCTAACTCAATAAACTATTTTTACTCGAAACTAATAAAGGAATACATTTCTGCCGAGCTGGATGAAACAACAGATGAATATAAATGGGCTATGGATAAGGCAAATTGGATTCAGGATTCTAGTAAACATCCGGATGATTTGTTAACAGAAAAAGACAAAGAAGAATTACTTAACATAAAAACGACGAATAAATACTTTTTATGAAAAAAGATTAATAGTAACAGTTCAAAAATTTTTGAATGGCAGTGAAGAAATGTGATAGAGGTGAATGATTTGCTTGATTTAAGGGAATTGGTAGAGGACTTTTTCCTGTACGTACAGGTTAATGCAGTTGAAATTTATAATGAATTTAGCCTTCAGCATGAGCTGGGGATATTCCTGCGTGAAAGAATTTCAGGGTATCGGATTCAATTTGAAAGGAATGTGTCATATTTCACAACAGACACCAAAACCATTAAAAAGGAAATTGATATTACTATATTTAATGGAGAAAAATCTGAAAGGTATGCTATTGAACTAAAATGTCCATTAAATGACCAGTATCCAGAGCAGATGTATTCATTCGTGAAGGATATTAAATTCATGGAAGAACTTAAAAGTCGGGGATTTACTAAAACAGCTACTGTTACCCTTGTCTCAAATAGGCCTTTCTATGAAGGCCGCAACAATGAGGGCATTTATAGGTTTTTCAGAGAAGAACATTCAGTTTATGGTAGTATTTTCAAACCAACAGGTGTAGGAAAAAATGAAGATTGCATTACCCTATCAGGTAGATATAATTTTATCTGGAAGAACTTAAGCGAGGGGCGTAAATATTACATAATTGAGATTTGAAGTAGTTAGGGGGGATTTAAGGATGGCTCTACTTCAAGATGAATTAAAAATAAAAAAGATTCATGAATTACTTAAAATGAAGTTAGCCTTACCATCATATCAACGTCCATATAGTTGGAGTGTGAAATCTACAAATACGCTTTTTCTTGATACTTTTAACGCTTATCAAGAAAGTGTACAAGAATATAGGATTGGCTCTGTAATTTTACATAAGGACAATGGAAGATACAACGTTGTGGATGGCCAACAGCGACTTACAACCCTTTCGATTCTTCTATACTGTTTAGGTTATGAGGATCAGGGGCTGTTACGAGAAAAATATAGTCAACTATCTAATGATGCAATAGTGACTAATTTTAGTATTTTATCTAAGCGGATAAATGAACTTTCGGAAGATGTACAAAGCAAATACAAAGAATATCTACTCGAACATTGTAGTGCAGTTCAAATTGTCACAGATAGCGAGCAAGAAGCTTTTCAGTTCTTTGATTCACAAAATTCCCGTGGCAAAGAGTTAAAACCACATGATTTGTTGAAATCATACCATTTGCGAGAAATGAATAGTGAAGATGAGAACCAAAAAGTGAAAATCATAAATAGCTGGGAAAACATAAACCAAGATAATTTAGAAGATTTATTTAAAAGCTATTTGTACCCGCTGACTCAATGGTATAAGGGGAAAGAAGGATTAGGTTATTCTTCAAGTAAGATAGATTCATTCAAAGGAATTAAGGGAGCAAATATCTACAATTATGCAATTTACCATAAAGCAAGTAATCTATATGTAGAACAATTTAATACTAATGGTAGTAATGAATTGCTTTCCTCAAAATTATTAAATCAATTTCAATTGACACAACCCTTGATAGCTGGGAAACGATTCTTTAATTACACTCTTAATTACGGAAAATTATTAGAAAAAATACAAAAACAAATTAATCACTTTCATGACCATGATCAAATTCCAAGCAAGCGTTCTGGTGATATTTACATTAAGCAGTTGTATGAATGCTCGTTATTATTCTTTGCGGATAGGTTTGGTCTGGAGAGCTTAACCCAATCTGTGATGCAGCAACTTTATTCATGGAGTTATTCATTACGATTGGCAATGAATGCGGTGTATCCGCAGACTATCAATAAATATGCAAAAGGTCTGCATGAACGAGCAAACTTTGGGATTGATATGTTTTCGGCAATTAGCGAAATGGAGGATCCAGAAGGATTGAAGTTGCTTGCACTTAAACAGCCAGATATTGATGACAATAATCAAGAAAAATATAAAGCAGTGTATGAATTGCTTTGTGAATGGAATGGGTGGTAGGAGATGACTAGTGATTTAAAAATAATACCGGCATCACATGTTTTCGAAAACATCAATTATCTTGTGCCGATTTATCAACGTAATTATGCTTGGACTGAAACGCAAATAGAACAATTGATTGAGGATATTGAAAGCTCTATTGATGATTCTAATAAAAACTACTTCTTAGGGAATTTGATTGTCAATCAAACAGATAACAATGTTTACGAAGTGATTGATGGGCAGCAGCGATTAACAACTTTATATCTTCTTGAGAAGTATTTGGGGCTTGCATTTGCGAAAGAAGCATTGCGATTTGAGGCACGTGAAAAATCAAATCGTACCCTTTCTTATATCAGCGATAGCAGTAATCCAGATTTAATTGAAGAATTATCATCACCAGAAATCTTGTATGGTTTTCAAATCGTTGATAACTACTTCAAGAATAAAAATATCGATAAAAGTAGCTTTGTTCAAAAGTTGAATCGAGTTTTTCTTATTCGGGTCCAAGTCCCGCAGAACATTGATTTAAACCATTACTTTGAAATAATGAATACCCGTGGAGAGCAATTGGAACTTCATGAAATCGCTAAAGCTAAGTTGTTGGAAGTACTGGAAAATGATCATGACAAAAATATAGCATCGCTGATTTGGGAAAAATGTTCTGATATGAATTCGTATGTTCAGATGAATTTTGATGTGAATGTGCGAAGAAATATCTTTACTAAGAACTGGAGCAGTCTATGTCAATCAATTAAGGGCTTTGATTCGATAAAAAGAGAAATTTCGATAGTGGATAAATCAGTAGATAAAAAATCTTTGATTGATATCTTGAGAGATAATAAAATGCTTAATATAACAATCACACAATCGGAAGATGAGAATGAACGTTTTGAATCAACTATTTCATTTCCAAACTTCTTACTACAAGTCAATGCTGTCATGAGAAAACTCGGAGAAGAAGATGCAAGCCTTGATGACAAACACTTCCTTAATAATCTATCTTGGGCATGGTCAACACCCGAAAAAGCCAAGGATTTCTTGTTCCACCTATTGAAGTGTCGGGTGCTATTTGACAAGTATGTGTTAAAACGTGAGTTTGCTAGGGATTATAAAGAAACGGGTAAATGGTCCCTGCAACGTTTAGAAAAATATCGTGATAAAAAGAAAAATAGTGATAAACCTAAATACGTTGGTACATTTGGGGATGAAGGTAATGATAATAAGAAACTAAGAACGCTTCAATCTTGTTTACGTATTACTTATACATCACCTAAAACAATGCACTGGATTACGGTTATTTTATCTAACTTGTTAGAAAACGAAGGAACTGACATTATTGCCTTGTTAGAGAACTATTGTCATAAGAAGGTTGTTGATTCTGATTACCAAAACGTGAGTGGCTTTGGAGTTGAACGAATTGTATTTTCATATCTTGATTATTTAATTTATCGAGATGGTTATTCATATAATGAGAAGGAAATCCTATCACCACTTCAAGATGATTGGCAATTTCAATTTAGAAGCTCCATCG